>QZKF01000035.1 GCA_003599455.1 Comamonadaceae bacterium
GGCCATGGCCGACATCACGCCGCGCTTCACGCTGCTCGGTGTGGCCGGCCTGATGGACCCGCCGCGCCCCGAGGCGGTGCAGGCCGTGGCCGACTGCGGGCGCGCGGGCATCCGCGTGCTGATGATCACCGGCGACCACGCGGTCACGGCCTCGGCCATCGGGCGCGAACTCGGGCTGCGCGACGGCCAGCCGCTCACCGGCGAACAGATCGACGCGCTGGACGACGCCGGCCTGAACCAGCGCCTGCGCGAGACCGACGTGGTGGCCCGCGCCAGCCCCGAGCACAAGCTGCGTCTGGTGCACACGCTGCAGGCGCAGGGCGTGCTGGTGGCCATGACCGGCGACGGCGTGAACGACGCGCCCGCGCTCGGCGCGGCCGATATCGGCGTGGCCATGGGCCTGCGCGGCACCGACGCCGCGCGCGAAGCCGCCGACCTGGTGCTCACCGACGACAACTTCGCCACCGTGGTCGGTGCGGTGCGCGAGGGGCGCACGGTGTTCGACAACATCAAGAAGTCGCTGCTGTTCGTGCTGCCCACCAACGGCGGCGAGGCCGGCCTGATCCTGCTGGCGGTGTTCGCCGGCCTGGCGATGCCGGTGACGGCGGCACAGATCCTCTGGGTCAACATGGTCACCAGCATCACGCTCGACATTCCGCTGGCCTTCGAGCCGGCCGAGCGCGGCGTGATGCAGCGCCCGCCGCGCCCGCCAGCCGAGCCGCTGATCACACGCTGGCTGCTCACGCGCGTGCTGTTCGTGAGCCTGCTCATGATGGCGGCGTCGTTCTGTGTCTTCGAGTGGGTGCTGTCGCGCGGCGGCGGCCTGGACGTGGCGCGTACCGCGGTGGTCAACATGCTGGTGCTGGGCGAGATCGTCTACCTCTTCAACGTGCGCCACTTCACCGCCAGCGCCTTCACCCGCGAGACGCTGCTGGGCAACCGGGCGGCGCTGTGGAGTTGCACGGTCATCGTCGTGCTGCAGGCGCTGTTCACCTTCGCGCCGCCGGCGCAGGCCCTGTTCGGCACCGCGTCGCCCGACGCCGCCACCTGGCTGCTCATCGCCACGCTGGCCGGTGGCATCTTCCTCGCGGTGGAGGCCGAGAAGTGGCTGCTGCGCCGCCGCGGCGTGCAGCGCCTGTGAGCCTGGTTCTCAGACCACCAGCATGCCGGCGAACCAGGCCCCCGCGCCGGCCAGCGTCCAGCCCGGTTTGCCCGGTGTGCGCCAGAGCGAGCGCAGCAGGAAGGCGTTGTAGGGCACGGGCGCGAAGTGCACCGCCAGCGCCCAGGCGATCGGCTGGTCCTGCGAGATCAGCCAGAGCGCGACGAAGCCGGTGCACAGGTTGATGGCGCTGCCCACGGTGAGCATGTCGCGCCAGAACAGCACGCGCCAGGGTGCCCGGCCCTGCCAGCGCTGCGACCAGAAACCGCCGTCGGTGGGAACGTTCACGGCGCGCTCACAAGGCCTTGAGGGTGCCCGTGCCCAGCAGCACGAAGACCAGGATGCCGAGCGCGATGCGGTAGTACACGAAGGCCATGTAGCCACGCGTGGACACCAGCTTGAGGAACAGCACGATCACGCCGTAGCCCACGCCGAAGGCGATCAGCGTGGCCAGCGCGGTGGGGCCGGGCGCGACCGGGCTGCCGTGCTGCCAGCTGCGAAACAGCTGGTAGAAGCCCGAGCCCATCACGGCCGGAATCGCGAGCAGGAAGGAATAGCGCGCCGCGGCCTCGCGGGTGTAGCCCATCAGCAGGCCGGCGGTGATGGTGCCGCCCGAGCGTGACACACCCGGGATCAGCGCCATGGCCTGCGCCAGCCCGAACAGCACGCCGTGCCCCCAGCTGAGCTGCTTCAGCGTGCGCTCGCGGCGGCCGAAGCGGTCGGCCGCGGCGAGGAACAGCGCGAACACGATCAGCATGGTGGCCGTGATGTAGAGGTTGCGCAGCGAGCCTTCGATCGCGTCCTTGAACAGCAGGCCCAGCACCACGATGGGCACCGAGCCGATGATGATCAGCCAGCCCATGCGCGCGTCCGGGTCCTGGCGTTTGCTGGCTTGCGTGAGCGAGGCCCACCAGGCCAGGAAGATGCGCACGATGTCGTGCCGGAAGTAGAGCAGCACCGCGGCCTCGGTGCCGATCTGGGTGATGGCGGTGAAGGCCGCGCCCGGGTCTCCGCCCGAGGGCAGCAGCGGGCCGATGATGCGCAGGTGGGCGCTGGAGGAGACGGGGAGGAATTCGGTGAGCCCCTGGATCAGGCCCAGGAAGGCGGCTTCGAGCCAGGCGGAGGCCGGGCTCATGGGGTGTGCGCGTGGAGTTGCATGGTGCGCAAAGTATAGGCAGACCGCTTGACGCCTGGCATCAGCGGAAGCGCCGGTAGCCCCAGACGATGCGCAGCGCGGTGGTGAGGGCGCACAGCGCCGCGAAGCCGTACGCGATCTGCGGGAACCACGACGGCCACAGACACATGGCGACAAACGCGGCCAGGGTTTCGGTGGCTTCGGTCAGGCCGCCGAGGAAGTAGAAGCTCTTGTCGGGCAGGGCGGTCGATGTCAGCCCGCGCTGGGCCGCGACGATGGCGAAGGCCAGGAAGCTGCTGCCGGTGCCGATGAAGCTGGCCAGCAGCACGGCCGCGGGCAGCGCGTTGGTGGCCGGGTCGGCCAGCGCGAAGGCCAGCGGGATGGCGGCGTAGAACAGGAAGTCGAGCGTGATGTCGAGAAAGCCGCCGCGGTCGGTGGGCGTGGTGGCGCGCGCCACGGCGCCGTCGAGCCCGTCCATCAGGCGCGAGAGCAGCAGCAGCGCCAGGCCGGTCAGGAAGTGGCCGAGCGCGATGGCCGTGGCCGCGGCCAGCCCCAGGCCGAAGCCGGTGAAGGTCAGCGCGTCGGCGCCCACGCCCCCGCGCACCAGGCCGGTGGCCGCGCGCGCCAGCAGCGGCTTGAGCGCCTGTTGCACCACCCGGTCAAGCACGGCCCAGCTCCAGCACCCGCGCCGGGTCGGCGATGTCGGCCGCGTCGTGCGTGACCAGCACGGCCGGGATCTGCCCGGCGCGCAGGTGCTCGAACACGAATGCGCGGAACTGGTCGCGCAGCGCGGCGTCGAGCCGCGAGAACGGCTCGTCGAGCAGCAGGGCGCGGGGCTTCGCGAGCAGGGCGCGCATGAGCGCAACGCGCGCGCGCTGCCCGCCCGAGAGCGTGGCCGGGTCGCGCGCACCGAAGCCGGCCAGGCCTGCCTCCTCCAGCGCGCGCTCCACCGCCGCCAGGCGCTCGCGCTTCGGGCCGGCGGGCACGGCGAACAGCAGGTTCTCGGCCACCGTCATGTGGGCGAACAGCAGGTCGTCCTGGAACAGCAGGCCGACGCCGCGCCGCGCGGTGGGCAGGGCGCCGATGTCGCGGCCGTCGAGCCGCACGCTGCCCTCGAAGCGCAGGGCCTCGGTGTCCAGCGTGCCGGCGATGGCGGCGAGCACCGAGCTCTTGCCGCAGCCGCTCGGGCCCATCAGCGTGAGGATCTGCCCCGGCGCGGCCTCGAAGCGCAGGTCCGCCACCAGCGTGTGGTCGCGTGTGGCGAGTCGGTGGATGTGCACGGCGAGCGTCATGGGGCACCAGCATGCCTGAAGCGGCGCGGCCTCCCAAGCCAGGCCGCGAGCGCGAAGGCCAGCAGCGGCAGCGCGATCTGCAGGCCGGCGTAGGCGCTGGTGAGCGAGCGCTGTCCGCCCGAGGCCAGCGTGACGGCCTCGGTGGTGACGCTGGTAAAACGCCCCGCGCCGAGATACAGCGTGGGCAGGTACTGCGCCACGCTCACCGCAAAACCCACGGCGGCGGCCGAGGCCAGCGAGCGCCGCAGCAGCGGCCATTTCACGCGCCACAGGAAACGCGCCGTGCCGTGGCCCAGGCTGGCGTTGAGCTGGGCGCAGCGTGTGTCGAAGCCGAGGTAGGCCGGGCTGAGCGCGAGCAGCACATAGGGCAGCACCATCAGCGTGTGCGCCAGCAGCAGGCCGCTCGCCTGGCCCTCCAGCCGCAGCTGCAGGCCCACGCCGTACAGGCCCACCACCCACAGCACGGCGGGCAGCACCAGCGGCAGGTAGAGCACCGGGCGCGCGGCGGTGTCCCAGCGGCGCGGCGCGACTTCGAGCCAGGCCACGCTCCACACCAGCGCGATCGCGCTGCTGCCGGCCGCGAGCCACAGCGTGGTCCAGGCCGTGCGGCTGCTCAGCGCCACCTGCTGCCAGGCCGCGAGCGTCCACGACTGCGGCCACACGGCCGGAAAGGCCCACACACCGCTTACGCTGCCGACGGCCAGCGCGAGCAGCACCGCGGCGTAGAGGCCCGCCAGCAGCCCCAGGCCGGCGCGCGCAGGCAACGATGCGCCGGCTGCCCGGCCCCGGCGGCCCCGGCCATGCGCCATCGCGCGGCGCAAGACCGCCTGCAGCCCGATCCACAGCGCACTGCACGCCAGCACCAGCAGCGCGAGCCACACGCCCGCCGCCGCGCCCTGCGCGTAGGTCGCGGGGTCCACGTCCTGCAGCCACTGCCAGGCCAGCACCGCGAGCGTGGGCGGCGCGGCCGGGCCGATGACCAGCGCCATGTCGACCACGGTGAGGCCGTAGGCCAGCACCGCCAGCAGCGGCCAGCGCAGGCGCACCGCGAGCTGCGGCCACAGCACCAGCCAGAAGGCGCGCTGCGGTGCGTAGCCCAGGGTCTGGGCCAGCGCGTGTTCGGCGCGCCAGCGCTGGCGCACGTCGTCGCGCTGCAGCTGGGTGGCGGCGGTCCACAGCAGGAAGGGAATTTCCTTGGCCACCAGTGCGAGGACCAGGCCCAGGCCCCAGGGGTCTTGCGTGGTGGGCCAGGGTGGCGGGCT
Source organism: Comamonadaceae bacterium (assembly GCA_003599455.1). Taxonomy (GTDB): domain Bacteria; phylum Pseudomonadota; class Gammaproteobacteria; order Burkholderiales; family Burkholderiaceae_C; genus Hydrogenophaga. Next base: position 4,849 of record QZKF01000035.1, read on the forward strand.
GTCAAAGCCGGTGAGCCATGGCGAGAAACCGCGCAGCAGCCAGCCGCTGGGCGAGAGCAGGAACAGGAGGCCGATGGCGAGCGCGGCGTGCGGCGTGGCCAGCATCAGCGGCAGGCCGCGCAGCAAGCGGGCCAGGCCCTGGCGCACGAAGCCCTGCGCCAGCAGCGCGGCCGCGCCCCACCAGGCCAGCAGGGTGGAGGCCAGGCCGGTCCAGAGCGTGAGGGCGAGTGCGTGCCACAGCGGCGGTTCCTGCCGCAGCGCGCGCCAGGCGGCGGGCTGGCTGCCGCTGCGCAGCGCCTCGAGCGCGGTCCACAGCATTGGCACCGCCACGAGCAGCAGCAGGGCGGCGGCACCCAGCCAGCGGAGTCGGTGGGCTGACACGGTGCGGCGGGTCAGGCGCCGTGGCGCTGCGCCCAGGCTTTCTCCAGCGGCTCGACCCACGACGCATGCGGCTCGGGCAGCGTGGGCGCGGGGGCCTTCACCAGGCCGGGCAACTGCCCGGTGCCGAACAGCGCGCGCTCGGGCGCGGGCAGGCGCGCCAGGTCGAGCACCGTGGGGTCGCCCCAGTGGGCGATGTCGGCCTTGCGCGCCTGCGCGGCGGGCGAGAGCAGGAAGTTGGCCACCACCTGCGCGCCGGCCTTGGCGCGCGCGTTGTACGGGATGGCCACGAAGTGCGTGTTGCCGATCGTGCCCTTCTCGAACTGCCAGCTCACCACCGTGGCGGGCAGGCGTTTCGCGGCGATCTCGTTGGCGGCTTCGTTGGGGTTGAAAGTGAGGGCCAGCAGCAGCTCGCCGTCGGCCATCATCTGGCGCACCGCGGCGGCGTTTTGCGGGAACTGTTTGCCGGCGCGCCACAGGTGCGGGCGCAGCGCGTCGAGAAACGGCCACAGCGGGGCGGTCTGCGCGGCGAACGCGGCGTCGGTCACCGGCCGGGCCAGCGCTTTCGCATCGGGCGCGAGCTCGACCAGCGCCTGCTTGACGAAGGTGGTGCCGTGGAAGTCGGGCAGGCGCGGGTAGGTGATGCGCCCGGGCTGGCTGCGCGCCAGCGCGAGCAGCGCCTGCATGCTTTGCGGCGGTTTCGGCAGGCGCTGGCTGTCGGCAAACAGGGTGAATTGGGCCATGCCCCAGGGCGACTCCATGCCTTCGGTGGGCACGGAGAAATCGTTCAGCGTGGTGGGCTTGCCCCGGGTGTCGACCCAGCGGAAGTTGGGCAGCGCTTCGGCATACGGGCCGAACAGCAGGCCCTCGCGCTTCATGGCGGCGAAGTTCTCGCCGTTGATCCACACCAGGTCCACCGTGCCTTCACCGGCACTGCGGCCCGCGGCCTTCTCGGCGCGCACGCGCTTGACCACGTCGGCGGTGTCGGTGATCTTCACGTGTTGCAGGGTGAGGCCGTGCGAGGCTTTCAGCTGCTGCGCGACCCACTGCAGGTAGGCGTTGGTCTGCTCGCTGCCGGCCCAGGCGTTCCAGTACACGGTCTGGCCGCGCGCGGCTTTTTCGATTTCCGTCCAGGCGGTTGCGGTCTGCGTCCACGCCGGGCTCAGCGTGGTGCCGGCGGCGGCCAGCAGCAGGTGGCGGCGCGAGAAGCGCGGGGGCTGGTGGGGCAAGGCGTGTCTCCCGGGTTCGGTATGGAGACGGGAGCTTAGTGCATGGCGATGCCCGTTGCCGGCGTGCGGTTGAGCCGGGGATGCAGCCAGGCGCAGTCGATCGACCACTTGCCCACACCGTAGAGCGCCAGACCGGCCAGCAGCACGCCCCAGGTGATGTGCTGCTGCAGCGCGGCGGGCGCGATCTCGGCCAGGCTGATCACCGCGACCACGTTCACCACCGACAGGCCCAGCGCCGCGAAGCGCCCGGCCAGGCCGAGCAGCAGCAGCACGGGCAGTGCCAGTTCGCCCGCCGTGCCCGAGAGGGCGGCGAGCTGGGGCGACAGCAGGGGCACGCGGTATTCCTCGGTGAAGAGCAGCAGCGTGGTCTCCCAGTCGCGGACCTTGGTGAGGCCGGAGAGGAAGAAGGCTTGCGCGAGGTAGATGCGCGCGGCGAGCGCGGCCGCGGGCTGCGCGAGGTCGAGTGCGTGGGTGACGCCGTTCCAGAGCGCCAGGCCGCGCTGCAGCAGGGTGTCGGGTGGGTTCATGGGGTCTCCTCGGTGGGGGTGGTGTGTGACAGGGAAGGGGAGGTGAGGCGCGCGTCGGCCACGCCGATGACCAGGCCGCGCTGCACGGCCTCGGCCAGCCAGGTGGAGAGGTCGAAGGCGTCGTCGCCTGCTGTCGTGTTCAGCGCGTCGGGCAGGGGCAGGCCCTGCAGCAGCGCACCCAGCAGGGCGGCCACCGCCGGGCTGCAGCCCGCCAGGCAGGGGCGCAAACCCTGGCGCCAGACCACGGCCGCTTCGCCCACGCCGGCCTGCAGCCGCTCGGCCACCTCGGCCAGGCCAGGCTGGCCGTCGCGGTGCGCGGTGACCAGGCTGGCCACCGGCCAGCGGCTGGTGAACACCGCGGTGCCGGGTGCGAGTGCGAGTGTGAGGCCTTGCGGGTCTTCGCTGGTGAGGCGTGCGAAACCGGCCAGGTCGGTGTCTTCGTCGGGCGCGCCGGCGGCCTGGTGCAGCGCCCATTCGACCCGCGCCACATCGGCCAGCCAGGGCAGGTCGGCGAGCTGCGGATGGTGTTGCAGGAAGGCGGGCAGCGTGTCGCCCCAGCGGGCGAGGTCGCCGTGCGCGGGCGGGTGGTGGTGCCAGAGTTCGCGCGCCAGGGGCGCGAAGTTCTCGTGGCCGATCAGGGCGGCGATGACGGGGAAGGCGGCGTGCAGCGAACGCTCGGCCAGTGCGTGGCCGTTGGCCTGGTAGGCCATGAGGCCGCGACCGGTGTGGGGGGTGAGCAGCGCGTCCAGCGCCTCGCGCGCCTGCGCCGCTGCGCCGCTGCCCGGGCGCTCGAACAGCGCGGCCAGCAGGGCCTGTTGTTGCAGTGCGAGCATGTTCATGAGGCCACTGCTTCCGGGGCCAGCTCGGCCTGCGCGTGCAGGCGCGCGGTGGCGGCTTCGTCCAGCAGCACCGACAGATCGGGCACGTCGGTGTCCCATTCGATCAGCGTGGGCACGGCGCCGAAGCGCCGCAGCGCGTGGCGGTAGAGCGCCCACACCTCGCCGCAGACGCGGCTGCCGTGGTCGTCGATCACGATGTCGCCGCAGTGCGCATGGCCGGCCAGGTGCAGCTCGGCGACGGCGGCCGGCGCGATCGCGTCGAGCCAGCGCCGGCAGCCGTCGAGCGGGTCGCTCAGGTGGTCGTTGAGCGCGTTCACGTAGACGTTGTTCACGTCCACCAGCAACTGGCAGCCGGTGCGGCGCGCCAGCGCGTTGAGGAAGGCAGGCTCGTCCATGTCGGCGGCCTGCCAGCGCACATAGGCCGAGAGGTTTTCCACCGCGAGGGGCCGGCGCAGGCGGTCCTGCACGCGCTGCACGTTGGCGCACAGGGCGTCGAGCGCGTCGCGGGTGAAGGGCGAGGGCAGCAGGTCGGACGCGTGCACGGCCTCGGCGTTCGGGAGCGTGCCGCGCGCGAAGCTGGCGTGGTCGCTCACGCGCACCGGTTCGATCTCGTGCACCAGCGCGGCCAGCTGGTCGAGGTGCCAGGCGTCGATGCCGGTGGCCGAGCCCAGCGACAGGCCCACGCCGTGCAGGCTGACCGGGTAGCGCTCACGGCCCGCGCGCAGCACCGCGCGCGCGGCACCGCCGGGGGCGAAGAAGTTCTCGGAATGGACTTCGATGAAGTCCAGTGCCGGCCGCTGTTCGAGCAGCCCGGCGTAATGGGGGTGCCGCCAGCCGATGCCCGTGGCGCAGGCTTCGTGAGCCTGGCGTGCTGGCGATGCGGTGGCGGTCATGGGAATGCCTTCGGAGCGGATGGGCGATCAGGACTTCTTCATGCCCATCTTGGCCTCGTCCATGCTCATGCCATTCATTTGTTTGCAGGTGCCGGCGGGCACGTACTTCCACTCGCCCTTGTCGTTGTCGACCTTGGCCTGGCCGGCGCAGGAGTGGCTGCCGCTCAGGTTGGCGCAGTCGTTCTGACCGGCCTTGGCGATGCCGAAGCACTTTTCCTTGGCGGCGTTCTGGGCCAGGGCGGGGGACGACAACAGGGCCAGCGACATCAGCGAGGTGGCGGCGGCGGCGATGAGGGTGCGTTGGTTCATGGAAAAACTCCTGGTGGATGAAGGGAGGGACGACAGGGGGAAAGATCAACCAGTGGCACCGTCCGGGGATCGGGCCGTGTGCCGGCTGGTTGAGCGTTGGTCAGGCGGTGCGCGGGTTTCTTACGCGTCGACCGAAAATTTTTCCAGCTCAGAGCAGATCGGCGATGCGGTCCCAGGCCTCGGGAGGCACCCGGCCGTGGTAGCTCTCGACCACGCGGCCGGTCTTGTCGAGCAGGAACACCGCGGGCAGCTGTCCGGTCGGGCCGAAGCCGTTGCGGTGCTGGCTGTCGCCGGCCCAGAGCGTGGTGAAGCGCTGAGAGGCCGGCACGGTGAGCTCGACCAGCCGCTGGTGTGCCTCGATGGCGCTGCGCTGTCGGTCGGTGCTCACGCTGACCAGGGTGAACGGCTGGCCCTGCCAGCCTTTCACGTTGGCGCGCAACTCCGGCATCTTGTCGCGGCACACCGCGCAGTCGGTGGACCAGAACAGCACCATCACCACCTGGCCGCGCAGGGCGGCGAGGTCAAACGCCTGCCCCTGCAGCGTGGGGCCTTGCAGCAGGGGCGACGCTGCCGCTGGGGCGGTGGTGGGCGGTGTGGCCGGCTGGGCCTGCGCGAGCGCCTGGCCCAGGGACAGGCCCAGGCACAGTGCCAGGCCGGCGGCGTGGCGGGGATTGAAATGCGGGGGACACAGGGACATGGGAACCTCCTTCGGTGCCTTTGGTCGTCCCCATGCCCGTTTCATTACACTCAGCCACCATGTCCGAGCCCGCCGCCACCTCATTCGAGCAACAAGTGGCCGATCTGCGTGTGTATTTGCTCAAATTTGCGCGTTTGCAGCTGCGCAACGAGGCCTGGGCCGAGGACGCGGTGTCGGACACCGTGCTGGCCGCGCTCAGCAAACCCCAGGCCTTCGAGCAGCGCTCGCAGCTCAAGACCTGGCTGGTGGGCATCCTCAAGCACAAGATCATCGACGCGCTGCGCCACCACAGCCGCGAGGTGTGTTCGTCGACCGGTTCGGACGACGAGGGCGCCGACCCGCTCGACGACATGGCCTTCAAGGTCGATGGACATTACGCCGAAAAACCGGCCGAATGGGGCAACCCGGAACAGGACATGAGCCACCGGCAGTTCTTTGCCGTGCTAGAGGCCTGCACCGACAAGCTGCCCGCGGTGCAGGGTCGCCTGTTCCTGATGCGCGAGTGGCTGGAGCTGTCCAGCGAGGAGATCTGTAAGGAACTGTCGCTCACGCCGACGAACCTCTACGTCCAGCTGCACCGGGCCCGCCTGCGCTTGCGGGAATGCCTGGAGCTCAACTGGTTTGCCCGCCCGAAAACACCATGAAACCCGTCTACCCCTTTCGCCGCACCTGCAAGGAAGTCAGTGCCCTGCTGATCGCCCGGGAAGACCGCGCGCTGCCGCTGGCGGAGCGCCTGGCGCTGCGCCTGCACCTGGCGATGTGCGAGGCCTGCCCGCGTTTCGAGCGGCAACTGCTGACCATGCGCAGCGCCATGGGGCAGTGGCGCAACTACACCGAAGACTAGGCAGCGCCTTCAGGCCAGCAGCGCCTGCGCGAACTCGCGCGCGTCGAAGGTCTCCAGGTCTTCGAGCTGTTCGCCCACCCCGATGAAATAGACCGGCACCGGCTTCTCGCGCGCGATCGCGCACAGCACGCCACCCTTGGCCGTGCCGTCGAGCTTGGTGATGATCAGGCCGGTGAGCTGCAAGGCCTCGTCGAAGGCCTTGACCTGGTTGAGCGCGTTCTGGCCGGTGTTGCCGTCGATCACCAGCAGCACCTCGTGCGGCGCGCTCGCATCCGCCTTCTGCACCACGCGCTTGATCTTGCGCAGCTCTTCCATCAGGTGCAGCTGTGTGGGCAGGCGCCCGGCGGTGTCCACCAGCACCACGTCGCGGCCGCGCGCCTTGCCGGCGGTCACCGCGTCGAAACTCACGGCAGCCGGGTCGCCGCCCTGCTGGGTGATGATCTCCACCGTGTTGCGGTCGGCCCAGACCGCGAGCTGCTCGCGCGCGGCGGCGCGGAAGGTGTCGGCCGCGGCCAGCAGCACGGTGGCGCCGCCGTCGGCCAGGTGGCGCGTGAGCTTGCCGATGGAGGTGGTCTTGCCCGCGCCGTTGACGCCCGCGACCATGATCACCGTGGGCTTGTGCTCGCCGATCACCAGGGGCTTCTGCAGCGGCGCGAGCAGGTCGGCAATGGCATCGGCCAGCAGGCCCTTGACCGCGGCCGGGTCGGTGGTCTTGTTCTCTTTCACGCGGCGCTTGAGGTCGGCCAGCAGGTGGGTGGTGGCCTTCACGCCGGTGTCGGCCATCAGCAGGGCCGATTCGAGCTCCTCGTACAGCGCGTCGTCGATCTGCGTGCCGGTGAACACCATGGCGATGCCCGAGCCGGTCTTGCGCAGGCCGGCCTTGAGCTTGTCGAGCCAGCCCTGCCGTGCGGGGGCCTGGGGCGGCGCAGGCACCGCCGCCGTGGGCGGCGGCACGGCCGTGGGCAGGGCGGGGGAGGGTGGTGTGGGGGCTTTTTTGCGGAAGAACGAGAACATTTTTCAATCTCTAGAATCCATTGCATTCTATGAAACGCCCTTTGCCATTGACCGACATGCGCCGCACGGCGCTCCTGATGGCCCTGGCGATGCTGGGCGGCGCTGCCTTGGCCCAGTCGCCCGCCAGCCCTTCCACGCCACCCGCCAACGCCTCCGCGAGCGCGACCCCGCTGGCCCGCAGCTTCACCCTGTCCAACGGCATGACGCTGATCGTGCAGCCCGACCGGCGCGCGCCCACCGTGGCGCACATGGTCTGGGTGCGCGTGGGCTCGATGGACGAGGTCGACGGCACCAGCGGCGTGGCGCACGCCCTTGAGCACATGATGTTCAAGGGCACGCCCGACCTCAAGCCCGGCGAGTTCTCGCGCCGCATTGCCGCGCTGGGTGGGCGCGACAACGCCTTCACCAGCCGCGACGCCACGGCCTACCACCAGCAGGTGCCGGCCAGCAAGCTTGAAGCGGTGATGCGGCTCGAGGCCGACCGCTTCGCGCGCAACCAGTGGGCCGACGAGGAATTCCGGCGCGAGATCGAGGTGATCAAGGAAGAGCGGCGCCAGCGCACCGAAGAATCGCCGCGCGCGCGCATGTTCGAGGCGCTCAATGCCATGGTCTACCAGGCCAGCCCCTACCGCCGGCCCATCATCGGCTGGATGAGCGACATCGAAGCCATGACGCCCGACGACGCGCGCGCCTTCTTCCGGCAGTGGTACAGCCCGGGCAATGCCGCGGTGGTGATCGCGGGCGACGTGGACGTGGAGCAGACCCGCGCGCTGGCCGAAAAGCACTTTGGTGCGATCCCCGCGCGTGCCGTGCCGGCGCGCAAGCCGCGCGAGGAGCCGGCGCAGGCCGGCCCGCGCCGGCTCGAGTACCGCGCGGTGGCCGACCAGGCGCTGGTGGCGCTGGCCTACAAGGCGCCGCGCTGGCGCGGTGCCGAGGTGGACAACGACACCGACCGCGACGCGCTCGCGCTGGCGGTGCTGTCGGCCGTGCTCGACGGCTACGGCGGCGCGCGCCTGGACCGCGCGCTGGTGCAGGGCACGGGCGCGGGCGGCAAGCGCATCGCCGACAGCGCCGGCGCGTCGTACGGCCTCATGGGGCGTGGGCCGCAGATGTTCATGCTGACCGCGGTGCCCGCGCGCGGCGTGACGCCCGAGATGGCCTCGGCCGCGCTCAAGACCGAGGTGGAGCGCATTGCGCGCGAGGGCATCAGCGAGACCGAGCTGCAGCGCGTGAAGACGCAGTGGACCGCGGGCGAGATCTACAAGCTCGACTCCGTGTTCAACCAGGCGCGCGAGCTTGGCAGCTACTGGATCAACGGCATGGACCTGAACGCTGGTGACCGCCTCATGGCCCGGCTGCGCGCGGTCAGCGCGGCGCAGGTGCAATCCGTTGCGCAGCGCTACTTCGTCGAGGACCAGCTCACCTCCGGCGTGCTGGTGCCCGACGCCTCGCGCCGTGACGCGGCACCGGCCGCGCCCGTGGGTCCGCGCCCCGCGCTGACGCGCCACTGAAGCCAACACCGAACACCCGATGACCCTGCCTGCGATGTGCCCAAACCTGTTCCTGCGCGTTCTTCTGACCCTGCCGGTCTGGGCCGTCCTGGCGCCCGCCCAGGCGGCCATTCCCATCGAGCACTGGACCCACGCCAGCGGTGCGCGGGTCTACCTCGTGGCCAGCCCGTCGATCCCCATGCTCGACGTGCAGATCGATTTCGACGGCGGCAGCCGCCGCGAGCCCGCCGCGCAGGCGGGGCTGGCCAGCGTCACGGCCGGCCTGCTGTCGGGCGGGGTCGCGGCGCAGCCGGGCTTGCCCGCGCTCGATGAAAACCAGCTCAGCGAGGCCTGGGTGGATCTGGGCGCGCAGTTCGGCGCCCAGGCCAGCGCCGACCGTTTCAGCGTCTCGCTGCGCAGCCTCACCGAGCCCGACCTGCTCGACCGTGCCGTGGCGCTGGCCGCGCGCCAGCTCGCGGCGCCGGCCTGGCCCGAGCGCGTGTGGCAGCGCGACCGCGAACGCCTGCTCGCCTCGCTCAAGGAAGCCGAGAACCGCCCGGGTACCCTGGCCAGCCGCAGCTTCGCGCGCGCCGTGTACGGCTCGCATCCCTACGGTTTCCAGGCCAACGCCGCGAGCTTCAACGCCATCGGCGTGGCCGACATGCGCGCTTTCTTCCGCCGCCATGTGGCGGCCTGCCGCGCCCAGGTGACGCTGGTCGGCGCGATCGACCGCGCCCGCGCCGGGCGCATCGTGGACCAGTTGATGGCCGCGGTGCAGTCCAACGACTGCACCGCCTTGCCCGAGGTGCCCGCGGTGCAGCCGCTGGTGCGTGCGGTGGACGAGCGCCTGCCGTTTGCGGCCGCGCAGGCGCAGGTGCTGATGGGCCAGCCCGGCATCGCGCGCGACGACCCCGATTTCTTTCCGCTGTTCGTGGGCAACTACATCCTGGGCGGCGGTGGTTTTGTCTCGCGCCTGACGACCGAGGTGCGCGAGAAGCGCGGCCTGAGCTACAGCGTGTACAGCTATTTCTCGCCCGGCCGCCACGCAGGCGCGTTCCAGATCGGCCTGACGACGCGGCCCGACCAGGCGGCGCAGGCCGTGGGCGTGGCGCGCGAGGTGGTGCGCCGCTTCGTCGACGAAGGCCCGACCGAGGCCGAGCTGCAGGCGGCCAGGGAGTTTCTGGTCAACGGCTTCGCGCTGCGCATCGACAGCAACCGCAAGCTGCTCGACAACGTGGCCAGCATCGCCTGGAACGGGCTGCCGCTGGACTACCTCGACACCTGGACACAGCAGGTCGAGCGCGTGAGCGTGAGCGACATCCGCCGCGCCTTCGCGCGTGCGGTGCAGCCGGATCGCCTGGTCACCGTGGTGGTGGGCGCCCAGCCCTAGGCTTGTCGCATGCGTCGCGTAAGCTCGCTGCCATGAAGAAGCCTGTCTCCCAAGCCACACGCGCCGCCGCGAACGCTCCCCACGAAGTCCGCATCATCGGCGGCCAGTGGAAGCGCACCCGGCTGCCCGTGGCCGACCGCCCGGGCTTGCGCCCCACGCCGTCGCGCGTGCGCGAAACCCTCTTCAACTGGCTGGGGCAGGACCTGAGCGGCTGGCGCTGCCTGGACGCTTTCGCCGGCACCGGTGCGCTGGGGCTGGAGGCGGCGTCGCGCGGCGCGGTCGAGGTGGTGCTGGTCGAGCAGGACAGCGCGCTGCTGGCCAACCTGGGCCGCATCACCACCCAGCTCAAGGCCTCGGGCGTGCGCGTGGAGCGCGGTGACGGCGTGGCCGCGCTGCGCCAGCGCGCCGGCCAGGGGCTGGACGTGGTGTTCCTCGACCCACCGTTCGCCGAGGGTGAGAACGATGCGCTGCTGCTGGCCGCGCTGGCCGCCGCCCGCCAGGCGGTGCGTGCGGATGGCCTCATCTACCTCGAAGCGCCGCGGGTCTGGGCGGACGACGAACTGGCCCGGCTCGGCCTGCAGTTGCACCGCCAGGGCAAGGCCGGCGCGGTGGCCTTTCACCTGTTGCGGCCATTGCCGGCGCAGTGAGCTGCCGCGCGAAGGCCCTCGCGCATAATCTTCGGCATGAGTTCAGCCCTTGCATCATCCGCCGACCAGGCCCGCGTGGCGGTCTACAGCGGCACCTTCGATCCGCTCACCCTGGGCCACGAAGACGTGGCGCGCCGCGCCGCGCTGCTGTTCGACGAGGTGGTCATCGCGGTGGCGATCGCGCACCACAAGAAGACGCGCTTCGCGCTGCAGGACCGACTGGACATGGCGGCCGAGGCCGCAGCGCGCATGCCCGGGCGGGTGCGCGTGCTGCCGTTCGACGGCCTCATCATGGATTTCTGCCGCCAGCAGGGCGCCTGCGCCGTGGTGCGCGGCATCCGCAACCTCACCGACTTCGACTACGAAGCCCAGATGGCGGCGATGAACCGCAAGCTCAACCCGGCGGTGGAGACCGTGTTCCTGCTGCCGCAGGCCGAGTTGCAGTGCATCTCCAGCACGCTGGTGCGCGAGATTGCGCAACTGGGCGGCGACGTGTCGCAGATGGTGAGTGCCGCTGTGGCCGCGCGTCTCGAGCCCAGGCCGCTGCAGGCTTAGGAGCACCCGCCATGGCCCTGCTGATCACCGACGAATGCATCAACTGCGATGTGTGCGAACCCGAGTGCCCGAACCAGGCCATCTACATGGGCGAGGAGATCTACGAGATCGACCCGGCGCGCTGCACCGAGTGCGTGGGGCATTTCGACGAGCCGCAGTGCGTGCAGGTCTGCCCGGTGAGCTGCATTCCGATCAACCCGGATCACATCGAGTCGCGCGAGACGCTGTGGCAGAAGTACCAGCGCCTGCAGAAGGCCGGTCAGCCCTTGTCGGCAGCCGGTGACATCCCGCCCCCTGCCGCGTCATCGGCCTGAGCCGGTGGTGCCGCCGGGCGCGGTGGCTTGGGCCGCGGCGGCTTGCTGGTGTGGATCAGCGCCGTGGCCTTGTCCATCTCGCCCGCGATCAGGTGCGGCAGGGCCTTGAGGCAGCGGTCCAGCGCCTGGGCGATCGCGATGCGGTCGTCGGGTGAGGGCTTCTTCAGCACCCAGTTCGCCACCTCGTTCTTGTTGCCCGGGTGGCCGATGCCCACGCGCAGGCGCCAGTAATCGGCGCTGCCGAGCTGGGCATGGATGTCGCGCAGGCCGTTGTGGCCCGCGTGCCCGCCACCCTTCTTGAGTTTGACCTCGCCGGGCGGCAGGTCGAGCTCGTCGTGCACCACCAGCACCTCTTCGGGCGCGATCTTGAAGAAGCGCGCCACCGAGGCCACCGACTTGCCCGAGAGGTTCATGAAGGTCTGTGGCTCCACCAGCCAGACGCTCTGGCCCGCCACGCTGGCGCGCGCCACCAGGCCGAAGTGGCCGCGCTCCATCTGCAGGGGCGCCTTGAGCAGGCGCGCGGCCTCGTCCACCCACCAGAAGCCGGCGTTGTGGCGCGTGTGTTCGTATTCCGGTCCCGGGTTGCCCAGGCCGGCGATGAGCTTGATCATGGGTGGGAATTATCGAGGCGGAAAACAAAAAGGCCCGCCGAAGCGGGCCTTTTTGACAGCAGGGGATCGAATTACTTCTTGCCCTTGCCCTTGGCAGCGGCCTTCTTGTCGTCGGCGGCGGCGACCACGGGAGCGGCCACCACTTCTTCGACCGGCTCCACCACGGTGGCGATGGTCAGGTTCTTGCGGCCGTGCATCACGAGCTTGATGCCCTTGGGCAGCTTGATGTCACCGGTGTGCACGGTGCCGCCCTTGACGACTTCGCCCAGGTCGACGGTGATGTTCTCGGGCAGCTGGGTGGCCAGGCACTCGATCTCGATCTCGGTCATCACGTGGTTGATCACGCACTTGTCGGTCTTGACCGCAGGCGCGTTTTCTTCGTTGATGAAGTGCAGCGGCACCTTCTTGTGCAGGCGGGTCTTGTCGTCCACGCGCTGGAAGTCCACGTGCAGCACGAGCGGCTTGTACGGGTGGTACTGCACATCGCGCAGCAGCACTTTCTGGACCTTGCCGGCCACTTCCATGTCGAGGATCGACGAGTGGAAGGTTTCCTTCTTCAGCGCATGCCACAGCGCGTTGTGATCGAGTTCGATCGTGGCGGCGGGCGTGACGCCACCAAAGACGATACCGGGCGTGCGGCCGGTGTTGCGGAGACGGCGGCTCGCACCCGTACCCTGCTTGGCGCGCTCAAAAGCGACAAATTGCATGACATTCTCCAATGGAGGGGTTCCGCGACCAGAACGCCTCTGTTTCAAAAGAGCGACCCCCACCATGGAGGCCGCCCGCTTCTTGCTGCCTGCAGGTCCTCTTAGAAGAGGTTGTCCTGGTCGGCAAACAAACTCATGACCGACTCACCCGAGGCGATGCGCGCAATGGTCTCGGCCATCAGCGGCGCCACGGAGAGCTGGCGAATCTTGGAACAGGCCTGCGCGGCCTGCGACAGGGGAATGGTGTTCGTCACCACCACCTCGTCCAGGGCGCTGCCCTTGGCGATGCGTTCGATCGCCGGACCCGAGAAGATCGGGTGCGTGCAATACGCATACACGTTTTTGGCGCCGCGTTCCTTGAGCACCTCGGCGGCTTTGACCAGCGTGCCGGCGGTGTCGATCATGTCGTCCATGATCACGCAGTTGCGGCCGTCGATGTCGCCGATCACGTGCATCACTTCGGACACGTTCGCTTTCGGGCGCCGTTTGTCGATGATGGCCATGTCGCAGTTGAGCTGCTTGGCCAGGGCGCGGGCGCGCACCACGCCACCCACGTCGGGCGAGACGATCAGCACGTCGGGGTAGTTCTTCTGGCGCAGGTCGCCCAGCAGCACCGGCGAGGCGTAGATGTTGTCGACCGGGATGTCGAAGAAGCCCTGGATCTGGTCGGCGTGCAGGTCCATGGTCAGCACGCGGTTCACACCGACCGTCTGCAGCATGTTGGCGACCACCTTGGCCGAGATCGGCACGCGGCTCGAGCGCGGGCGACGGTCCTGGCGGGCATAGCCGAAATACGGAATCACCGCGGAAATGCGCTCGGCCGAGGCGCGCTTGAGCGCGTCGACCATGATGAGCAGTTCCATCAGGTTCTCGTTGGTCGGCGAGCAGGTGGACTGGATCACGAACACGTGGCGCGCGCGCACGTTCTGCGTGATCTCGACCGTGACTTCACCGTCCGAGAACCGGCCCACGTTGGCCGCGCCGAGCTGGGTGCCCAGGTGTTGGGCGATCTCGGAGGCCAGCACCGGGTTGGCATTGCCGGTGAAGATCATGAAATCCGGGGGCTGAACTTGCATGGTGTTCCCAGCGGTTTGAACGACGGCCCCGAGGGAACGCCGTCAAAAAAGGGCCATCCGCGGGTGGCCGTTCCGGTACGTGTTGTGGTTGAACAGGGTGGCAGGGGAGGAAGGACTCGAACCCTCGCATGCTGGAATCAAAATCCAGTGCCTTTACCAACTTGGCGACTCCCCTACGCAGGTCGGTTGTGCAACGTGAAGTCGAACAACCCACCCAAAAATGTCGCAGGTTGCACAACCACTGCCCGGGCTGTGCGCTGCCGATTCTAATCGGTGCACCAGTCGAGCAATGGATGGACATCCATGTTGCTGCATTCACGGACCGTCCAGTCGCCAGAGGCGCCCGTCAGGCTCGTTGTCTGCGGCAGATGTGCAAACACCGCGGTTCCCGATCCGGTCATGCGCCCTTGCAAACCCTGGCCCTGGAGCCATTGAATGCAAAGCCCCACTTCGGGGCACAGCGCCTGCGCCACGGGCTGAAGGTCGTTGTGTCCGAGGTCCAGAATCTTCTGGAGATCGAGCAGCGCATCTTCACGCGAGTCGTTTGCAGCAAAGCCTTGGATTGTAGCAGTTTTCGTGTCGCGTTTGAGCTCCGGCGAGCCGAAGATGCGTTGTGTGGACGCCCCGCCAGCGGGTTTGGCGACCACGAAACGCGCCGCCGGCAAGGACACGGCGGTGAGCCGCTCGCCCACACCCTCGACCCAGGCGTTGCGCCCGCCGATGAAAAACGGCACGTCGGCACCGAGTTGCAGGCCGATCGCCGCCAGTTGGGCGCGTTTCAACCCCAGGCCCCAGAGGCGGTTGAGCGCCAGCAGGGTGGTGGCCGCGTCCGATGAGCCACCGCCCATGCCAGCTTCTGCGGGCAGGCGCTTTTCCAGCCCGATGTGCACGCCCAGCCGGCAGCCGGTGGCCTGTTGCAGCGCCCGGGCAGCGCGCACCGTCAGGTCTTCGGCCGGCAGATGGCCGGGCGTGAGGTCTTCGCGGCCGATGGCGCCATCGGTCCGCAGCTCGAAGTGCAGGTGGTCGCACCAGTCGATCAGCATGAAGACCGACTGCAGCAGGTGGTAGCCGTCGGCGCGGCGCCCGGTGATGTGCAGGAACAGGTTGAGCTTGGCGGGGGCCGGCACGTCCAGCAGGCGCCGCAGAGGTGCGTCCCGGGTCATGGCTGGAACACGACGCGCAATTCGGCCGTGGGCAGGGGGGCCGAACGCCGCGCCGTGATGCGCCCCTGCGCCTGGCGCGTCAGATCGGCCTGCCAGCCGGGCACCTCGCCCTGCTCGCCGCGCAGCCAGCCGAACAGCGCGGTCACGGGCACGGCGGTGCCGCTGAGCTCGGTGGTGAGCTCGTCCAGGCTGCCGCGCCGGGTGATCTGGCCGCCCTGGCGCAGCTCGGCGCTCTGGGGCGTCCAGACCACGGTGGCCAGGGTGTTGCCCAGTGGTGACACCAGTTGCAGCTCGCCCGCGGCGGGGGCGCCGCGCAGGTCGAAGCCCGCGGAAAACGATTGTGGAGGCGCGCTGTCGACCTGCAGGGCCAGGCGGCCGCTCCAGACCGCCTCGCCTGGCAGGGCGACAGGCCGGGGCGTGGCGCAGGCCGACAGCAGCGCGGCCGACAGCATCGCGGCGGCCCAGGCCTGGCCGCGGGCTTGCACCTTCATGGCTTGACTTGCAGGCGCTTCAGGGTGCCCTGCAGGGTCTCGTTGTCGGACGAGAGCAGCAGGCCTTCGCGCCAGATCTTCAGGGCCTGCTCGCGCTGGCCCCGCACCCAGAGCACCTCGCCCAGGTGGGCCGCGATCTCGGGATCGGGGCGCTTGCCATAGGCAGCCTGAAGGATTTCGAGTGCCCGCACGGTGTTGCCCATGCGGAACTCCACCCAGCCCAGGCTGTCCTGGATGTACGCGTCTCCCGGCGCGAGGGCGACCGCCTTTTCAATCAGCTGTTTCGCTTCGGGCAAGCGCATGTTGCGCTCGGCCAGCGAATAGCCCAGCGCGTTGTAGGCGTGGTGGTGGTCGGGCTTGGCGGCGATGAGCTGGCGCAGCAGCTTTTCCATGTCGGCCAGCTTGCCCGCTTTCTCCGCCATCATGGCCTGGTCGTAGATCAGGTCGGTGTCGGTCGGGAACCGGGCGGCGGCCTCGCTGTAGACCTCGTAGGACTGCTGCCAGGCCTTGAAGTCCCGCAGCAGCTGGGCTTCGGCCACCAGCTTGAGGCGCGCGTCTTCGGGGCGGCGCTCGGGCTGGTTGCGCAGCAGGGCACGGGCCTGCGGCATCTGCCCCTGGCGGGCCAGCAGCGAGGCGCGCCGCATCTGTGCGGCCATGATGTCTTCCGCGTTCTCGATGCGGTCCAGCCAGGCGCTGGCGCCGGCAAAGTCCTTCTGCTTTTCCGCGATCTGGGCCATCAGCAGATAGGCCTGCGTGAGGCCCCGGGCCGAGCGCTCGTCGCCCGCCTGCCGTGCCAGCACCATGTATTTCTGCAACGAGGCCGTGGCCGCGGGCAAGGTGTTGTCCTGCACCTGCAGCGAAGCCAGCAACAGCCAGGGCTCGGCCTGTTCCGGCTGGCGCGTGGTGAGGGTCTGGAGTTGGGCCCGTGCTTCGTTGTCGCGTTGCAGATCCAGCAGGATGCGCGCATACGCCAGGGCGACCGCGCTGTCACCCGCCGTGGCGCTGTGGCTGGCCTGCAGCTGTTGGCGCACCAGGGTTTCGGCGTCGCCCTGTCCGCGCTCCATCAGTTCCAGTGCGAGCAGGGCGGGGTAGGGCGAGGCGGGGTCGATGACGTGCCCCTCGCGCGCCGAGGCCAGGGCCTGGGGCAACTGGTCCTGGGCCAGTTCCATGCGGCCCACGGTGGTCCAGGCCGCCGCGGCATGGAACGGTTGCTTGAGCGAAGGTGCCAGCGCTTCGCGCACCACGGAGGCGGCCAGGGCCTTGTCGGTGACGCGCCCATAGGTCTGGGGAATGGCGTTGATGGTGTCGTTGCGGTCGGTCACGCTGCTGGCCTGCAGGATGGACTGCAGCACCGGGCCGGTCTCGGCCACGCGGTTCAGGGCCAGCAGGATCTGCAGCACGAAGCGGTTGGCTTCCTGGCTGCCGGGCAGTTCCTGCGACCAGGCGCGCGCCGCGGTCAGCGCGGCCTCTCCCGAGCGGGCCTGCAGCGCGACATCGACCGCGCGGCGGTAGAGCTCCGGGTCCTTCTGCTTGCGGGCCGCGTCCAGGATCAGCGAGTAGCCGGTGCCGGGCTCCCCCGCGCGCACGTTGATCTCGCCCAGCAGCAGCTGGTAGAACAGCGGCGCGTTCAGGGCCGAATTGGTGACCGATTCTTCGGTGGCGGGGGTCGCCGCGGCCGGGGCCGTCGAAGCGGGGGTCTGCGCGGCGGCGGCGAAGGCCAGGCCCATCAGAACCAGGGTCGCGGTGCGGTGCAGGGTATTCATCGGGTCATGATAATGGAAGGGTTTCAGGGCACGTTGATGTGTGATCCGAAGACCGCACCGGCGTTCCGGCTCTTCCCCAATTCATTCCACACATGCCCGAACTGCCCGAAGTTGAAGTGACGCGCCGCAGCTTTGCCGACCGCATTGCGGGCGCACAAGTGCGTGCGCTGCAACTCGGAAAGCCCTTGCGCTGGCCCCTGGGTTGCGACCCGGCCGAGCTGGCGGGGCGCCAGGTGCGATCGGTGGCGCGGCGCGGCAAGTACCTGCTGGTGCACCTGGACGAGGGCCTGCTGCTGGTGCACCTCGGCATGTCGGGCAGCCTGCAGTTCGCCACCAGCCTGCCGCCGCGCGGGGTACACGACCATTTCGAGCTGCAGACCAGCCAGGGCATGCTGCGGCTGCACGACCCGCGGCGCTTCGGTGCGGTGGTGTACGCCTCCTCGCTGGACGATGCGCGCGCGCTCAAGCTGCTGGGCGGCCTGGGTGTGGAGCCGCTCGAGGCCGGCTTCGATCCCCTCTCGTTCCACCGCGCGCTGCAACTGCGCCGCTCGGCCATCAAGCAGGTGCTGCTGGCGGGCGACATCGTCGTGGGCGTGGGCAATATTTACGCGTCCGAGGCGCTGTTCATGTCGGGCATCCGCCCCACGCTGCGCGCCGACCGCCTGAGCAAGCCCCGCGCGGCGCGGCTGCACGCGGCGATCGTGCAGGTCTTGCAGCGGGCGGTGGCGCTGGGCGGCAGCACGCTGCGCGATTTCTCCAGCGCCGAAGGGCAGAGCGGCTACTTCCAGCTCGATGCCATGGTCTACGGCCGCGAGGGACTGCCTTGCCGGGTGTGTGGAACGCCGATCCAGGCGATCAGGCAAGGCCAGCGGTCCACATTCCTGTGCCCGGCATGTCAGAAAAAATGATGCGCCAACAGAGTGCGTCGGGCGCCTCTGTGGCCGGCTGTCGGGCTCCCGGACCGGCCAGCTTTCTCCGGTGTGCCGATGCTATATTGGCCGATTGACAGAGAATCAAGGCCATGAGCTTCAATCAGGAATTTGATCAGCACGGTGTGTGGCGCAAGCAGTTTGCCTTGCGCCTGAAGCTCCTGTCCGAATGGCTGACCGACCACGACCTGATGGAGTCGGGTGTGCGCGAGCGCCTGGACCAGCTGCACGCCCAGGTCAAGAACGACAAGATCATGGTGGCCTTCGTGGCCGAGTTCTCGCGCGGCAAGTCCGAGCTGATCAACGCCGTCTTCTTCGCCGGCTATGGCCGCCGCATCATGCCGGCGAGCGCGGGCCGCACCACCATGTGCCCAACCGAACTGGGCTACGACGCGGAAGTGCCGCCCTGCCTGCGGTTGTTGCCGATCGAGACGCGCCTGCAGCCGCAGTCGCTGCTGGACTGGCGCAACGCCCCGGACAAGTGGGAGCGCGTCGACCTCGACGTGAACAACCCCAAGCAACTCGCGCGCGCGATCGAGAAGGTGGCCGAGGTGCGCCGCGTGACGCAGGCCGAGGCCGCAGCGCTGGGCTTCTGGCACGACGAGGTGCCCGAAGACAACCCGCTGCCCGGCGCGGACGGCCTGATCGAGGTGCCCAAGTGGCGCCATGCCCTGATCAACATGGCACACCCGCTGCTCAAGCAAGGCCTGGTGATCCTCGACACCCCGGGGCTCAACGCGATCGGCGCCGAGCCCGAGCTCACCGTGAGCCTGCTGCCGCAGGCGCATGCGGTGGTGTTCATCCTCGCCGCCGACACCGGCGTGACCAAGTCCGACCTCACGATCTGGCGCCAGCACCTCTCGGTGCTGGGCGAGGGCCGCGAGTCGCGCCTGGTGGTGCTCAACAAGATCGACACCATGTGGGACGCGCTGAGCTCGCCCGAGCAGGTGCAGTTGCAGATTGCCTCGCAGCGCACCGACTCGGCCGACATCCTGGGCCTCTCGCCGCGCCAGGTGCTGGCCGTGTCGGCGCAGAAAGGCCTGCTGGCCAAGGTCCACCGCGACAAGAAATTGCTGGAGGCCAGCAACCTGATGGAACTGGAGACCGCGCTCGGCGTGGACCTGCTCGGCCAGCGCCGCAAGATCCTCGGCGCGGCCGTGGCCAATGGCATCCAGTCGCTGCGCTCGGAGACCGGCCGCATGGTGCACACGCGTGCGCGCGATCTGGTGGAGCAGATCCAGGAGCTCGAAGGCCTGCGCGGCAAGAACACCGGTGTGATCAAGCAGATGCGCCTGCGCATCGAACAGGAGCAGGCCGACTTCGATGCCAGCGGCGCCAAGATCCAGGCCGTGCGCTCGGTGCACCTGCGCCTGCTGAAAGACCTGTTCGCCATGCTCAGCTCCACCCACCTCAAGACCGAGGTGGCCACGCTGGGCAAGGCGCTCAAGCAGCCCGGCATCAAGCTGGGTGTGCGCCGCGCCTACGACCACACCTTCGACCGCCTGCGCTCCGACCTGGTCAAGGCCGATCGCATGGCGGGTGACATCCAGTCGATGCTGGAAGGCAGCTTCAAGAACCTCAACGCCGAGTACGGCTTCTCGCTGCAGGCGCCCACGCCGCCGCGCCTGGGGCAGTACGTGAAGGACCTCGACCTGATCGAGAAGAGCCACCTGCAGTACCTGAGCCTGGGCAATGCACTGCGGCTGGCCCAGCCCGAGTTTGCCGAGCGCCTGGCGCGCGCCCTCATGAGCCGGCTGCGCGTGGTGTACGACACCGCGGTCAACGAGGTGGAGCTCTGGAACAAGTCCGCCGCCGCCCAGCTCGACGCTCAGTTGCGCGAGCGCCGCCGCAACTTCAGCCGCCGCATCGAGGCGGTGTCGCGCATCCAGCAGGCCGCCGGTGGGCTCGACGAGCGCATCCGCGAACTGCAGTCGCACCAGGCCGAGCTCAACCTGCTCGACGCCAAGCTGGCCGAGTTGACCGACCACCTGCTGGCCGCCCCCGAAGAAGAACAGCCCGACGAAGCCCTCGCTGCATGAGCCGCGGGGTTCCGTCGCCGGACACAGGCGGGCGGGCCGTGCCCGCCTCCTTCGCACCCCTGCTCATCCAGTGGCAGCGCCACGCGGGCCGCAGCGGTCTGCCGTGGCAGCACACGCGCGACCCGTACCGTGTGTGGCTGTCCGAGGTGATGCTGCAGCAGACCCAGGTCAGCACCGTGCTGTCCTACTACCCCCGTTTCCTTGAGCGTTTCCCTGATGTGGCCAGTCTGGCGAACGCGCCGGCGGACGAGGTGATGGCGCTGTGGAGCGGCCTGGGCTACTACAGCCGGGCGCGCAACCTGCACCGCTGCGCGCAGGCGGTGATGAACGACCACGGCGGTGCGTTTCCCGCCACGGCCGAACGCTTGCAGACCCTGCCGGGCATTGGCGCCTCCACCGCCGCGGCGATCGCGGCGTTCTGCCACGGCGAGCGCATCTCCATCCTCGATGGCAACGTGCGGCGCGTGCTGGCGCGTCTGCTGGCGTTCGATGGCGATCTGGCGCAGACGAAGCCGCAGCGCGAACTCTGGTCGCTGGCCCAGGCCCTGCTGCCGCCCGCGCCGACGCCGGACGACATGACGGCCTACACCCAGGGCCTGATGGACCTCGGCGCCACGGTCTGCCTGCGCGCCAGGCCGCTGTGCGCGCGCTGCCCGGTGCAGTCGGTGTGCCATGCGCACGGCGCGGACCAGGTGCAGCGCTACCCCGTCAAGACCCGCCGGCTGCAGCGGCGCTTCGAGAGCTGGTGGCTGTTGCTGGTCCGCGCGTCCACGGGTGATGGGCCGCATCGTTTCTGGCTGGAGCGTCGGCCCGAGAGCGGCATCTGGGCCGGGCTGTATTGCCCCCCCGTGTTCGCCGATGAGCCGGCGCTGTTGGCTGCGCTGCCTGCACCGGCGCGCTCACGCGTGCAGGCACTCGAACCGGTGGCCCACAGCCTCACGCACCGCGAGCTGCGCCTGCATCCGCTGCTGCTGACGGTGGAGGCGGGCATGAACGGTTTGCCGCCCGGGCAATGGGTGAGCGCTTCGGCCCTGGCCGAGCATGGCCTGCCGGCGCCCGTGCGGCAGCTGCTGCTGGCGCTGCCAGACTAGGGCGAGCAGACCCTAGTTCAGTTCGGCTGCCTGGCTGGCCGGCCCTGGCCAGTTGTCGTCCTCGCGGTGTCGCACGCGCGTGGACCACTCCGCGGCAAAGGCGCTCGCCAGCCGCTCCACCAGATACACCGACCGGTGCTGACCACCGGTGCAGCCGATCGCCACCGTGACGTAGCTGCGGTGGTCGCGCAGCATCAAAGGCAGCCAGTGGCCCAGGAAGCCGGTGATCTGTTGCTCCATCTGCACCACCTCGGGCTGGGCCGCAAGGTAGGCCGCCACGGGTGCGTCCAGCCCGCTCAGGGCTTTGAGCTCGGGCTCGTAGTGCGGGTTGGGCAGCATGCGCACGTCGAACACGAAGTCCGCGTCCATGGGGATGCCGCGCTTGAAGGCAAAGGACTCGAACACCAGCGTGAGCGGCGCCTGTGTGGCGCCCAGCAGATCCTTGATCTGGCTGCGCAGGCGCGTGGGGCGGATCAGGCTGGTGTCCAGCACCAGCGCCTGTTCGCGCAGTTCGGCCAGCAGCTCGCGCTCGTGCTCGATCGCGTCGGTCAGCGCCCGGTGCTGGTCGTGCGCCTGCTTGAGCGAGAGCGGGTGCAGGCGGCGCGTTTCGGAAAAACGGCGCACCAGGGTTTCGGTGGTGGCGTCGAGAAACACCGTGGTGAGGTGGACCGGTCGGCTGGCGTGCTGCTGCAGTTGCGCCAGGCGCCGGGGCAGGCCGGGCAGGGAAGCGGCACTGCGCACGTCCATCGCGATGGCCACCCTGGGTGCCTGGTGGCTCTGCTCCAGTTCGATGAAGGACTCGAGCAGTTCGGGCGGGAGGTTGTCGACGCAGTAGAAGCCCACGTCTTCGAGCGCGGTGAGCGCCACCGATTTGCCCGAGCCGGACATGCCGGTGATCAGGACCAGGTGGATGGGTGTGTCGGTGATCATGGGTAGCAGTGGGCGAACGCTCAGGCGGCCAGCATCTCGCGGGCGTGGGCCAGCGAGATCTCGGACTGCTCGCCGCCACCGAGCATGCGCGCGAGTTCGCGCACGCGGGCGTCCTCGGCGATTGGTTCGACGGTGCTCAGCGTCTGCCGGCCCACGGCCTGCTTGCTCACCAGCAGGTGGTGGTCGGCGCACGCGGCGACCTGGGGCAGGTGGGTCACGGCCAGCACCTGGCGGTCCCTGCCGAGCTGGCGCAGCAACTGCCCCACTGTGTGCGCCACCGCGCCGCCGATGCCCGAGTCGACTTCGTCGAAGATCAGCGTGGGCGCCTGGCCCAGGCGGCTGGTGACGACGGAAATGGCCAGCGCAATGCGCGAGAGCTCACCACCGGAGGCGACCTTGCCGACCGGTTTGGGTGTGGTGCCGGCGTGGCCCGCCACGCGGAACTCGACCTGCTCCGCACCGTGTGCCTGGGGTTCTTCCAGGCGCAGCAGGGCCACCTCGAACACACCGCCCTGCATGCCGAGCGTCTGCATGGTGGTGGTGACCGCTTTGGAGAGTTTCGGTGCGGCTTTCTGGCGTTCCTTGGTGATGACCTGCAGCGCGGTGGTGAAGGTCTTCCAGTCGGCGCGTTCGGCCCGCTGCAGGGCGTCGAGGTCCAGCGCCTGGTCGACCTGCGCCAGTTCGGCCTTCCATTGCGCATGCACCTCGGCCAGCTCCTCGGGCGTGCGGCGGTAGCGCCGTGCCAGCGACACCCAGAGGGAGAGGCGTTGGTCCAGCGCTTCCAGGCTGGCCGGGTCCTGGTCGGTGTGGCGGGCGTACTGGTGCAGGCTGTGCACGGTGTCCTGCACCTGGGCCAGCGCGGCTTCGAGGGCCTCGATGGCGCTGCCGAACTGCGGCTCGATGTGCGCCTGGGCCTGCAACGCCGCGAGCGCCCGGTGGATCAGCGTGGCCGCGTTGGCCTCGTCCTCGTCGAGTGCGGTCGCGGCGAGTTGCGCCGCGTCCAGCAGCGACTGTGCATTGGCGAGCCGGCCGTGCTGGGCGTTGAGTTCTTCCCACTCGCCGGGCTGGGGTGCGAGCTTGTCGAGCTCGGCGATCTGCCACGACAGGCGCTCGCTTTCCTGCTGCAGCGTGTTCTGTTTCTCGGTGGCCGCATCGAGCGCCTTGCGCCGCTGGCGCCACTGGGCCCAGGCCTGCGTGGCGGGCGCGGTGTCGATGCCGGCGTAGGCGTCGAGCAGGTCGCGCACCGCGTCGGCGCGCGTGAGGCTCTGCCAGGCGTGCTGCCCGTGGATGTCGACCAGGCCGTCGGCCAACGCCTTGAGTTGCGCCACCGTGGCCGCACTGCCGTTGATCCAGGCGCGGCTGCGGCCGTCGGTGTCCACGGTGCGGCGCAGCAGCAGGCCGTCTTCCACCGGGAATCCCTGCTCTTCCAGCCAGGGCGCGAGCGAGGTGGGGGCATCGAATTCGGCCGCGATGTCGCAGCGCGCCGCACCTTCGCGCACCACGCCACTTTCGGCCCGGGCACCGAGCGCAAGCTGCAGTGCGTCGATCAGGATGGACTTGCCGGCGCCGGTCTCGCCGGTGAGCACGCCGAACCCCTGGTCGAGTTCCAGGTCCAGGGACTGCACGATGACGAAGTCGCGCAAGACGATGCGTCTGAGGCTCATGGATGTGGGCGTTGCTGCGGGTGGGGAGGGGACAGGCCGTATTCTGACCGGGCTTTCAGGCCCCTTCGTTCCAGTGCAGTTTCTTGCGCAGCGTGTCGAAGTAGCTCCAGCCCACCGGGTGCAGCAGGCGCAGGGCATGTTCGGAGCGGCGCACGACGATGCGGTCACCGTGCAGCAGGCTGGTGAGCGACTGCATGTCGAAATTGGCGCTGGCGTCGCGGCCCGAGACGATCTCGACCGCGATCTCGCTGTGCGCGGGGATCACCACCGGCCGGTTGGACAGCGTGTGGGGCGCGATCGGCACCATCACCCAGCCGCCGATGCCCGGGTGCAGCAGCGGGCCGCCAGCCGACAGGGCATAGGCGGTGGATCCGGTGGGTGAAGCAATGATCAGGCCGTCGGCGCGCTGGTTGGCCACGAAATGGCCATCGACTTCGACCCGCAGCTCGATCATGCTGGCCACGCCGCCCCGGTTGACCACCACGTCGTTGAGCGCCGTGGCCTCGAACACGCAGCGCCCGTCGCGCCAGACCGTGGCCGCCATCAGGGCGCGCGCATCCTCTTCGTAGGCTCCACGCAGGATGGGGCGCAGCTTCTCGCGGTAGCTGTCGAAAGGGATGTCGGTGATGAAGCCCAGGCGTCCCTGGTTGATGCCCACCAGCGGCACGCCGTAGCGCGCCAGCTGGCGGCCAATGCCGAGCATGGTGCCGTCGCCACCGACCACCAGCGCGAGGTCGCAGGCCTTGCCCATGGCCGGCACGTCCAGCGCGGGGTACTGCAGCAGGCCGGTGTTGGCGGCGGTCTCCTTCTCCAGCGACACGTCGCAGCCTTCGCCGTGCAGGAAGTTCGCGATCTCGTCCACCGCGTTGCGCGCCCCGGGTGCGTGGTACTTGCCCACGATGGCGACATGCGAAAAACGCAGGGGCCGGTCCCATCGGGAGGGCGCGGACCGGGTGTCGGGGGGCAGGCTCATGCGGAAATTACAACACAGCTTCTTTGTGGTGGTTTGCCACAAAACCCTTGCTGCAAAGCGGTGTGCACAGGCTGTCCTTCCTTAGAATGAAGCCATGTTGGATGACCGCGCCAAGCTGCTGCTCAAAGCCCTCGTCGAGCGATACATCGCCGACGGCCAGCCCGTGGGTTCGCGTACCCTGGCCAAGGCGGCGGGCATGGAGCTGTCACCCGCGACGATCCGCAACGTGATGAGCGACCTTGAGGAACTCGGGCTGATCGCCAGCCCGCACACCTCGGCCGGACGCATTCCCACCGCGCGCGGGTACCGCCTGTTTGTCGACACCATGCTCACGGTGCGGCGCGAGGGACTGTCGCCGGTCAGCGAGATGACGGCACCGGGCCTCGAAGGCGGCCAGCCGCACCGCGTGATCAGCAACGCCGCGCAGATGCTGTCCAACCTGTCGCAGTTCGTGGGCGTGGTCATGGCGCCGCGCCGCGCCTCGGTGTTCCGCCACATCGAGTTCCTCAGCCTGTCCGATCGCCGGGTGCTGGTGATCATCGTCTCGCCCGAGGGCGACGTGCAGAACCGCATCATCCACACCCAGGTCAACTTCACGCAGTCGCAACTGCTCGAGGCGGCCAATTTCCTCAACGCCCATTACTCGGGTCTCACCATGGAAGCGGTGCGCGAGCGGCTCAAGACCGAGGTCGATGCGCTGCGCGGCGAGATCGCCGACCTCATGAAGGCCGCTGTCGACATCGGGGCCGAAGCCAGCGAGGCACAGGACGAGGTGGTGGTGTCGGGCGAGCGCAACCTGCTGTCGGTCAGCGAGTTTTCCAGCGACATGGGCAACCTGCGCCGCATGTTCGACCTGTTCGAACAGAAGACCCAGCTGATCCGCCTGCTCGACGTGTCGGCCCAGGCCGACGGCGTGCGCATCTACATCGGCGGCGAAAGCCAGGTCGTGCCCTATGAAGACCTCTCGGTGGTCACAGCGCCCTACGAGGTGGACGGCCAGGTGGTGGGCACGCTGGGCGTGATCGGCCCGCAGCGCATGTCCTACGAGCGCATGATCCAGATCGTCGACGTGACGGCCAAGCTGGTGGGCAACGCACTGAGCCACCACAAGTGAGGCTTGCGGTGACCGGCCTCTACAATCCTTCGGGTAGCCGGGCCGTTAGCTCAGTTGGTTAGAGCAGAGGACTCATAATCCTTTGGTCGTTGGTTCAAGTCCAACACGGCCTACCAAAAAAATCCTGCTACAATGCGTGGCTTCGCGGCTGTAGCTCAGTTGGATAGAGTACTTGGCTACGAACCAAGGGGTCGTGGGTTCAATTCCTGCCAGCCGCACCAGAACATCGTTCTAGATCAACGGGTTAGCTCCAAAAGGGCTAACCCGTTTTTCTTTGCTGCGGGACTTTTGCGGGACTCGGGATTGATCATCAGCATACGAGGCTCAAGTCCGTGTGCCAGCTTTCCGCAGCGCGTGCTCCGCTTTTAGCGCCTGGAGGCTCTTGTTCCAGCCGTTGGTCGGGTGTGTGATTTTCTCAAGAGCTTCGTGAATCTCTCGGATCTGGGCCATGGAGTAGTGGTCCGTAACGGAGCGATTGCTGTGCCACAGGACGTCCCGCCGGGTCGACTCACTGACGCCAGCCTCACGCAGTCGCATGCCCACCGTATGGCGAAGGTCGTGGACATGCAGATCGCCCAGACCAGCCCTTGCGCGCGCAGCTTGCCACGCGCTGTTGTTCATGGCCTTAATTGGTCCCAGTTCACGGTGGCGCCAAGACATCGCAAAAACGTGGGTTGGGTGATGCCCCCGCGCTTCCTCAATCACGGCCTGGGAAATGCTGTTGCACACCACCAGCTTTGAAGTGCGGCGCCCCTTGACGTTTTCTGGCGGGGTCTCGAAAACAGAGATGTTGAGCTCCGGCACTGGGATCTCCCAAGCCCATTGGAGATTGCAAACCACATCATCTCGCACGCCACTGTGCAGGGTAAACAGCGCCATTTCGTGAAGATGCTTCGGCAACTCCTTCAGTAAAAGCGCCTGCTCGTCCCAAGTGATCGGCCGTGGCGGGCGCTGATGGCCTGTCAAAGGCAACATGGTGATCAGCGGGGCAGAGACCAGCCAAGGCTTGCCCGAATCGGGATCGCGCCATGTTCCCGCTGCCAGATTGAGGACTCGACGCACCGCGCCCAAGCTCAAATTGATCGTTTTGTGTGAGATCTTTGCCTCGCGTCGAGCATCAATGAAAGGCCGCAGTGTTCCTGAGTGAACTTGCTCAAGCAGAAGGTCGCCAATGTAGGGCATCACGGCCTTCAGGTGATAGCCAGACGACTCCACTGACGCCATATGCGCATTCTCTTCAATGTAGCGCCCAGCAGCTTGGTCGAAGGTGATCTGGGGGGTGGCGCCATGGACACGCGTCTGCCGTAGTGCTTCTAGTTCCCGGGTGAGCCACGCTTCTGCGTCTTCATATGATCCAAAGCTTTGGTAAAACCGAACGTTTTCAACGCGTTTGTCGACGACCCAGCTACCGTTTTGCCGTTTGTAGATGCCGGTTGATTTTTTCCCCATGGTGTTTCACTCGTGTTTACTGGTTTTGTCTGCATGTCGTCGGCCCGAGCGCTCTCGGTGCCTGATTTGTCGAACATCTCGTATGCGATCGCTTTCACTTCTTCGCAAAGGAACAGGAGCGAAGTGCCTTGCTTTGTTGTTCTCAAGCGCGGCCTGATGTGCGTGTCGAAGTAGTTTGGCTTGACGCAAAGTGCTTGAATGGCGTTCTGGCGGTTCATGCAGTACCGAGGGAGCTCATCGTCGAAGTCGGGTCGTGGTTTTTCTTTCATGTGTGGTTCTCTCTGATCAAGATTTCATAGGTCAGTAACTTGTCAAGAGCACGGCAGTACGCAAGCGCCTCAGTGAGGCAAAGCCGAGCCTGGGCGCAGACAACTTGCCCAAATGATGAAAAGGAAAAAATGAAGAGCCCGCTTTGCGAAGAGCGGAACGGAAAATGCCTGTGTGGCCTGCGCAGAAGGCGGCCGGTGCGAAGCTGGCGCGTGAATGGCTGCTAGCTCGCGATGATTGAAGGATTTCGCCTTCACGCACTT
Source organism: Comamonadaceae bacterium (assembly GCA_003599455.1). Classification (GTDB taxonomy): domain Bacteria; phylum Pseudomonadota; class Gammaproteobacteria; order Burkholderiales; family Burkholderiaceae_C; genus Hydrogenophaga. The sequence goes on from QZKF01000035.1 coordinate 32,505, forward strand.
GCGTGCGCTGACCCGGGTATCTAGGTCAGATCTGAATCAATCAGACAACCATGACCAGTCTTTTCATTCGAGACTCATCACATCGCTGATCTATGCAGAGTTCACTCGTAAAAACGGTGAACTCAAGTTGAAGGAAGGCATGTGCCTTCACGTACTCTCGTACGGTGACTGGAAATGTATTGGGTAGACCGAACCTGGTCAATCGATCCCGACCAGTCCCGCGCGCTGACCCTTGTCACCGACGACTGAAAGCTGCTCTGAAGAACACCACACGCGCTGAATAACCGACTTCAGTGAGATGCTATGTCCTGCATCTGTTCCAAGATTCCATGAGAACAATGCTTTCTAGAGAGATCAGCACCAACGTGTGCCCCAGCGTGGTCCCCGATGGCTAGCCCAAACTGCTCCAGGCAGGGCGGTCGGATTCTGGCGATGTGGACGTAATGGCGAAACGAGAGGCGGCCTCCTTCAGAAGATAGCTTTTGCCCTAGAACTCCAGCATCACTCAGCGGTGTATGAGCCGGCCCAAGATGGTGGTGGCCATAGTGGCGTCGTCCAGGTATTCGCCCCAGTCCTGCACAACGCGGTTGGAGGTGATAACGATGGAGCGGCGCAGCTTGTAGCGCTGGTGCACGATGCCCGGAAGCAACGCGGCGCTCACATCGGCGAAGCGTCGGCCAGGAACAGGTCGTCCAGCACCAGCAGGTCTGGCTCTATCCTGCATGTCAGTTGCTCGGCAGTGCTGGCTAGCCCGTAGCGGGCGAACTCGGTGTCGGTCTCCACGTAACGCACGTCGTACTTCTGCAGCGTGGCCTAGTAGGCCACGGCCTTGGCCAAATGGCTCTTGCCGGCACCCGGTTTGCCGATGATTAGCGCGATGGCCCTCTCACCGATGAACTTCAGGGCTTGCAGCTCGAAGCAGGCGCTGCGCGGCAGCTTCGGGTTGAATCGCCAGACGAAGTTCGCCAGCGAGGGCCGCTCATCCAGACCCGATCGCTTGAAGCGGCGCTTGGTCAGGCGAGCGCGCTGGCGGTCCAGCTCGCATTGCAGCATGGCCGCGAAGTAGCGCCAGGCCTGCTCGTGCAGCTTGGCCCACATCTCTTGGCCGGAATTTCAGACCACGAGGCGGAAGCTGCGCCGCGAGTAACGCAGCGTGGCCACGAACACGCGAGGTTTGCGCCAGCGCTCGGTGCCGGGTAGCCGGGTGGGCGCGCGCGCATCTGACGTTCACTCGTCCAGAATTTGTAGTTCGAAATGATGCATCTCTACTGAATCTAATCAACGGGGGTGCGTCAACGGGGGGTGTTCCCCGTGAAAGGTGGGGGAGCGTGACGAGGGAACGGCATTACCGTTGAGGTGTCTCCGAGGGCCTAGGCTCTTTCACCCAACCCAACTGCACTGGAACAGATCAAATGCAAGACGATATCCCGAAGAATCCCAAGCGACAGAAGGCCATGCGCAATCCGAAAGTTGAGAGCACCATAAGTGCATCAGTCCGAGAGTTGCTGGCAAACTCAATGTCAAGAAAATTAGTAACCGATTGCGAAGAACTAATTGGGAGGGTGGCAACAACTAACCCGGATGAGGCATTGTTATGCGATCTGATGCTGATCTCTGGTCTTCGGCTTTCCGAGGCGCTGGACTTAAAGCCTCACGAATCGATCACGCCTGCGGGATTGCTTGTCCAGCGAGGAACAAAAGATGGTCGCTCCCGCTTAATCCCTTATGCAAAGTTGCCTTCTACGGTGCACCGTCAACGTCAGGTCTACTCCCGGTGCTTGCAACATTCGGAGAAAGCTGCCGGCAATACTATGGGATATGAAGGCCTATCTAAAGATCAGAGCTATCGAAGGTTTGAGCGTGTACTCGCGACCCACCGTATTTCTAAAAGTTTGATGCCGGTCACCTATCAAGACCTGCGCCGTGCGTATGCACACCTCATGTTTGAGGACTATATGGGTTACATGCAGCTTGCCAAAAACCAGAATGAGTTTGAATCGATACGCGTAAACGCATTGGAGATGGAGGCGGCCATCAAGGCAGTGACGCAATCGCTGGGCTACAGTGCTCCAACCATCACGCTTGTTTGGGTTAAGTGGCTTCAAGGAAGCGGCGGCCTGAAGTTCTAGCAAACTGCGAGAATGCTTGCGGAAGGCAAGTACACTTGGAAGCTTCCCGAGCCATAGGATTGGGCGGGACTTCAGGGTGTTTGTGATTTTCAGCTAAGGAAGGTCTGCACAACCCCCGCCGCAGCGTGAGTTGAGTCGATGGATTTCGGATGTCGACATCGAAGTCGGATGCGGATGGTTTTTGACGGCGGATTTC
>QZKF01000051.1 GCA_003599455.1 Comamonadaceae bacterium
GGCCAAGATCTCGCTGAGCCAAGCCATCACGGCGGCTGAAGCACATGCCACTGGCAAAGCCGCGAAGGCTGAGCTGGAGAGCGAAAAAGGCGCTTTGCACTACGAAGTGGAGGTCGTCACGGCCGACGCCAAGGTCTTCGACGTCAAGGTCGACGCTGCCGACGGCAAAGTCCTGTCCAGCCAGCTCGACAAGGCAGATCAGGGCAACGACAAAGACGACTCTTGATCGAACACAGAAGGGGCGCATTGCGCCCCTTCTTGTATTTCGTCTTCGCTTCGCGCACGCGCTCGATGGTCGTCTGAACGCAGTATTTCCTGCGTCTCCCACACTGAAACCGGCACCCGGCAACCCGTCGTCGATGGAGCTCCATGCCTCACGCCCATCACGCCAGCCCCCCTGCCTCACTGCCCACGAAAGCGCCCCATGAACGCGGTCAACATTCAGCTGTTCGAAATTTTGAATCTCAGCGCCAATACATCACCGTGGCTTGTCAAGTTGGCGATACTGACATCCACCGTTCTGCCCGGATTTCTTCTGTCCTCTGTGATTTCAGCTATTGCGATTGGGCGCCCACGTTGGCGCAGCACAGCCATACAAGCCACATTTGCGATGGCGCTGAGCTTCCCGATCGCACGCCTTCTGGCATCGCTCATTGACGCGTCGAGGCCATTTGTTTTGGGTCTTGGGCATCAGTGGATGGCGCACGCGTCCACGCCTGGATTCCCAAGCACCCATGCCACAGTTGCTGCCGCCTTCGCTGCGGCTGTTTGGTGGGGCAACCCAAAGTCATCGATGCGTTGGCTTGCGCCCTTCGCCGCCCTTGCGATCGGTTGGAGCCGCGTCGCAACGGGAGTTCATTTCCCGGTCGATGTCTTGGCCGGTTTTGTGTTGGGAGGCACCGTGGGCTGGGGTATCGTGCAGGGGTGCAGCTACATGGTGAGGCGCGTCGACAATCGGCGCTCGGCTGTGTTTCGGCAATCAACCCTATCGCCCACGTCCAAATTGTGATCCGAGCCAGCACAAGTTTCACAGCGGGCACACCGCCAACGCGGTTGCCGTCTATCCCTTGGCGCTGGCTGGTCGCGCTGCTGGGCGTGGTTCTGTTGGCGTGGATGTTCTGGGTGGTCCATCAACAACTGGGCGCGTTGCGCTTGCAGGACGTTCAGCAGGCTTGGCACGCTGTTCCGCTCTCTTCAATACTCTGGGCGGGACTGGCAACGCTGCTGAGCTACGTGGCATTGATGGGGTACGACGCGCTTGCATTGCGCCAACTGGGGCACCGCCTGAGCGCAACGCGGACGTGTCTGGCCTCATTCGTGGCAACCGCCATTGGAAACAACGTGGGGGTGGCGCTGGTCAGCGCGGGCGCGGTGCGCATGCGCCTGTACAGCAACTGGGGCCTTTCAGGCAGTGAAGTCGGTGTGCTGATTGGGATCGTCGGCACCACGTTTGGTGTTGGCGTTGCCCTCTGCGGGGGGCTTGCTCTGCTGCTGGAGCCACCTGCCATGCTGGCAACGCTGCAGATCAACACGGCGTGGGGACGCGCAGCGGGAGCGTTGCTGCTGCTGATCCCCGCGGGATACATGGGCCTGGCCTTGCGTGGGGCACGATCCCTGCAATGGAAGAGCTGGGTCATTCACACGCCTGGACCGCTGCTGGCGATGGGGCAAATTCTGCTTGCGGTGGTTGATTTGGGCGCGGCTTCACTCGCTCTTTGGGTGCTGCTGCCCGACACTGCGCCAGCATGGCCTGTTTTTCTCGGGGTGTTTGTGCTTGCGGTCGTCTTGGGCGTCGTGAGCCATGTGCCAGCAGGTCTGGGTGTTTTTGAGGCGGTGATGATCTTGGGGCTGCCGACCATTGCACACGAACAGCTGCTTGCGTCGATCCTTGCCTATCGAGTGATTTACTACTTCTTGCCGCTGAGCCTTGCCGGCGCGCTGGGCGGCGCGTTGGCTCTGAGGGGAAGTTTCGCTGGACTTAAAAAACTCGAAGCCTTTGCCCAGCCTTTGATCAACTGGATCGCGCCACCGGTAGTCAGTGTTGCAGTGTTTGTGGCGGGGGCCCTGCTGCTGTTCTCGGGCAGTCTTCCGGCCCAATTTGATCGCCTGCCCTTGCTCCTAAAACTGGTGCCACTCCCGGTTATTGAGGTTTCTCATCTGGCCGGTAGCCTCATCGGGCTGGCCATGGTTGTTCTGGCGCACGCTCTGTACCGCCGGATTCGAGCGGCTCACCAGCTTGTGAGCTGGCTTCTGGTGGCAGGGGTTTTGGTGTCTCTTTTGAAGGGTATTGACTTAGAAGAAGCCATCATCGCGGCGCTGGTTTGGTTGCTTCTGTGGTCGAGTCGAGCGGTATTCGACCGGCCCGCTCGGATGGGTTTGCGGTTTCTTGGGCCAGAGAATTGGTTTGCTGTCGCCGCGGTTGTGTCCGCAACAATCGTGCTTGGGCTGTTTTCTTACAAGCATGTGTATTACTCCGCCGACCTGTGGTGGCAGTTTGCATTGCGGGGTGATGCGCCGCGTTACCTTCGAGCATCCGTGCTCGTTGCAGGCCTTACCCTGTCCATGGCACTGTGGCAGCTCATGAGGCCGCAGCCTGTCGGGCGCGAGGTTCCCTCATCAAACGATCTGGCGAAGGTGTCAGAAATCATCAAGAAGTGGCCTGTGGCTGACGCAGCGCTGGCCTTGCTGGGGGACAAGCGCATTCTTTTTGATGATGAGGAAGACGCGTTTTTGATGTATCAGGTTCAAGGCCGCAGCTGGATCGTGATGGGTGATCCGATCGGATCACCGCAGGCGGCCGAGAGACTCGTGTGGCGGATACGAGAAATGACGGACCGACATGGCGCACGACCGGTCTTCTACCAGGTGGGCGATAACCGCTTGGGCATGTACGCAGATCTTGGGCTCGTCTCGATCAAGATGGGTGAAGAGGCACTGGTTTCTCTGGACAAGTTTTCTCTGGACGGTCCCCATCGTGCCAATCTTCGACGCACGTACAGGCGCGCCCAACGCGATGGGATGAGTTTCGAGGTCGTATCCAAGGCTCAAGTGGCGGACTTGATGGATGAGTTCCGGGAGGTTTCTGACTCATGGCTTCACAGCAAGGGTGCACACGAGAAAGGATTTTCGCTGGGCCGTTTTGACGAGCCATATCTGCGTCATTTCCGATTCGGGGTGGTCAAGCATGACGCCAAGATCGTGGCATTTGCCAATCTCTGGACCGCCGATGGCAAGGGAGAGTTGTCCATAGACCTGATGCGACACCGGCATGAGGCTCCTGATGGAACCATGGATTTCCTGTTCACAGAGCTCATGCTTTGGGGCGCTCATGAGGGATATGCGTTCTTCAACCTGGGGATGGCACCTCTTGCTGGACTGGATTCACGCCCCCTGGCGCCGCTGTGGCATCGGCTGGGAACGGCACTGTTTCGTAATGGCGAACAGTTCTACAACTTTCAAGGTCTGCGCGCGTACAAGAACAAGTTTGGGCCGGTGTGGCGATCGAGGTATCTCGCCGCACCCGGGGGTATTGGCCTGACGGGCGCATTGATTGATGTCGCTGCGCTGGTCAACAAGCGGATGTCCACGGAACGTATGGATCCAGCGCAGCGCGACCCTTTTCCCATTGATTCCGCCGTGTCGTAGTGCCACTCCAGGAGGCTGCACAGGAGCGCCCAAATTCATTTCACTGCGCCCTCGTTGACGCAACCTGATTGCCCTTGCACCAGCGCATTCGGTTCTGCGAGAGGCGCGACGTTGATGAGCTTGATGCGGTACTGTCTTCAGTGGCATACCTGCGCGAGGAAATACCTGCTCCATGTGATTCGTATGCATCGGCAAGATGTGGTCGCGCTTGGCCTGAAATGAGTGAGAAAACCGAACCATGACCCAACCAACCGAATTCAAACTGAGCACGGCTGCTATTTCGGTGGTGGGCGTTGCGCTGCTGTGGGTGCCCATCTTGTCGCTGCACCTGACGCCTGCGTTGTTCGCGGCACTGCTCACCTTTGGCGGCGCGCGCGCAACGTCGGCGATGCTTCGCCGCATTTGGCCGGCGCTTCGGCACTCGGAGGGCTTAGGACTTATTCTGTTTGTTTTGGTGGTCGTACTGACGGTGTCTTTGCTTGTCGAGCGAGCAGCCGAGGCAAGGGGCGCAGGCGGTGGCTATGCGGCGGTACTTCAACAAATGGCTGCAGCCCTGGATAGGTTGCGACTGATGTTGCCACCGTGGCTGGCCAGCCATGTGCCGGCTTCACTTGAGACGCTGCGAACCGCTGCTGTGGGGTGGCTCACGTCTCACGCCGCACAAGTACAACTTTGGGGAGGGCACACGGTTCGCGGTTTGGGATACGCCCTCGCAGGTATCGTGATCGGTGCGCTGCTTACGCTTCAACTGGCGGAAAGGGAGGCCGGTGCCGTCCGCACACCTGCCATGAGCTTGGCTCTAAGCAATCAATTTGATGGCCTCGTTGCCAGTTTCACGGCTGTGGTGTTTGCTCAATTTCGAATAGCTGCCGTGAACACTGTGCTCACTGCGGTGTACCTGTTGGGCGTGCTGCCTTTGCTGGGAACACCCATTCCACTGGCCGGTACTCTCGTGGTTGCGACGTTCGTCGCCAGTTTGGTGCCAGTGTTGGGCAATTTGGTCTCCAACACCATGATCGTTGTGGTCAGTCTGACCCACTCGCTGGGTGTGGCGGCACTCTCGCTGGGATGGTTGGTGGGCATTCACAAGCTGGAGTATTTTCTCAATGCGCATATCGTGGGGCAACGAATCCGTGCTCAGGCTTGGGAACTGTTGACATCCATGTTGGTGCTCGAAGCTCTCTTCGGTATCGCTGGACTCGTGAGTGCTCCCATCATCTATGCACAACTGAAAAGTGTCTGGTATTCGCGCGGTTGGATCTGAGCACACTGAACTGGGCAGCGCGCTTCTGATGAGGGCGTATGGTCAGCCACAAGAAGATTAAGAACTGTCTAAGTGTCCGGCAACACACTGGTCACCTGTTCAACATCCTTCCCATACAGGAGTTCACATGACCACCCGATCCATGACTTCCACACGCCTGGTTCTTGCGTTGACAGCAGCCGGCATCCTCGGCGGCGCAGGGGCCACTTTTGTGTCTGGCACGCACGCTCGTGCCGAGGCGCCGCGCATCGTTGCCCAGGTCGTCTCTCCAGCTACCTCGTCCATGGGAATGCCCGGCATCAACGGCGCGCCCGACTTCTCGCAAATCACCCAGCGCAACGGTGCTGCTGTGGTGAACATCAGTGTCAGCGGCCTGCGACAAGCCTCCAATGAATCAGGAGAAGCGCCGGCAGCCCACCGCCGAGCTCCGCAGGGCGTGGACCCCAGCGACCCGTTCTCCGAGTTTTTCAAGCGCTTTGAGGGCCCCAATGACGGCCAGCCGGGAGAGCGGGCGTCGCCAGTGCGGGGTCAGGGATCTGGCTTCATTGTCAGTGCGGATGGATTGATTCTGACCAACGCCCACGTTGTGCGCGACGCGCAGGTCGTGACCGTCAAGCTCACGGATCGTCGTGAGTACACGGCCACAGTCCTGGGTTCGGATCCTAAGACCGACGTGGCCGTCCTCAAAATTGACGCAAAAGACCTGCCCACGGTGACCATGGGGAACTCGAATGACCTGAAGGTTGGTGAATGGGTGCTGGCGATCGGCTCCCCGTATGGATTTGAGAACAGCGTGAGTGCGGGCGTTGTAAGTGCCAAGGGTCGCTCATTGCCCGATGACAGCGTCGTGCCGTTCATCCAGACCGACGTTGCCGTCAATCCGGGCAATTCCGGCGGACCGCTGTTTAACGCACGCGGCGAGGTGGTGGGGATCAACTCGCAGATTTACAGCCGCACGGGCGGCTACCAGGGCTTGTCCTTTGCCATCCCGATCGACCTGGTCGGCAAGATCAAGGACCAGATTGTCACCACAGGCAGGGCCAGCCACGCACGTCTGGGCGTAGCGATCCAAGAGGTGAATCAGGCTTTGGCCGATTCATTCAAGCTCGACAAACCCGAGGGCGCGCTGGTGTCCAGCGTGGATGCCGGCAGCCCCGCCGAGCAAGCAGGGCTGAAATACGGCGATGTGATTCGCAAGATCAATGGTCAACCCATCGTCGCTTCGGGTGATTTGCCCGCCCTGATCGGTCAAGCCACGCCGGGTGAAGTGGTGACACTCGAAGTCTGGCGCCAAGGCAAGCGCGAGGACTTGGTGGCCAAGCTGGGCGACGCTGTCAACAAGAAGGTGCAGATTGCCAAGAGCACTGTAGGCGCGGACAAAGGCAAACTGGGTCTGGCTCTGCGCGCGCTTGAGCCTCAAGAACGGCGCATTGCCGGCGTTGACGGGCTGCTGATTGAAGAGGCCGCTGGTCCCGCCGCAATGGCAGGGGTGCAGGCGGGTGACATTCTGATGGCCGTCAACGGTACGCAAGTGAAGAACATTGAGCAAGTGCGTGCTGCGGTGGCCAGCAACAAGAAGTCCGTGGCGTTGTTGATTCAACGCGACGGCGAAAAGATCTTTGTGCCGGTGCAGGTGGGATGATGGAACTCAAGACGGCGCAACGACCAGTTTGTTATGCATGGGTCCTCGCATGACAAAGCGGACCGCACTTCATCCTTCCAACCATGCTGGAGAACCTGCAAGCAATGGACTCTCGGCACACATTCTGCCAACTTTGGCAACGATGATCGGGGTGTGCATGACGACGCTCTACATCAGTTTGCTTGGCCCATTGGTGACGCGTCGCGTAATCGTCGACAAACTCATGGCGATAGACGCTTTGGTGTTCCTGGCCAGCGCGGTGCTGTCATTCATGTCGATGCGGTCCGAGCGGTTTGGACCCCGTCTTGAGGGGTACGCGGAATGGGTGTTCTTGACAGCGCTGGCGCTCCTGGCACTTGGCGCGGTGGTGCTGGCATTCGCAGTCACTTGAACGGGGGTGCAGAGAGACACTCTGAGGAGTATTTCGCCCCAAGCTCTGCAGGTCCAGCATTTGCGTTTCCATCTTTATCACAGTGGGTTGAACTCAAGCTCTGCGCGGTGGAATGTGATCCCTTTCAAGCTGATTCAGACCGGTCGCGGGCGTCAAACCAGCCTGTCGCGTTGGCGATGAACCAGTTCGACAAGGCCCAGGCTGAGCCAGCAGCCCAACCGGCAAGTACGTCGCTGGGCCAGTGCACGCCCAGCGCAACACGGCTCACGCCCACAGCCAATGTCACACCGATGGCCAGCGCCAGCAAGATCACACGCGCTGCCCTGGGCTGCAGCCGAAAAGTCAGCAATGCCGCCAGCGTCAAATAAACCATCGCCGCCCCGAACGCGTGTCCGCTGGGGAAGCTGGCGTTTGCCACGATTACTTCGTGAGGCACCAGATCGGGTCGTGCTCGTTCGAATACGTGTTTCAGGCCCGTGTTGAGCAGCGCTCCCCCCGACGTAGACACAACAATAAAGGTGGCCAGACGCCGCTGATGCATCGCAAAAAGAACCCCACCAACACCGCCGACCAGCACTACAAGGAACCAGGGACTGCCCAGTGCTGTCACTTCCCGAGCGAGTTGAAGCGCAGAGGCGCCGCCCAACAAAGACGCCACGTCATTGGGCGCACGAAGGGCGAGCAGCCACTGGCGATCGCGCAGCAGGGTCTCGCCTTCCCGCATCTCGTCTGCGGTCCAGAAGAACACGCCCGCAGCCAGTGACACCAACAGAATCAGCAGAAGGGCCGTTGGCGCAAGGAGATGTCGCGTGCGCAGTATCTGCAAACTTTGGTGCATAACCCCTCAGTCCTTACAGGTGAAGTCACAGTCGATCCGCGCGCCACTTTGCTCGTGCAGACCCATCCAGCCAAAGAACAGGGCTAAAGATCAATGTCGTCGCAGAGAGGAGAAAAGCCCGAGACCCACCTCGTTCAGGGCTGCCCTCAGGCCTGAACCTGGCCATCTGCATAAAGCAGATCTCTCGACACAATGGAGCCCAGGAAGTCTATGCGCAATGACAGCTTGGTTGAGGTTTTTGGAATCACCGGGTTAAAGTCATTGCTCCCGAGCCGATACCGACCCGAGGCTTGCAGAGGTCATTTGGCAGCGTGAATGTGGCACTGCGATCTGTCGTCCCTGGTGATGTTGATCGTAATGCCACAAAAGCGGCGAAGCGGTGGCCAATGATGAGGTTCCCCTTTGCGTACGGGTGGATCGAACGCGTTACCCTTGAGTGCAGTAAAGCCTGACTCGATTCCTGACCAATGGACCGCCTTTTTCGAGTCTTTCTGTGACTGACCCGCCTGCATGCACCTATGCGAATTTTGCTGATTGAAGACGATCCCATGATCGGGAGGGCCGTGAAGCGTGGTGTGACCAAGGCGGGCTTCGTCGTTGACTGGGTTGCCGATGGGCGCGATGCCGAGTGTTCACTGGCAAACCGTGTCTACGACCTCGCGATTCTGGATCTGGGTTTGCCCAAGAAGGATGGAATGGCCATCCTTGCAGCACTTCGCAGCGGAGGCAACTCCATGCCTGTGCTGATCGTATCGGCGCGCGATAACGTGCGAGACCGGATTTCGGGTCTGGAGGCCGGTGCAGATGACTACCTGCTGAAGCCATTTGATCTAGGCGAACTGATTGCTCGGGTACGAGCCCTTTTGCGGCGCCACGCCGGTAGCGGCGTAACTTTGCTGCGATGTGGTTCATTGCAACTGGACCCCGTCAGTAAGTTGGTCACAAAGGATGGTGAGAATGTCGAAGTGACTGCGAAGGAGTTCGCAGTCCTGGAAGCCCTAATGCAAAGGCCCGGCGCAGTCCTGTCAAGAGAAAAACTCGAAGATTCCGTGTATGGGTGGGGCAGTGAAGTCGGCAGCAATGCCATCGAAGTGCACCTGCACTACTTGCGCAAGAAGCTGGGCGTATCGGCAATCAAGAATGTTCGTGGCGTCGGGTACCGCATTGCGGAGATGTGATGAATTCGATAGAGCGCACCCTGCTTACCTGGATTCTTGGAGCCTTGAGTCTGGGCGCCCTGTTGGTTGCATTGCTCACATACGTCGTCACGCTTGAGGAAATGCATGAGGTTTTCGATGCAGATCTGAAGAACATTGCACAAGCGGTTGCGAGCTACCACCATGCCGGGTACGGGCCAGGGGATGACAGCGTTGTTGTGCTACCCGATCGAACCGATATCCCGCAAGACTCTGAGATCGTGACATTGACCTGGACGCGCGCGGGCAAACGAGTGTTCGCCTCTGATCCCCGAGTAGACCTCCCGTTCAGCAGTGCGCAGGGACTGTCTCGCACAAACTCAAAGGGGGAAGACTGGATCGTTTACTCGAACGTCAGTGACGACGGTGTTGCCCAAGCTGCCCAGCGCGTGTCGGCCCGTCAGGAGATGGCCGGGGAGTCGGCGTCCAAAGTACTCCCGCCCCTGTTAGGTCTTGTGGTGGTGGTCGGTGGATTGCTGATTTTTGGTTTGCGCAAAGGACTGAGACCACTTCAAGGGGCTGCGCAAGACGTCTCACAGCGCAGCGCACATTCACTGGACCCCATCTCACTGGAGGGGGTTCCGAATGAAATTCAGCCGCTTGTGGTTTCGATCAACGACCTGATGCAGCGTCTGGGGGAAGCTTTTGTGAAGCAGCGTCGATTTGTGGCCGATGCCGCGCACGAGTTGCGAACTCCAATCACCGCGCTGCGTTTGCAGATCCAGTTGCTTCAGGGAAGCGTCAACGATGCAGAGCGTGAGCAGGCGATGAGTGAGTTCGCCTCAGGAGTTGACCGGTCCCAGCGCCTGGTGGAGCAGTTACTGAACATCGCAAGGGCTGATGCCGACAGTGACCATTTTGCTCCGCAGCCGCTCAATTTGACAGAGCTGGTGAAGTCGGTGGTGGCGCGCTTCAGCTTGAAAGCCGAAGTGCTCGATATTGATCTGGGAGTCAGTGGCGAGTCGATTCCCGCAGGCGTTTGGGTGAATGGGGAACTCGAACAACTCACCGTGTTGCTGAACAACCTGGTAGAAAACGCGCTTCGATTTACGCCGGCGGGTGGCGTGGTTGACGTCAACATCTCCCAAGATCGTGACGCCTCCACGCTGCTTCGCGTCATCGACAATGGTCCGGGCATTTCCGAGTCCGAGCGAGAGCGGGTTTTTGATCGTTTCTACCGCGGAAGCGAAGCCACGGCCTTGGCACGCGATGGCTATGGCAGTGGTCTCGGGCTGGCGATCGTGCGAGCGATTGCTGAACGCCATGGCGCCCGTGTCATCTTGGGATCGCCTGCGGATCATGTGGGCCTTGAGGTTACTGTACGGTTTCGGTTCAACGACCAGGCGTCAGAGTAGCGCCGCCAAATCCTTCAAGCGCAGACGAGCCTCTTCATGCCTTGATCTGCAGAAAGCATCTTCCGTGAAGCTTGACTCCAGAGGCAGGGGTGAAGATGTGGCATGCTCAAAACAATGACACTCAGCGGCAAACTCAAAAGTTGGGCGAGGCGAATTAAACGTGATGGCGTGACCCTCTGGTTCGCTGGCAAACATCCTGCAACGCCGTGGCATGCGAAAGCGCTGGGAGCGTTCGTCGTGGCCTACGCCCTCAGTCCCATTGACCTGATCCCAGACTTCATCCCGGTGCTCGGCTACGTGGATGATGTTTTGTTGCTGCCCGGACTTATCTGGCTGACTATTCGCCTATTGCCAGATGAAGTTTTGGCCGATTGCCGCGAACAGGCCGACGAGTGGATGAAGGTGCAGGGATCGAAACCGAGCAGCCGATTCGGTGCAGCGCTGATAGTACTCATCTGGATTGGGTTTTCTGCGGCTCTGTGGTTTTGGCTCGCCCCTAAAGTTTAGAGGCCGACAGGTCTCCGTCTTGGGCGGTATGCCGTCTGGGGGCGTTCCTCTGCAATCTCACTTGCAGAGTCTCTCGGAGCAGGACTGGGTGTTCGTTGATGACATCCACCACATCATGTCGCTGAATGCGTCGCGGGAGTTAAGTCGCGCTTAAGTCGCAGCGGCAAAAAATGTGAGCGATGGTATGCCTTGAACATCGCTCCGATCCAGCCAACGCGCTGGGTAGCCCTCCAAGATGAGGCTGACTCATGAACTCAGCACGCGTCTTGGCCCACTGCTCCGAATCCGTCCACAGGTCAGTACCGAGGTTCTTGCGCTCGCGGCCAGCGTCTTCTTCGCGCTTGCGTGTAACTCGCAGTTTTTGAGGGCTGCGCTAGCTGGACGGCTCGAGTCCGACCCATCAACCTGGATGTTCGGTGGTGCCATGGTGGTGATGCTAACCATGCTCCACTTGTTCTTGGTGCTGCTGGTGCTGCACCGATCGGTCGCGCGCGAGCTGCTCAGCGTGCTGCTCATCGCCACAGCATTCGCAACCTACTACATGCAGCGGTTTGGCGTCTTCATGGACCCAAGCATGCTGCGCAATGTGTTGCGAACCGATTTGGCTGAAGCCCGTGAGCTGTTCAGCCTTGGCATGTTGCCTCACCTGGTGGTCTTCGCCGGACTTCCGCTTCTGCTCCTCTGGCGTGTTCAGATCACAAAGCGCTCTTTGGTGCGATCACTTGCGTTGCGTGGATTGGCGCTTGTGGCGACGGGAATCTTGATGATTGGCTCGGTGTTCGTTGTTTATCAGGACTTTTCCGCACTCATGCGCAACCAAAAGGAGATGCGTTATCTTGTTACTCCCGCAAACTTCCTGTACTCAACTGCGCGGGTTCTGACAGTCGATACGCGGCAAGCCACGGTCGCACGATTGACGGTGGGCGCTGATGCAAGAAAGGCCCCTTCTTGGAGCGCACGGCCACGACCCACCCTGCTGGTGTTGGCTATCGGAGAGACTGCTCGCGCTGCAAACTGGGGGCTGAATGGATACGTCCGACAGACTACACCCGAGCTCGCCAAACAGGACGTACTGAACTTCACCGATGTAACCGCCTGCGGAACCAACACGGAAACTTCGCTGCCGTGCATGTTCTCCGTAGTCGGTCGCCGCAACTACGACGAAGAGCGCATCCGCAGCAGCGAGTCGTTGTTGCACGTGTTGAACCGAGCTGGCTTTCAGGTGCTCTGGCGTGACAACCAGTCTGGATGCAAGGGAGTATGCGATGGTCTTCCTACCCAGCAGATTGATCCTGCTCAGTTGCCCGAACTGTGCGTCGACGGTCGGTGCCTGGATGACGCCTTGCTGAGCGGTCTGGACACGGTCGCACGGGATGCAAATGGCAACCTGGTGGTCGTTTTGCACATGCTTGGCAACCATGGGCCGACGTACTACAAGCGATACCCCGATGCGTTCAGGCGCTTCTCTCCGACATGTGACACGGGCGAGCTTCGAAAATGCACCAAGGAGGAGATCGTCAATGCCTATGACAACGCCTTGCTGTACACAGACCACATACTGGCCAAGACGATCGGCTTTCTGAAACAACAGGAGCGCTCGTTCGACACGGCCTTGATTTACGTGTCCGACCACGGGGAGTCACTGGGCGAGAGTGGCTTGTACCTTCACGGCGTACCGTACGCCATTGCACCCGACGTTCAGATCAAGGTTCCCATGGTGTGGTGGCTGTCGACGGGATTCACAAAAAGCTTTGAACTGGATCAAACCTGTTTGAGAGGGAAAACAACCCAGCCATGGGGACACGACGAGTTGTTTCACACGGTACTGGGCCTGTTGCAGGTGCAGACCAGCGTGTACGAACGCAAACTCGATATCTCTGCGGGATGCAGGCCTGGATAAGTGCACAGACACAATGGCATTCTCAAAATTCGAACTGGATGCTTGTAAACAGGCTGCGTTGCGTGACGCTGTTGGTGTATGTGTTCTGCTCATGCTGCTGATGCTTTGGGAGCTGAGCAGACTCGACTTGCCACTTGCTCGCTTGTATGGAAGTTCTCAAGGATTTCCATGGCGCAATCACTGGCTCACAGGAGGCGTGCTTCACGGCGGAGCACGCGCCGTGGCGCTGGGGGTGCTTGCCTATGCGGTCTTGAGCATTAGGGTATCGGTTCCAGTCCTGCGCTCGGTTTCTCAAAGAGATCGAATCTGGATGGTTGGAAGCATTCTGTTGTGCGTGACTTTGATCCCTCTGCTCAAGCAGGCGAGTTCGACAAGTTGCCCATGGTCACTGGTCGAGTTTGGCGGAGAAGCGCAGTACGTGCCGCACTGGCTGCTTGGCTACGGCGACGGTGGACCCGGAGGTTGCTTTCCGGCTGGGCACGCTTCAAGCGCGTTTGGGTTCCTGGCCGGTTGGTTCGCTTTGCGCGAAAGTGCACCTCGAGCAGCGAGATGGTGGTTGATTCTTACAGTGACAATCGGTCTTCTTTTGGGTTGGGTACAGATGATGCGAGGTGCTCACTACTTGAGTCATTCGTTATGGACAGCCTGGATCTGCTGGGCTGTTACGACTGCTTCGTTTCACAGCACTCGCCGTTGGAGAGATAGGTGCTCTTGTCGCGTACCGACTTCTATCTAAGCCGACAGAGCCTGCTACCACTTGAAGGTGTGTGTCACCCAAACTGGCTTGCTGGGGTGTCAAGGTCTATCTCTCAATGAATCAGAGAATCGCAAATCCGACGCAGTCGCTGCCCGGCGTCTTTTGCCACAGCGAGCACCTCAGGCTTGTCGACTATCTCCATCATCACCAGCGGATCGATGAACGCCACCGTGACGTGGCGTTCACCGTCCTGGCGCACAACCACGTTGCAGGGCAGTAGCAAGCCGATATCGGGCTCTGCCTGCAAGGCCCTGTATGCCAACGGTGGGTTGCAGGCACCCAGGATGCGGTAGGGCGGCATGTCGACGCCCAGTTTCTCCTTCATCGCGTATTGCACGTCGATATCGCTGAGCACACCAAAGCCCTCCACTTTGAGGGCAGTCAGGACGCGCTCAATGGTTTCGTCAAACGAAAGTCTAAGTGTTGTGTTGAATCCATACATCGTGTTCTCCTCGTTGGTCATCGACCAGCATTTCACCTTCGCCGGAATGGCGAACATGACGTTGTCGGAATGGCTTGCTGTGAAGGCGGGTTGGTAGGGGCTTGTCGATTGCATTGATCCTTGCATTCTCCATCCATAGGGATGGGCCGTGAAGTTACGGGAGGATAGCCTGGGGGGCTGTGTCGGCGACTCAGACACAGCAGGTGCGCCAGTTGGGGAAGGACGCGACAAAAATGGCGCACGCTGGGGCGCATCTCGTGCCCTGATGGCCACCCAAATTCCCCCGGTTATGGCCACCTCAAACTCCCCCACCTGAATTGATCGGGGATAGGGGTTAAACGCCGGCGCCGTCGGCACCTGTTGGCAGGACATTGATCCAGTCTTCCCCGAGGGAAGGCCAAGGAGTGAATGTCTTGAAGTCCAACCAACGCGCCACCATAGAGACACTGCTGGAGCGCAATACATCGCAACGCGAGATCGCCCGCATCACGGGCATCGACCGCAAGACGGTCAGGAGCTACCACCAGCGCTGGCTGGAGCAACTGCAGTCAAATTCCCCCGGGGTGGCCACCGGCTCGGCAGGTCAAATTCCCCCACCCTGGCCACCGGCTCCTGGGTCGGTGGCCACCTCCCTGTGCGAACCCTGGCGCGAGTTCATCGAAGCCCAACTGCGGCTGAAGCGAAACGCCACGGCCATCTACCAGGACCTGGTCGACCAGCACGGCTTTGCTGGCCAGTACAACTCGGTCAAACGCTTCTGTGCAAAGCTGCGCCACAAGGAGCCCGAGCAGTTCGATCGCCTGTCCTTCCTGCCCGGAGAGGAAATGCAGGTGGACTACGGCGAGGGCGCGCCCACCCGTGTGCCCGGCAGCGACCGGTACCGCAAGCCGCGCCTGTTCGTGGCCACGCTGCGGTATTCCCGTGCCAGCTTCCGGTGCGTGGTCTGGACGTCCAGCCAGCAGATCTGGGCCGAGCTGCACGAGCAGGCTCTGCGGTACTTCGGGGGCTGCCCGCAATACGTGGTGTTGGACAATCTGAAGGAAGGCGTCCTCAAGCCCGACCTGTACGAGCCCGGTCTCAACCCGGTGTACGCCGCGGCCCTGGCGCACTATGGCGTGGTGGCCGACCCGGCGCGGGTGCGAGACCCCAACCGCAAGGGCACGGTGGAGCATGCCATCGGCCACACCCAGGCCACGGCCTTGAAGGGTCGGCGCTTTGAGTCCATCGAGGCCCAGAACGAGTTCCTGGCGCACTGGGAGAAGAGCTGGGCATCCAAGCGCATCCACGGCACCGAGCGACGCCAGGTGCAGGCCATGTTCGAGGAGGAGCGCAGCCACCTCAAACCCCTGCCGCTCCTGGGCATGCAATATTTCGACGAGGCGGTGCGCACCGTCTGCGACGACAGCTGCGTGCGGGTGGATCACAGCAGCTACGCCGCTCGCCCGGCGCCCATCGGATCCAAGGTGTTGGTGCGCATCTACGCCCAGCGCATCGAGATTCGTGACATGCACACCCGTGCCTTGCTGCGCACCCACGCCAAGGCCGAGCGCCCCGGCACGGTGGTGCTGCCCATGGAGGAGCGGGTGTTCAATCCGTCTCGCGAGACCCGCCTGATCCTGCGTCAGGCCGGCGAGATCGGTGAGCATGCCAGGCGGCTGTGTGAGCTGCTCTTTGCCATCGAGGGACGGGTGGGCCAGCGCAAGCTCTGGGGCATCGTCAGTCTGGCCCGGCGCTTCCCCGCGCACTGCGTCGATGCCGCCTGCGCGCAGGCCCTGGAGCAAGGGGTGTACAGCTACAAGCGCGTGCTGGCTTTGACTGAAGCCCTCTTTGCCCAGGCACTGACGGCCATCGAGACTGAGTCCATCAGTGCGTCCAGCGGTGCGAGCGCCGCCGGTGCCCGAACGCTGACCCAGCAGCATGACCTGATCCGCGACGCCGATGAGTACGCCGATCTGTTCGCGCACGCGGCGGCCGCCACCGCCACCGCCACCGCCACCGCAGCCACCACCAACACCGCACCGGGAGTTCAGCCATGAACATGATCGAGATCGAACGCGCGCTGCGCGAGCTGCGCCTGTCCGGCATTGCCGAGACCCTGTCCACCCGCGTGATGCAGGCTCAGGCCGCCCAGCAACCCTTCCTGGAGACCTTCGCGGCCATGCTCCAGGACGAGCTGGACCGTCGGCGCTCTCGCCTGACCGAGCGCCGCTTCAAACGCTCGGGCCTGGATGAGCGGCCCTCGCTGGCTGACTTCGACTGGCGTTTCAATCCGAAGCTGCCGCGCAGCGCCTGCTTCGAGTTGCACACCCTGAAGTTCATCGGCGAGGGGGCCAACGCGCTGATCATCGGAAAGCCCGGTACCGGCAAGAGCCATGTGGCCAAGGCCGTGGCCTATCAGGCCACGCTGCAAGGCTATGACGCGCGTTACCTGGAAGCCGATACCGAGTTTGCGCGCTACGCGTTGGCCAGTGACTCAGAGCGTACCGATCTGCTCAAGGACTGGGTCGCGCCGGACCTGCTCGTCCTCGATGACCTGTTCCTGGCCAGACGCATCAGCGAGCATGCCGCCGAAGTCCTGCAGGCCATCGTGCACCAGCGCTACAAGCTGCGCCGCTCCATCGTCATCACCTCCAACCGCGTGGTGCAGGACTGGGGCAAATACCTGGGAGATGCCACCATGGCCACCACCATCCTCGACCGACTCATGCACCGCTGCGCGATGCTGGAGTTCGAGGGCAAAAGCTACCGACTCAAGGAGGCCGCGGCACGCATCGCCGTTGGACCTGAGTCGTCATAATCCGGCGGTCCTGCCTGGGGGAATTTGGGGTGGCCAAGGGTGGGGGAATTTGACCTGGCCATCGGGGATCTCGTGCGCCAGAAAAATCTGGATCGAGTTCGAACGGTTGTCGGATTAGCCACCTGGGCCTCGACTTTCAGATCGGGACGTCAAATTAGCGGCAGGGTAAGTTGTGCTCGACGAACCCACAAAAACTAGGGATTTTATGCAAATCATTCGCATTTGCGTTAATCTTGAGAGCAACTTCTCATTGCACCTCACGCGAGCCCTTACTCATGCACCTCAAAGCTACCCTAGCCGCCGCCATTCTTGGTCTGGCACTCTCCGCCCAGGCCCAGACCGCCGCCACGCCCGCCAGCGTGGCCGGGCATTACGCCACGCTGGTGCACGCCAACTATCAGGACGTTCTGACCACAGCGGTCACCCTGCAGGACGCCATAAAGGCCTTCACCGCTGCTCCCTCGGCCGACACGCAGGCCGCAGCCCGCAAGGCCTGGCTGATGGCGCGCGAGTACTACGGCCAGACCGAGGCCTTCCGCTTCTACGGCGGCCCGATCGACAACGACGACGGCCCCGAAGGTCGCATCAACGCCTGGCCCATGGACGAGTCGTATGTGGACAGCGTGAACGGCAAAAAAGCCGCCGGGCTGGTGAACAACCGCAAGCAGGCCATCAGCAAAAAAGCGCTGTCCGGCCTGAACGAGCGCGGTGGCGAAGAGAACATCGCCACCGGCTGGCACGCGATCGAATTCATGCTCTGGGGGCAAGACCTCTCCGAGACCGGCCCGGGCAACCGCAGCTTTGAAGACTTTGTGGACGGCAAGGCGCCCAACGCCGACCGCCGCCGCCAGTACCTGAACGTGGTCACCGAACTGCTGGTGGACGATCTCTCGGGTCTGGTGAAAGCCTGGGCGCCGGGCCAGAAGGCCAACTACCGGGCCAAGTTCGAGAAGGGTGGCAACGAGTCGCTGCGCAAGATGTTCGTGTCGCTGGGCTCGCTCTCGCGCGGTGAACTCGCCGGTGAGCGCCTCGAAGTGGCCCTGGCCAGCCAGGACCAGGAAGACGAACACAGCTGCTTCTCGGACAACACACACCGCGACGCGGTGACCAACGCCAAGGGCATTGAAAACGTGTGGCTGGGCCGCTTTGTGCGGGTGGACGGCAGCACGCTGCAAGGCCCGAGCCTGCGCGATCTGGTGGCCGCGAAAAACACCGCGCTGGCCGACAAGACCTCGCAGCAGATCAGCGGCTCGGTGAAGGCGGCTGAAGCGATTCCCGCGCCGTTCGACCGCGCCATCGCCGGCCCGAAAGACGCGCCCGGTCGCGTGAGCATCGAGAAAACCATCGCCAGCCTGACCGCGCAATCCAACGACATTGTGGCCGCGGCCAACGCGGTGGGGATCAGCAAACTCACGCTGGTGCAGCCGTGAACCGTGCGGCCTGGTTGGGGGCCGTGCTGGCCATCGCCGGGCTGGGTGCCTTCATCCACGCTGGGCTGCAGGCCGCGCCCGGCGCCAGCGATCCGCTGGGGGAGAAAACCGGCGGCGAGACCACGGTGTTCGCCAACGGCAAAAACGCGTTCTCGTTCCCGGCGGCCAACCTGGCCGACGAGGAGCGCACGCGGTTTGTCATCGGCAACTCTTTCTTCAAACGCAACTGGGTCGAGGCACCGGCCTCGACCACCGCGCGCGACGGGCTCGGCCCGCATTTCCTCGCGCGCTCCTGTGGTGGCTGCCACCTGTTCGATGGCCGCGGCGAGCCGCCGCCCTGGCGCAAAGGTTTGTCCGACGAGCAGCCGCTGGCGCTGCTGATCCGCCTCTCCGTGCCGGGCACGGACGCGCACGGCGGCCCGAAGCACGAGCCGGTGTACGGTGACCAGTTCAACATCGCGGCCATTCAGAACGTGAAGCCCGAGGGCGAGGTGGCCATGCGCTGGAAACCCATCCAGGGCCGCTTTGCCGACGGCACGCGCTACACGCTGCAGCAGCCGCAGTACACGCTGCGCCAGTTGGCCTATGGTCCGCTGGTGCCCGGCACTTTGATGAGCCCGCGCATCGCGCCGCAGATCATGGGCGTGGGCCTGCTGGAGGCCATTGCCGAGAAAGACATCGTAGCCAACGCGGCGAGCCAGGCCGCGCTGCCGGGTGCCATCAAAGGCCAGCCCAACCGGGTGTGGGACGCCTTTGCGCAGCGCGAGATGCTGGGGCGCTTTGGCTGGAAAGCCAATGTGGCCACACTGGCGCACCAGACCGCGGGCGCGTCCCACGGCGACATCGGCATCACCTCGCGCCTGTTCCCGGCGGAGACCTGCACACCGGCGCAGAAAGACTGCCTGGCCGCGCCCAACGGCTCCAGCGACGGTCAGCCCGAGCTGGAAGACGAGACGCTGGAGCAGGTGGTTTTTTACCAGGCCACGCTGGCGCCACCGGCCCGGCGCAACGTGCGCGACCCCGAGGTGCTGCAGGGCCAGCGGCTGTTTGCGCAAGCGCAGTGCGCGGTGTGCCACCGGCCTTCGTACACCACGGCCGAGGGCCCGTTTCCGTGCCTCACCAGCAAGGCCTTGCAAGGGCAGACCATCTGGCCCTACACCGACTTGCTGCTGCACGACATGGGCGATGCGCTGGCCGACGGACGACCCGACTTTCTGGCCAACGGCCGGCAATGGAAAACACCACCCTTGTGGGGCATTGGTCTGATTCGCGATGTCAATGGGCACACCCGGTTGATGCACGACGGTCGTGCCGACGGCGTGCTGGAAGCCATCCTCTGGCACGGCGGTGAAGCCGAGGCCAGCAAACAGCAGGTGCTGAAAATGAAACCACCCGAGCGTAACGCGCTGGTGAAATTTGTGGAGTCGCTGTGACCATCTGGAACCGATTCAACGCAGGCCTCGGCCTGTGCCTGGCCCTGACGCAGGTTCATGCCCAGACCACCGGGCCCGCCACCCCGGTGGTGGCCTTTCCGGTTTACAACGCGGCCCACGCCATGCAGGGGCTGCACCGCCACACGCTGCTGCCGCGCGCACAGGCGTTTGCGCAAGCGGCCACCGCATTGACCGCGCAGACCGTGGCCTACTGCGGCGGCTCCGCGGCGTTGCCAGCGCTGCGTCTGCAGTGGCAGGGCACGCTGCAAGCGTGGGAGGCGCTCTCCAGCGTGGCCACCGGCGCGGTGCTGGAGCGGCGTTCGCAGCGCCAGATCGACTTCTGGCCGGTGCGCCCGGCGTTGGTCGAGCGTGCCATCGCGCGTGCGCCGCAAGGGGAAGACGCCATGCAACTGGTGGGCACGCCGGCCAAGGGCCTGCCCGCGCTCGAATGGCTGTTGTGGACACGACCCGCCGCGCCCGCCACACCGGCCTGCGCCTTTGCGCAAGAGGTGGCGAAAGATGTGGAGCGCGAAGCGCAGGCTCTGGTGCAAGCCGAGGCGCGTATCTCCGCGCAAGACTGGGACGAAGACGCCGAGGCCTCGGGCAAGGGCATGGCGGAGTGGATCAACCAGTGGCTCGGTGGGCTGGAGCAACTGCGCTGGGCGCAGATGGAAAAACCGTTGAAAGCAGCGCCCGCCAACGAACGTCCGGCCTACGCGCGGCTGGCCAGCGGCAGCGATGCGGCGAGCTGGCAGACCCAGTGGAAGGCGCTGCGCGAACAGGCCGGCGTGACCCCGGCGCAGCGCCGCGCACCCCCGCAGCCGGGCCAGGCGCTGGTGCCGATCGAAGCGATCCTGATGGGCAAGGGCGAAATCTCGCTGGCCGCCCGCTGGAGCGCCGCGCTGGCACAGGCCGACGCCGCCATGGCCAGCGCCGACCCGACCCGCGCCGCTTCCGTGCTGAACGCCGCCACCGCGTTGAAATCGCTGAACCTGCTGTTCCAGAACGAGGTGGCCAGCTCGCTGGACATTCCGCTGGGTTTCTCAAATGCCGACGGTGATTGAAACGGTTGACCAGGCGCGGCGGCGCTGGCTCGGTGCGCTGGCCTTGGGGCTTTGCCTGCCCGGTGGAGCCATGGCCTCAAACGACCGCACCACGCGCCTGCTCGCGGCGTGGCAATCGGACGAAGAGCAGTGCATTGGCTTGATCGATCTGGCCGCCGACGGGGCCTGCGTGGTGCATCGACTGGCCTTGCCCACGCGCGCCCACGGCCTGTTCGTGGAGGCCAGCGGCAGTGTGCTGGCCATGGCGCGCCGCCCGGGTGACTGGCTGGTGCGCTGGCACCCCCGAACAGGCGCCACGCAATGGCAGTGGATTGAAGACGACCACCGCTTCAACGGCCATGTGATGTCCAGCCCGGATGGCCAGACGCTCTGGACCACCGAGACCGACCGCGACAGCGGGCAGGGACGCGTGGCGCTGCGCAATGCGCACACGCTGGCACGAACCGCCGCGTTTGCCACCCAGGGCATGGACCCGCACGAGATGCTGGTGTTGCCCGCACGCGTGGGCGACGTGCCAGCCGGCAGTTTGCTGGTGGCCAATGGCGGCATTCCGACCCAGCCCGAGACCGGGCGCGCCAAACGCGAGCTGGACCGCATGGACGCTTCGCTGGTGGCGCTGGACGGCCACACAGGCCGGGTGTTGGGCCAGTGGCGCCTGCCCGATCCTCGCCTGAGCGTCCGCCACCTGGCGTGGGACCCGGTGTCCGAGCGCGTGGGCATTGCGCTGCAGGCCGAGCACGACGACGCGCAGGCACGGCAAGCCGCGCCGGTGCTGGCGGTGTGGGACGGCCTGGGCTTGCAGACCGCGCGCGAGCAGCCTGCGCTGGTTGGCTACGGCGGCGACATCTGCGCTCGACCCGGCGGTGGTTTTCTGGTGAGCTGCACACGCGCCCACCACCTGGCCTGGTTTGATGCGCGCGGTGTGTGGCAGCGCAGCGAGCCGCTGCAGGAAGCCTGTGCACTGGGCAACACGGCCAACGGCTGGTGGGCGGCGGGCCGAGCCAGCGCGCTGAGCGACACCACGACCGATCCACTCGGGCTGCCTGCGGGTGTGCGCCTGGACAACCACTGGCTGGTGATCAGTACTCGCAGCTGACTCTCCTATCCGACAGAGAGTTGGTGGTCAGAATCATCGTCGCCGTAGGCGCACACCCTCTAGAATCGGACTATGCGTCGCTTGGTCGTCCTTGTCCTATGTCTGCTGCTGCCCTTGCAGGTGTTCGCGGCGTGGCAGCTGCCTTCGTCGCCATGCCCTATGCAGGGCATGATGGCCATGGCGGACGAAGCCGGCGAGATGGCAGAGTCCCTGGCCATGGACGATTGCTGCAACGACATGGCCACCTTCGAGCGCACGGGTCAGCCCTGCAAGGCTGTTCAAAGCTGCGTCGCGCCCGCTGCAGGCCTGCCGTCTTTCCCCTCCCTCGTGGCCCAGACCCCGGTCACCCAGGACCCTCAAGCGCCGGCCTGGCGCAGCCTTCCCCCGGGCGCCACTTCGCGACTCTGGCGTCCGCCCACTTCCGTCTGATTCCCCGCACAGCGCAGCCCACCCGCCGGTGGCGCTGCTGTCGCGCGCCGTCAGGGCTTTTGCGCCCCGGCGTGCCTGCTCCGGAGCTTAGACATGGAACACCCTTCGCTTTTTCTTGCACGCGCCGTGCTGGCCCTCGCTGGCCTGCTCGCGGTGATCACACCCGCTGCCGCAGATGAACCTCTGAGCCTGGGCGCTGCGGTGAGCGCAGCCCTGGCCCGTTCGCGCAGCCTCGACGCATCAACCGCCTCCGCGCAAGGCGCACGCGAGATGGCGGTGGCGGCTGCACAGCGACCCGACCCGGTGCTGCGCCTCTCCCTGGACAACCTGCCGGTGGATGGGCCTGAGCGCTTCAGCACCACGCGCGACTTCATGACCATGCGCTCCATCGCACTCATGCAAACGCTCCCCAATGCGGACAAGCGCCGCGCGCGTGCCGAGCGCTTCGTGCGTGAAGCCGATGCAGCGCTGAGCGAACGTGCACAACGTGTCGCCATGCTGCAGACCGAGGTGGCGCAGGCCTGGCTGGAGCGCCGCACGCAGGAGCAGCGGTGGTTGTTGCTGCAGGCCCAGATCAGCGAAGCGAGTGTGCTGGTGCAGACCACCGAGGCGGCCCTTCGCGGTGGACGGGGCTCCACGGCCGATGCGTTGAGCGCGCGCGAAGCACTGGCCCAGCTGGAGCAAGGCGTGATCGGCGCGCAGGCCGAGCGCACCAACGCCCGCCTCACGCTGGCGCGCTTCACCGGCGGGCCGCCCGACCAGCCGCTGGCCGATCCGCCGCCGATGCGGCACACCACCGCAGCGGTAGGTGAAGCGGACCCATTGCACAACCTGCCCGATCTCGTTGCGCTGCGGGCCCGCGAAGCCGTGGCCCGGGCGGAGGCCGAAGTGGCGCGCCAGGAGCTCAAGCCCGACTGGAGCGCCGAGATCATGTTCAGCCAGCGCGGCTCGCAGTTCTCGAACATGGTGTCGGTCAGCGTTTCAGTGCCGCTGCAATGGGACCGACCCCAACGCCAGCAACGCGAACTCGCCGCGCGCTTGGCGCGTGTGAACGAACTGGAAGCCGAGCGCGAGGAACAGACCCGGGAGCGGGCGTTGCAGGTGCAGCGCTGGCAGCAGGACTGGCGCGCTGGGCGGGACCGGCTGGCCTACCTGAACGCGCAGCGCCAGCCGCTGGCCACACAGCGCGTGGATGCCGCGCTGGCTGCCTACCGGGGCGGGCGCGAAAGCCTGGGCACCGTGCTGCAGGCGCGCCGCGACGCACTGAACCTCGCGCTCGAACGCCTGGCGCTGGAGCGCGACACCGCAGGCCTGTGGGCCCAACTCGAATACCTCATCCCCGACAGCGCCAATGGAGTGAAACCATGAACAAAAAAACATCCTTCGTCGCGCTCGCTGCGGTGGCGGCGCTCGTTGCTGTGGGCGCTGGCGCCTGGTGGCTGGGCATGCAGCAGGGCATAGGCCACACCACGTCAGCACCACAACCGGTGGCAGTGCAATCCGCCAGCGACGATCCATCGCTGTGGACCATCCCGCAAGGCGAGGAAGCCACGCGCCGGCACATCCGCGAATCGCTCAAGGCCGGCGACGTGGACCCTGCCACCGGGCGGCGCATCCTGAACTACCACGACCCCATGGTGCCGGGGAAGAACTTCGAAGCACCCGCCAAGTCGCCGTTCATGGACATGATGCTGGTGCCGCGCTACGCCGGTGGCGATGCGGCGGACGCCAGCAGTGTCACCGTGAGCCCGCGCATCCAACAGAACCTGGGGCTGCGCACAGCGCCGGTGGTGGAAGGCTCGCTGGTGTCGGAGGTGACCGCCGTGGGCAACGTGGCCTGGAACGAGCGCGAGCGGGTGGAGCTGAGTTCGCGCGCCATGGGCTTCGTGGAGAAGCTGCATGTGAAAGCGGCGCTGGACCGCGTGGCGGCCGGTGCGCCGCTGGCCGAGTTGTACGTGCCCGACTGGGTGGCCGCGCAGGAGGAATACCTGGCGCTGGCGCGCCTGAGTGGCGACGGTACCGACGCGCTGCAGGACGCCGCGCGCCAGCGCATGCGCCAGGCCGGAATGACGCCCGCGCACATCCAGCGCGTGGTGGCTTCAGGCGCAGTGCATCCGCGTTTCACGCTGACCGCGCCCATCGCCGGCATCGTGAGCGAACTCATGGTGCGCGAAGGCGCCACCGCGATGCCGGGCATGACGCTGATGCGCCTGCAGGGCACGCGCACCGTGTGGGCCGAAGGCGCGGTGCCGGAGAGCCAGGCCGCGCTGCTGCAACCGGGTGCGCGCGTACGCACCACCAGCCCCGGCGCGCCGGGTCAGACCTTCGAGGGCCAGGTGCAGGCCCTGCTGCCCGAGGTGGACGCCGTCACGCGCACCATCCGCGCACGGGTCGAGCTGGCCAATCCACAGGGACGGCTGGTACCCGGCATGCTGGTGAGCATGCGGCTGGACCGCCCGAAGGCCGCCGCCACGCTGCTGGTGCCCAGCGACGCGGTGATCCACACCGGGCGGCGCAGCGTGGTGATGGTGGCCGAAGACGGCGGGCGCTTCCGCCCGGTGGAGGTGACGGCGGGCCTGGAAGTGGGGGGCCAGACCGAGATCAGCGCGGGGCTGCAAGTGGGCCAGCGCGTGGTGCTCTCGGGCCAGTTCCTGATCGACTCCGAAGCCAGCCTGCGCGGGCTCGAAGCACGTCTCAACCAGGAGCCGGCGCCTCCTTCCAGTCAACAGCGCTACACCACCGATGCGGTGATCGATGCGCTCAGTGGCGACACGGTCACGCTCACGCACCCGCCCATTGCGGCACTGAAGTGGCCGCAGATGCAGATGGACTTCAAGCTGCCGCCGCGCGCGCAGCAGCCACGCGATCTGGAGGCCGGAGACCGGCTGCAGATCGAGTTTGAAATGCAGGACGGCGATGTGCCGCGCATCACCAGCCTGCAGCGGGTGGCACCGGAGCCCGGCAAATGATCGCCGGCCTGATCCGCAGGAGCATCGCCAACCGCTTTCTGGTGCTGCTGGCGACGGCGTTGCTGAGCGCCTGGGGCGTGGTGGCCCTGCAGCGCACGCCGCTGGACGCGCTGCCCGACCTCTCGGACACGCAAGTGATCATCCGCACCACCTGGCCGGGGCAGGCGCCGCAGATAGTGGAGAACCAGGTCACCTACCCGCTGACCACCACCATGCTGTCGGTGCCGGGTGCGCGCGCGGTGCGCGGCTTCTCGATGTTCGGTGACAGCTTTGTGTACGTGCTGTTTGAAGACGATGTGGACCCGTACTGGGCGCGCTCGCGGGTGCTCGAATACCTCAACCAGGTGCAGGCGCGGCTGCCGCGCGGTGCCACCTCATCCATCGGGCCCGATGCCACCGGCGTGGGCTGGATCTACCAGTACGCCCTGATCGACCGCACCGGCGGGCAGGACGTGGCGCAGCTGCGCGCCCTGCAGGACTGGTTCGTGCGTTTCGAGCTCAAGACCGTGCCCGATGTGGCCGAGGTGGCCAGCGTGGGTGGCATGGTCAGGCAGTACCAGATCGTGCTCGACCCGGACAAGATGGCCGCCTACCGCGTGACGCAGGCCATGGTGGCCGAGGCGGTGGCGCGCGGCAACCAGGAGGCCGGCGGTTCGGTGCTGGAGCTGGGCGAGGCCGAGTACGCGGTGCGCGCCAATGGCTACCTGAAGACACTCGACGACTTCCGCGCGATCCCGCTCATCACCAGCGCCAGCGGTGTGTCGGTGCGCCTGGGTGACGTGGCGCGGGTGCAGACCGGGCCCGAGATGCGGCGCGGCATCGGTGAGCTCAACGGCGAGGGTGAGGCCGTGGGCGGTGTGGTGGTGATGCGCTCGGGCAAGAACGCGCTGCAGACCATCGAAGCGGTGAAGGCCCGCCTGACCGAGCTGCAGCGCAGCCTGCCCACAGGCGTGGAGATCGTGCCGGTGTACGACCGCTCGGGCCTGATCGAACGAGCGGTGAAGAACCTGGGTGAGAAGCTGGTGGAGGAGTTCATCGTGGTGGCGCTGGTGTGCCTGGCCTTTCTGTTCCACCTGCGCAGTGCGCTGGTGGCCAGCATCTCGCTGCCGCTGGGTGTGCTGATGGCCTTCATCGTGATGCAGCAACAGGGCATCAACGCCAACGTGATGTCCCTGGGTGGCATTGCGATTGCCATCGGCGCCATGGTGGACGCGGCCATCGTGATGATCGAAAACGCGCACAAGCACCTGGAGCGCTGGGCGCACCAGCACCCGGACGAAACGCTGCAGGGCGAGCCACGCTGGCGGGTGATCGGTGACGCCGCGGCCGAGGTGGGACCGGCGCTGTTCTTCTCGCTGCTCATCATCACGCTGAGCTTCATCCCGGTGTTCACGCTGGAGGCGCAAGAGGGTCGGCTGTTCGCACCGCTGGCCTTCACCAAGACCTACGCCATGGCGGCCTCCGCGGGTCTGGCGGTGACGCTGATCCCGGTGCTCATGGGTTACCTGATCCGCGGGCGCATCCCGGCCGAGACCGCCAACCCGCTGAACCGCGCGCTCATTGCGCTGTACCGCCCGGTGCTGGACGCGGTGCTGAAGGCGCCGAAGCTCACGCTGGTGGTGGCGGCGCTGGTGCTTGTGGCCAGCCTGTGGCCGTTGCGCCAGCTGGGCAGCGAGTTCATGCCGCCGCTGGACGAAGGCGATCTGCTCTACATGCCCACGGCGCTGCCCGGCTTGTCCGCCGCCAAGGCGGCCGAGCTGCTGCAGCAGACCGACCGCCTGATCAAGACCATTCCCGAGGTGCAGAGCGTGTACGGCAAGGCCGGGCGTGCCGAGACCGCCACCGACCCGGCGCCGCTGGAGATGTTCGAGACCACGATCCAGTTCAAGCCGCGTGACGAGTGGCGCGCCGGCCTGACACCCGAAGCGCTGATCGAAGAGCTCGACCGTGCTGTGCGCGTGCCGGGCCTGTCCAACATCTGGGTGCCGCCGATCCGCAACCGCATCGACATGCTGGCCACGGGCATCAAGAGCCCCGTGGGTGTGAAGGTGGCCGGGCCCGACCTGGCCACCATCGACCGCCTGACCGGCGAGATCGAGAAGGCAGTGAAAGACGTGCCCGGTGTGAGCAGCGCGCTGGCCGAGCGCCTCACGGGTGGGCGCTACATCGACGTGGACATCCGCCGCGCGGACGCCTCGCGTTATGGCCTGAACATCGCCGACGTGCAGGACATCGTGGCCGGCGGACTGGGCGGCATGAACATCGGCGAGACGGTGGAGGGCCTGCAGCGTTTCCCGATCAACCTGCGCTACCCGCGCGAGCTGCGCGACTCATTGCCCGAGCTGCGCGCGTTGCCCATCGTGGCGCCGGGTGGCCAGCGCCTGGTGCTGTCCGACGTGGCCGACCTGCGCATTTCCGAGGGGCCGCCCATGCTGCGCAGCGAAAACGCGCGCCTGGCTGGTTTTGTGTACGTGGACATTCGCGGGCGCGACCTGCGTGGCGCGGTGCTCGACATGCAGCGCGCGGTGTCCGAGCAGGTGGCGTTGCCCGCCGGGTACTCGGTGTCGTGGTCGGGGCAATTCGAGTTTCTCGAGCGCGCCACGGCCAAGCTCAAGTTGGTGGTGCCGGTCACGCTGCTGATCATCTTCGTGTTGCTGTACCTGATCTTCCGGCGCTTCGACGAGGCGCTGCTGATCATGGCCACGCTGCCGTTCGCGCTGGTGGGTGGTGTGTGGTTTCTCTGGCTGCTCGGGCACAACCTGTCGGTGGCCAGCGCGGTGGGCTTCATTGCACTGGCCGGTGTGGCGGCCGAGTTCGGCGTGATCATGCTGATCTACCTCAAGCAGGCTTGGCAGGAGCGGCTGGACGCCGGGCGCACAGATGAACTGTCGTTGCTGGAGGCCATTCGCGAAGGCGCGGTGTTACGCGTGCGGCCCAAGGCCATGACGGTAGCCACCATCGTGGCCGGGTTGCTGCCATTGTTTTGGGGCATGGGCACCGGCAGCGAGGTGATGCAGCGCATTGCAGCGCCCATGATCGGCGGGATGATCAGCGCGCCGCTGCTGTCTTTGCTGGTGGTGCCGGTGGTCTACCGGTTGATGCGCAGGCCGCAGCGCTGATGAAGGAGCGCACATCTGGACCTGAACCAATGAGAATGCTCTTCATCCACATGCAGCGGCAGCAGAATTTATCGGTGTCGCCTTCAAGGGTGTAATCACGCGCATCACCTGCGTGATCTCACCATGTTGAAGTGCTCACACCACATTGCGGGGCCACCCATGGCCGGACAATGGAAAGCGATTCACCTGCACTTGCGAAACATTGTGCTGCGACTGACAAATGTCCAACGGTAGCGCGTCGTCGTCTGCAAAAGCGATTTCGTTGAACCGTTCAGGCAACGTCTGGCCCTGCTGTAGCTGAGGCAGCTGAATGTCCGCCTTTCTGGAATACAGGCCAACGACTGCAATGGGCCCAGCTGACAGTACCTTGAGGCTCGTTCCGTTCCACCGAGGGGGCAGGGGGAAAGGCAGCAAAAGAACCAGACGCAGGCTTGAACGAATCTCGGATGAAGGCAGTTTCTGCTGTTCCTTTATGGGGACGCGACTGCCCGAGAGTCAGGGGATTGGTCGAGCATCAAATTGCTAACTAGGCCCGATCGGGCAGCTTCGGTCCACTGTTGAGAGAGGAAATGCTTGCCCACCAAATCTCTTATTTCGATCTCAAAGTCAACGAGATGACTTGCCGTCTGTGACGAACTGGGGGCGCGCTGATGGTAGCGCGGACATGCGTCCTCGGTTCAACCCGTTGTTGTGCAACCGATGCCTCAAACCTTACGATGCCGTTCGACCTTAGCAACTTGAAAAAGCAGAGCAGAGTGTCTCCTCCTTCGAGCCCTTTCTTGGCCACGATAAGATATAGTTATTAACACTTATCTCCCCGACAGCTCAGAAGGAGCGAGCGCATTTTTGTCGCTTCACAACTCTCACCGGGCGACTGCTCACGCTACAGAAAACGTCTGCGCCCCGTTCGCAGAAATTGGTCGATGTGTCTTCACACGCAATTTCTCTGCGGGACTTTTGCGGGACTGGGCTCTGAAATACATGTCTAAACAGAGTAGTTTTGGTACATTGGACGGTCAGAGAGCCTATATAAATCAACAACTTAAATATGATCTGGTAGCTACGAACCAAGGGGTCGTGGGTTCAATTCCTGCCAGCCGCACCATATGAAAACCCGCAGCCACAAGCTGCGGGTTTTTTCTTTTCCGCCGAAGATCGCGCCACCATGAGCAAGGCATTCACCCGCGAGTCCGACACCGACGGCGATGATGACGAGCTTCCGGTTGCACCCGTCCCTACCGGCAAGAACTACATCACCCGCGCGGGCTACGAGCGCCTGCGCAGCGAGCTGTTCGCGCTGATCGACGAGGAGCGCCCGAAGATCGTGGACATCGTGCACTGGGCGGCGAGCAACGGCGACCGCTCGGAAAATGGCGACTACCTCTACGGCAAGAAGCGCCTGCGCGAGATCGACCGCCGCATCCGCTTCCTCACCCGGCGCCTGGAGATTGCCGAGGTGGTCGACCCGTCCCTGCACCACGGCGGTGACCAGGTGTTCTTCGGCGCCACCGTGAGCTACGCCGACGAGGCTGGGCAGGAGACCACGGTGACCATCCGGGGCGTGGACGAGGCCGACAGCGCGCAGGGCCAGATCAGCTGGATATCGCCGGTGGCGCGCGCGCTGCTCAAGGCGCGCGTGGGCGATGTGGTGCGTCTGGTGGTGCCGGGCGGCGTGCAGGAACTGGAAGTGCTGGCCGTGCAGTACCCGGCACCGGCGCCGGACAGCGGCGCTTGATCCGCCTCAGGGCTTGTAGCGCTGCGCCTTGATCACCGAGGGCGTGCGCTTGAGGCTGCGCAGCACATCGGCCAGGTGCTGGCGGTCGCGCACGGCGACTGAAAAACGGATGTCGGTGGCGGTCTGGGCCGGTTCGTCGCCCATGTCCACGTGGGTGATGTCGGCCTCGGCCGCGGCGATGCTCGACGCCACGCGCGCGAGCACCCCCTTGCCGTTGGTGACGGTCACCACCACCGTGGTGTCGAACGAGCGCACCGGCTCATCGGCCCATTCCACCTCGAGAAACCGTTCGCCATCGCGCAGCAGCAGGCGTTTTCCCGTCGGGCAATCGTCGGCGTGCACCACCAGGCCTTCGCCGCGACCCAGGTAACCCACGATCCCATCGCCTGGAATCGGCTTGCAGCAGGGCGCGTACTGCACCGACATGCCTTCGCTGCCGTCGAGCGTGACCACGCCCTGCGACACCGATTCGTCCTCGCCGCTGGCGTAGCGCTCCGTGCTGATCAGCAAGGCGTCGGGCTTGAGACCGGTTTCGGACAGCAGCACCGCGAGCTTCTTGCCTACCATGCTCGCGATGCGCTTGCCCATGCCGATGTCCGACAGCAGCTCGTCGCGCGACTTGTTGCCGGTGAAGCGCAGCAGCTTGTCCCAGGTCGCCTGGTACTGCCCGTCTTCCGTGGGCAGCGCAGCGATGCCCTCGGAACGCAGCGCCTGGCTCAGCATGCGCTCGCCCAGCTCGTGCGACTTTTCCTGTGCCACGGTCTTGAGATGGTGGCGGATCTTGGAGCGCGCCCGCCCCGTCTTCACGAAAGACAGCCACGCCGGGTTGGGCTCGGCCTTGTCGGCCGTGACGATCTCGACCACATCGCCATTGGCCAGCTCCGTGCGCAGGGGGCGCTGCTCGCCGTTGATGCGCGCCGAGACCGTGTGGTTGCCCACGTCGCTGTGAATCGCGTAGGCAAAGTCCATCACGGTGGCGCCGCGCGGCAGCGCCATGATCTTGCTCTTGGGGGTGAACACGTACACCGCGTCGGGAAAAAGATCGATCTTGATGTGGTCCCAGAACTCGGTGGCGTCGTGCGTCTCCTGCTGGATGTCCAGCAGCGACTGCAGCCACTGCGTGCCCAGCCGTTGCGACATGTCGCTGTTGGGCTCGCTGGCCTTGTAGAGCCAGTGCGCCGCCACGCCCGACTCGGCCACCACGTCCATCGCATGGGTGCGCAGCTGGAACTCGATGTTGGTGCCGAAGGGGCCGATCAGCGTGGTGTGCAGCGACTGGTAGCCGTTGACCTTAGGAATCGCCACATAGTCGCGGAACTTGCCCGGCAGCGGCTTGTAGAGCTGGTGCAGCACGCCCAGGCCCGTGTAGCAATCGGTGAGTTCGGGCACGACGATGCGGAATCCGTAGATGTCGGTCACCTGCGAGAACGACAGGTGCTTGTTGTCCATCTTGCGGTAGACCGAGTACAGCGTCTTTTCCCGACCCATGATGCGCACGCTCATGCCGTGGCTCGCGAATTCGGCTTCCACTTCGCGCTGCACGCGGGCGATCAGGTCGCGGCGGCGGTTGCGCGATTTGTTCAGGGCCTTGGAGAGCACCTCGTAGCGCCAGGGGTGCAGGAAGCGGAACGCCAGGTCCTGCAGCTCGCGGTAGGTGAAGTTCAGTCCCAGGCGGTGCGCAATGGGCGCGTAGATCTCCAGCGTCTCGCTGCTGATGCGCTGCCACTTCGAGCGCGGCATGTCGCCCAGGGTGCGCATGTTGTGCGTGCGGTCGGCCAGCTTGATCAGGATGACCCGCACGTCCTTGGCCATGGCCAGCAGCATCTTGCGAAACGACTCGGCCTGGTTCTGCTCGCGCGTGTCGAATTCCAGCTTCTCCAGCTTGGTCAACCCGTCGACCAGCTCGGCCACCGGCGCGCCGAAGCGTTCCACCAGTTCTTCCTTGGTCACGCCGCAGTCTTCGATGGCGTCGTGCATCAGGGCCGACATCAGCGCCTGTGCGTCGAGCTTCCATTCGGCGCACTGGGCCGCCACCGCGATCGGGTGCGTGATGTACGGGTCGCCGTTCTTGCGCAGCTGGCCCAGGTGCGCCTCATCCGCAAACCGGTAGGCCTGGCGGATGCTTTCGATGTCCGCCGGACCGAGGTAGTCGAGCTTGCCCAGCAGCGCGGCAAAGCTGGCCGCAGCGGCGCTGGCGGCCGGATGCGCCTGCTCGGCAGGGGCTTGAAGGGTGCCGTTGACGGCCTCGGTGATCATCCCGGTACTTTAGCGCGAGACGGTCCATCCCGCCGACAGCGTGCAAAGAGCCATGGCTGGGTGCCCGCCGGCCAGGCCACCGGCGAAAAAAAACACCGCAGCGCGGTGTTTTGATTCAGGCGGTCAAGTGGCGCTCAGAGCGGCACCTTCTTGAGCATTTCCAGGCCGATCTTGCCTTCGGCGATTTCGCGCAGCGCGGTCACGCCCGGCTTGTTCTTGCTCTCGATCTTGGGCGCGTGGCCCTGGCTGAGCATGCGGGCGCGGTAGGTCGCGGCCAGCACGAGCTGAAAGCGGTTGGGGATCTTTTCCAGACAATCTTCGACGGTGATGCGTGCCATGGGCGGGCTCCGGGATATGGGCGAGAAATCAGAGGATGTTGAGCGCTTTGAAGGTATCGCTGCGGGCGATACGCTGGGCGGAAAACTTGAGCCGCTGGGCATGGACGATGGCCTTGAGGTCAAAAAGGGCCCGCTCGAACAACTCATTGATTATAACGAAGTCGAATTCTTGGGCGTGCGCCACCTCGGTGGCGGCGTTCTGCAGGCGCAGCTCGATCACCTCGGCCGTGTCCTCGGCCCGGCGCTCCAGCCGCGAGCGCAGTTCCTCCCAGCTGGGTGGCAGGATGAAGATCAGCACCGCGTTGGGGAAGATGCGCTTGACCTGGATCGCGCCCTGGAAATCGATCTCCAGCACCACATCCGCGCCCTGGGCCATGCGCTGCTCGATGGCCATCTTCGAGGTACCGTATCGGTTGCCGTGCACCATGGCCCACTCCAGGAACGCCCCCTGGATGACCATCTGGTCGAAGGTTTCCTTGCTGACAAAGTAGTACTCGCGGCCGTGCAGTTCCTGGCCGCGGGGCGGGCGGGTGGTGTGCGAGATCGAGGGCACGACGCGCGAGTCCAGCTCCATCAGTGCCTTGACCAGGCTGGATTTGCCGGCCCCGCTGGGGGCTGCGACGACGAACAGGTTTCCGGGATATTCCATGCTTACTCTATGTTCTGGACCTGCTCGCGCATCTGTTCGATGAGCACCTTCATGTCCACCGAGATGCGGGTGAGTTCGAGGTTGGACGATTTCGAGCCCAGGGTGTTGGCCTCGCGGTGCAGCTCCTGGATCAGGAAATCGAGCCGCTTGCCGACCTCGGCACCTTTTTTGAGCAGGCGCTCGATCTCGGTCAGGTGCGAGTCGAGCCGGGTGAGTTCTTCGGCGACGTCGATGCGGATGGCGAAAGCCGTGGCTTCGGTCAGGGCGCGGTCGTGGGCCATGTCGGACGTGACCGAACTGCCGAGGGTGGCTGAACCACCGGCGCCCAAGGCTTCGTTCCAGCGGTCGATGAAGCGCTGGCGCTGCTGAGCGACGAGTTGGGGGATCAGCGGCTGGGCGTCCTTGGCCAGTTGGCGCAGCTGCCCAAGGCGGTCCAGCAGCATGGCGGCGAGGCGCTTGCCTTCGCGCTCGCGTGCCGCGGTCAAGCCGTCCAGCGCCGTCTGGGCCAGGGCCACCAGGGTGTCGTTGAGCTCGCCCGGGTTGCCTTGCTGGCGCGCCGTGAGCTGCAGCACCTCGGCCACCGACAGGGGCGTGGCCGTGGGCAGCCAGGCGCGCACGTTGTCCTGCAGGCCCACCAGCTTCTGGAGGTCCAGCGCGCTGGGCTGGCGCGGCACGGTGTCGGCGCGGCCTTCAATCCAGGCGCGCACCTCGACCTTGCCGCGCTTGAGGCGCGCGCCCAGCAACTCGCGCAGCGCCGGCTCGGTGCCGCGCAGGTCGTCCGGCAGCTTGAAAGCAAGGTCGAGAAAGCGGCTGTTGACCGAGCGGATTTCCACGCCGACACCGGCCTGGGCATCGCGGCCGGACTCGCTGCTGGCCGGTGCTGCCGGCCCGCTGGAGTGGGCCGTGGCGTAGCCGGTCATGCTGTAAACTGCCATGGAACTGTGCCCC
>QZKF01000048.1 GCA_003599455.1 Comamonadaceae bacterium
CATCGACCAGGTGATGGCCGAGAGCGAGCGCGGCGGCGCCTTGCGCGGCACCGCGCGCACGCTGCCGGGGCCGAGCAGGCCGGCGCGCAGCGCGGCCGCGTCGCCGTTGAAGACCACGCTGTGGGCCGGCAGGCGCTCGCCGCTGGCGAGCTCCACACCGCACACGCGGCCCTGCTGCAGGTGGATGCGCGCGCAGGCGCTGCGGTAGCGGAATACCGCGCCGCGCTCGCGCGCCAGCCGCTCCAGGCAGCGCGCCAGCGCGTGCATGCCGCCGTCGATGGACCACACGCCGTCGAGCTCGACCTGCGCGATCAGCATCAGCGTGGCCGGTGCTTCCCACGGCGAGGAGCCGGTGTAGGTGGCGTAGCGGCCAAACAGCTGGCGCAGCCGCGGGTCGGTGAAATGGCGGCCCAGGTTGTCCCACAGGCTGCGCATCGGGCCGAGCGCGGCCAACGTGGCCAGGCCGCGCAGCCCCAGGCCCACCGAGAGGCCGGCCATGCTGGGCGCGGCGCTGCGGATGTACGGCCCTTCGAGCGCCTGGTACGCGGCCCTGGCCTGCGCGCAGAAGCCCTGGAAGCGTTTCGCTTCGTCCAGGCCCGCGAAGCGCGCCACCGCGTTGAACGAGCGCGCCGGGTCGGCGAACAGTTCGAGCGAGCTGCCGTCGTCCCACCAGTGGCGCGCCAGCACCGGCAGCGGGCGGATGCGCAACTCGGCCTCCAGCGTGGTGCCCACCGCGGCGAAGATCCGGTCGAACACCCAGCGCATGGTGAACACCGTGGGGCCGCTGTCGATGGGCGCGCCGTCCACCACCAACTGGCGCATCTTGCCGCCCGGCGCGTCGGCGGCTTCGAGCACGGTCACGTCCAGGCCCTGGTGCGCGAGCTGCAGCGCCGACACCAGGCCCGCCATGCCCGCACCGACGACCACCACCCGGTGTTCAGCCATGGGCGGTGTGCTCGGTGGGGGTGGCCGGCGGTGGCGGCGGTTCGGCCGGCTCGGGCGCCTCGGCGGAGCCGATGAGCGAGGGCGCGGGCCAGTGGCCGTGGTGCGCGAGCAGGCGCATGCGCACGAACAGCGACTCGGAAAAATAGCCATGGCGGTAGGCCGCCTCGATCGCGGCCTGGTGCGCGCCCTGGTGCGCGTAGGCCAGCATGGAGGGCGTGTCCTTCCACAGGCTGAAGGTGCACTGGCGCACCAGCGGCGCTTCGCCCAGGCCCATGGCCAGGGTGCAGCCCTGCGCGCTCTGCATGGCGGCCTGCGCGGCCGGCGCGTTGCGCCAGAACGCCATGGCCTTGGCCGGGCGGATGCTCGCGCGCGTGAGCGCGGCCAGCGGGCGCGGCGCGGCTTCGTCGTTGGCGGCGCGCGCGAAGCTGCCGAGCTGGGTGGCCGGCGTGGCGCCCCAGGC
Source organism: Comamonadaceae bacterium (assembly GCA_003599455.1). Classification (GTDB taxonomy): domain Bacteria; phylum Pseudomonadota; class Gammaproteobacteria; order Burkholderiales; family Burkholderiaceae_C; genus Hydrogenophaga. The sequence goes on from QZKF01000048.1 coordinate 1,406, forward strand.
CTGCGCGTCCCACTGGCCGCGTGCCGAGAGCACTTCCAGCATGCCGCTCCAGAAGTCGCCCGCGCGCTCGCGCATGGCCTTCACGTGGGCGCCGGCGAGGAAGGCGCTGGCCTGGTCGGCGTGGTCGAACATGGCGATCAGGCCCTGGTGGCTCGCGCTGGGCCGCAGCCCGAAGCCGCCGCCGTGGCCGCTGCCCATGACCTTGGCGAAACACAGGCCGGGCGTGTCCTTGAGCGCGGAGGGGCCCTGCACCATGCGCATCCAGCCCCAGGCCTGGTGCTCGCGCAGGTAGTTCACCAGCACCACGACCACCACCCCGGACAGGGTGATGACGTCGGGCGGGGTCTCCGTCATGCGAGCGACCTAGTCAACGGGCAGCGCCAGTTCGGCCGGCAGGCGGAAGCTCACCTCTTCGCGCACGCCGGGCAGCTGCACCACCGGGCCGGCCTGCTGCGCCTGCAGCGCATCGACCACGCCCTGCACCAGCACCTCGGGCGTGGAGGCGCCGGAGGTGACACCCACGCGCGAGGCGCCGCGCAGCCAGGCGGGCTGGATCTCGTGCCGATCCTGCACCAGGATGGCGGGCACGCCCGCGCGCGCGGCGACCTCGCGCAGCCGGTTCGAGTTGGAGCTGTTGCGCGCGCCGACCACCAGCACCAGGTCGACCCGCGTGGCCAGCGCGCGCACCGCGGTCTGGCGGTTCTGCGTGGCGTAGCAGATGTCGTCCACCTCGGGGCCGACGATGTGCGGAAAGCGCGCCTGCAGCGCGGCGATGATCTCGCGCGTGTCGTCCAGGCTCAGCGTGGTCTGGGTCACGTAGGCCAGCGGCGTGTCGGTGGGCAGGTCCAGCGCGTGCACGTCGGCCACCGCGCCGAGCAGGTGCACCGGCGCGTCCACCCGGCCCACGGTGCCCACCACCTCTTCGTGGCCGGCGTGGCCGATCATCAGCAGCGTCAGGCCCTGGCGCACGAAGCGCTGCGCCTGCTGGTGCACCTTGCTCACCAGCGGGCAGGTGGCGTCGATCGCGTGCAGCCCGCGCAGGCGGGCCTGTGCCACCACGGCGTTGGCCACGCCGTGCGCGCTGAACACCACGGTGGCGCCGGCGGGCACGTCGTCGAGGGCGTCGACGAAGACCGCGCCGCGCGCGCGAAGATCGTCCACGACCCACTGGTTGTGCACGATCTCGTGGAACACATAGACCGGCGCGCCATGCAGGTAGAGCGCGCGCTCGACGATCTCGATGGCGCGCGTGACCCCGGCACAGAAACCACGCGGCTGGGCCAGGACGACTTGCATGATCGCGTGTCCCGGCGGTGGTGGGGTTGCCGGGCCGGCCCTACTTCGCCGGCGCGGGGGCCGCGGCCGCCGGGGCAGCTTCGGCAGTGGGTGCCGCCGGTGCCGCGGCGGGCGCGGTGTACGGGCGGTAGGCCGCGAGCTCGGGGTGGTCCTTGAGCATGGGCGCACCGAACAGCGGCTTGTAGGCGCCCTGGTGGCAGGTGGCGCAGTTGAGCTTGGGCGCGTCGCCGAGCTCGCCCTTGCGCTCGGGCGGGAAGGTGCTGGCCAGCGGCTCCATGTAGGCGAGGTTGAGGTCGCGCGCCATCTGGATGCCGTGGTACGCCGTCACGCGCTGGGGCGGGCCGCCTTCCCAGTTGCCGAAGTTGCGGGTGTTGTGGCAGTAGGTGCAGTTCACGCCGAGCGAGGCCGACATGTGCGTCATCAGCCCGTAGGTCTTCTCGGTGCGCTGGATGCTCTCGCCCTTTCCGGTGGGCAGGGCGGTGGTGGCGCCGACGCGGATCGGCTCCTTGCCCAGCAGGTAGGGCGTGAACGGGTCGTTCGGCAGCGAGGCCAGCTTCACGCTCTGCGCCGGCGCGTTCTGCCCGGCCTTGTCGCCCATGAAGTTGGAGCCATAGGGTTGCGCGTCGGCGGTGAACCAGATGTCCTTGGGCACGGGCTGGCCGCGGTGGCAGGTGTAGCAGGTCACGCCGGTCTCGGCCACGTGCGTTTTCCAGTCGGTGTTGATGTGCTGGGTCATCTGCACCATGCGGCGCGCCACCACCTTGGTGTAGAGGCTGTCGTCGGCCAGGTTGGCCGGGTTGTGGCAGTAGTTGCAGCCCTGCTCGGGCGCAACCCAGGCGGTCATGTTGACCATGAGGCGGGTGAACTCGCCCACGCTCAGGTCACCGAGCACTTTCACGTTCTGGTAGACCTGCCCGGCCTTGGGGCCGTCGGCGCTGGCCGCGGGCATGGCCACCGGCGCCTGGTTGGCGGCCACGGTGGCTTCGTGCAGGCGCGGGTTGTAGACCTGGACCATGCCGGTGCCGCGGTAGCCTTGCTGCACGGTGTCCATGGGCGGGCGCTCGCAGGCGCCGAGCAGCACCAGCGAACCCAGGGCCGCCAGCCGCAGCCAGGCGCGTGTGGAGAAGAGGGTGGTTTTCATCACTTCGCTCCTGGGGCAAGGGCCGGGTCCATCACGGCGGGGAACACGTCGGGGTAGGGCGGCGCCACGCCATGCTTGATGGCCCAGAGGTACCAGTTGTCGACCACCGTGCCGGTGAGCAGGATGCCGATGCCGCCGACCAGCGGGCACAGCACGGCGAACCACCAGGCCCAGCGGTGGATGGATTCCATGGTGGCGTTGAAGCCCATGGTCCAGCGCCAGAAGAGGGCGGCGCGCTCGCTCGCGGTGCCGCGGTCCACGATCTGCTCGATCTCGCGCTCGCCACCGAAGCGGCTCACCGCGAGGATGGTGGCGCCGTGCATGGCGAACAGCAGCGTGGCGCCGTACAGGAAGGCGATCGAGAGCGCGTGGAACGGGTTGTAGAACAGGTTGCCGTAGCGCAGCGAGAAGGCGGCCGTCCAGTCCAGGTGGGGGAAGATGCCGAAGGGCACGGCCTCGCTCCACGAACCCATGAGCACCGGGCGGATCAGGCCGAGCACCAGGAACAGCCAGATCGCCGCCGCGAAGGCCCAGGCCACATGGGTGCCCATGCCGAGCACGCGCGCGCGCCGGTAGGTGCGCACCCACCAGAGCATCACCGAGATGGTGAGGAACAGGCCGGCGATCTGCCACCAGCCGCCCTGGTTGAGCGGCGCCAGGCCCAGGCCGTGGTCGGGTCCGGGCGGCTCCAGCGACAGCCAGAACAGCTGGCGCACGAACTGGATCGGGTCGTAGTTGACCGAGGCCAGCATGTTCATGCCCATGATGTTGATGGCCAGGATGCCGAACATCAGCGAGGCGATGCCCAGGCCACCGAGGTAGATCGGGCCGATCTGCGCGTTGCCCAGCTTGCCGAGCCAGTAGAACGCGGCCGGCTCGTCGCCGGTGCGCGGGCTGTTGCCGTGCGGCAGCGGCACGCCGTGGTGCAGCGGGCCGACGGCCTGCACGGTGGTGAAGAGGTTCTGGTATTGCGACATGTGTGTCTCCTTGGGGCCGTGCGGGCCTTAGCTCCAGATGGGCATGTTGAGCCACCAGCCCCACCACTCGGGCCAGCCGCGGCTCCAGAACGGGCCGCTGATCACGATGCACAGCGCGCTGAACAGCACGGCCGCCAGCGCCAGGAACAGGCCCAGGCGGTGGATGCCCAGGGTGCCGATGGAGTAGCCGATGGTGTCGCGGAAGAAGGTGTCCTCGTGCTCGGGCGTCTTCACCGTGCCACCGCCGCCGGGGTTGGTCGCCGAGAGGATCAGCGAGCCGTGCAGCGAGAGGGCGAAGGTGGTGGCGAAGAAGAAACTCACCGCGATCATGTGCGCGGGGTTGTAGTGGAAGTGCAGGTACTGGTAGCCCACGTTGGAGACCCAGTCGAGGTGGCTGAAGATGCCGTAGGGGAAACCGTGGCCCCAGGCGCCCAGCAGCACCGGGCGGATCACGACCAGCGTGACATAGGCCAGGATGGCCACGCTGAACGCGGCCGGCACGTGGTAGCCCATGCCCAGCTTGCGGCAGATCTCCACCTCGCGCAGCGCCCACGAACCGAAGGCGCCGATCGCGCACACGGTGATGAGCTGCCACAGGCCGCCTTCCATCAGCGGCGCGAAGCGCAGGCCGTAGGAGAGGTCGGGGGGCGCGATGCTGATCTGCCAGAGGTTCCAGGTCGGCCCTTGCGAGGCGCCCCAGAGAATCATGGCGGTGCCGAGGAACGCGAAGAACAGCGTCGTGACACCAAAGAAGCCGACATAGAACGGACCCACCCAGAAATCGAACAGGTCGCCGCCAACCAGTGTTCCGCCTCGAACCCGGTATTTCTTTTCAAAGTTGAGCATGGCCATGGATCGGCCCTCCTGTCTCGGATGGATTAGGTGCGCGCTTTTTTATTCGAGGGTGAGGGGGAGCAGATGCTGTGCTGGCCCACGCGCAGGGACAGCATCTGCACACCTTCGGTGAAGTTCAGGACTTCACTGCGGGAGTGGCCGCCGGCATGGTTTGTGCCGACTTCGCCGGACCCGCCTTGGGGCCGTCGAGCCAGTTGAATTTGTTCGTGCTGAGCAGGATGAGGTGAATCATCACGGCCACTGCGAACAGGAAAACGCCTTGGGCCACCATGGTCCTGAGCGGGTCGAAAAGTCGCCAAATTCTCCACATGATGTGAACTCCTTAAATGATGTGGGACATGAGGGTGTAGACCGCGGCATGCACGCCCGAGAAGATGCTGGCCTTGTGCTCCGCGCCTGGCAGCCAGAGCTGCCAGTGCAGTCCGACCAGCTGGCCGAGCATTGCAAGCGACAACAACAGCACGAAGCAGGGTGCAAAGATCAGCACGAACGACAACCTGTCGCCTCGGCTGGATGGCTTATGAGCCTCATAAGACATATCGTTCATGGCAGTCTTCCTTTCATGACAGGGGTCTAGGACTCAGAGCCAGGGCCGCCAGAACCAGACCAAGAGATGGGCCACCACGGCAATCGCCGTGAACCCAATAAAGCCTTGGATGTAGTACTGGTGGAACTCCTGAGCTTCCTCGTCGGTCAGGCCGGATATGGATGTCCGTTGTGACATGCGATGCTCCTTTTCAATAAGGCCTGGTGGCCTGCGTTGCGCCCAACCCGCGCAACCTGGGCAGCCGCGGCGACATGCCACGACATGGGGGAGACCCGGCCTGTCGGCTCGAATCGGAAGGGGGTGTCATGAGATCGCTCATGCGGTCTCTCCCAGGCCCAGCTCGTGGCCTGCGGTGTTGACATGGGATTCGTTCACGGCGGTGTCGCCGCTTTCGCGCGCGCGCCGCTCGGCCTCGTCGCGCAGGCGCTTGGCGGCCGAGATCTGCACCAGCACGGGCTGGCTGGAAACGAGTGCATGCAGCCGTGCCTGGGCCGGGTCTTCCCAGGGGGTGGACAGGCCGGCGGCCGCGCCGCGCGCGAGCGTCGGGTCGACCTTGTCCATGTCGGTGCCCAGCGGCAGGATGTGGAACAGCGCGTCGAACAGCGCGTTGCACACCTCCTGGATCAGGTAGGTCGCGCCGCTGTAGCCCATGAAGGGTGTGCCGGTGTGGCGGCGGATGATGGCGCCCGGGAACGAGGCCGGGATGAAGGCCGCGCGCATCGGGCCGCTGGCACCGGCCTCGGCCAGGTACATGCGCTCGTTGTAGCTGCCGAACAGGATCAGCGGTGTCTTCTTCTGCACCTGCTCGCGCACTGCGGCGTTGTCGGTCTTGGCACCGGGGATGCGCGGCACCGCGAAGCGGCAGGGCAGGCCCATTTCGGTTTCCAGGAAGTGCTGCAGGCCGCGCGTGTAGGTCTCGTTGGCCACCACCGCGAAGCTGGCGGTGGCGAAGAAGTCCTGCGTGACGCTGCGCCACAGGTCCCACACCGGCTTGATGGTGGTGTGCTTCTCGCGCTCGATGAAGGGTTCCGGGTCCAGGCCCAGCAGCTCGCCGAGCTTGCGCAGGAACTTGGTGGTGCTGTGCAGGCCGATCGGCGCCTGCAGGTAGGGCCGGTCCAGCGCCTCGCAGAGCATGCGGCCGAACTCGCGGTACATGCAGATGTTCACGTCGGCCTCGACCAGGCGCGAGACCTCGGCCAGGTGGCTGCCGAGCGGGAACACCAGGTTGATGTCGGCGCCGATGCCCTGCACCAGGCGGCGGATTTCGGCCAGGTCGCTCGGGCTGTTGAAGGTGCCGTAGCAGGGGCCGATGATGTTGACGCGCGGCTTCTCGCCGGCCTTGCGCTCGCGCGGTGGCACCTTCTTCATGCCGTACTCGCTCCAGAGCCAGAACATCGCGCGGTTGGCGCACTGCCACTGGTCTTCGTCGATGGTGCGCGGCAGGAAGCGCATGAGGTTGGTGCCCTCGGGCGTCACGCCGCCGCCGATCATTTCGGCGATCGAGCCGGTGACCACCACCGCGGGCAGCTCGGGGTCGAGCACCGCATGCGCGCGCTTCATCGAGCCTTCGGTGCCTTCGCGGCCCAGCTGTTCTTCGGCCAGGCCGGTCACCACGATGGGCAGCTCGTGCGGGGGCAGGGCGTCGGTGTAGTGCAGCACCGAGGTGACGGGCAGGTTCTCGCAACCCACCGGGCCATCGATCACGACCTGCAGACCCTTGATGGCGGTGAAGACATACACCGCGCCCCAGTAGCCTCCTGCGCGATCGTGGTCGAGTACGAGCATGTCAGGCCTGCGCTTTCGTCGTGGGGGTCATGACATCTCCTCGGCTTTGCGTTTCTTCGCCTGCTTCTCGTTCTGGCGCCGGTTGTCCTTGCGGAACTCGGGGAACGGCCGCGGCACTTCTTCCCACACGCCGGCCTCATCGCCCTGGCCCACGCCGCCGAAGAAGGCCTTCATGGTGTTGAAGCGCGCCTGGTTGCCGATGGCGGCGTTGACCACCTGGATCAGCGAGCCGGCGCCGGCCACACCCATCAGCGGGCGGGCGGAAATGAGGTTGGTGAAGTACAGCGAGGGCACGCTGGCTTCCTTGGCCGCCTGCACCACCGGCGTGGTGCCGATGGCGAGCTGCGGCTGGTATTCGTGCAGCGCGTCGAGGTCGTTTTCCAGCGAGGCCCGGAACTGCACCTGCACGCCTTTGGACTTGAGCCACTCGGCGTCGTGGGCGTTCCACGGCGTGGCCGGGCAGGCCGAGCCGACGTAGCGCAGGTCGGCGCCGCACTCGACCAGCAGGCGGCCCACCAGCAGCTCGGAACCTTCGTAGCCGCTGAGCGTGATGCGGCCGTGGATCTTCTGCTGCGAGAGCACGCCGCGGATCGCGCCCAGCGACTGGTTGCGCGCGGTGTCGACCAGGGCCTGCGAGATGCCCATGGCCTGGCCGACGGCGCCCAGCCAGTCGTGCGTGCCGTCCACGCCCACCGGGGCCGAGCCCACGATGGGCCGGCCGGCGGCCTCGAACTCGCGGATGCTCGCGGTGTAGAACGGGTGGATCGCGGCGACCGCGGCGCCGTCGAGCGCGGCGTACAGCTCGCGCCACTCGCGGGTGGGCGCCACGGTGCCGACCGCGATGCCCATGGGCGCGATCATCTGCGCGATGCCCATGGGGTCGGCGGGGAACATCTCGCCCAGCAGCGTGAGGGTGGGCAGGGCCTGGCGGCCCTGGCGCGGCGCGGCCACCGGGCCGGCCAGGATCTCGTCGCGGGCGTAGCGCAGCATGGCGCCTGTGAGCACGTCCTTGGCCTCGGCATGGGTCGGCACGCCGAAGCCGGGCACGTCGATGCCGATGATGCGCACGCCGTTGATGGACTTGGGCAGGATCTGCAGCGGCACACCGCTGGCGGTGGGCACGCAGAGGTTGATGATGACGATGGCGTCGAGCTTGGCCGGGTCTGCCTGCGCGTGCACCGCCTCGCGGATGTCCTCGAACAGCTTGCCGGTCACCAGCGATTCGCTGTTGAAGGGCACGTAGCCCACGCTGCGGCGTGCGCCGTAGAAGTGGCTGGTGAAGGTGAGGCCGTACACGCAGCAGGCCGAGCCGCTGAGGATGGTGGCGGTGCGGCGCATTCGCAGGCCCACGCGCAGCGAACCGAAGGCCGGGCACATGCTCTGGGGCTGGTCGTGCGGGCCGGCGTTCTCGCGCTTGGGGTAGTCCTTCGCGTACTGCGCCAGCACCTCGCTCTTGCCGGCCGATCGCGCGGCCGCCAGCAGCGTTTCACCACCGGCGTGGCAGCCCATGCCATCGCCCTCGATGGCGGGGCCCGCCTTCACGGGAATGATGGGGATGGAGGTGCCGCTCATGGTGTCAGACCTCGTCGTAGACGACTTCCAGGCTGGGCTTGAGGGTCTCTTTCTTGCCGCACATGTCGAACTGCGTGGCCGGTTCGAGCACCACGTCGCGACCCACCGAGGCGGCTGAAAAAAGGCCGAGCAGGCCGTCTTGAGACATGGGTTTTGGCCGCATGGGCGTGGAGGTCCCCACGTTCTCGGCCAGCTCGGCAAACAGGGGGCCCCACACGGATTCCGGGCGGCCGATGATTTCGTAGCTCGCGCTCTTGCGGCGGATGTCGTCGTCGGCCGGGATGACCGAGAGCACCGGGATGCCGACCTGCTCGGCAAAGGCCATGGCCTCGCCGGTGCCGTCGTCGCGGTTGATCACCATGCCGGCCACGCCGACGTTGCCGCCGAGCTTGCGGAAGTACTCGACCGCGCTGCACACGTTGTTGGCCACGTAGAGCGACTGCAGGTCGTTGGAGGCGACGACGATGACCTTCTGGCACATGTCGCGCGCGATCGGCAGGCCGAAGCCGCCGCAGACCACGTCGCCCAGGAAGTCGAGCAGCACGTAGTCGAAGCCCCAGTCGTGGAAGCCGAGTTTTTCGAGCAGCTCGAAGCCGTGGATGATGCCGCGCCCGCCGCAGCCGCGGCCCACCTCGGGGCCACCGAGTTCCATCGCGTAGACGCCGTCGCGCTTGAAGCACACGTCGCCGATCTGCACCGCTTCGCCGGCCAGCTTCTTCTTCGACGAGGTCTCGATGATGGTGGGGCAGGCCCGGCCGCCGAACAGCAGGCTGGTGGTGTCGCTCTTGGGGTCGCAGCCGATCAGCAGCACCTTCTTGCCCTGCTGGGCCATCATGTAGCTGAGGTTGGCCAGCGTGAAGCTCTTGCCGATGCCGCCCTTGCCGTAGATCGCGATGATCTGCGTCTCTTTCTTCACCTCGCCGGTGTGCACCGGCTCGGGCTCGATCGCCGCTTCCTGGCGCAGCTGTTCCATGAACTGGGCCGGTTGCACGTTGACAGGCAGTGAGTTCATCAGTGTCTCCAGTCCAGAACCATCTTCAAACAGTGCGGGTCGCCGAAGGCGGTCGCATACGCGTCGCCGGCGCGGGCCGGTGTCGCGGTGTGGGTGAGCAAGCCGTCGAGCGAGAGCCGGCCGGTCTGCACCAGTTCGGTCACGGCCAGCAGGTCGGGGCGCTTCCATTCGGCGGCCACCCGGATCTGCGCTTCGCGCATGAAGGCGGGGGCGTAGGCGAAGGAGATGTCCTGCTTGTAGAAGCCGGCCAGCACCACCTCGCCGCCCTTGTCCAGGCGCGGGATCACGCGGTGCAGGATGTCGGCGTCGCCGCTCACGTCGTAGATGGCGCGGTAGTTCTTGCGGTCGTCTTCGTCGGGGTGCACCACGCTGTAGCCCTCGGCACCGTCGCGGCGCTGGGCCTGCGTTTCCCACACCACCGGGGCCGGGGCGCCGGCGGCCACGGTCAGGCGCGCCAGCAGGCGGCCCATCACGCCATGGCCCACGATCAGGTCGGGTGGGGTGTCGGGCGCGCGGGTGCCGCCGTAGCTCACCGTGTGGTACGCGGTGGCGGCCAGCGCCAGCAGCACCATGGAAGCGCCGGGCGCGGCGTCGAGCCGCACCACGCGGCTGGCCTGCACCACCAGGCGCGAGCCGGCACCGCCGAACAGGTTGTGCACGCCTTCGAAGCTGTAGGAGCCGGGCACGAAGACGTGGTCGCCGATGGCCAGCTGGCAGTCGCCCTGGGTGCGCACCACACGGCCCACCGTTTCGTAGCCGGGCACCAGCGGGTAGCCCATGCCGGGGAAGGGCGGCATGCTGCCGTCCCAGAGCAGGCGCTCGGTGCCGGTGCTGATGCCGCTGTACGCCACTTCCACTTCCACGTCGCCGTCGCCGAGGCTGCGAAGATCCAGGGACTGCACTGCGAGATTGCAGGGACTCTGGAACACGATGGCGTCGGCTTTCATGAGTTGTATTTAATGATTGACATTGATATGTGTCAATTTAAATTGACGCATTCGGCGGTATTCGCGGGTAAACACCTAGCTTTGCGGCCGACCAGGATCTGGGCGTGCAGCGCAAAGCGGTTCGGCACGCGCTCGATGTGGGTGAAACCGGCCTCGGCCATCAGGGCCGACAGCGCCTCGGGCGTGCGCAGCCGGCCCGCGCCCATGGCGAGCAGATAGAAGTGGAAATAGGGGTCGCCGGGTTCGGGCGCGCCACCGGCCTCGGCCATGGGCTCGGCCAGCAGCAGCGCGCCGCCCAGGGGCAGGGCCTCGTGGATCGCGCGCAGCAGCGTGCGCACGGTGGCGTCGGGGTGGTCGTGCGCCACGCGCAGCAGGGTCACCAGGTCGGCGCCGCGCGGCAGCGGTTCTTGCGTGAAGCTGCCGCCGTGGGTGCTGATGCGCCCGGCCAGGCCCGCGCGCTGCACCGCGTCGGCCGCCAGCGCGGCCACCAGGGGCAGGTCGAACAGCTTCAGCTGCAGCTGCGGGTGCTGCCGCGCGAGCGCGCTGACCCAGCCGCCCATGCCGCCGCCCACGTCGAGCACCACGCGGTGTCCGGCAAACGGGTAGGCCGCGAGCAGCTCGTCGATCACGAAGCGCTGCGAGCTGGCCATGAGCGCCGAGTAGCGCGCGAACTGCGCTTCGGGCGCGGGCGGCTGCGCGCCACCGGCGTCCTCTTCGGTGTAAGGCCAGTAGCGGTGCATGTGCGCCTGGTTGGGGTCGCGCAGCAGGGCCAGCGGGTCGTGCAGGTCGTGGTACAGCACGGCGTTGTGCTCCACCATGTCGCGGATGCCGGCGTGCGAAACCACCGGCGCGCCCAGGCTGCCCAGGCCGTAGCGCGCGCCGCCGCGCCGCTCCAGCAGGCGCAGCGCCACGGCCGAGTCCAGCAGGCGCTGCAGCGAGGCGGTGGGCAGGCGGCACAGGCCAGCCAGTTCGTCGGCGGTGCGTGGCGCGGCGAGCACGTGCTCCAGCACGCGCAGGCGCACGCAGGCCAGCAGCACCTGCGAGTGCACGAAGCCGGCCATGAGGCCGAACAGCTGCGCCGAGCGCCGGCGCACCAGCCAGCGCGTGAGCGGGCTGGCGCTGGCCCAGCGGTTGAGCGCGGGGCTGGTCATCCAGCGGTCGATGCGCCCGGCCAGCCGATCGCGCCACGAGGGGGGCGGCCCGTCGCCCGACAGCCCGGGCTTGGCGGCGTCCAGCGCGGCCATGGTTCAGGCCACCACGTGGCTCGCGGCCGGCGCCGCGCGGCGCTCGCGTTCGATGCGGTCGCAGGTGCTCTGCGGGATCAGCCGCTCGGACTCGTGCAGCACCAGCTGGCGCATGGCGCCGCGGCTCGGGCATTCGGGCACCGAGTCGATCGCGGCCTGCATGAGGCCGCGGAAATGGTCGATCGCACCCAGCAGGCCGAGGTTGGCCGCGGCGCTCGGTCGGCCGTGGTGCGCGTCCTGGCCGGCGGGCTTGCCGAGCTGGTCGGCCTGCAGCATCACGTCGCGGATGTCGTCGGCCACCTGGTAGGCCTCGCCCAGGCATTCGCCCAGCGCGCGCCAGCCCTGCGGGTCGGCGCCCGCGGCCTGCGCGCCGGCGCAGGTGGAGGCGACGAACAGCGCCCCGGTCTTGGCGCGCTGGTACTGGCCCAGGTCCACGCGGTTCTCGCATTCCCAGGCCTGGCCGGCCACGATGCCGTCGGGCGCGCCAGTGCCGTCGCACACGGTCTGGATGAGGCCCGCCAGGCGCAGCGGATGGGCGGCGCCGGCGTGCGCCAGCGCCTGGTAGGCCATCACGATCAGGCCGTCGCCGGTGAGCAGGGCCAGTGGCTCGCCATACAGCTTGTGCACCGTGGGCTGGCCGCGCCGGGTGTCGGCGTCGTCGAAGCAGGGCATGTCGTCGTGCACCAGCGAGGCGCAGTGCAGCAGCTCGATCGCCACCGCCGCGGCGTCGGTGAGCGCGGGTGCGTCTTCGCCGCAGGCCCGGGCGACGGCCAGGCAGAGCTGGGGGCGGATGCGGGCGCCGCCGGGGAACACCGCGTGCCGCATGGCGGCCATCAGTCGGGGCGGGGCACTGGGGCTGCGCGCGCGCCCGAGTTGCTGGTCGAGCGCGTGCTGGATGCGTGACATCATGTCCATGGGCCCCTCGTCGAGTGCCGCGATGTCATCAATATGTGACATCACTAAATGTCAATTTAACATGACACTTCGGAATATCCAAGGGACTTCGGTTGTGCGGTGCAACCAGAAGCGGGAGGGCGCGCGCTGTTCAGGCCGCCGGCGGCACCACGGCCGGGCGTTCGGCGCCTTCGCGCGCCAGCCCGTACGGCCGCACCAGGTGCACCACGTGCTCGGGCACCATGGTTTTCATGCGGGCGGGGGCCTCGCGCTGCAGGTGCAGCATGGTCTCCACCGCCTTCATTTCCACCCGCGCGCGGGCGAACTCCAGCCCGCGCGGGCCGATGCGCGGCATCAGCCAGCCCACGATGGGGCGCAGCCAGTCGGGCATGCGGCGCAGCGGCAGGCCGCCGGCCGCGCGCTCCACGTTTTTCAGGAAGCCGCGCACCGCGCCGGCGCGCTGGCCCGCGCTGCCCGGCGCCTGCGTCAGCACCTCGTCGCCCAGCAGGTCCAGCAGCGCCTGGCCGCGCGCGTTGCGCACCAGCAGCCACTGCGCGCCCTGGCCACCCATGTAGCCCACGGTGATGTCCGACAGCGCGTTGGTGTAGTCCACGCAGGTGCGGCAGGTCATCGGAAAAAAGTCTGGCGGCAGGGTGGACAGCGGGAGCTGAAGAAAGGGGATCTCGCGCACCGCGCCGTCCTTCATGCGGATCTCCACGTGGTAGTCGGCGCGGAACTCGAGGTAGCTGATGTCCTGCGGCCGCGGTGAGATCAGCGAGAGGAAATGGTGGAAGCGCTCGGTGGTGGTGTTGTCCGAGCAGGGCGTGCCGATCACGAACAGCCGCTCCAGCCCGAGCTCGCGCTCCAGCTCGGGCTGGATGGCGCGCAGCGCATAGACCTGGCACGGGATGCCGATGACGGCCAGCCGCTTGAAGCCCTGGCGCAGCGCGGGCTCCACCAGCGCGAGCAGCGGCGCGTAGCCCATGCGCATGCCCCGGCAGCGCGCCATGTCCTCGGGCCGCGTCACCAGCACCGGCATCGGCCGCCAGGCGTCGTCGGGGTGCGGCGCCATCGCGATCACCGCGTCCACCTGGCCGGTCTGCAGCAGCTTCTCGGCGATGCGGGTGGTGATGCCGGTCCACTGCGCGCCGGCCAGCGGCGCGGCCAGCCGCGCCTGCAGCATCTGCCGGTGCGGGCCGAAGAACAGCTCGTCGCTGCTCGCCTCGCCCGGGCCGGGCAGGCGGCGCGCGCGGCCGTGCACGCGGCGCTCGAGCGCGGGGTAGTCGGGCTGGATGAACTGGCAGGCCTGGCCGCAGCGCTTGGGGTTGTCGGTGCGCGAGAGGCCGCAGTCGGTGCAGAAGTGGCGCGGCGGCGCCGGGGGCAGGTCGGGCGCGTCCCAGGGCGCCGGGTCGGGTGCGGTGGGCCTTGGGGTTTGCGGGTTTGTGTCAACCATGGACTGATGATATAAGTGTCACTATAAGTTGACAACGTGAATCGAGACCACCGGTGAACACCCCCACCCGCCGCCCCAGCCGGACGCTGGTTCGACCCCCTGCGCAGGCCGCGTCATGACCGCGGCGCTGGCGCTGAACCGGGTGGCCTGCGTGCGCGGCGGCCGCACCACTGTTCAGTGGCCTCGATGTGCGGCTCGAGGGCGGCCAGCTGCTGCGGGTGGCCGGCGCCAACGGCGCGGGCAAGACCAGCCTGCTGCGCCTGATGTGCGGGCTGCTGGCGCCCAGCGAGGGCGAGGTGCTGTGGCGCGGCCAGCCGCTGGCGGCGCAGCGCGAGGCCTGGGGCCGCGAGCTGGTCTACCTGGGCCACGCGGCCGCCCTGAAAGACGATCTTTCCCCGCTCGACAACCTGCAGACCGCCTGCACCCTGGGCGGCCAGGACGTGGCGCGCGCCGACGCGCTGCAGGCCCTGGCCGACGCCGGCCTGCGCGGCTTCGAACGCAGCACCGCGCGCCGCCTCTCGCAGGGCCAGCGCCGCCGCTGCGGCCTGGCGCGCCTGGTGCTCGCGCGATCGGCCCCGCTGTGGGTGCTCGACGAACCCTTCAACGCGCTCGACAGCGCCGCCACCGCCTGGCTCGAAGGCCTGGTGCGCGGCCAGCTGCGCCGCGGCGGCGCGGTGGTGCTCACCAGCCACCAGGGCGTCGCGCTCGACGACGCCGTGCACCAGGTGCTGACGCTGTGAACACCGCCGTGGTGGCCACCCCCGCGAGCGAGGCCACCGCGCCCGGCTGGCTGGCCGGCCTGCGCTGCGTGTTCCTGCGCGACCTGCGCATCGCCGCGCGCCGGCGCACCGACGCGCTGGGCGCGCTGCTGTTCTTCGTGATGGTGGTGAGCCTGTTCCCGCTCGGCGTGGGGCCCGAGCCCGCGCTGCTGCGCACCATGGCGCCGGGCGTGGTGTGGGTGGCGGCGCTGCTGGCCTGCACGCTGCCGCTGGCGCGCCTGTTTGCCGACGACCACCAGGACGGCACGCTGGAGCAGATGCTGATCGGCGCGCACCCGCTGCCGCTGCTGGTGCTGGGCAAGATCGCCGCGCACTGGTGCAGCTCGGTGCTGCCGCTGGTGCTGGTCTCGCCGCTGCTGGCGCTGCAGTTCGACCTCCCGGCCTCGGCCATCGGCGTGCTGATGCTCTCGCTGCTGCTGGGCACGCCGGTGCTCAGCCTGGTCGGCGCCATCGGCGCGGCGCTCACGCTGGGCCTGCGCGGCGCCGGCGTGCTGATGTCGCTGCTGGTGCTGCCGCTGCTGATGCCGGTGCTGATTTTCGGCGCCGGCGCGGTCGAGGCGCACACCGCCGGCCTGGACGTGGCCGGCCATTTCTCCCTGCTCGGCGCGATGCTGCTGCTCTCCCTGCTGGCGGCGCCGCTGGTGGGCAGCGTGGCGCTGCGCATTTCGATGGAGTCCGCATGAGCCATTCCGCCCCGCGCATTCACTGGTTCCACTTCGCCGCGCCGCAGCGCTTCTACCCGCTCGCGGGCAAGCTCGTGCCCTGGTTCGGCGCGCTCGCGGCGCTGCTCACCGCGTTCGGCCTCTACCTGGGCCTGTGGCTCGCGCCCACCGACGCGCAGCAGGGCGAGGCCTACCGCATCATCTTCGTGCACGTGCCCACGGCCTGGATGTCGATGGTGGTCTACCTCGCGATGGCCATGTGGGCCGCCGCCGGCCTCATCTTCAACTCGCGCCTCTCCAGCATGATGGCCTGCGCGCTCGCGCCCACCGGCGCGCTCATGACCTTCCTCGCGCTGTGGACCGGCGCGCTCTGGGGCAAGCCCACCTGGGGCGCCTGGTGGGTGTGGGACGCGCGGCTCACCTCCGAGCTGGTGCTGCTGTTCCTCTACATCGGCTTCATCGCGCTGCACAGCGCGATCGACGACACCCGCCGCGCCGACCGCGCGGCCGGCCTGCTGGCCATCGTGGGCGTGGTCAACCTGCCCATCATCTATTTCTCGGTGCAGTGGTGGAACACGCTGCACCAGGGCGCATCGGTGAGCCTCACCAAGGCACCGAGCATGGCCACGCCCATGCTGCTGGGCATGCTGGTGATGGCGCTGGCCTGCTGGATGTACTGCATCGCCGTGGCGCTGGCCCGGGTGCGCGTGATCATGCTGGAACGCGAACGCCACACCGCCTGGGCGCGGCAGGCACTGGAGGCCGCATGAACGGGACCGAACTGCGCGATTTTCTGGCCATGGGCGGCTACGGCCTCTACGTGTGGGGCTCGCTCGGCATGTGCGCCGCCGTGGTGGTGGCCGAGCTGCTGATGCTGCGCCTGCGCCGCCGGCTGCTGGTGCAGGAAGCGGGCGACACGCCGGACGCCGCCAGCGCGGAGCGCGCCGCATGACGCCGCGCCGCCGCCGCGCCGTGGCCGTGCTGGTGGGCCTGTGCACCGTGGGCGCGGCCAGCGCTCTGGTGCTCAACGCCTTCCGCAGCAACCTCGTGTTCTTCTTCAGCCCGAGCCAGGTGGTGGCCAACGAAGCGCCGCGCGAGCGCAGCTTCCGCGTCGGCGGGCTGGTGGAAACCGGCAGCGTGCAGCGCGATGCGAAGACGCTCACCGTGCGCTTCACCGTCACCGACACCGCCAAGACCGTGCCCGTGACCTACACCGGCCTGCTGCCCGACCTGTTCCAGGAAGGCAAGGGCGTGGTGGCGCAGGGCAAGCTCGGCGCCGACGGCGTGTTCCGCGCCGACCAGGTGCTGGCCAAGCACGACGAGAACTACATGGCGCCCGAAGCCGCCGACGCGCTCGCGAAGGCGCGCGCGGGGCAGGGCACGCTGCAGGAAGGCGACCCCCGGTGATCGCTGAGCTGGGCCACTTCGCGCTGGTGCTCGCGCTGGCCATGGCGCTGGTGCAAGGCGTGCTGCCCCTCGTGGGCGCGCAGCGCGGCAACGCACTCTGGATGGCGCTGGCCGTGCCGGCGGCGCGCGCGCAGTTCGGCCTGCTGCTGCTGGCCTACGCCTGCCTCACGCATGCCTTCGTCACGCACGACTTTTCCGTGGCGCTGGCCGCGCAGCATTCGCACAGCGCGCTGCCCCTCGTTTACCGCCTGAGCGCGGTGTGGGGCAACCACGAGGGCTCCATCCTGCTGTGGGCGCTCATCCTGGGCGGTTGGACCTGCGCCGTCACCCTCTTTTCTCGCGGCATCGACGCGCCCATGAAGGCGCGCGTGATCGGCGTGATGGGGCTGATCAGCGTGGGCTTCCTGCTGTTCACGCTGTTCACCTCCAACCCCTTCGAGCGCGTGTTCCCCGCGCCGCTGGACGGGCAGGACCTCAACCCCCTGCTGCAGGACCCGGGCATGGCGATCCACCCGCCCATGCTCTACATGGGCTACGTGGGCTTCGTGGTGGCGTTCGCGTTTGCCGTGGCCGCGCTGCTGGCGGGCCGGCTCGACACCGCTTGGGCGCACGCGTCCCGCCCGTGGACGCTGGCGGCCTGGAGCTTCCTCACCGTGGGCATCGCGCTCGGCAGCTTCTGGGCCTATTACGAACTTGGCTGGGGCGGCTGGTGGTTCTGGGACCCGGTGGAGAACGCGTCCTTCATGCCCTGGCTGGTGGGCACCGCGCTGATCCACTCGCTGATGGTCACCGAGAAGCGCGGCGCCTTCAAACGCTGGACCGCCTTGCTCGCCATCCTCGCGTTTTCGCTGTCGCTGCTGGGCACCTTCATCGTGCGCTCGGGCGTGCTGAGCTCGGTGCACGCCTTCGCCACCGACCCGGCGCGCGGCGTGTTCATCCTGGTGTTTCTGCTGGTGGTGGTGGGCGGTTCGCTGGCACTGTACGCGTGGCGCGCGCCGGGTGTGGGCGAGGGCGGCCGTTTCGGCCTGGTGTCGCGCGAAGGCTTCCTGCTCGCGAACAACCTGCTGCTGCTGGTGGCCACGGCGGCGGTGATGCTGGGCACGCTGTACCCGCTGTTCGTCGACGCGCTGGGCCTGGGCAAGCTCTCGGTCGGTCCGCCGTATTTCAACGCGGTGTTCGTGCCGCTCATGGCGCCCGCGCTGTTTCTCATGGGCGTGGGCCCGCTGGCGCGCTGGCGCGAGGCGCGGGTGGGCGACATGGCGCGCCAGCTGCGCTGGGCCGCGGTGGTGAGCGCGGTGGCGGCGGTGGTCGCTGCGCTGTGGTGGCAGGTGACCTCGCCGTTCACCGGGCTGGGGCTGCTGCTCGCGGCCTGGGTGGCGGCCAGCACGCTGTGGGGCGCGGCGCAGCGCCTGCGCGCGCACCCGGCCGGCGCCTGGGGCGGGCTGCTCGCGCAGCCCGGGGCCTGGCTCGGCATGCTGGTGTCGCACCTGGGCGTGGCGGTGTTCATCGCCGGCGTGACGGTGGTGAGCAGCTTCAACACCGAGAACGACGTGCGCATGGAAGTGGGGCAGCGCGCCGAGGTCGGCGGCTACCGCTTCGAGCTGCAGAAGATGGACCTGGTGCAGGGGCCCAACTACACCTCGGCGCAGGCGCAGATGCGGGTCACGCGCGGCGGCGAGACGGTGGCCGTGCTGCGGCCCGAGCGCCGCATCTATGCCGTGAGCCGCATGCCGCTGACCGAGGTGGCGATTGACCGCGGCGTGCTGCGCGACCTGTACGTGGCGCTCGGCGAACCGGTGAGCGAGACCGCCTGGAGCGTGCGCCTGCACCACAAGCCGCTGGTGAACTGGATCTGGGGCGGCTGCCTGATGATGGCCATCGGCGGCCTGCTCGCCATGGCCGACCGCCGCTACCGCGCGGTGCGCGCGCGGCAGCGCGAGGCCGGCCACGCCACCGCGCCCGGGCTGGCGCCGCTGGTGGCGCGGAAGGTGCAGCCGTGAAAGCCTCGCGCCTGCGTTTCCTGTGGCCGCTCGCGGTGTTCATGGTGCTCGTGGCCCTGCTCGGCGCCGGCCTGCAACTGAACCCGCGCGAAGTGCCTTCGCCCCTGGTGGGCCGGCCAGCGCCCGTCTTCAGCCTGCCCACGCTGGCCGCGCCCGAGCGCACGCTCGGCCCCGCCCAGTTGCGCGGGCAGGTCTGGGTGCTCAACGTGTGGGCCTCATGGTGCGTGGCCTGCCAGGCCGAACACCCGCTGCTGGTGGACCTCGCGAAATCCGGCCAGGTGACGCTGATCGGCCTGAACTACAAGGACCGCCGCGACCTCGCGCTGGGCTGGCTGGCGCGCCACGGCAACCCCTACCAGGCGACGCTGTCCGACACCGACGGCCGCGTGGGCCTGGACTTCGGCGTGTACGGCGTGCCGGAAACCTATGTGATCGACCGCGACGGCGTGATCCGCCTCAAGCACACCGGCGAGCTCACGCGCGAGGTGTTGCAGACCCGGCTGCTGCCGCTGATCCGGCAACTGGAAGGCTGAGCCATGCGCGCCGTGCTGCTGTTCATGTGGTGCCTGTTCGCCAGCCCGGTGGGCGCGCAGGACAGCACCGCCACACCGGCCGCGGCCGACCCCGCGCTGGAAGCGCGCGTGATGGCGATTGCCGAAGAGCTGCGCTGCCTGGTCTGCCAGAACGAGACCGTGGCGGCCTCCCACGCCGAGCTCGCAGTGGACCTGCGCGGGCAGATCCGCGAGCAGCTGCGCGGCGGCCGCAGCCAGGCCGAGATCCTGGCCTTCATGTCGCAGCGCTACGGCGATTTCGTGCTCTACCGCCCGCCGCTGAAAGCCGGCACCGCGTTGCTCTGGCTCGGGCCCTTCGTGCTGCTTGCGCTGGGGGGCCTGCTGCTGGTGCGCCACCTGCGCCGGCGCGCCGCTGAGCCCGCGAGCGCGGAGGGCCTGTCGCCCGCCGAGCTGCAGCGCGCCCAGCGTCTGCTGGACGAAGCCGGAGGCCACCCATGACGACGCTGCCCTTGTTCATCGCACTCGCCGCGGGCGTGCTCGCGCTGGCCCTGTGGCCCCTGCTGCAGGTGCTGCGGCGCACGCCCGCCGCGAACATGGCCCGCGCCGGTGCGCCGCACCTCGGCCTGCTGCACGCCGAGCGCGCGCAGCTCGATGCCGACCGCGCGGCCGGCCGCATCGGCCCCGACGAACACGCCCAGGCGCAGGCCGAGCTGGCCCGCCGCGTGCTGCAGGAAACCAGCGCCATCGAGCCCGTGAACACCGGCGCCCAGCACCGCAAGCTCACCGCCGCTGTCCTGCTGCTTGCGGTGCCCGCGCTCGCCGTGGGCCTGTACGGCACGCTGGGCCAGCCCGGCGCGCTGCGCGAGGCGGCGTCACCCGCCACCGAAGGCGCCACGCTGGCCGACGTGGACACCATGGTGCGCCAGATGCAGCAGGCGCTGGAGCGCCGCAGCGGCACGGGCAACGAAGCCGAAGACGCACAGGCCTGGGCCATGCTCGCGCGATCGCAAGCCGGCCTGCAGCGCCACGCGCAGGCGGCCGAAAGCTACTCGCGCGCCATCGCGCTCGACCCGCGCAACCCGCACCTGCTGGCCGACCGCGCCGACCTCATCAGCCTGCTGCAGGGCCCGGGCGCCAGCGCCGAGGCGGCGCAGCTCGTGCAGCGCGCGCTGGCCATCGACCCACAACACCCCAAGGCCCTGGCGCTGGCCGGCCGCGCCGCCTACGAGCAGCAGGACTTCGCGGCCGCCGACGCGTACTGGCGCCGCGCCCGCGCCGTGGCGCCGCCGGGCAGCGCGTTTGCCGACGGCCTGGACCGCAGCATCGAAGCGGCCCGCGCGGGGCTGCAGGCGAATGCATCGGCCGGCGCCAGCACCGCAACAGCGGCCAGCGCACCGGCCGGCATCAGCGGCCGCGTGGAAATCGCCCCCGCGCTGCGCGAGCGCCTGCAACCGGGCGACACCCTGTTCATCATCGCCCGCACCCCCCAGGGCCCGCGCCTGCCGCTGGCGGTGCTGCGCCTGCCGGCCACGGCCGCGCCCACCGAGTTCGCGCTGGGCGACGAACACGCCATGGCGGCCGACCACAAGCTCTCGGGGCAGGCGCAGGTGGTGGTGGAAGCACGCGTGAGCCGCTCGGGGAATGCGATGCCGCAGGCGGGCGATGTGCTGGGCAGGACCGGCACCATCGCCAGCACCGCGCGCGGCGTGCGGGTGGTGGTGGATCAGGTCGTGCCCTGAGGCGGGCACAGCCCGCTTCGTGGGCAACCGGTTCTGTTCGCTGAACAACAGACACGGTGTTTCCGGGCAGCGACCATGAAGCGTCGCTTTCGAAGGCAGCGCGCGCCTCGCGCGGGTGCCCTCGCTCACGCCCCAGGAGAACACCCATGAAACCGTCTGCCAATCCTCTGCCGAAGAACAGCACGCCCGTTGACGACGACCTGGCCGATCAGGCCCGGCCCGGCCACGGCATTCCGTCGCAAGACCCGGACCCCGCCGCACAGTCGCCGCTGACACCCGGGGAAGCCAAACGCGAGGCCAACTCGGTGCTGGCCGGCGGCGGCGTGATGGTCGGCGCGGCCGCGGGTGCGGCCATCGGCAGCGTGGTGGCGGGCCCGGTGGGCGCGGTGGTGGCCGGCACGGTGGGAGCCGTGGCCGGCGCACTGGGTGGCGCCGCCGCCGGCACCCTGGCGAGCCCGGAGCCTGAGAGCGCACCCGACAAGGTGCCCGGGAAGAAGCGCGCGCCTGCGCCCTCAGTGCCCACGATCAGCTTCATCAGGTGAGCCGCACCAGCACTGCGAAGGTGCCTATTCCTCGGTGCGCCGCGCAATGCCCGAGACGATGCCCACGAGCAGCAGGCTGCCGATCCAGCCGAACAGGGTTTCGAACCAGATCAGCCACCGCACCTTATGCCCGTGGCTTCGAGCAAGCCACTCGTTCCATGCATCCTGCTGTGGCGTGGGCACCAGCGGTCCCCATGCCTTCTCCTGCCCCAGGTCGACCAGTGGCAGGATGATGTCCAGCGAATAGACCCAGGGGCTGAAGGTCGAATACTCGGCGGGCAGGGGCCCACACAGGTACCAGTTGCCTGCATGCGGTGCGCCACTCGCCGCCGCTGCTGCTGCGGCCGGGCTGCCGGGTACGCAGTGGGCGTATCGCTCGTTCTGGAACACGAGCGGGTCCGATGGCCCGATGGCATTGTTCGGCGGCAGTGCCAGGCGCCAGTAAAAGACCGCGCAGATCAACCACACCAGGACCATCCAGCCCATCAGCCGCATCGGCCGGTAGCCGTAGCCGGCCAGCAAACCGAAAAGACCATGGCCGACATGCGCAACGGCGCGCTTGCCCTTGGCCGGAAGTTTCCAGGTGCCCGGCGCCGTGCCCCCGATGCGGCCTGCCTTGCGCAACTGCTGCTCGAACGCAATGCCGACCTGGCGCGCTTCCTCGACGTGTCCCATGTCGCGCAGCACGCGCTGCAACTGGCGCCAGGGCTGGGGGCGGAAATCCTCTCCGCCGTCGGCCATGCCCAGATGCCCGGCACCTTGCTTGCGCAGCCAGTGCAGGCGGGCGGTGGCTCGCGTGGGCGCATCTCCGCCGAGCGTGCCGTAGCGCAGGCCATCCAGCACCGACCCCTCGGCCCAGGACTCGATCGCATCGATCAGTACCGCCACCTGCAGGTGACTGGCATTCACACGCACCGGCCGCTCAAGCCCGCGAAAGTGCCAGACGCCCTCCACAGTGGCACCATCAACAGAAAGCGCGTCGCCCTCCTTGACGTCGAACTGACCGCCCCTGCACGCCAGGTTGCCGCCGATCTGTGCACCCAGCAGCCGCACCTTGCCGGTCGCCTTGAAGTCGTTGATGAAGAACACGCCGCCTTTCACGACCGCGCGATCGAAAGAAAGCGCGTCGCCCTCCTGGACCTCGAACTTCCCGCCTCTGCAATCCAGGTTGCCACTGATCAGTGCGCCCAGCAGCCGCACCTCGCCGATCGCCCTGAAGCCGCCGTTGAAGAACACGTCGCCCTCCACCATTGCGCCATCGGCGGAAATCGCCTCGCCCTCCTTGACCTCGAACTGCGCGCCGCTGCACTCCATGTTGCCGCTGATATGTGCGCCAATCAGCCGCACCTTGCCGAAGGCCTTGAAGCCGGCGTCGAAAAAAACGTCGCCTTTCACGACCGCGCGGTCGAAAGACAGCGCGTCGCCTTCCCGGGATTCGAACCGTCCGCTGCTGCACTCCATGTTGCCGCTGATCTGTGCACCCAGCAGCCGCACCTGGCCGCTCGCCTTGAAGCTGTTGTTGAAGAACACGTCGCCCTTCACGACCGCGCGGTCGAAAGACAGTGCGTCGCCCCCCTTGACCTCGAACTGCCCGCCCCCGCACGAGAGGTTTCCGCCGATCTGTGCACCCAGCAGCCGCACTTCGCCGGTGGCCTTGAAGCCGTTGCGAAGGGACAGCCCACCGTCGCACTGCAAACGGTCCGCATTGATGCCCTGAGTCAGGTAGCTGCCTTGCAACGTGATCAGTCCCTGCACCCGCGCGTCCTGGGCGAACAGGAGGTCGGTGAACCTGCAGTGCTTCAGATCCATGTTGTGCGGGATGCGGCAGCCACCCAGATCGAGCTGACCCTCCACGAAGGCGCCCGCCAACTGCACCCCTTGTTCGTGCACGGGCGCTTGCTCGTCGCCTCCGAGCAGCAAGAAGCGCAGGAACGGGGCGCGCACCCGCAGTTCGTCTTCGGGAGCCTCGGGTACCCGGGTACCCAGCCTGGCCACCGTGCCTTGCCGGCAGGCTTGCAACAGGCTTTCTTCCCCACGCAACAAAGGCTGGAAGTCGCGCAGCGACCGACCCACGGCCACCCTGGCAACGGGCACTCGGCGACGGCGCGCGAGGCTGCCGGGAGTGGGCTGTGGGTTTCGGTGGTTTGAAAACTTGTTCATGGGCATGACCTGTGCGGCATGTACATGAACGCAAGGCTAACGCAAAGCCGCCGCCCAGGGCGGTCCGATTCGACCATCAAGACCTTGATCGGGTGGTGGTGGATCAGGTCGTGCCCTGAGCCATCTCGCGCCAGTGCAGGCGCACCTGCAGCGCGAGCGCCAGCAGGATCAGCCCGGTGGCGACCGCGAACGTCAGCCGCATGCCGGCGGCCACGGCGTCCGGACGCGCCGTCACCAGGTCGGCCGCGCCTGAGCCCAGCGCAAACACGGTGCCCATGACGGAGGCGCCCGTGATGAGGCCGAGGTTGCGCGACAGGTTGATGAGGCCGCCCGCGACGCCGCGCTGGTCTGCGCGGATGTTGTGCATGACGGCGGTGTTGTTGGCCGCCTGGAACAGCGCATAGCCGGCCGTGAGGGCGGCGAGCGGCGCGATGTAGCCGGGCACGCCGAACCGCGTCGCCAGCCAGGGCAGCACGGCAGAGCCGGCGGCCATGGCCACCAGCCCCGCCACGCCGACCCGGCGTGGGCCGAAGCGGTCGACCGCGCGCCCCGCCGGCACACCCGCCAGCGCCGCGACCAGCGGCCCCGTGGACATGACGAGCCCGATGGCGGCCGCGTCGAGTGCCAGCGCGCCCGAGAGGTAGAACGGACCGACCACCAGCGTGGCCATCACCACGGTGGCCACCAGCGCGCTCGCCGCGAAGCCGCCGCCGAGCGCGGGTTGGCGGAACATGGCCAGCTGGATCAGGGGTGATGCCACCCGCGACTCGACCCACACGAACAGGCCGGCACCCAGCAGCGCCGCGCCCAGCAACGTGACGTTGAGCAGGCCGAAGCTGCCGCGCCCCAGCGTCATGGCCAGCGCGTAACTCGCGAGGCTCAGCGCCAGCAGCAGTGTGCCGAGGTGGTCGAAGCGGGGGTGGCCGTCGTCCGCCTTCGCGCGCAGGCCATCGGCGGGCAGGCAGCGGTGCACGAGCAGCACGGCCACCATGCCCAGCGGCACGTTGACGAGGAACATGAACGGCCAGCCGAAGCCGGCGATGAGCACGCCGCCCAGCGACGGGCCCAGTGCCGTGCCCACCGCGGACATGGTGCCGAGCAGCCCCATGGCGCTGCCCGCGCGGGCCTTGGGCACCGCGTCGGCCACCGACGCCATGGTGAGGGCCATCATGATCGCGGCGCCGAAGCCCTGCGCCGTGCGCGCCGCGATCAGCAGCCCCAGCGTGGGCGCCAGGCTGCACAGCGCCGAGGCCACGGTGAACAGGGCGATGCCGGCGAGCAGCAGGCGCCGGCGACCGATCAGGTCACCCAGCCGCCCTGCGCTCACGATCAGGGTGGTGATGGCGAGCAGATAGGCCAGCACCACCCACTGCACCTGTTGAAAGGAGGCGCCGAAAGCCTCGGCCAGGGTGGGCAGGCCGACGTTGGCGATGCTGGTGCCCAGCGAGGAGAGCAGCATGGACAGCGAGAGACTGGCCAGGGCCCATCGGGGGGATGAAAGTGCGTTCACGGTAGCGTCCTTCAAGGTATCGAAATGCGGTGACCTGAAGCGTAGGGATTTGGGTGAGGTGGCGGAAGACGCACGGTTTGCACTTTGCAAGTGCGTTGGACGCCATGTCAGGCCCGGCTCTGCTATGGTTGGCCCATGGCACGGCCCGATCTCAACCTGCTCGTCACGCTGGATGTGTTGCTCGCGGAAGGCAACGTGGCGCGCGCGGCGCAGCGGCTGCGGCTCAGCCCGTCGGCCATGAGCCGGGCCCTGGCGCGCTTGCGCGAGACGACGGGCGACCCACTGCTGGTGCGCGCGGGGCGGGGCCTGGTGCCCACGCCCCGCGCGCTCGAACTCCGCGAGAAGGTGGCCCAGCTGGTGCAGGATGCCGAAGCGGTGCTGCGGCCCACCGAGGCGCCCGACCTCAAGCAACTCGTGCGCACATTCACGATCCGCACCAGCGAGGGTTTTGTCGAGAACTTCGGGCCCGGGCTGATGGCCCGCGTGCGCAAACAAGCCCCCGGCGTGCGGCTGTGCTTCGTGCAGAAGCCGGACAAAGGCAGCGCACCGCTGCGGGAGGGGGCTGTGGATCTGGAAACCGGCGTGGTGGGCGAGGCCATGGGCCCGGAACTGCGGGTGCAGGCCCTGTTCCGCGACCGTTTCATCGGCGTGGTGAGGGCAGGGCACCCGCTCAGCAAACGCAAGATCACGTCCGCGCGCTACGCGGCGGGGCAGCACATCGGCGTCTCGCGGCGGGGGCTGGCCCAGGGGCCCATCGACGAAGCCCTGGGCGCGCTGGGCCTGGCGCGCGAGATCGTCACCGTGGTGGGGGGCTTCTCGACGGCGTTGGCGCTGGCCCGCGCTTCAGACCTCATCGCCAGCGTGCCCGAGCGGCACACCGGCGTGCTGCGCGAGGGCATGCACAGCTTTGCGCTGCCCATCCCCCTGCAGGAGTTCAGCGTGTCATTGCTGTGGCACCCCAGGTTGCAGGCCGACCCGGCGCACCGCTGGTTGCGCGGCCTTGTCGTCGAGGTGTGCGCGGCGCAGCCACAGGCGCCACAGGCCTGAGGCGCGGCCGACGAAGACGCCGGTGAATGCGCCGTAGAGCGCGGCGACGGTCAGCACGTAGGGCGCTTCCTGCACCAGCTGCGGCGCCATGGCCAGATCCACCCCGACCACGTACTTCACCAGGAAGATGCCCACGATCAGCAGCAGGGGGACGACGCTGCCCGGCAGCAGAAACAGGCGACGCGCCGGATCGTATTGCGCCGCAGCGCCGCGGCCGCGCGCGAGCAAGGCCACAGCGAAGGCGAGGGCCGCGGCGATGAGCCAGGCTGAGAGGGCCATGGCCCGGTGAGGCGAACCACCCAGGGCCGAGGCCGTGCCCGACACCGAGAAAAGGGTCATCGCCAGCGGCAGCAGCGACACCCGGAGCAGGCTGGCCGTGCGGTCGCGCAGCTGGCTGATGCCCAGCGCGAGCAGCCCCGCGAGCAGGCCCCACACCCACAACGGCGTACCGCGCAGAACCGGGACGATGGCTTCGGGGTGTTGGGTGAGGAGTTGCAGCAGCATGGGGTGTCCGGACGGAGAGGGTTGAAGGGCAGGCCGATGCCGGACTGTGCGTGGCGCGACCGCGCGGGGCGAGGCGGTTGCGACGAAACGGCGGGATCGGGGCGCGAACTGCGTCCGGACGGGGATGAGTTGCGGTGGCTGCGCGGCCGGGGAATGCGTGCTTGCTTGGGCCGCGGCCCTTCATCGGCTTCTCATGGCTGAGAGGCTAGATTTGATGCAGGCCGGTGTCGTACAGGTGTTGCCGGTCCGGAGCTGGCTAGTCCGGCCGCTTCGGACTGGGCAATACCGTTCGATTCCGTTTGGCGAGTAGCGGCAACAGACGAGAGCTGTCTACGAGGGGGTGCATTTTTTCCGGCAGATTCACCTGTAGTGACCACCGCAGCTTTAGTGGTCTCAAGGCGCGATCTGACGGCACCGGTGGCACATCTTGCCGCTCTAGTCCCCGCTGGCATTGTTTTGCCAACGCTTGCCCGGCTCGCTCGGCGCAGCGTCGATGCGAGAACAAGCGCATCCTGTACAAAATTGCTCGGCTGACAAGCTCTGGTCGTTGAGTTACGTTGCGGAGTCGAGTGCCCGCACGTAGCTGAAGTCGATACTCGTTCCGTCACGGCGCACGACAAAGAAGCACGTCGTTCGGCCCGGATGGTCGAGATCGACTCGTTTCTCGAAATAGGCCACCCCCGCACCGGCCTTTTTAGCTATGCCGGGAGGCAGGGCATTGTCATATGACGCAAGAAGTGCGGACAAGTCGTCGTGGTCCGCGTGGTCAGTCACACGTTGACCTACTGCGTACTTCGCAAGGATTTGTTTGAAATGGGAGTGAGCATCGCCCTTGCGTGGCCATGACTTGCCATTTGTGAGAGTGACAGGTTTTTTTGGCATATAACTTTTACTGGGTATAGGCGGCGATAGCAAGCTGGGCGAAGGAGACTGGAAGTCTTTTCTCTTTTGCTTTGGACTCAATGTAGTTTGCGAACTTGCCACCAGCGATGTACGTTTCGCGGAACCAGCGACGGAATTCACCGAGGGCCATCTCCGGATAGCACCAAGAATCCTGTGGATTAGAAAGCGCCTGCGGGAAATAGTCCGGATAGTTGTGCTCGTACTTGATCCGAGCACCGTAGACAGCCTCGCCCCCGTTGGATGACCAGTGTTTGCTCCAATGCTGCCCCACGCTTATGTCGGGCACGAACTTTTCGTCGATGTGCAGTCCTGCCTGGCCGAGCGTCACGATCATGTCGGCGATCTCCTTGAAGACACCAAAGTACCCATGAGGTACGGAGTTGTAGACGAGAGAGACTCGGTCATGGAAGTACTTCCATTTTTCCGGGAGAGCGTTTTCGGGGTCGTAGCCGACCTGCGTGTAGATGAACTCACGCAGCGCTCCCCCCGCCAAGAGGCGGTAGTTGCGCTTTGCCTCGTCTTTGATGTTGTTGCCGGCATCGAACGAGTAGTACTCGAGCAAGGCCAGACAAACAGTGTCGGGGTAGGCGTGGAAGTCCCCGCTTCGCTGCTCAATTTCGATGTATGGGCTGCTGACAGCGTTGTTATGGGAGGACAGAATTTCACGAATTTTTGATACCCGCGGTGTAGGGACCTCAAGCTCCCACTCGTCGCTCACGTCTTGCACCACGCTGTGCACCACCCCGCAAAGGCGCGCCAAGCCTCGGCCTGTCAAGAACGGGGTGCCGTCTGAAAGCACGCCCATGCCGACCCCGTCAATCTCGACCTGCTTCTGGATGCCCAGATCGAGGCGCTTTTGATTGGCGGCCGCCTTACCCGGCATTTTCAGTACCTGATCGTTGATGCCTTTACGTTTTTGGGTGGCTGCCTCGACTTGACCCGCAACAAAATCTCCGGCCGTCAACCCAATGCCTCGCTCTCGCGCCAGGGAGAGCAAGGTGGGGTGCCACTTTGCCGGGATCACACCAACTTTGGCCCAGTAAGCGACGGTGCTCTGGCCCTTGTCAAGCGCAGTCGCAAGAGCTGATTGGCCGCCAAAAAGATCGATGATGTCGCGAGCGTGCATGGGGTTTAGCGAAATTGATGATTGGCCATCATATCAAAAATTTTGATTGGTGCAACAAAAATCCTTGGGCTGAACATCAGCCCTACCCCTCTACACCAGACGCTCCATCCAGGGCACGGCCTTGGTACGGATGAATCCACGGTGGTCAGCGTTGCCGGTTGATGCCCAACCCGTCACTGGCAGAAAACGCTGCAAAGTCCTACAGCGGGAAGCTCCTACCCGAAGCAGCGATCCGTAGTCGGTCCCACAGTCGGGGCGGCAATACATGCACCTCCACACACTTTGCGCCATAACCAAGGCCCGTGATGGGCGGACCCCCAGGGCGACGCCGTCAACCCACCTGCTGAACGACCAACTCCACCACCCGCCCAGGCCGCTCCTCATGCGCCAGGTGCCCCAGCCCGTCGAGCTGCACGCAGGCCCCGCGCGCCGCCGGCAGCAGGCGGGCCAGCACGCGGGGTGCCTGCTCGGGGGGCACGGTGCGGTCGCGGGTGCCCACGATCAGGTCCATGGGCACCGTGAGCTGCGGCAGGTGGTTCGACAGCGTCTGCAGGTCCCAGTTGGCCATCATGCCGAGCGCGCCGGCCGCGTGCGCGGGGCTGCGCACCAGGCGCTGGTAGAGCGCGATGCCGGTGGCGTCCAGCGTGGAGCCGGTGCCCTGCAGCAGGCGCTGCAGCACGGCGGGTTCGTTGGCGTGCCAGGCAAACAGGCGCGGCACCAGCGGGGCCGAGGCCAGCAGCTTGGCCACCGGCGAAAAGAACTGGCCGGCCAGGCCGCCCAGCGGCAGCAGCGCGGCGTTCAGGCCGATCAGGCGGCGGGGTGTGATGAGGCCGTCCAGGCACATGCGCACCGCGATCGCCGCGCCGGCCGAGTGGCCCACCACCAGCGAGGGGCTCAGGCGCAGCGCTTGCAGCAGGCCGTGCACCGCGCGCGCCATGCCCGGCAGGGTGAGCTGCGGTGAACCCACACCGCCCGGCGGCATGCCGGTGAAGGCGTGGCCCGGCAGGTCGAGCGAGAGCACCTCGGCGTGCCGCGCGAGCAGCGGCGCCACATCGCGCCACGAATGGGTGGAGGCGCCGGTGCCGTGCAGCAGCAGCGCGCAGGGCGCGCCCGGCCGGGGCCCGGCGAGGTGCTGCACATGCCAGTGCAGGCCACCGGCCTGCACGAAGCGGCTGTGCTGGCGCAAGGGCCAGTCCAGGCCGTCGACGTCCCAGTTCAGGTCGTTGGGGTTCGCCATGCCGTTGCGGGTTCAGCGCGCCGGCGTGGCGGGCGCGGTGGCCAGGCGCACCGCCTGCGACAGGCCTTCCGCGCCGGCGTGCGGCAGAGGCACGTAGGCCGCGCCCATGCGGCCGGCGAGTTCGCGCGCGCCGGCTGCGCGATCTACGGCGTGTCGCGCGACAGCCTCAAGTCGCACGAAAGTTTCAAGGCGAAGATGAATTTCCTTGCCGCTTTGTTTGGTGTCAAGCAGCAGTTCGCAAGCGTGGCGGATTTTTTCCCGCGTAAGGTAAAGAAGCGGCGGCGTACCAAGTTCTTTTCTGAAAACACGGGAAAGGTGTGCCTGCGACACGTTTAGTTTTCGGGCCAGTTCCGCCACGTTAAAATTTTCCTCAAGATGGGTTTGAATAAAGCGGCGCGCCTCACGCACCAGCCACGCGTTAGCAGTTTCGCGTTTATCTTCCTCCCCAATATCCGCCAGATTAGAGAGCAGGCCATTTATTATCGAGGCGCCCTCGCCGGGTGTAACTTCGATAATCGAATTTGCGTAGCGCTGGTAGTTCCCAAAGCGTGCTATCAGAGGTGAATCCGGATTAAAGCGATAGATCGCGCCGAACCGGTTCACCAATTCTCGAACCATGTAAGTGGCTCCCGTAAAAGACACAAACAGGTGTATCCAGGGTGTCGTGCTGTTTTCCGGAAAATAATAGCCGGTTTCCGGATCGTTTGCTTCGCATAGAAATCCGGTTCCCTTCGGCAGTAAATACTCGCCGGAGGCATCATGGAAAATGCCCGCACCTTCCACTGTATACTGGAATATGCACACGGGGTGATTCCGCGTTTTTCCTTCGAACGCATAATTGGACGTCATGACGTAATCCGATGCGACCGTCAATGGTTGGGCGAAGGCTTTTAGCGGTCGGGTGGTGTGAAACCTGACGCGCCATAGATTTTTGTGGATGTGCACTCTAATTCTGGCTACCTATTGGTTTAAAATATCAAAAATCGGTTCTAGCGAAAACTCTATCCTGATATATTATGCAATTATAGCATTAATGCGGCAATTTTTGAATCAAAAAATGTCTATATAGGTGTCAGGAAGCATCTTCTGTTGCTTGGATTGATAGCGAGGAGCATAGATTATGAAAGTTGTAATTATCGGAGCCGGAAGCGCATTCGGAAGCAGGTTATCTGTGGATATTCTTTCCCGGGAGCCGTTGAGCGGTTGTACTATCGCACTTTGCGATATTGATAACAGTAAGGTATGCACTACGCGGAACTATGTGCAGAAGGTGATCGACGGCAATAAATTGAAGTCAAAAGTTATCGCGGGAACTGATCGTAAAAAGCTTCTAAAGGGTGCGGATTTCGTGGTTATCGCAGTTTCCATCGGCGGCCCCGCCTATTTCGACAACCCGTATGAATTCGAAATGGATATTCCGCGAAAATACGGTATTGTGCAGACTGTGGGCGATACGGTCGGGCCGGGCGGTATTTTCCGCGCACTTCGCACCGCGCCGGTTCTAATGGAAATGGTAGCGGATATTAATCGTTTGGCTCCTCGCGCTACAATCATCAATTACACTAACCCGATGGCAATTCTAACC
>QZKF01000021.1 GCA_003599455.1 Comamonadaceae bacterium
CGCGCGTGTCGCCGCGCTCCATGGGCCGCGTGGGCGGGAACTCGGTGTCGGCCGAGCGGCGCCGCCCGCCCCGCACGGCCGGCGCCATGACCGGCCTGGGCGGTGCGTCCTCGGGGGGCTGGGTGGCGGAGAAGCCGCGGTCGGCCCCGGCGCCCGAGGCCACGGCGGGCGGGTGGTCGGGCGCGGCATGGCGTCCGCTGGCGAGCTTCATGCTGGCGCCCAAGCCCTGCAGCTGCGAGGCCTGGTAGGGCTCGGTGGCGTTGAAGCCGGAGTTACCGCTGCCGCGGCGCCGGGCTGGCGGAGGCCGGGTCGCGCCCACCATCTCGTCGAGCGCCGCGAGCAGGGCCACCAGCTTGACCGGCTTGCGCTGCAGCGGCCAGCCGGTGCCGCCATCCGAGCTGCCGACCAGCATCACCATGCCGGGCAGTTCGGCGTCGCGCACCAGCAGCACGGCCTGGGTGTTGTCGGCGTTGACGACCAGGATCTGGGCGTCCATCACCTCGTCCTGCACCAGGTAGCCGGGCGGGCGGCGAGAGGCCAGCCGGAAGAAGGATTCGAATGTGGACGACTCCGCCTGCGAGAACCCCACCAGTGCCACCGTGTATGCCGCCACCATCGCCCGACCCCAATTGTTATTGAATGTTGCAGGCCAGTATGCCCGTTTTGCGTGCTTTGCTGGAAGATGCCCGACCCCGGCAAACCCCCGGCCGGTGCGGCTTTTGTCGCAAGTCGGACACGCGAAGCACAATCGGGCACCCAGCATTCCCCCCTTCAGGAGCCCGCCCCATGTCCAGCATCTACGACTTCGACGCCCAGTCCATCGACGGCAAGACGGTGCCGCTCAAGCGCTTCCAGGGCAAGCCCCTGCTGATCGTCAACACCGCCAGCGCCTGTGGCTTCACGCCCCAGTTCGGTGGCCTGGAGAAGCTGCACCAGGCCTATGGCTCGCGCGGTCTGGTGGTGCTGGGCTTTCCCTGCAACCAGTTCGGCGCCCAGGACCCGGGCAGCGACGGCGAGATCGCCAGCTTCTGCCAGCTCAACTACGGCGTCACCTTCCCGATGATGTCCAAGATCGAGGTCAACGGCGACGCCGCGCACCCGCTCTACCAGTGGCTCACCGCCGAAGCGCCCGGCCTGCTGGGCAGCAAGGCCATCAAATGGAACTTCACCAAGTTCCTGGTGGGCAAGGACGGGCGCGTGATCAAGCGCTACGCGCCGCAGGACGCGCCGGAGAAGCTGGCGGCGGACATCGAGGCCGCGCTGGCCTGATGCGTCGGCCGGGTCAGATCCAGCGCAGCAGCAACCCCGCCACCAGCGGCAGCGCCACCGCGCTGAACAGCGCCGACAGGCCCATGGCCAGGCCTGCGAAAGCGCCCATTTCCTCGCTCACCTGAAACGCCCGCGCGGTGCCGATGCCGTGCGCCGCGGTGCCCAGCGCGAAGCCGCGCACGATGGGGTCGCGGATGCGCAGCGCGTCGAACAGGAAGCGCGCGCACACCGCGCCGGTGATGCCGGTGGCCGCCACCAGCACGGCGGTCAGCGAGGGGATGCCACCGATCTTCTCGGCGATGCCCATGGCCACCGGGCTGGTGACCGACTTTGGCGCGAGCGAGGCCAGCGTGGCCTTGCTCGCACCGAGCGCCCAGCCCAGGCCGATCGCGGTGACGGTGGCCGCCAGCGTGCCCACCACCAGACCGCCCAGCAGCGGCAGCCACAGGCGCTTGAGGCGCGCCAGCTGCTCGAACAGCGGCACCGACAGCGCCACCGTGGCCGGCCCGAGCAGGAAGTGCACGAACTGCGCGCCCTCGAAATACGTGGCGTAGGGCGTGCCGGTGGCCCAGAGCAGCGTGGCCAGCACGAGCACCGCGATCGCCACCGGGTTGGCCAGCGGGTTGAAGCCGCTGCGCTGGTAGAGCAGGAAGGCGCCGTGGTAGACCAGCAGCGTCAGGGTCAGGCCCAGCAGCGGCGTGGCCGCGAGGTAGACCCAGATGTCGGCGAGCGAGCCGGGCAGCGGTGTGGCGGCGGGGTTCATCGCCCGGTCCGCTTCATCAGCCAGGCCATGGTGAGCGCGGCGCTGGCCAGGCCCACCAGCGTGCTCACGACCAGCGCCACACCGATCGCCAGCGCTTCGTCGCCCAGGCGCTGCAGGTGCAGCATGACACCCACGCCGGCCGGCACGAACAGCAGCGAGAGGTGCTGCAGCAGGGTCTGTGCCGTGGGCTTGACGGCCCCCAGCACCGAGGGCCGCAGCACCAGCGTGAGCAGTAGCAGCGCCAGCCCCACCACCGGGCCGGGCGCCGGCACGGCCAGCGCCAGCACCAGCGCTTCGCCGAGCAGTTGAAAGACGAGCAGCGTGGCCAGGGCGGGGATCATGCGCGCAGCTTAACGCGCCCCCGGGCTCAGGCGCCGAGCGCCTCGTCGAGCAGCTCGACCCAGTGGCGCACCGGCGTCGCGGTGCCGCTCTGCAGGTGGGTGATGCAGCCGATGTTGGCGCTGGCAATCACCGCCGGTTGCAGCTCGCCCAGGTGGCCGAGCTTGCGGTCGCGCAGGGTGTGGGCGATGTCGGGGTTGAGCACCGAGTAGGTGCCGGCCGAGCCGCAGCACAGGTGGGCTTCGTTGTTCGCCACCTGCACGGTGAACCCGAGCGCGGCCAGGTGCTGCTCCACGCCGCCCTTGAGCTGCTGGCCGTGCTGCAGCGTGCACGGCGGGTGGAACGCGATCACGCGCGACGCATCGGGCGCCTGCCTGAGCAGCGGCCGAAGCACGGGTACCAGGGAAGGCAGCAGCTCGCTAAGGTCGCGCGTGAGTTCGCTCACGCGCGCGGCTTTCGCCGCGTAAACCGGGTCGTCGTTCAGGATGTGGCCGTATTCCTTCACCGTCACACCGCAGCCCGAGGCGTTCATCACGATGGCCTCGACACCACCTTCGATCAGCGGCCACCAGGCGTCGATGTTGGCGCGCATCTGGGCCTTGCCGCCGTGCTGGTCGTTCAGGTGGAACTTCACCGCACCGCAGCAGCCTGCCTCGGGCGCGAGCACGCCCTGGATGCCGGCGGCGTCGAGCACGCGCGCGGTGGCGGCGTGGATGCTGGGCATCATGGCCGGTTGCACGCAACCGGCGAGCAGCAGCACGCGGCGCGCATGCGTGCGCGTGGGCAGCGCACCGGCGGCGCGCGGTGCCGGCACCTTGTCCTTCAACACACCGGGCAGCAAGGGGCGCACCAGCTGGCCGAGCTTCATCGCGGGCGCGAACAGCGGCGAGGTCAGGCCTTCCTTGAGCAACCAGCGCAGCGCCCGTTCGCCCGCCGGGCGCGGCACTTTTTCGTCGACGATCTGGCGGCCGATGTCGACCAGGTGGCCGTAGTCCACGCCGCTGGGGCAGGTGCTTTCGCAGTTGCGGCAGGTGAGGCAGCGGTCCAGGTGCAGCTGCGTCTTGCGCGTGGGCGCGGCGCCTTCGAGCACCTGTTTCATCAGGTAGATGCGCCCGCGCGGACCGTCGAGCTCGTCGCCGAGCAGCTGGTAGGTCGGGCAGGTGGCGGTGCAGAAGCCGCAGTGCACGCACTTGCGCAGGATGGCCTCGGCCGCGCGGCCATCGGCGCGCTGCTGGTATTCGGGGGAGAGCTGGGTTTGCATGGTGCGTGGAGCCGGGCAGGTCAGCCCATGCGGCCGGGATTGAAGATGCCCGCCGGATCGCACTCGGCGCGCAGACGCCGGGTGATGGCGTCAATGGCCGGGCTGCTGCGATCGAAGCGCGGCACGCCGGGCGCGCCGTCGGCACCCGCGCGGAACAGGGTGGCGTGGCCGTTCACCGCGGCGGTGGCGGCGCGGATCTCGCCGGCGGCGCCCGCGGGCGCCCACAGCCAGCGCTGCGCGCCCTGCCACTCGATGAGCTGCGCCCAGGGCAGGGCCAGCACCGGCGCGGTCTGCGGCACCGACAGGCGCCACAGGCAGAGGTCGGGCGCGGGCGCGTTGAAGAAAGGCAGGCGCTGGTCGCGGCAGTCGGCCCAGTCGGGCCCGGCCTGCGCGTTGTCCATGCGCGTGCCGCCGGCCTCGCGCACCAGGCGCTCGCAGGCCGACTCCACCGCCGCCACCGCGCCGCGCAGGCGCACGAACAGCAGCTCGGGGGCCGTGGGCTGGGTGTCGTCCTTCACCCAGCAGCTGGCGTTGATCGGCAGCGGCTGGCCACCCCAGCGGTGCAACTGCTCCAGCGCCTCGTGCGGGCCGCGCTCGAACACCAGCGTGGCCTCGGCCGGCGCCACGGGCAGCACCTTGAGGCTCACCTCGGTGATCAGGCCCAGCGTGCCCAGGGAGCCGGCGAGCGAGCGGCTGAGGTCGTAGCCGGCCACGTTCTTCATGACCTGGCCGCCGAAGGTGAGGTGCTCGCCGCGGCCATTGATGAAGCGCGCGCCAAGCACGTGGTCGCGCACCGAACCGGCGCTGGCGCGCGCCGGGCCGCTCAGGCCGGCGGCCACCATGCCGCCCACGGTGCCACCCGGCGCGAAGTGCGGCGGTTCGAAAGGAAAGCACTGGCCGCGTTCGGCCAGCACGGCTTCCAGCTCGGCCAGCGCGGTGCCCGCGCGCACGGTGACCACCAGCTCGGTGGGTTCGTAGCTCACGATGCCCGACCAGCCGGTGGTGGACAGCGCCGCGCCCGCGACGGGTTCGCCGAGGAACGCCTTGGTGTCGCCGCCGGCGATGCGCAGCGGCGTGCGCGCGGCGGCCGCGGCGCGGACCCGGTCGATCAACTCACCGGGGTGCTCGGGGGGCGTGGAAGACATGGCAGCGATGGTAGCCGCCGGACCTGTCGCCGACTTTGAATTTTCTGCACGCCCGGCTGCAATCGCGGCGGGGGCAGCGACCCGCGCTGCGGCGGAGCGTGGGGGCTAGCGTGTAAAACCAGCACACATGCCGGCGTTGGGCCGGCCCTTGCACTCGCGCTTGAGCCGCTTCTCGCGCGCCGCCGGGCTTTCCTCGGACGGCGCCTTGTGGAACTTGACGCTGGTGGGGGGTTTGCGCGGGGCGGGATCGGCGGCGTGCAGCGGGGCCGCCAGACAAGCGAGCGCGGTGAAGAAGAAGGCGAGACGCAAACGGGCCTGGGACATGGTTTCCTCCTGCATGTTGTGGTGTCCTGCCGCGCATCATAAGCACCCCCGCCCCCATGAAAAAACCCGCGTGCCTTGCGGCAACGCGGGTTCAACATCCTCGGGAGACTCGGTGTCTGCGTGGCGGCTTCGGTCTAAGGGAGGAACGAAGCGCGCCGCGCGAACGGGAACCCGGGACTCAGCGGTTGTAGGCAGTCTCGCCGTGGGACGAGATGTCCAGGCCTTCGCGTTCCTGCTCTTCGGTCACACGCAGGCCGATCATCAGGTCGACCACCTTGAAGGCGATCACGGACACCACGCCCGACCACACGATGGTGATCAGCACGGCCTTGGCTTGCGTCCAGACCTGGCCTGCGATGGTGTAGGCGTCGGGAGCGACCATGGCCACGGTGGTCCAGTCGGCCACCAGGCTCGGGCCACCCAGGTTGGGCGAGTTGAACACGCCGGTCATCAGGGCACCCACGATGCCGCCCACGCCGTGCACGCCGAACACGTCGAGCGAGTCGTCCGCGCCGAGCAGCTTCTTCAGGCCGTTCACACCCCACAGGCAGGCGAAGCCGGCGACCACGCCGATGATCATCGCGCCGCCCACGCCGACGTTGCCGGCGGCGGGGGTGATGGCGACCAGACCCGCGACGGCACCGGAGGCGGCACCCAGCATGGAGGCCTTGCCCTTGCCCAGCGACTCACCCAGGCACCAGGCCAGCACGGCGGCGGCGGTGGCGATCAGGGTGTTGATGAAGGCCAGGGCGGCGAAGCCGTTGGCTTCCAGGGCGGAGCCGGCGTTGAAGCCGAACCAGCCGACCCACAGCATCGAGGCACCGACCATGGTCAGCGTCAGGCTGTGCGGGGCCATCGATTCCTTGCCGTAGCCGATGCGCTTGCCCACCATGTAGGCACCCACCAGGCCAGCGACGGCGGCGTTGATGTGCACCACGGTACCGCCGGCGAAGTCCAGCGCACCCATCTGCCAGATGTAACCCGCCTTGGCGTTCAGGCCATCCACCAGGTCGGCGGAGGCATAAGCGTCGGGGCCCATCCAGAACCACACCATGTGGGCGATCGGGGCGTAGCTGAAGGTGAACCAGATGGCGGTGAACAGCAGCACGGCCGAGAACTTCATGCGCTCGGCGAAGGCGCCCACGATCAGCGCGCAGGTGATGCCGGCGAAGGTGGCCTGGAAGGCGGCGAACACGAGTTCGGGGATCACGACACCCTTGCTGAAGGTGGCCGCGGGCGTGAAGGTGCCGGCGACGTTGTCCCAGGTGCCCGCGAGGAACAGCCGGTCCAGTCCGCCGAAGAAGGCGTTGCCCTCGGTGAAGGCCAGGCTGTAGCCATAGATGCCCCACAGCACGACGACCATGGAGAACACCACCATCACCTGCATCAGCACCGACAGCATGTTCTTGCTGCGGACCAGGCCGCCGTAGAACAGCGCCAGGCCGGGAATCGCCATGAAGACGACGAGCAAGGTGCACACCATCATCCAGGCGGTGTCGCCCTTGTTGGGAACGGGTGCGGGCGCTGCCTCGGCGGCGGCGGGTGCCGCGGCTTCAGCGGCGGCAGGCGCAGCTGCTGGCGCGGCAGCGGGTGCCGCGGCGGCATCGGCCGGTGCTGCTGCGGCCGGTGCTGCAGCAGCAGGCGCTTCAGCGGGGGCAGCGGTTTGAGCGATGGCGTTCAGGCCGCCAAAAGCCAGGCCCACGCCCAGGAACAGGGTTGCAATGAGTTTTTTCATGTCCGTGATCTTTCTTGTTCAGGGGCGGCGATCAGAGCGCTTCCTTGCCGGTCTCGCCGGTCCGGATGCGCACCACCTGTTCCAGGGAAGTGACGAAAATCTTGCCGTCGCCGATCTTGCCGGTGCGCGCGGCACCCTCGATGGCTTCGATCACGCGCTCGACCAGTTCGTCGGACACGGCGGCTTCGATCTTGACCTTGGGCAAGAAGTCGACCACGTACTCCGCGCCGCGGTACAGCTCGGTATGGCCTTTTTGACGGCCGAAACCCTTGACCTCGGTGACGGTGATGCCTTGCACGCCCATGCCGGAAAGTGCTTCGCGCACTTCGTCCAGCTTGAACGGCTTGATGATGGCTGAAACCATTTTCATGCTGTGATTCCTCTTCTAGAACGGAAGGGTGCTCAGACCGGAGGGCCGACACCGCGGTTTGCGGAGGGAACCGTGGAACTCCACGGCCCGGATTCAATCGCTTACATCCCCAAGCACGGACCATGCCAGAGGCGGCAGCCCCTACCCCCTGGGGTTCCCCCTCTTGAGCGCCACTACAGTCGTCCCGGGGCGGTCGGGTACCGGCGGCAGGCGCCCGCCACACCAAAGACGTGCGCACCAATCAAGTGCGTCGCAATCTTCGGCATCACAACCCGCTTGTGGGCCCGAAGATGCACCGAAAAGGGGAGTAAATCAAGATGGGTCTCGCTTTGGTGCACAGCCGTGCCCTGCTCGGCCTGGACGCGCGGCCTGTCTGCGTGGAAGTCCACCTGGCCAACGGCCTGCCCAGCTTCACCCTGGTGGGCCTGGCCGACACCGAAGTGAAGGAGGCGCGCGAGCGCGTGCGCTCCGCCATTGCCAATGCCGGGCTGGAATTCCCGTCCAACAAGCGCATCCAATGTAGTCAAGCGATTTTTGTCAGGTTTTGAACAGGGTAGTCCGACCATTACTCCACGAAGCTGTCAATGGTCGCTTTTTGGTGATGACGCTACTTTTTTCGGTCGTCGGGTCCAAGTCCGAGAGCACGCTCTTGTAGGGCGCATCAGTGAAGGACAGCCGCCGCTCCGCGCAAAAGTCACGAAGGCGGCAAGCAACTTGCACGGGCATCTGAAGAGGTGCAGCCTGCGCGGCTCTCGTCAATGATGTGTAACTGCTGTGAGTCAGGCACTGCTTCTCGCACTACTCTTGATTGGCAGGTAAGAAGTTGCCTGTCGCTCGGCAATCTCCAACAAGTTGTTGAGTTGCAATAGGTTGTTGCCACCGAGGCGGTGCCCAGGATTTACTGACCTGCCGGGTCACTCAATGTGACAACTTAGCGGGCAAGCCGGCGCGACCGTACTACTTCCTTACGATATCGCAGCGTTAATGCTTGCACCAGTTCAACGACGTCTACCTCAAGCCCATTCGCTAGCCGAAAAAGCACGGCAAGTGAGGGCTGGGTCTCAGCGAGCTCAAGACGAGCCACAAAAGAGCGATGTACTCCCGCCCGATGGGCGAGTTCTTCCTGACTGATTTTTATGCTGGCGCGGCGTGACTTGATCTCTGCCGCAGCAGCAAGGAGGACCGGTAAGTCCTGAGGTTTTCGCATTCCCCGCACTATGTGCAGGATGGCTCATCTATGCACCTGCATATATGGTACAAATTGATGCTCGTCGCGCCGATCGACTGCATTTCCACAAGTAAGACCCTCGGCACTACCTAGGGGAAGCCAATGCATTTGCACGCCTTGCGCCCGAAACGAGGGGCCAGTCTCGTACAACTTCACGGTCTGTTGGACGGAAGGGGATGGAGGTCGGCCATGCCGACGTCTCTGCCCGACACCATCCTACTTTGCCTTGCCCGGGATTTTCGATCTGTGGAGGTCACCACCGGAACGCACGAGTCGAGGGTGAATGAAGAGGCGCCCTCACTTACTGCCGCCTTGTATGTCGTCATGAACCTGCTGATGCAGCACCCTGAAAGGGCCGGAGACAAGAGGGAACTACAGATATCGGATGCAGGTTTGATGCGCGCGTTCCAGATCTATCAAGTGGGCCTTGAACGCGAGATCGTGACCCGTATCACCGGGCTTTCAGCCTCGACATCGTCGGACGACCTCGCGGAAGAAATGTTACGGTGCGCGGACGAGGGACGCGGCTGATGGACGGGTCCTCTGGACCGCAAGCTGCGGCTATTCTGCTACCGGCGATGGCGCTCCATCATGGCGTCGTTCGACACGAGATCAGCCGGCTCATGTAAAGCGAGGCCACACTTGATCCTATTGAAGGCTACAGAAAGCGGCGCGGCTGGGTTGCTGCGTGTCCGTGGATGCACTTCAATTTTTCGTGACCTAAGATGATCTGCATTCTCGTTTGCGACGATGTGCCCCTTGGATACCTTCGAAACCCGCAGTTGGAACCATCAGTGGGAGGGCTGTAGATGACCCCACATACCCGGCGATCATGTCGAGCATCGGCCGGAGGCTGACGGGCTGCAAGTTCGTTAAAGATTGGTTCCCGCATAGGAGCTATGCAGTCAAATCACAGCTGGATCAATATCTCGGCATTTCAGCCCATTGCCGTTGCACTTTCCCTATGAGAACCAGTGAAGCCCATCCACTCCGCATTGATGAAGTATGTGTGCCGGGCATCATGGGGCGCATCGGCATCACTTTCTGCCCTGGCAAAAAGGGGGAAAGCCTCACAGGGCCAAACTGGGACCGAAGCATGGAAGCGGATCTTCAGCGAGTCAGTCTCTGGGGCGCCACTCATGTGGTCACGCTGATCGAAGACTTCGAGTTTGAGATGCTTCAAGTCCCCGAGCTCGGGAATGCGGTGGCTAGCAGGAGCATGTGCTGGCACCATCTTCCAATCGTGGATGGTCAGCCGCCAGATCAGCGTTTCCTTGATGCATGGCCTGCGAGCGTGACCAGCCTTGTAAACGCTCTCAAAAGCGGCCAGCGCATCTTGGTCCATTGCCGGGGAGGTTTGGGCCGAGCTGGAACAGTAGCGTCCATCCTATTGGTCGAGTTGGGCGTTCCACCGCGTGACGCTATCGAACAGGTCAGATTAGCCAGGCCTGGCGCAATCGAAACGGACGATCAGGAGCGATTCATTGAAGCCTACAAAACTTGGGCACGATGAAGCTACTGGGTGTTGCTCCAAGTAGTGCTGCCAGCCCTGAGATGCTCGAACCTGTACCTTCGCGGCTCCCGATGCCTACCTCCACGGACAAACTGAAGCGCATGCAACCGATGCATCGATACGCTGTACAGCGTATTGAGCATTTTCAGCGTATGAACAGGCGGTGCAATGTGAAATTCCAAGCCAAACTGCCCCGTCCCAGCAGGCGCGCCCGGACGCTGCAGTCAGACGTAGACGCCGTGCTCCATACACGTCAGTTGACTCCGGACGAGTTGAGTGCCTTGCCGTGTTGCCAGGAGTTCGATCGGTCGGTGCCCGCGAAAAGCCACTGCTGGCTGCGCCAACCAATGCTCGGCTTCTTCCATTGAACCCAGCACGCTAACTGCAGTGCGGAGGATGCCTCCCATATCCAAGACAGCGCCCGACACGGCAGGCGGCAGCGTCAGCGCTTTCCGCCTCTGAAGAGTTCTTTCGCTCACACCCAGCACAGCAAGCAACTCGCTCTTAGGAATGGACTTGAACGCGGAAAGGAGCTGAGCCACCTGGGCCGTAGGTAGCCCTGCGAGCACAAGATGGTGGAGATCCAATTGGCTCAGTTCTCCATCCTCCAGGTAACGTGCAAGGTGCGCGGCAGCACTTGGGGTCACTTTCTTCATGGCTGTTCAGAATAGCGGTGTCTGGAGGAACCGCCCCTATCAATCCGACCATCGGGTACGAATCGGGAAATCGAGTCGGCCGAAGGCCTTCCGTATGCTTGATGGCCAGAGAGCCCAGCGTTGGGCGCAACTCGAATTTGAGGAAGCGACCAACACGGATGGCTAGAGTAAGGAACAGGTGTGTCCACCTCGCCTGTCGTACCATGCGCGTATGACTACCTTTGCTGAATCCCTTAAGAAAGAAATCGCTCGAGTCGCACGCAAGGAGTTGCGAGAGGAAATCGCGGCATTGCGCAAGATATTGGGGTTGCAGCGTTCCGACATTGCCGCGTTGAAGAAGCATGTCCAGGCTCTCCAAGTTCAGGCAAAAAAGCTGGACAAGGCGCGGGCGGCACCTGTTCGCGCGACGTCGGAAAAAGTGGCTCCTGTCTCCGGTGGTACGTCCAAAGGCAAGCCCGGGCGAAAAGTAACTTTCACTGCCGAACGGCTGAAGACGCAGCGCGCCCGGCTTGGCTTCACCCAAGAGCAGATGGCCAAGCTCCTTGAGGTCTCGTCGCTCTCCATCTGGAAGTGGGAGTCGGGAGGAGCCACCCCTCGCGCGGCTCGGATTCCGCAGATCTTGCAGCGACTGGCGCTGAGCAAGCGCGAAGCGCAGGCCCTTGTGGCATCAGAAGGCGATTGATCAGGGCGTCC
Source organism: Comamonadaceae bacterium (assembly GCA_003599455.1). Classification (GTDB taxonomy): domain Bacteria; phylum Pseudomonadota; class Gammaproteobacteria; order Burkholderiales; family Burkholderiaceae_C; genus Hydrogenophaga. The sequence continues at coordinate 11,297 of QZKF01000021.1, forward strand.
ATTCGGCACGAAAACGCCGATCTCACGTGGCCAAGCGAATCGCCCTCATTCATCATCCGCAGACAGCGGTTCGTCCAAGTTCACTGCGATGCCAGCAACCAGCTCGTTGACACACTGCACCAAGCTGGCGTCCACGCCTTGCAGGCATTCAGTACGCGCAGCAACATCTTGGGCCAGGAATCCCAGCAGCGTCCCGAGAGCTGGTTCTTCAGTGGCAGCGCTTCCGGCGCGCGTCAACACTACCTCGCCAGCTGGGCTAACGGTGTAGCGAATCTTGTCCCCCTTGCTCAAACGCAAAGCGAGGCGAATCGATTCGGGAATGGTGGTCTGGTAGCGGTCAGTTAGCATGGATCGAGCTTCAAACGTCAAGGGCATGTCGAAGCCTCCGGAAAGCTGTTTGAGTAGGATGCGCTTTTGAATGGTGTGGGGCAACCGCCAGCCTTGATGCGTCTTGCGAGTGGCGGGTCGTAGAGGTGCTGCGGACCTTGCGGTGCCGAAGTCATGCGAGCCCAACAAAGAGGCCAGCTTTTTGGGTGGTCGAACAGCTCGGTCGGGACGGATCGCAGCTTCAATAAGGCCGGTGATTTAATTGACCAATCGAGGGGAAAATGGTCATGATAGTGACCAAATGATCAGCACTCAATTGTCGTCAGTTCTTGAGCGGCAGCTGTTACTGCAGCTTGGAGACCGACTCCGGCAGCTGCGCAAAGCGCAGGGGTGGGGTACGGTTGAAATGGCATCTCGAGTTGGTATCTCGCGAAACACTCTCAGAGACATCGAGAACGGCAATCCGGCACCCTCCATCGGTTCCTACCTTCGAGTGATGTCGGTGCTGGGTGTGAGTGGGGAACTCGCACTGTTGGCGGGCGACGGCGTCATTCAACCGGCACCAGTAGGATCCGCTGCTGCCAGGTCACGCCGCATCAACTCTGTTGTCCAGGTCATCGTTGCTGCGGACCCTTCGCGTCACACAGTTCAAGACCTGCAAAGCGTCGCCCTGCACCAAGCGGCAGTCGACCTGGTCAAGGTCAATCCGGCATTGCTGGTCAAGGCAGAGCAGACGCTCGCACGGTGGATGGCCAAAGGTCCATCGAGATCCAACAGCCTATGGTTGCAGTGGGAAGCGATTCTTCATAACCGACAGTGGAGAAAAGTCCTGGCCTACAACCGGCGCGCCCAAGAGCTGCGCCAGAGTTCTCCTCTGGTCACGATCCTTCCCAAGGAGACACGCAATCTCGTGCTTGACCAGATCGCTGCGCTCAAGAAGGGAGTGGTCATGGGCAAAGCAACCAAGGCGCCAGGTGATCCCTTCTCGATGAGCAGCACATCGCGCGCGTGACGGCTAGACTCAAACTTTCGGCACTGTGCGAACCTTTCGCCGTAGCCTTGAGGCCTTTGAAGATCATCATCGGCACTCGTACGCTATCCATTCGCGACTTTAAGCGTGGTGTGTCATGAACCGCCCGTGACCCAGGGCGGTTCAGACCCCACCTCGGACTCAATGCAACATCAAGGTGTGCAACATGCCATTTATCCCCAGTATTCCGCAGGTTCGCGATGATGAGAAGTCAGGCCACGACAGCAGCAAAAAGGTCACCATGCATGTAGAGGCGCCGTGTGTCCAGGGTCGGGGCCACCATGCAGGAGCAGCATTCATCGCGCGCGGCATCGATTCCCGTGACGAAGCGCGGCGCACAGGTCAATATCTCGATGCTCATGTTGTGCTGGAGCGGCTCCGGAGCAAGCTTGACGAAACACTAACCAGAATGAAAAACAGCCGGGGATGAGCTATTGACGAGTCCAGACGCTGGAACGTTAGCCTCCACGCCTTCTCGACCCGACTCCCAACAGCCGTGCTACTCAGAGGTCAATGATGTCCGATGACCAAGAGACTGAAGGACAGCAATCTCTACAAGGTGAGCTTGGTATCCTGAAGGGCTGAAGGTCCATTAAAGACGGATAACTGGCGCCCTACCTTGGAAGGTGAGAGACCGCAGTGCAGCGAGGCTGTGTGAAAACTCATCGCGGTCGACGCCAGCCCGAAAGTCGACCTGTCAGATTGACCCAGGTTGCGTTTTTTTGGGTGTGCCAAGGGGTGAAGGACCCCTGCAAACGTGTCTCAGCGGCGTTTTCACACAGCCTCCAGCGATAGCGGCCGCTCGTCCTAGGGCTGCTAGCGAAGCATCTCGGCCCGGGACCGGGCGTTGAGCCCCCAAGAATCTTCGACCGGCATCTGGAGCGTGTCCGACATTGGGCCGGTTGGCGGTTGTACGCCACAGCTAAACTGGCGTCTATAACGTGGAAAGGGGAGACCAAGTGAGCTTAGATCAAGAGATTGCGGGCGCGCGCAAAGAGATTGTGGCCGACGGCTACGACATGTCCGTGGGCGAGATCATGAATCTCTACAAGGACGAAGAGATTATTATCAATCCGTCGTTTCAAAGGCTGTTTCGCTGGACCGATTCGCAAAAAACTCGATTCATCGAGTCCTTGCTGCTCGGCATTCCCATACCTCCAATCTTTGTGGTCCAGGGCGAAAAGGGCGTCTGGGAACTGATCGATGGCTTGCAGCGGCTTTCCACGGTCTTGGAATTCGCGGGACTCCTGCGAGGCGAGAACGGCGCGATCGCGCCGGCTTCAAGCCTGGGTGGCACGGCCTTTCTCCCGTCTTTGGCCGGGAAGCGCTGGGAGCCGAGCGCTGAGGGTGCGGATGATGGCATCGGGAAGGAGCAGCAACTGCAAATCAAGCGGGCACGGCTTCGCGTCGAGATTCTCAAAAAGGAAAGCGATCCAAAGGCGAAGTTCGAACTCTTCCAACGCTTGAACAGCGGTGGAGCGAACCTGACGCCGCAAGAAGTGCGCAACAGCGTGGCCGTGATGCTCAACCCTGACTTCTTCGACTGGCTTGTGTACAGGTCCAACGACGCCAACTTCAAGCTGACGACGGCCCAGACCGAAGTAGCGCTCGAACAGCAGGCGGGCGTCGAGCTTGCACTAAGGTTTTTCGTCTTCCGCAACGTCCCCTACACGCCTGGCCTGGACGTTCACGAGTACCTGGATCAGGGTCTCGAAGCGATGGCCTCGAACAATAACTTTCCGCGTCAAGCCGAGGAGGAGGTCTTCACGAAGACCTTTCAGTGGCTCGGCGAAGCTTTGGGCGACCGCGCGTTCAAGAAGTGGAACGCCCAGCAGAACCAGTTCATGGGCAAGTTCTTGATGTCCAGCTTCGAGGTGATCGCGGTCGGAGTGTCTGCGAACGCCGCAGCACTAGATGGCATGCCGGCAGCGGCGCGAAACGACCATCTACTCGCCCGTGCGCAGGCACTTTGGTCGGATGCGGGATTCAATGCCCATTCAGGCGCTGGCGTGCGCGGAACGACCCGCCTGGCGAACCTGCTCCCCATAGGCCAAGCCTTCTTCGCTCCATGAAACGGCTGCAAACCCAAAACCAGCTCCAGGATTTCTTGGACGCGGAGTTGAGCTGGCGGGTCAAAGAGATATCCACTCTCAAAGCCGCGGTGAAGAGCTCCGCCTTCATCTCGGAACAGACTTTGGTGCGCGCCGCCGTCGCGCTTCTCTACGCACATTGGGAGGGATTCATCAAATCCGCGGCAACGGGGTATGTCACCTACGTTAACAACCAGGGGCTCAGCTACTCGGAATTGAAGACATGCTTCGTAGTGCTTGGCTTCAAGAAGGCCTTGCACGATGTACAGCAATCGAAGCAGTCTCGCGTTAACGCTACGCTGATTGACTTTCTTCGGGACGGCCTAGACGAAAAGTCGAAGTTGAAGATCGACACAGCCATCAACACAGAATCCAACCTTAGCGCTTCGGTGTTCGAGAACATTCTTCACGCCGTGGGGTTCGAGGCTACGCCATACGAGGCGAAGGCCAACCTCATCGACGAAAGCCTTTTGAAGCGCCGCAATACGATAGCCCACGGTGAATACATTGACGTGGCAAAGGAGGACTGGGCCAAGCTGGCTGATGAAGTCTTGCAAATGCTTAGGCAATTCAAGACCGACATTGAGAACGCCATGGCACTTTCCGCCTTCAAGCGGCCGGGGACGGCTTAGTAGGGAGGTTTTCCCAGTCGGGTGGAGTTGGAGTTGACCTGGTCCGGTGGACGGTTTCCGGTTTGATGCTCAAACCATCTGGGATGCTTCGTCTGCATGCTGTTGGTCGCGCTCGCGGGCATTGAATCGGGATTGCTGGCTCCTTTCAAAGTTCAGGGGTGAGAGGTAGCCCAGGCCGCTATGGCGGCGCCTGGGGTTGTACCAACCTTCAATCCAGGTGAAGACGGCCATGCGGGCCTGTGCCTTGGACTCGAAGCTGTGACGCTCGATGAGTTCGGCCTCTTGGCTGGCGAAGAAGCTCTCGGCCATCGCGTTGTCGTAGGCATCACCCACTGTGCCCATCGAAGGCCGAACGCCCATCTGACGGCAGCGCTCACCGAAGGCCAGGCTGGTGTACTGGGCGGATTCAACTGGTCGTCGCAACACCTTCAACCAGGAGGTGTTTATGGGACGACCCGCAGGACGGATGAAGCAATTGACAGGGAGAGACGCGATGCGCTCCCCGGGGGCTCCTGCACTTCGGCGTGAGGTCGAGCGCCAGTTCTGGGTACAGATTGCAACCGGAATCACCAGTGAGAGGGCAGCCGAGGCGGTAGGCGTATCGCAGGCGGTGGGCTCGCGCTGGTTCCGGCATCGTGGCGGCATGCCATTGTTCATGTCGAAACCTGTATCTGGAAGGTATCTGTCGTTCGCAGAGCGAGAAGAGATTGGACTTCTGCGAGCTCAAGATGTCAGTGTGCGGGAGATCGCTCGCCGTATTGGTCGAAGCCCCTCAACTGTTTCGCGGGAGTTGACGCGCAACGCTGCGACTCGCAGTGGCAAGCTCGAGTACCGGGCTTCAGTCGCGCAGTGGAAGTCCGATCTGGTCGCCAGAAGGCCCAAGCCTGCCAAGCTCGTGACGAATCAGCGTTTGCGCGACTATGTCCAAGACCGCCTGGAGGGCAAGATCCGCGATGCCCAAGGGCTGGAGGTGGCTGGACCTCGACAGGCTCCTTTCATCGGCCGCAACAAGCCTCATCGTGGCGACCGCAAATGGGTCAATGGCTGGTCGCCAGAGCAGATTGCAAACCGCCTGCAGGTCGACTTCCCGGATGATCCGTCCATGCGTATCTCTCACGAAGCCATCTACCAGGCGCTCTATATCCAGGGCAGAGGTGCCCTCAAGCGTGAGCTTGTGAGCTACCTGCGTACAGGGCGTGCTTTGCGCACCCCCCGGGCCAGGTCCCAAGCCAAGGCATGGGCACATGTCAGTGAAGAGGTGATGATCTCCAGCCGCCCTGCTGAGATAGAAGATCGTGCGGTACCCGGTCACTGGGAGGGGGACCTGATCATCGGCCTGGACAGGTCGGCCATTGGTACGCTGGTGGAACGGTCAAGCCGTTTCACCATGCTCGTGCACCTGCCGCGCGAGGAAGGCTATGGACTGACTCCTCGAACAAAGAATGGTCCTGCGCTGGCGGGTTACGGAGCCATAACCATGGCCAACGCCCTCAAGAGAACAGTAACCAAGCTGCCTACCCAGCTATGGCAGTCATTGACTTGGGATCGTGGCAAGGAGCTGTCCGACCATGCACGATTCACCATCGAATCCGGGGTGAAAGTCTTCTTTGCCGATCCTCGCAGTCCATGGCAGCGCGGTACGAACGAGAACACAAACGGGCTGCTGCGCCAATACTTCCCCAAAGGCACCGACCTGTCCCGTTGGAGCGAGCAAGAGATTCAAGCCGTGGCACTGACCTTGAACAACAGGCCACGCAAGACATTGGGTTGGAAGACTCCCGCAGAGGCGCTCAATGACTACCTAAAATCGGCTGACCAACCCGGTGTTGCGACGACCGGTTGAATCCGCCCTGGCTGCCTTGGTCGCTGTGATGGATGACGTCTTGCGGCTTTCGCTGAGTCAACGCCATGTTGAGTGCCGAGAGCACCAGGTCGGCCGTCATTCGCTCGCCCATGGACCAACCCACCACACGACGACTCCACACATCGATGACCACCGCCAGGTACAGGAACCCTGTCCAGATCGGCACGTAGGTCATGTCGGCCACCCAGAGCTGGTTGGGGCCGCTGGCCCTGAACTGACGCTTGACCAGGTCATTGGCCGGAGAGTTGCGTTTGTCGCGGCGCGTGGTCACCGTGAAGCCGCGGCGGCGGCTGATGCCCCGGATGTGGGCCAAACGCATGAGACGCGCCACGCGCTGGCGGCTGATGCACACACCTTGCTCGATGAGCTCGGCCATCAAGCGTGGCATACCGTACCACTCGTAGGAGTCCTTGTGAATCTGGCGTATCCGTTCGGTCATCACCGCGTTGGTGATGCTGCGCTGGGAGGGCGCGCGCTCTCGCCAGGCATAGAAGCCGCTGGCGGACACACCCAAGACGCGGCACATGGTGCGCACAGGGAAGTCGGCCTGGTTCGCCATCACGAGTCCGAAGACTTCGTTGAAGTCGCATCGCTGCGACCGGCAAACCAGGCCGTAGCCTTTGCCAGGATGTCGCGCTCCTGCTGAACTTGGCGCAGTTGACGACGCAGCCGTACCAACTCCTCGCGTTCGGCGGTGGTCAGCCCTTCCTTGCCAGGCAACGGCCCGCCGTCAATGGCGGCTTGGCCGACCCAGTTGGTGATGGACTGCGCGGTGACATTGAACTCGCGCGAGAGCTCCGTTGGTGAGCGACCAGCGCGCACGAGCTCGACCATTTGCTGACGGAACTCCGCCGGGTACGGGGGTCTGACTTTGGACATTTGCGACTCCTTGAACACAAAGAATGATGTGTCCACGGACTCGGGTCAACTCCAGTTTCATGGTGACTCAGTGTGCCGCGCTGCGCTTGGCACCTGCCATACCTTGGGAGAGGTTTTGCAGAATTTCCCTAGATTTAAGGGCCGCGCTTGAGCGAAATGCGGTAAATCGGTAGACTCTTGGACAACAATTTTCTGCGAATGCGTGGCGTAGCTACCAAAGGGGCGGATATGGCAAAACGAAAAATTGCATTGGCAGCGAGCCGCGTGGCGCTTGCATGCGCCATGGCAGTTTTACTTTTGAACGGGTGCGCATCGTCCACCATCGGATGCCGGCAGGGGGCGCAAATCTGTCCCGCAATCGGCACACCGAACAGCGAAACCGACAACGGTACCTCGTGCGCGGTCGTCGTACAAAACAGCCACGTATGCACCTATGACGGTGAGGGCCGATTCAAGGGCGACAAAGTCAAGCCGGGCTCCGGCGTGTGTATCTGCCTTGGCTTCGACAGCTGAGAAAGGGGCGGCCATGTTTAACAGAGCCCTTCGGGCATGCGTTCTCATCATCGCTGCGTCCCAATTGGGCGGGTGCGCCTTTTTCTATCGCTACTCGGCGATCTCGGAGCAACCGGCGCGGCTTCCTGCCAATGAGCCGCTACAGCCTCGAGCGAGTACGATCCAGCCGGCGCTGTCGATGCCGCTCGTTACCTTCGAGACAGCGGCGAATACCGCAACCGGGAAGGTCTTGCCCGTCAGGGTCGTTGGCGAAGAGACGATTGCAAAGGTCAGGATCGAAAAACCATGGCCTTTTTCAGGGTGTCTTATCTGCGAGTCCTTGGATGCCAAATGGAACTACACGGTCAGCCAGCCAGCCCCCATCACAGTCACTGGCGAGCCCGTTCAGAACAAGCTCGTTGTGAACGTGTCAGGCGCGCTCAGCGGTGGCGCTGGTTTCGGTGGAGAGATCGCGAAATGGTTGTCACTCTCGAACAAGAACTTCGACGCAGCAGTAGAGGTCAGGTTCGAGTCCGGCCTAGCAGCGGACCAAAACTTCTGTCCCACGCTGACAGGTATCGACCTTAAATACAGGTGGCTAACCCCGCCACGAGTCGAACTCATTGGGAGAAGCTGCGTCCTAAACGGCCTGGCCTGTTTCGGGCCTTGGAACCTAGAGTTTGAAGGAGCCGTCGACAATTCAATCAAGCCCAAGATCGGCGAGGTGAAGGATCTGTTTCAGCAGAATATTCCCTGCGCGCCGGTCAGGGAAGCACTGGCTAAGGCTTGGCGTCCGTACAGCTTTCCCGTCAAGGTGCCGTATCAACAGCTGCACCTGAACATCGTTCCTCAGGCGCTTTACATCCCCGGCCTGCAGGTCACTAACACGGATGCCGTACTGTCGGGACGTCTGGACGCAAACGTGTCCCTGGACCCAGAAGCCGTGTCCACCACACCGATCCCCCTGCCAGCGAACAAGCCGGCCCCTATCAGCCCGGGGAGCTTTTCATTGGCAGTGCCGGTATCGACGCTTTACTACACCTTCGAAGCGCTGGCCAAGCAGGAGCTCGACCGCGCGAAGTTCATCACCAACTCGCCACTCGGCCGGGTGAGGCTCACTCCGACCAAGGTGGAGCTTTACCCGACGGATAACGGACAGAAGCTTGCTCTCGGCGTTTCAGTAGCAGTCGAGTTTCAGTACCTGTTTTTTATGAACACGTCCGGGACGGTGTGGCTGACGGCAAAGCCGGAGGCGGTCGACGGCGGCCGAAAGGTGCGCTTATCAGAGGTCAAGGTAACACGCAAGTTCGCCAATCCGATCTGGGACGTCGCCTCGGTGCTGATCGAAGATCAGGTCACGCGGGCGATCCGAAACGGCTTCGAGATGGATCTGAGCCAACCCTTCAGCAAGGCTGAAGGCGACATCACCGACTTGGTCAACAACGCCGGCCAAGATGGGGTCAAGCTCACGGCGAGCGACGTCAAGATCGGTATCGGGCGCATGCTGGCCAACGAGAAGGCGTTCCAGGTGGAGGCGCTGTTCGACGCGAAGGTCGACGCGTCGCTAGGCAAGGTCACGCTGCCGTAGGAGTACAACGTTATGAAGCGAACGGTCACGATGGTTTGTGCACTGGTGGCGATGACCACTGCGCCGCATGTTTTTGCGCTGCCCTTTGGAACCTGCCTCCTCGAAGCCGACATGCGGAAGGCACTCAAGGCAGAAGGGCAGTCGATCACGACTGAGGCCGCGAACAAGCGCTCGTACCTTAGTCTGGGCGCCGGGGCCTCGGGCTACCTCATTGAGGTTCGCGGCTCTTCGTGGTGCATTGCCGCGGCCCTGGAGAATGTGTCGACGCTCCGCACGAAGAGCGTCGACATTTGTTCGGACCCTTCAAAGTACCCGAACGCTGTCGCCGTGTGCAACGATCTCAAAGCCAAGGTGAAAGTCGCCGGGAGCTTGTCAGCACAGTCTTCGACGGCAACCTTGCTGGCACCAGAGACCAAGGGCCCTGTGATCGTGGACCTTGGTTTCTGTGACGAGCGCGATGGGCGCCGGACCTTGTGCGCACGGTCGGAGACTGTACTCAAATGAGCGCCGGATAGCTGCCATCTGCCACCGGCGTGTTGCGTCAGTCGGGTGACCGGTTTGGGTGGTCAACCAGTCGCTCAGGGCCTTGTTCCGCGAACGATAGGTTACGAGACTCGCGATCGTTCAGCCGTCAATTTCCTATGACTGGACCCAGTCTTGAGCGACCTTTGCGATTCGGAATGCGGCTTCGCAGCGGTTGCTGCCGGTGGCCGCTGGCGAGCGTCACGGACATTGATCACTTTCGAAACGGACCTCAACTCGCGCACGCCGTTGAGCAGGAGCACTGCGAGATTTTGAGCTGCGACGTTTATGTCGGATACCCGTCGGCAAATCCGTCCCTACGGTTGCCCGATCTCAGGCAAGCGAGGCGCTCACTTGGCCGCCGCGACCTCTTTTCCACTGGTCGCAACGGGCTCGGAATCAAAGACACCGTCCAAGTATTTGGCGTAGTGCTCTTGCAAGTGTTTGAGGGAGGCGCCCTTGTCCGCTTGGTATTCGAGCCGCTCTTGGAAGAACTTCATGCGGCTTCTGTTCTCCGCCAACACCTGGCCCCAGGTCTTCACGAAGATGCAGACGTTGTCCTTCTTGTGGATCAAGCCGGACTCGTCGGTCATGCGGAACTTCGCGTGCGGGCCGACATCGTCGCTGATGACCCAGAACACCCATGACACCTTGACGTTGCGAAAGCGCTGGTCATCCATGACCGAGGCGGCGTAGCCCTCGATCTGCGAAATCTCGTCGGTGTTGACCTTGACCTTCGGCGCCTTCAACTCGACCACCAAGTGAGTAATCGAATCCGTGTTGTGCCGCCGCGTGGACCGGGACAGCATCAAGTCAACGATTCCGCGCTCCTGCGAAACATGCTTGACCGGGGCGTCGATGACGATGTCTTCCCCGAGAATTTTCTTGTGCGAGCGCAGAACCTCGGTCAGCGATTGGTCATCGACCGACAGCATGAAGTCCTCGCCGAACATCCAGCAGTTCTGGGCGACGATGCGATGCAACTGGCTGCGCTCTTTGAGCCGCTTCTTTGGCTCGAGATCGAACAGCACCGCCTCAATGCCGGTCAGGAACTTCAAGCGATCCGCCACGATCTTGGCGGAGCTGATGATCGACGACAGCGACACGTCGCGCAGCAGCTCGGCGAGCTCCTCCTGCTGGCGCTTTGGCAGCCGCAGCACTTCGTTCAAGATGACCTGCAGCTCCTCGGGGCTCTTCTCGATCGCCTGCCGGAGCATCCGAAGCTGGAAAGACTTGTTCTGCGGGGCGGAGCTGCCGAACTCGGGCAGATTCTTCGCGACGCTAACGGCCACGATCTCAAAAACTTGCCGCTCGACCTCTTCCACGCGCGTGGTCGGATCGCCGTCGAAGGGATACACCTTCTCCGTCTTCCATTCCTCAACGTAGCTGCGCGCCTCCATCGCGGAGCGCTGCCGGAAGTAGTCCTTGATCGTCTTCTGGGCCTCGTCAATGGCCGCCACGACCGGCGTCTGCATCTCCGCCAGGTCAACGGTCCCCTCCTTCTGCGCGACCGTCAGATAGGAGGATTCGAGATAGGCCGTGAACTGGAAGTCGCCGATGTGAAATCGACGATCAACCTGCACCAGCGGGAAGCGCTTCTCGTTGCAGAGAAACAGAGCCCGGTTGGACAGCCCCTTCCACTCAACGATCTCGAGCCGGACGGGATGCGTCTTTCCACCGGCTTCGATGTCGGTCAGGTTGATGGCCTTCCGGCTGGCGATCATTTGGGCCGGATCAATGCGCTTGCCGCCAATGGTCACATTGACATCGGGATAGTCGGCCAAATAAAGGGCGAAGACTTCGGCCAATACGTGAATGCCGGCGTCGCTCACAAACGAGCGGAAATCCTTGTGGGGATCGGAAATCGTCAGGGTGAGGCCAGTATCAGTCGGCTTTGAGACTTCAACCTCATCGGAGATATTCACATGGCGAATGTCGTTGGCCGACATCGTAATCGAATACGTCCAAAGCTTCTCGTCGCGCTTGTATGTGACAGCCCATTCAGCGCGGGTTCCAATGGCGAACGCCTTGAACCGCCCGCGCCCCTCTTGGCCGTGCAAGAACCTTCCGGTTTCGGTGGAGCCTCCTGGCTTCTTCCATGACCCGCCGAGGCGCCGAAAGAACTCTGGCGCCCTTGCCCTGGGAATTCCGTTGCCATCGTCTCGGATGATGACTTCCGAGAGGGTATCCATCTCGTTGTGCCCAAACGAGACAGAAACTCGGCCGGCATCCGCGTCCAGGCCGTTCCAAATAAGTTCAGCCAAGGCCTGCACTGGCTTGGCGCGAGTGATTTTTTCTAAGAAGTCCGACTGGACCTCGACCGGATACTGTTGCTGGGCCATGGCGAATCTCCCTTTTTTGCCCATATTCTCGCTCGGATACGGTCTCCCATGGGTCAGGCGACAGCTGAGAGGCTGCTGCCAGGCAACTCATTCGATCCTGCGAAAGACGATTCAGGGGCGGAAGTTCCAGTTCACCCGAGCCGCGACCGGTCATTCGCATCCAGGCGGCAGGCGCCGGCCGGCGAGTCCCCGGTCTCGAGGCTCAAGCGGTCGTAGCCGGCGGCCTGCATCGAATGACAGGTGACGGCTGCAGCGAACGTTCAGGTGGCCATGGGCGAATGACTCTGACCAGTCTGAAAAGGGCATTCGGCCGCGCTCTTTCGGCTGACGTCCGGTGTATTTGCGCAGGCGAGGCGCCGCCTGTCACCCTCGCGCATCAACGTTGATTTTGACTGTATATTTGTACAGTGCCATCAATTTCTTCCCTCCTACATTCTTGTCGCCTGATGCCGCCATGCGCGTGAGCATCCAGATACTGCGCGAGAGCGGCCGGTGGATTGGCCCCGATGAAAGAAGAGCCCTGCACGGTGACCTTCGAACGAAGAAGTTCGTGGCTGGCGACAGTTTGGTCAAGGTCCTCGAATTCGTCGAGGTGCGAAGTGCTCCGGGCATGTACCAACTGAGCGACCCGAAGGTGAAGGAATGCTGGGCTGAAAAGAGCACCATCGTGTACTCAGGTCTTGCGTGTGAAGGCGGTGCCTGGGTCGCCCAAGAGTGGCTGGTGGATGTGAATCCACGGCCCTCCACGGGAGGTGCGTATCCGCACTGGGGTGAGGTCAATCAGCAACCACCGAAAGAAACCTCTGTCGGAATAGGTTGGATCAAACCAAGGCACCGCCACGAACCACGGAACTAGCTCAGAAAAGCGATGGCGCCGTGGCTGTAGAAGGACCAGCGATGAAGGTTTCAACAGGTGCGAGCCTGAGCAATTGCTCCGCTTCTTCCTGAGTGCCGGCCAACCATTGATCCACATCCGCTTGCTCAATGGGGATCACGCCTCGCTTGTCCTGTTCGGTTGGCTCAAGCTTGGGATCGGGCTTGTGCATTCGTCGCATCAGCGGGTGGTCATCCGCATTGATCGTAAGCATGGTGAAGCTCTCGTGAATCACGCCCGCCGTGGTGTCGTTCCAAGTGTTCCAGATGCCTGCCAGTCCCCAAGGCTCGCCATCAGCACGACGGAAGCGCCACCAAACGTTTTTGCCGCTCTCCCAATTCGGTTCATCGAACCAGTCGGCCGGGATGATGCAGCGTTGCCCTCTCGCCCAAGGCAGCTTGAAACTCGCCTTTTCCGCAAGCTCCTCGGAGCGGGCGTTGTTGGTTGCGTACTTGATGTCCGGCGTTTTGGAGAACCAGGGGATCAAACCCCAGCGCCCAACCACCAGCTCGCGCGAGTAGCCGGCATCATCGCGCGTGCGACGGATGAATGCGCCTGGCTTGCGAGGGCCGATGACCCCGCCGCTCCAACCCACCGAGTTCTGGGGACGCCAGTACTTGTGGATCGCATCTTCTCCGGTGCTGCCGTACAAATTGCACATAAACAAAGGATACCGCTGCCCAGACAAGTGACACTGAAGGCCTGCATGTCGACTACCTGCACCCGTTCGAATTCAAGGCGTCGATCCAGGAGACCTGAATGCGAGAAAAGCGAGGACAGCAGCATGCCGGTTGTCGGGCATAAACTGATCAACTTGCGTCCAACCGATGGCGCGAATGCCTTAGGCCTATTCAGATTCCAAGGAGGCTAAATGTCTGGAGGCAACTGGAAAGAAATGTATGCCGCGGCCGAAAGCGGCGATCTCCCGCTGGTCGAGTACTACGTGAAACTCGGCGTCGATATCGACTACGCTCATCCAGAGTTTCTCTCGACGCCGCTGGTGGCCACCATCCTCGCCAAGCAAGAGGAAGTCGCCCTCTACTTGCTCGACGCTGGCGCCAACCCCTGTCTGCACTCCGAGTTCGATGCCATGACGCCAGTTCAGGCTGCCCGACATGTCGGATTGGCCAGTCTTGAAGCAACGTTGGTTCAACTCGGTGCTCCTGCACCCCCGCCTGCGGAAGCCGAGAAGAGTTGGCTGTCCAGGATGTTTCGTCGTAGCGCCTTGTGATGCAATACCCGCGGGGTTGCCACCGCACCCCTCCTAGCAGCCCATTCGTATTCCTTGGGAGCTCATGCCGGTAGGTCGGGTTACACCTGACCACTCAGGACCTTTGGGACGAGTAGCGTGCGTCTGTATGAATCCAAATGAAATCGATCCAGTTTTGTTGCGCCGCTCAATGCGGTTTGCACTTGACCTTGTGGCAGCTCACCGGATTGCCAAGGGACTGACGCTTGATCTTGGACGGGTGACCGCTATTCGGGAGACTTTGGAAGAACGGCTCACTCTAGCGTTGACCGAGGTGGACATGGGTTCAATGCCCTCTTCCTGGTCGTGGACAAAAGCCGCTGAGACACTATCTGTCGAGATCGCGCTGCAAATCATTCGTGAGCAGAAAAACGAACCACAGGATCCTGCGTATCGAGCAGGGTGAAAGTGGCAACGCCACGCTCGGACTGTTCCCAGGGCCAACCGGCGCTCTGGTGGTCATGTCCAGACTGGTCTACGTCACTCGCCCTCGGAGGCTGAAGGTGGTTTTGCAGCGATTGCCGACTTTGGGGATGTGGTGATGCGTGCGTGGTCCCTGCCACGCAGCGGTCATTCAGGTCCGAGCAACCAGCGGACTTGAGAGTCAACTCTCTGGGGTCCTGCTGACGTTGCAGGCTTGGGTGTCGCGCGGACACGGCTTCTACGCGCCACTCAAGAGGTAGAAACGAGCATATTAGGGAACACGGCGCAGGGTCGAGCCTAGGCCACCCTGTCAGTAAGCCACTGGCAGTGCGACCTCATTTCAAAGCCAGCAATCTTGTGTCCAGCATCTTGGCAACCTCTAGCAACAAAAGGCCCAGGGCAATTTGCTCCGTCGCTGCCGTTGATCCCCGCTCAAGCAATCTGGAGCAGCGCAGCATGCCCAAGGTCGCGCATGAGCTGCTCAGGCGTTGCAAGGCCGTGGCTCGCGCGGAGACCTCCTTCTCCGTCTCAAACTCGGCGGCGCTTTCGTCCACCTTTTCGCGCAACCGCTGGGTGTGGCTGATCAACTCTTGTTGGGAAATTCCAAGCCGGCGCCGTGTGTCGACCGCTGGCTCTTCAACGTTTTCAAGGCTCTCTCGCAACACCTTGGCCACAGCCCGCGTGACCACCGTTGATGAATAAGGCTTTGCAATGAAGCCGTCGGCTCCGGCTTGGGCTGCCTGGCTGACAGATTGTCGGTCTGCCGCAGAAGAAATCATCACGAAGGGCAGTTCCGAGAAGCGCAGGTCGGCCCGGGCTCTCAGCAGCAGACCCACGCCGTCCAGGTTGGGCATCATCAGATCGCAACAGCACAGGACCGGGCGAAATCCATCCTGGAGTTTTCCCCATGCGTCTTCTCCGTCAATTGCCTCCATGACTTCACCGACGCCAGGCATCCGTCTGAGCAATGACGCGAGGACGAGCCGGGAGATTTCGTCGTCATCCACCAGGAGAATATTCATGAACCCGAGTTCCTTTGCGTCAACAGTCGATTGACTTCGATACCAACTTTTCACTCTGCTGGCGATATCGTTCTACAGCGCCGCCCATCAGCGCCACGCGGCGTTCAACCGCGCTTGATGGTACCCAGTATGTGCAGAGCCCGATCAAACTCCAACAACCTGACTGCCGAGCAACAGTTTTCCGCTGCTGAAGCCCCGAGCGTGACAATCAAAGCCGCTTTCAGTTGATCAAGCCGCTCCAGGGCAGCGAGGTCAAACGCCTCCAGCAAGTGCACGAGCTCTTGAAGCTCGGCCGTGGTGAGAGGAGGTGCAGCCTCCTGCGGATGTGCAGAAGACCCACCCGCCTTCTCGGCTGCCAGCAGGGGTTCTACCGCTTCATCCAGGTTCACCAACTCTGCCGCAAGCGCCTGAAGGCTAGGCAGCGCCTGAACATCGCTGTTCACCAGCAGATGCTCCAGTTCTGTGGCCAGCCGGTGCACCACCGTGGCACCTATCGTCCCGCTGCTGCCGCGCAGTTTGTGCAAGCGCGCTGCCAGCGCTTCTCGCCCATGGGACGCCGGCTCCATGGCTGGCGCGGTCATCAAGTCCTCGTATTCGCAAAAGAAGCGCTTGAGAATCGACATGAAGAATTTCCAGTCTCCTCCCAGCCGGCTCTGTGCATCTGCGTTGTCGATCCCGGTCATGACAGGCCATGTGCCTGGGATCTCTTCGACCGGATCCACCGGCGGCAGCGAGGCCATGAGTGCACGTCGACGTTCCACCTGCGCCTGGATCATACGCACCATGTCTTTCGGGTCCAGCGGCTTGCTCAGGAAGTCGTCCATGCCGGCAGCCAGTGCCCGCTTGCGCTCCTCTGTCAGCGCGCCTGCCGTCAGCGCCACGATCGGCAGCGCCGTCAATCCCAGTTCGCCGCGAATGCGCCTGGTGGCTTCCAGCCCATCCATGTGCGGCATCTGCACGTCCATCAGCACCAGATCCAGGCCCACGTCGTGCCGACCCAGATAATCCAGCGCCTGGCGGCCGCTGCTGCACGTATGCACCGTCGCGCCCTGGCGTTCCAGCAACCGGCGTGCAATCTCGAGGTTGATATCGGTGTCGTCCACCACCAGCACCGTCACATTCGAAAGCACGCCACCATTCGCTATGCAAGGCTGTGGCAAAGACGTTCTCAACGCCTTGATGGCTTTGGGCAGCGGCATGGAGGAATCAACGGAGTCGTGCAAGGTCGAAGCCGTGACAGGCTTGACCATCGATTCTTCGCATTTGCCTGGACCTGTTGCATGCTCCGAGTTCGGCACGCTCATGGGAACTTCCACCCAGAACTCGGCGCCCTGGCCGGCGCTGCTGTTCAATCCAACCTCGCCACGCATGAGCAGAGACAACCTGCGAACGATCGACAGGCCCAGCCCGGTTCCGCCGAAGTGGCGGGTGGTGGAGACATCGGCCTGTATGAATGGTTGAAACAGGCGAGCCTGGACCTCTGGCTCGATGCCGATGCCCGTGTCGCGCACGCTGGCTCGTAGCACCAGGCGGGAGTCGTCGCGGCTGACGACGCTCAGGAGCACCGAGAGTCCACCTTTGCTGGTGAACTTGAGCGCGTTGCTGATGAGATTGGTGAGGATCTGGCGCAGCCGGGCGCTGTCGCCAAACAACCAGACGGGAAGGTCTGTTGCGCCCTGCACCGCGAATGTGAGGCCTTTGGATTGCACCTGCGTGCCATACACAGCCTGCAGTTCGGCCAGCAACTCGGCAGGCCGGAACACAACCTCGTCCAGTTCCATTTCGCCAGCCTCGATCTTGGCCAGATCGAGCACGTCGTTGACGATGTCCAGCAGTGAGCGTCCGGCCACCTGTGCCTTGGACACCAACTCGCGCTGATCTTCGTCCAGCCCCGAATCGGCCAAGAGGTGATTCACCCCGATCACCGCATTGAGCGGCGTGCGAATTTCGTGACTCATGTTGGAGAGAAACGCACTTTTGGCGGCGCTGGCGGCTTCGGCAGCCACCATGGTCGCGCGCAGCAGCTCCTCGGCCTCGCGACGCCCCGTGATGTCTTGAAGCGCGCCGACCAGGCGGGCGGGTTGCCCATTTTCGAACTCGACTTCGCCCAGCGCACGCACCCAGATGCTGCGTCCCGTGTGGGTAATGAGGCGCAGCTCCAGATCCCACGCCCTGCCGCTCTCCATCCCTTGTTGAACCGCTTGCTGGATCAGTTCGCGGTGCTCTGGCACGTAAAAGTTGATGCCAGAGGCCAGCTCAGGCACGTAGTCGGGGGGTACCTCGTGAATCCGTCGGGTCTGCTCGCTCCAGTGCACGGTGCCGGTCGTGATGTCAACACGCCAGCCGCCGATGGAGGCCATGCTGCTGACGCGTTGCAACAGCTGTTGGTTCTCCTGCAGCGCCGTCGCCGTGGTCACTTGCTCGGTCACATCCATGTTCACACCAAACATGCGCAGCGGTGTGCCGGATGCATCCCGGGCAACGTGGGCCGCTGCCCGCAGATGTCGGACCGTGCCGTCTGCCTGACGGATGCGGAACTGCGTGTTGAATGCGTGCTTGCCTTCCATGGCGTCGCCCAGCGCTTGCTCTGCGACAAGGCGGTCATCGGGATGGAGCCGGTCGCTCCACAAGGTGTAGGGTTCCACGCCGCCCGATGGGCTTTCGCCGTACAGCGCGTACATCTGGTCATCCCAGCTCAGCGTGCGAGCCTGCACGTCGTAATCCCACACGCCCATGCCGGCGCTGCCAACGGCCAGCGCCAGGCGTTCGTTGGCGCGTTGTAGTTCTTGCGCTGCGCGGTTGCGTTCGGTGATGTTCTGGATGGCGCCGATCAGCCGGGTCGGCAGCGCGCCGGGTGTGTCATCGTCATACACCGCCTCACCCACCACCCGCACCCACAGCGGCTCGCCTTGTGCATTCTGGTAGGGCAGTTCCCAATCAAAGGCCTTGCGCTGTTCTATCGCCTCCCGCACGGCCTTGTGTATGAAGGCGCGCGAAGATTCCGGGTAGAAAGCCAGCGCCTCCTCCAGCGTTGGCCGAAAGCCGTCGGCCACGCCGCTGATGCGACAGGCCTGCCTGCTGAAGGTGATGGCGCGGGTTTTGACGTCAAGCTGCCAGCCGCCCACCTCGGCGACTTCGCTCACGCGCTCCAGAAAGACCTCTCGCTCGGCCAGAAGCGCTTGCGCCAGCTTGGCCGTGCTGATGTCCAGCAGCGTTCCCTGGATGCGCAGTGCCCGCCCTTGTTCGTCACGCTCGCTCACCCTGCCTCGGTCCAGCACCCACACCCAATGTCCGTCGCGGTGCCGCAATCGACATTCCATGTCGTACATATCCGCTTGGCCGCTGAGGTGTTCGCGCAGCTTCATGCGCGAGACGGCGAGCTCGGCGGGATGGGCCAGCTCGCTGCGAATGTCGATGTGAGGCTTCAACTCTGCCGATGTGTAGCCCAGCATTCCTGCCCATCGGTCATCGATGCGCAAGGCGCCTGTCGGGATGTCCCAGTCCCAGGTGCCGACATCTGCGCCGCGCAGGATGTTGTCCAGACGCTGTCGCTCTTCAGTGAGCTCCGTCAGAGTCTCACGCTGGACTCGCTGCGCTCGATGGAGCGCGGACACGTCGTGCACCATGAAATAAAAGCCCACCACCTGGCCAGCCTGCCAGTCCGGCAGATAGTGCGTCATGGCATTCCGAACGCCCTGCCCGTCGGGCCTGAAAATGGTGCGCTCGAATGCCTGCGGCTCACCGCGCAGCGCGGCTTCGTAGTAGGGAAGCGACTCCCGGTACAGCGATTCACCCAAAATCTCCCGCACATGGCGCCCTGGCAAGGTGGCACCGTCCACGCCAAACCAGTCCGTGCACGCCTTGTTGGCGATCCTGTAGATCAGGTTGCGATCGCAATATCCGACCATGGAGGGAATGGCGTCGAGCACTTGGCGCAAGTCTCGCTCGGCCACCTGCAGCGCCGCCATCGGCGCGAGCAAGTTGACGGCGTAGATCGACCTGTAGAGCAACACATACGCGATGACCTTGTAGAGGTGACCGGCGTGGGTCTGAAAATCGGACATGCCCAGATACGAGGTGAACGACAGCTCGCCCACACCCATGACGAGACTGGACATGGCCAACAACCGGAAATGATTGGCGGCCGTGTGCGCCGCGCGACGGGCCAGGAGCAGCGCGGCGAGCAGGTTGAGCGCAAACAACACGTACTCGAAGTTCACCTTGAAAGGGGTCAGCCCCACCCCATCGATGAAGGTCCGGGGGAACATGTCAATATGAAATGAGCCCAACCAGACGACCAGGACCGACGCTGAAGCGCCCGCCATCAGGGCGAAGCTGCGAGGCAGGGCCGGCACGCGCCCGAACGCCAGATACAGCAAGGTGAGCACCTCGACGGTGCGACCAATCAACCAAAAGAAGATGCCTCGCTCGGGATCGCTTTCCGTGATGAAGGCAGGCATGCCCTTGAAGGTGAGCATGTGCATCAGATCGCTGCAGGCAACGATCATGAAACCGAGCAGCATGACGCCGGCTGTGGCGTCCTGGCGAAGCTTCAACATGTTCCATGACGCTGTGGCGATCAGGGCCGCCACGACGACGGCGAACAGCTCGAGCACGATGTGAACGCCCAGCACGCGGTCGTGCAGCCAAGTCACCGCCAGGTGCGCCGGCGCGTTCAACAAGGCAACCAGGGACAACAACAACACCATGCAACCCACCGCATAGGTCAGCCGGTGAGATCGAGTGATGTTCACAGGCAGCGATGGCAGTGGCATGGAGGGTCCTAGAAACAGAAGCAATTCTGCGCTTGCGGCCATCCCGATAACGCAGGAATTGCACTGATTCTTCAGTTCATATGCGCTTTCTTCGGTTTGCTGAGAAACAACGCGGCACTTTTGAAGAGCGCCTCGCACAGTCCGCGCGGCAGCTGCCGCGAGGCGGATCCGGTTCGGCTCAAGCGGCAGTGGGCATTCGTCGCAAGCCGTACTCGGACGCCCTCGGTCACGGAAAGCTAAGGAACGACGGGTTTAGATTGACCCGCCGCCGTTCGATCGCTACCAGCCGCAATGGCCCAGGGGCAACGTAATGAAAATACGGTGCCACTTCGACGAATGTCAGCAGCCAGTCTTGAACTGCCTATAGAGCTTGGACTTCGGCTTGGCAGCGCATGCAGTCGCAAAGCTGGTGGCAAAAGGCCGTGAGCGATCTCGATCAAGCAAAATAGTCTCCTCAGATACAAGGAGGAGCAATGCCAGAACGTGATCATGAAGAGTGGAAAGAGCTCCGCGCAAGAGTCGATTCGATTGCGAACGCGGTGTTCTTGATCGCCGGCGGTTCATTGTCTCTTTCGATCACAGCAACGCTTGATCTAAAAAGTAAGTCTTTGCTTGAAGCGGAGGTGGCTGCAATCATCCAAGACGCTTGGATGTTCTTGTTAGCTTCCGTCTTGCTGATGCTGCTGAACAAGGCGTTGACGGTCCTGCAGGCGTTCCTGCTGCATGAGCACCCTGCGTATCACGACCGTGTGTATAAAAAGTACAACCTGACCGGATGGGTGCTCGGAACGATCGGGCTTACCTCTTTCGCATGGGGTCTTATCCTCATGGTCCGAGCTGCATCAGTGGCTCTCAAGACTTAAGGTTCACCACGACTGGGCGTTTCAGACTAGGGCCTGTTAACACAACCGAAGACCATCAGCGACGAGCACGAAGCTGATGAAGCCCAGGAACATCAGGTCGAGTTTCTCGAACCGCGAGAAGA
>QZKF01000101.1 GCA_003599455.1 Comamonadaceae bacterium
GCGCAAATATCAGTAATCAATTATCAATAGACAAGGTCCCGCCATGAGCTTCAGCCGCCGTGAATTCATGCAGGTGCTCGCCGTGGCCAGCGCCACCGGCATGGCCCTGAACCACCGCGACGTGCTCGCCGCCGCACCCGGTGCCGGCGAGCGCCTGTACGAGGTGCCGAGCTTCGGCAACGTGAGCTTCCTGCACTTCACCGACTGCCACGCGCAGCTCACGCCCATCCACTTCCGCGAGCCCAGCGTGAACCTCGGCGTGGCCGAGGCTGTGGGCCGCCCGCCGCACATCGTGGGCGAGAAGCTGCTCAGGCAATTCGGCATCAAGCCCGGCACCGCGCAGGCCCACGCTTTCTCGTACCTCGACTTCTGCCAGGCCGCGAAGACCTACGGCAAGGTCGGTGGCTTCGCGCACCTGGCCACGCTGGTCAGGCAGCTCAAGGCCAGCCGCCCGAACGCGCTGCTGCTCGACGGCGGCGACACCTGGCAGGGTTCGGCCACCTCGCTGTGGACCAACGGCCAGGACATGGTGGACGCCTGCAAGCTGCTCGGCGTGCAGATGATGACCTCGCACTGGGAACACACCTTCGGCGCCAAGCGGGTGCAGGAGATCGTGGAGAAGGACCTGAAGGGGAACATGGAATTCCTCGCGCAGAACATCAAGACCACCGACTTCGAGGACATGGTCTTCAAGCCGTATGCGATGCGCGAGATGAACGGCGTGCAGGTCGCGGTGATCGGCCAGGCCTTCCCCTACACCCCCATCGCGAACCCGCGCTACATGGTGCCCGACTGGACCTTCGGCATCCAGGACGAGCACATGCAGAAGATGGTGGACGAGGTGCGCGGCAAGGGCGCGCAGGTGGTGGTGGTGCTCTCGCACAACGGCATGGACGTGGACATCAAGATGGCCTCGCGCGTGCGCGGCGTCGACGCCATCCTCGGCGGCCACACGCACGACGGCATGCCCGCGCCCATCATCGTGAAGAACGGCGGCGGCCAGACCCTGGTGACCAACGCCGGCTCCAACAGCAAGTTCCTCGGCGTGCTCGACTTCGACGTGCGCGGCGGCAAGGTGCAGGGCTTCCAGTACAAGCTGCTGCCCATCTTCTCCAACCTGCTGCCGGCCGACGCCGCCATGCAGGCGCTCATCGACAAGGTGCGCGCGCCCTACAAGGACAAGCTGGAAGAGAAGCTCGCCGTGACCGAAGACCTGCTGTACCGCCGCGGCAACTTCAACGGCTCGTGGGACCAGCTCATCTGCGACGCGCTGATGCAGAACAAGGGCGCAGAGATCGCGTTCTCCCCCGGCGTGCGCTGGGGCACCTCGCTGCTGCCGGGCGACGTGATCACCTACGAACGCATGATGGACCAGATGGCGCTGACCTACCCGGCGACCACGCTCAACGAATTCACCGGCGAGCAGATCAAGACCATCCTGGAAGACGTGGCCGACAACATCTTCAACCCCGACCCCTACTACCAGCAGGGCGGTGACATGGTGCGCGTGGGTGGCATGCAGTACACGGTGTCGCCCAAGGCGGCGATGGGCCAGCGCATCAACAACATGACGCTCAAGGGCAAGCCGATTGAAGCCGGCAAGACCTACAAGGTGGCGGGCTGGGCTTCGGTGCAGGAAGGCGCGCAGGGCACGCCGATCTGGGACGTGGTCTCGGGCTACCTGCGCGAGAAGAAGGTCATCAAGGGCGTGAAGATCAACACGCCGCGCATCGTCGGCATGGAAGGCAACCCCGGCGTGGCGGCCTGAGTCTTTTCGCGCGCCCATGAAAAAACCCACCG
This sequence comes from Comamonadaceae bacterium, assembly GCA_003599455.1. Lineage (GTDB taxonomy): Bacteria > Pseudomonadota > Gammaproteobacteria > Burkholderiales > Burkholderiaceae_C > Hydrogenophaga. Next base: position 1,801 of record QZKF01000101.1, read on the forward strand.
CCCTCGCGAGCGGTGGGTTGAAACAAGCCTTGGAGAGTATTCGAGAGGGCTTGGAAATCAGAAGGTGTGTGCCAGACCCAGGGCGTACACCTCGCGCTCGCGCACCTTGGTGCCCGCAGCGTTCTCGATGTCGCCGGTGGTCAGGCCTGCGTACACGCGGGTGCGCTTGGACATGTTGTAGACCACGGCTGCGGAGAATGCATCACCCTTTTCAAAGGTGGCGCTGCCCTGCTTGGCTTTGGCTGTGCTGTAACCCAGCGAGAAGTCCATAGCGCCGACCGGCACGACGGCGCCGATGCTATAAGCGTCCGACTTGCGCGAGGTCTGGTTCTTGACCCGATTCCAACCGCCGGAAATGCGGAAGCTGCCGAAGTTGTAGGCAGCGCCCAGGGTGTTGTACTCAAGGTTGCTGGCGGCCACTTCGTTGGCGTTTTCCTGGTAGCCGTAACCCACATCGAGGTTGCCTGCCTTGTAGCGCAGGTTGAAGGCGGTGACGTCACGCTCCACAGGCGCAGTCTGCTCGTCAAGGCCGTAGCTGAAGCCAGCCGAGAAACCACCGAACGAAGGCGACTCGTAGCGGATCTGGTTGCTGGCGCGATCGCCGTAGTCGGCGAGCTGGCCAACGCCGGCGTAGCCCGTGGTTCCGGCAACGGCTTCGGTGGTCGCAAAGTTGGGGGAGTTGAAGATGTTGTTGCTGACGCTCAGATCACGGATGTCGTCGAACGACGTGTCGTGACGGCCGAACTTGACGGTACCAAAACCGCCGGTGAGGCCAACGATGGACATGCGGTTGAACGCGCTGCCAGCGGCCTGAGTGCCGTCGCTGGAATCAAAGGCTTGCTCCAGAGCAAAGATGGCCTTGAGGCCGCCACCGAGGTCTTCGGTGCCGCGCACCCCCCAACGGGTGGCGGTGAGGTTGCCGCTGAACATATTGCTGGTGCTCGAGGCCACACCAGGGGCGCCAATTTTGGACGAGCCGATCGACGTGTCGATGCTGCCGTAAAGGGTGACGTTGGATTGGGCCATCGCGGCGCCGGTGGTAGCCAGAACGGCCAGAGCGATGAGGCTCTTCTTCATGTGGGATGCTCCGTTAAAGACGATGCAGGGCTTTATGCCCGTGCTCCCTGCACCATGCAGGAAGTGATCCGGAGTCTATGGGTCGAAAATAACCAATCCATTACGGCAATGTAATGCAACAGGGATTTCCCGGTATTTACAACAATAGCCCCGCAGAGCGCCAGGACTGTCATCACAATGCAATAAAAATCGTAGCAACTAGAATGGCTTTCAGCATGACACACGACATCATCGTTCTCGGCGCCGGCATGGTCGGTGTCGGTTGCGCGCTGCACCTGCAGGCCCGCGGCCAGTCCGTCGTGCTGCTCGACCGACGCGCACCGGGCCTTGAAACCTCTTACGGCAACGCCGGCATCATCCAGCGTGAAGCCATCGCGCCCTATGCCTTGCCGCGAGACCTCGGCTTTCTGCTTTCGGGTGCGACCAACCAGCGCGTGGACGTGCGCTACCACGCCAGCGATGCCGCGCGCATGCTGGGCCCGCTGTGGACCTACTACCGCAACTCCGCCCCGGACCTCTACAAGCAGATCTCGCGCGAATACGAAACCCTGATCGCGCTGTCGCTGGAGACGCACACGCAGCTGATGCGCGACGCCGGCGCAAACGACCTCGTGGCCGGGCAGGGCTACCTCATGCTCTACCGCACCGAGAGCGAGCTGCAGGATTTCTTCGAGGTGGCCGACGAGCGCGCCCAGCACGGCGTGCACCACGTCAAGCTCACGGGTGCGGACGTGGCAAAGGAAGAGCCTTCGCTCGTGGGTGAGTTCGCCGGCGCCGTGCGCTGGACCGACCCCGTGGCGATCACCAGCCCCGGCGACCTGGTGCAGGCCTATGCGCGCCTGTTCGAGCAGCGGGGCGGGGCGGTGCACCTGGGCGACGCCATGACGCTGCGCAAGACCGATGCGGGCGGCTGGCAGGTGGACACTGCCGACGGGCACACCCTGGAGGCGAAACAGGTGGTCGTGGCACTGGGACCGTGGACCACGCAGCTCACAGAACGCTTCGGCTACACCGCGCCCGTGATCCCCAAGCGCGGTTACCACATGCACTACACCCGCCTGCCGGGCAAGCCGCTCCACAGCACCATCATCGACGCCGAGTACGGCTACGTGGTCGCGCCCATGAAGGACGGCCTGCGCCTCACCACCGGCGCCGAACTCGCGAACGCCGATGCGCCGCGCACACCGACGCAGATCGACGCCGCCGAGAAGATCGCACGGCAGAACTTCCCGCTGGGCGAACGCGTGGACCCCGAACCCTGGATGGGCACGCGCCCCTGCATGCCCGACATGAAACCCGTGTTCGGCCCCGTGCCCTCGGTGCCCGGCATGTGGTGCGCCTTCGGGCACGGCCACCAGGGCTTCACGCTCGGCCCCATCACCGGGGAACTGCTGGCGGCGATGATGACCGGGGCCACGCCGCGGGTGGATGTGAGGCCGTTTTCGCCGGAGCGGTTTGGGTGATGCTGAGCGGAAGCGATACCCGCTGCGGGCTCAATGCTCTCTGGGTGCTACCGCTCGAAGCCACATGCGTTCGACTTGCTCCGTCATGTTTTTGGGAACCAGTTCAACGCTTGGGTGTGCATTTCCGTACACGCGAAATAGTTCGTCGGCGAAAGCTTGACCTATTTCCCTCACGTCTGAAAAATCAAGGATTACCACCCGAAAGCGGTCAAAGCGGGCAATCAGCCTTTTTGCTTGCGATCGAGACACGAGTTGCTCATCACCATACTTGGCGAGCTTCATTGGCACTATGGTTTTTGAGAAATCGAAGTCATCTGGAGCGTTGGTGAACTGGGCATAAACGCTCGCAGCAGTTCGTTCACTGCTCAGCGAAATTGTCATAAACACTGCCGTGCCTTGAGAGAAGACCCCTTTTTCTTCTTCGAGGCGGTCATGTTGTGCATCATCATCGTGATTGAAGCTGAGTTCGTTTGCTGAAATCTCGAACCCGTCAAACATTCGTGAAGTAAAGAAGACTCCTTCGCCTGTGTGCTTGGATGGATCAGTCGTCAGCTTGCCCTTCGAAAGTTCAAACAAGGCCTGTCGCATATCCGCAAGGCCAAGCGCGTTCGTGATCTTCGCGAAAATGCCAACTCCATCGTCGGAAATGATGATCCTCAAATATTTTTCGTCTTGGCTCATCCAGACAAAGACTGACTTCCCCCCGGAATGGTCAATGGCGTTGTTGACCATCTCAGTGAAACCGTGGTTCGCGATATTTTGTACGTTGCCCGCTAAGTTGAAGTACAACTTGAAATCTCGCTCCCAAGCGACGTCCTCTTCTAGCCCTGGCAGCGAATATAGGCGAGACACCCGGCGTTTGTAGCCAGGACTGAAAACTGGATGTGTTGACGGGCCACTACGAGCGATCCACCCCTCTGACTCCAAACGTTGGATGTATTTGTTCGCTGCAACACGAGAAACCTTAAGGCGCTCTGCGTAGTGACGAGTGAGGTCTCGGGGGTGCTCAACAACATCCCGAGTGACGGAACGCACCAGTTCGTCAAATCGTGAAGGCTTGGCCATATTGCTCTTTGTAAACCAAAAGAAGCGTCATTGTAAACTTAACGAATTCTTGTTGTAAACTTAAAATCCAGCTGCATCGAGGCGGGCAAAGAAAAAGCCCGCTATGAAGTTCATAGCGGGCTTTTTAATTCTAAGTGGTGCCGGAGAGATGAATCGAACACCCGACCTTCTCATTACGAATGAGCTGCTCTACCGACTGAGCTACACCGGCAACGCCCGAGATTATAGCCCGGTGTGGTAAGCGGTCACCCGCTCGACCTCGTTCTTCGAACCCAGGATCACGCTCACGCGTTCGTGCAGTTTGCCGGGCTGAATGTCCAGGATGCGCTGCTTGCCGTTGGTGGCGGCGCCGCCGGCCTGTTCGACCAGCCAGCCCATGGGGTTGGCTTCGTACATCAGGCGCAGCTTGCCCGGCTTTTCCGGCTCGCGCTTGTCCCAGGGGTACATGAAGATGCCGCCGCGCGTGAGGATGCGGTGCACGTCGGCCACCATGCTGGCGACCCAGCGCATGTTGAAGTCCTTGCCGCGCGGACCTTCCTTGCCGATCAGGCATTCGTCCACATAGCGCTTCACCGGGGCGTCCCAGTGGCGCATGTTGCTCATGTTGATCGCGAATTCCTTCGTGTCCGGCGGGATCTGCACGTTTTCCTTGGTGAGCACGAAGGAGCCCTGCTCGCGGTCGAGCGTGAACATGGCCACGCCGTCGCCCACGGTGAGCACCAGCGTGGTCTGCGGGCCGTACACGCAGTAGCCGGCCGCCACTTGCTGCGCGCCGCGCTGCAGGAAGTCCTGCTCGCTCACGCCGATGCTGCCTTCGGGCTTCTTGAGCACGCTGAAGATGGTGCCGATGCTGACGTTGACGTCGATGTTGCTGGAGCCGTCGAGCGGGTCGAACAGCAGCAGGTATTCGCCCTGCGGGTAGCGGTTGGGCACCACGTAGATGCTGTCCATTTCCTCGCTGGCCATGGCCGCGAGGTGGCCGCCCCATTCGTTGGCTTCGATCAGCACCTCGTTGGCGATGATGTCGAGCTGCTTCTGCATCTCGCCCTGCACGTTCTCGGTGCTGGCCGCGCCGAGCACGCCGCCGAGGTCGCCCTTGTTCACGGCCTGGCTGATGCTCTTGCAGGCGCGCGCCACCACTTCGAGCAGCAGGCGCAGCTGCGAGGGGATGTGGCCGTCGACGCGCTGTTGTTCGACGAGGTAGCGGGTGAGGGAGATGCGTTTGTTGGACATGGTGATGTGTTGGGTGTTCAGTCGGCCAGCGCGCGGGTGACGACCTCGCGCACGTCGTTGCTCAGGTCGGGCTTGGCGGCGACGCGGGCGATGGCTTCGCGCGCGGCGCTGCGGTAGGGCTCGGCGAGTTTCTTCCAGCGGTCGAGCGCGCGCGCCAGGCGGGCGGCCACCTGCGGGTTGAACGCGTCGAGTTCGACCACGCGCTCGCTCCAGAACAGGTAGCCCGCCGCGTCGGCGCGGTGGAAGGCGCCGGGGTTGGCGCTGCAGTAGCTGAAGATCACGCTTCGCGCGCGGTTGGGGTTCTTCAGGTTGAAGTCGGGGTGCGCCATGAGCTTGCGCACCGCGGGCAGCACGTTGCCGCCGTGGTCGGGCGCGCCGGCCTGCAGGGCGAACCATTTGTCGAGCACCAGGGCCTCGTCGCGGAACAGCGCGTGGAAGCGCGCGAGCGCGTCGCGGGCGAGCGCGTGCCCGCTCACGACCAGGGCCGACAGCGCGTTGAAGCGGTCGGTCATGTTGCCGGCGTCCTTGAAGTGCTGGTAGGCCTTGCCGGGCCAGACCGCGTCGGCGCTGGCGCGCGAGGCCAGGCACAGCATGGTGAGCGCCAGGCCGGCGAGCGCGCGGCGGCCGGTGCTCACCGGGTCGGGGCGGTAGGCGCCGTTGTCCTTGTGGGTGTCGAAGGCCCAGGCCCAGTCGTCCTGCAGGGCGGTCGCGAGTTGCGCGCGCATGGCCTCGCGCACCGCGTGCACGCGCTGCGGGTCCACCTCGGCCAGCTGCTCGGCCATGTAGGTTTCGCTGGGCAACGTGAGCACGAGTTCCTTGAACGCGGCGTCCAGGCCGGGGTGGCGCAGCACCTCGCGCATGGCGCCGAGGAAGGCGCCGTCCAGCGGGGCGTCGGGCAGCGGGCCGTCGGCCAGGATGGCCATGAGCGCGCGGCGCAGCGCCAGGCGCTGGCCGGCTTCCCAGCGGTTGAAGGGGTCGGGGTCGGACGCGAGCAGGGTGAGCAGCTGCGCGTCGGTGTAGTGACAGTCCAGCACCACCGGCGCGGAGAAGCCGCGCAACAGCGAGGGCACGGGCGCGCTGTCGAGGTTCACGAAGGTGAAGCTTTCGCTGGCCTGCGTGAGCACGAAGGTGCGGCTGCCGGCCTCGGGCTGCGTCCAGTGCGCCAGCTGCAGCGGCAGCTCGCCGCCGTCGGCGCCCAGCAGGCCGAGCGAGACCGGGATCACGAACGGCTCCTTGGCGGTCTGGCCCGGCGTGGGCAGGCAGCTTTGCGACAGCGTGAGCGTGTAGCTGCGCGCGGCGGCGTCGTACGTGCCCTCGGCGCGCAGGTGCGGCGTGCCGGCCTGGCTGTACCAGCGCTTGAACTGCGGCAGCAGGCGGGCCAGGTCGCTCTGGGGGTTGGCGTCGGCGATGGACTGGGCGAAGTCGTCGCAGGTGACGGCCTGGCCGTCGTGGCGCTCGAAATAGAGCTTCATGCCGAGCGCGAAGCCCTCGCGGCCCACCAGGGTCTGCATCATGCGCACGACCTCGGCGCCTTTTTCGTAGACGGTGACGGTGTAGAAGTTGTTGATCTCGGCGTAGCTGTCGGGCCGCACCGGGTGGGCCATGGGGCCGGCGTCTTCGGGGAACTGCGCGGTGCGCAGCACGCGCACGTCTTCGATGCGCTTGACCGCGCGCGCCGAGGATTCGGCGCACAGGTCCATGCTGAATTCCTGGTCGCGGAAGACGGTGAGGCCTTCCTTCAGGCTGAGCTGGAACCAGTCGCGGCAGGTCACGCGGTTGCCGGTCCAGTTGTGGAAGTACTCGTGGCCCACCACCGACTCGATGTTGGCGAAGTCGGTGTCGGTGGCGGTGGCGCTGTTGGCCAGCACGTACTTGGTGTTGAAGATGTTGAGGCCCTTGTTCTCCATCGCGCCCATGTTGAAGTCGGCGGTGGCGACGATCATGAAGCGCTCCAGATCGAGCGGCAGGCCGAAGCGGGCCTCGTCCCAGGCCACGCTGGCGATCAGCGAGTTCATGGCGTGTTCGGTCTTGTCCATGTCGCCGGGGCGCACGTAGACCTGCAGCAGGTGCTTGCCGCCGCTGCGCGAGGTGATGCGCTGCTCGCGCGCCACCAGCTGGCCCGCGACCAGCGCGAACAGGTAACACGGCTTCTTGTGCGGGTCGACCCATTTCGCGAAGTGCCGGCCATCGGGCAGCGCGCCTTCTTCCACCAGGTTGCCGTTGGACAGCAGCACCGGGTACTTCGCCTTGTCGGCGCGCAGCGTCACGGTGTAGCTGGCCATCACGTCCGGGCGGTCCAGGAAATAGGTGATGCGGCGAAAGCCCTCGGCCTCGCACTGCGTGAAGAAGGTGCCCTGGCTCACGTACAGGCCCATGAGCTGCGTGTTCTTCTCGGGCACGCAGGTGGTGAAGATCTCCAGATCGAAGGGCTCATGGCCCTCGGGCAGGCTCTCCAGCACGAGCTGGTTGCCGTCGATCTTGAACGAGCAGCCCGCGCCGTTGACCAGCACGCGCGCGAGGTTCAGGTCTTCCCCGTCGAGCCGCAGCGCCTGGACCGGCACGTCCGGGTTGCGGCGCAGGCGCATCTTGTTGAGCACGCGCGTCTTGCCCGGCTCCAGGTCGAAGCCGAGGTCGACGGTGTCGATCCAGTAGGCCGGGGCGGCGTAGTCTTCGCGGCGCACCACGGTGGTGGGGCCTTCACGCAGTGAGCTCATCTTCTGGTTCCTTGTGGTCAGACACCCTGCTTGAGGGACGCTTCGATGAAGGCATCGAGATCGCCGTCCAGCACCTTCTGCGTGGCCGAGATTTCGACGTTGGTGCGCAGGTCCTTGATGCGGCTGTTGTCCAGCACGTACGAGCGGATCTGGTGGCCCCAGCCCACGTCGGTCTTGGTGTCTTCGAGCTTCTGTTGCTCTTCCTGCTGCTTGCGCAGCTCGAAGTCGTACAGGCGCGAGCGCAGGCGTTTCCAGGCCACGTCGCGGTTGCTGTGCTGGCTGCGGCCGTCCTGGCACTGCACCACGATGCCGGTGGGGATGTGCGTGAGGCGCACGGCCGAGTCGGTCTTGTTGATGTGCTGGCCGCCGGCGCCCGAGGCGCGGTAGGTGTCGGTGCGCACGTCGGCCGGGTTGATGTTGATCTCGATCGAGTCGTCGATCTCGGGGTACACGAACACCGAGGCGAACGAGGTGTGGCGACCGCCCGAGCTGTCGAACGGGCTCTTGCGCACCAGGCGGTGCACGCCGGTCTCGGTGCGCAGCAGGCCGAAGGCGTAGTCGCCCTCGATCTTGATGGTGGCGCCCTTGATGCCGGCGGTGTCGCCCGCGGTCTCGTCTTCGATGGTGGTCTTGAAGCCCTTGCGCTCGCAGTACTTCAGGTACTGGCGCAACAGCATGCTGGCCCAGTCGCAGGCCTCGGTGCCGCCGGCGCCGGCCTGGATGTCCAGGAAGCAGTTCAGCGGATCGGCCGGGTTGTTGAACATGCGGCGGAACTCGAGCTTCTCGACCTCGGCCGCCACCTTGGCGGCTTCGCCTTCGATGGTGACCAGGCCGGCGACGTCACCGTCCTCGCTCGACATCTGGAACAGCTCGGTGTTGTCGGCGAGCTCGCTGGTGAGCCGGTCCAGCACCAGCACCACGTCTTCCAGGGATTTTTTCTCGCGGCCCAGGTCCTGGGCGCGTTTGGGGTCGTTCCAGACCGTCGGGTCTTCGAGAGCGGACTCGACTTCCTTCAGCTTCGATGCCTTGGCATCGTAGTCAAAGATACCTCCGGAGCTCGACCACGCGTGTGGTCAGGTCTTCGAGCTGGCTTCGGATGGCGTTGCTGCGTTCGGCTTCCATGGGGTTCTTCCTGCGGTCGGTCTGTAAAGAGACCGATTTTCTCACGCGGCGCGGCCGCCCGCCGGGCTCAGAACCGCCAGGTGGTGCCGAACATGACCGCTGCGGTGCCCAGCAGCTGGATCTCGAGGCTGGCGCGCGGCGTGAAACGGTAGCCGATGGCCGGGATGATCACCGGCGAGAAGCCGCCCACGTTCAGGGGCACCTTGTTCTTGTACTGGCCCACATAGCCGTAGATGATGCCGGCGCTCAACGAGGCGTAGAGCTTGGGCTGGGCCTGCCAGATGCCGGGCCAGCTCTTGCCTACGAAGGCGTAAGCCGATGGTTGACCGAACGAGTTGTTGAACAGGCTGAAACCGCAGTAGCGGTCGTTGGGCAGCAGGCGGCTCACGCTGACGGCATACACCTGCTGGTGTTCGCTGTCAGGCGACCAGTGATGGGTGTAGGGCGAGAAGAAGGCCTCGTAACGGGGCTCGGTGGAGCCTTCCGGCACGGGATCGCTGATGCCGGGGCACAGTGTCCAGTCGGTGGCCAGGGCGGGCGTGGAGAGCGCCATCAGCAGCAGCACGGTGAGCGTGGCGCGCGACGGGCGCGGATGCGGGGGCAGGGACGGCTTCGGAAACATAGCGCACGAGTATGCACGGGCCCTGTGAATGAAGTGACAAGCGTCTGCAACAACCCGTATATCGGGTGGCCGTGCCTCAAAGCGGTGCGTTGAGGAAGTCTTCGAGCAGGTGCGCGAGCTCGGCGGGTTGGTCGTGGTGCATCATGTGCCCGGCATCGTTCACCAGGGCGCTGCGCAGCTTCGGCACGGCCTGGAGGCGCTCGTGGTACTGGGCCAGCGTGAACCGGCCCTTCCACCACAGGGACAGGCTGTCGTCGCTGGCGGTGACCGACAGCACCGGCGCGCTGATGCGGCGGTAGATCTCCAGCGCCTCGTCCAGCCGGTAGAGCTGGGCACTGACCACCTTGTGTGCCGCGTCACCCAGGATTTCCCACTGCCCCTGGTCGTTGGGCGCCGCCCACTGGCGCGCCAGCCAGTCGGCCTTGTCCTTCGGCAGGCGCGGGTTGGTCTTCATCAGGCGCTGCGCCACGCCGTCGGCCGAGGCGTAGCTCTTGAGCGCGTTGTCGCCGCGGTGCAGCGCCTTGAGCTCGTCCATCCACTGCGCGTAGCGGCCCGGTGCCTGCGAGGCCCGCGTCTCGGGCATGCCGAAGCCTTCCAGGTTGACGAGGCGGCGGATGCGCTGCGGCCGCACGCCGCTGTAGATCATGGCCACGTTGCCGCCCATGCTGTGGCCCACCAGGTCCACCGCGCGCTCGCCGGCGAAGTGGTCGAGCAGGGTGTCGAGGTCGGCGAGGTAGTCGGGGAACCAGTAGTTGTCGGGTGCCGGGCCTTCGGCGGTGGTGGTGAGCCCGAAACCGCGCCAGTCGGGCGCGATGATCCAGCGCTCGCTGCGCATCGCGTCCACCACGAACTGCCACGAGGCCGACACGTCCATCCAGCCGTGCACCAGCACCAGCGGCGCTTGCGACGCATCGGGCTGGCCCCACTGGCGCACGTGGTAGTTCAGGTGGCGCACCGGGACGAACCCGCTGCGGGAGGGCTTCAGGGCTTGGTACATTCGACCGATCATAGAGAACGAGACGGAGACAGGCCATGCGCCCGAGTCAAGCCAGAGACAAGAGCAGCCCTTCCACCCCGAAGACCGCGGACCTGTACGACAGCCTGCACCGGCGCTTCGGCTGGCAGGTGCCCGAGCACTTCAACATGGCGCAGGTCTGCATGCGGCGCTGGGCCGGGCAGGCCGCCAGCGCGGCGCGCACCGCGGTGATCGCCTGCGCACCCGGCCAGCCCGAGCGCCGCCACAGCTATGGCGAACTCATGGACCAGGCCAACCGCCTGTCGAACGCGCTCGCGGCGCTGGGCGTGCAGCGCGGCGACCGCGTGGCCATCGTGCTGCCGCAGCGCTTCGAAACCGCCGTGGCCTACATGGCGGTGCTGCAGATGGGCGCGGTGGGCATGCCGCTGTCGCAGCTGTTCGGCCCCGATGCGCTCGAATACCGGCTGCACGACAGCGAGGCGGTGGTCGCGATCTGCGACCAGCCTTCGCTGGGCGCGCTGCTCGGCGTGCGCGACAACTGCCCCCTGCTGCGCGCGGTGATCGGGCTCGATGGCGACGGCACGCCCGAGGGCATGCGCGCCGATCTGGACTGGACGGCGCTGCTGGCGCAGGAGCCGGCCGACTTCGCCCCGGTGAACACGCTGGCCGACGAGGCCGCCGTGCTGATCTACACCAGCGGCACCACCGGCAACCCCAAGGGCGCGCTCATTCCGCACCGCGCGCTCATCGGCAACCTGAGCGGTTTCGTGTGCAGCCAGAACTGGTTCGGCTTCGATCCGTTCGACGCCAGCGTGCCATCGCAGGCGGTGTTCTGGTCGCCGGCCGACTGGGCCTGGACCGGCGGTTTGATGGACGCCCTGTTGCCCACGCTGTACTTCGGCCGCCCCATCGTGGGCTACAACGGCCGCTTCAGCCCGCAGACCGCGTTCGAGCTGATGCAGCGCCACGGTGTCACGCACAGCTTCCTGTTCCCGACGGCGCTCAAGGCCATGATGAAAGCCGTGCCGAAGGTGCGGCCCAGCTACCGCCTGAAGCTGCAGGCGCTCATGAGCGCGGGCGAGGCGGTGGGAGACACGGTGTTCGCCTACTGCCGCGACCAGCTGGGTGTGACGGTCAACGAAATGTTTGGCCAGACCGAGATCAACTACATCGTGGGCAACTGCGCGCGCCTGTGGCCCGCCAAGCCGGGCAGCATGGGCAAGGGCTACCCGGGCCACCGCGTGGCGGTGATCGACGACGAGGGCCGCGAATGCGCGGTGGGCGTGCCGGGCGACGTGGCGGTGCACCGGCTCGACGTGCATGGTGTGCCCGACCCGATCTTTTTCCTCGGCTACTGGAAGAACGAGGCCGCCACGCGCGCCAAGTACACCGGCGACCCGGCGAACAGCTGGTGCCGCACCGGCGACCTGGCCACGCGCGATGCCGAGGGCTATCTCTGGTACCAGGGCCGCGCCGACGATGTGTTCAAGGCGGCGGGTTACCGCATCGGGCCGAGCGAGATCGAGAACTGCCTGGTGAAGCACCCGGCGGTGGCGAATGCGGCGGTGGTGCCCAAGCCCGATGCGGAGCGGGGCGCGGTGGTGAAGGCCTATGTGGTGCTCGCGCCAGGCCATGTGGGCGACGACGCGCTGGTGAAGGCCTTGCAGGCACACGTGAAGGGCATGCTCGCGCCCTACGAGTACCCGAAGGAGATCGAGTTCATCGACGCCTTGCCCATGACGACCACGGGCAAGGTGCAGCGGCGGGTGTTGCGGCTTCGCGAAGAGGAGTTGGCGCGCGCGGCTTTGCGTGCCTGAACCTCGCGGGCTCGTGGGTGCCGGGCGCTCTGCTCGGCTTACCCCGGTCGCCGACGACCGGAGCAGCCGGAGAAAGAAACTCAGGCCAGAGGCCGCCGAGACCGGGACTGGTCCCGAGCCACCTCGATGAACTCCAGCACCTCCGCACGCGGCTGCGAACCACGCCGCCACACCAGGCCCACATCGACCGTTGGCACCGCATCGCGCAAGGTCCGCACCTCCACGTGCTCCGCGTCCAGCGTCCAGGGCCGGTAGAGAAAGTCCGGCAGCACCGCCAGCCCCGCGCCCACCCCCACCAGCGAACGCACCGCCTCCAGCGACGAGGTGCGCAACACCGTGCGCGGCTTCAACTGGTGGCGCGCCCACACGCTGCGCATCAGCACCTCGATGCGGTCGGCCTGCAGCACCACCAGGTCGTGCTGCACGCACTCGGCCAGGCCCACCTCGGCCTGCGAGGCCAGCGGGTGGTCGGCCGCCATCCATACGCGGTTCGGCGAGCGGGTGAGCGTCTCCGCCACCAGCGCCTGCGGCTCGCCCAGCGCGTTGCTCACCATGATCGCGATGTCCAGCTCGCCGTTGATCAGCAGGTGCTCCAGGAAGGGCGGGGCGTCTTCCACCACCTGCAGGTCCACGCCCGGGCAGGTGCGGCGAAAACGCGCGAACACCTCCGAGAGGTAATAGCCCGCGACCAGGCTGGTCACGCCGATGGTGAGCGCGCCGGCCAGCGGCGTGGCGCCCGGGTACACGCCGCGCGTGGCGTCGGCCACCGCGCCGATCACGCGCCGCGCCTTCACCTGGAAGCGGTGGCCTTCGGGGGTCAGCCGCATGCCCTTGGGGCTGCGCTCGAACAACACCAGGCCCAGTTCGTCCTCCAGCTCCAGCACGCTCTTGGTGATCGCCGACTGCGCGATGTTGAGCATGCGCGAGGCCGCGGCCACCGAGTCCGATTCGGCCACCGCGAGGAAGTAACGGAACTGCTTGAGCGTGATGTGGCGGTTCATGGTGGTGCGTGGACCGCCCTGTTGCGGTGCAAAAGAGATATGGGTAAACCCTTGATCCCTATTTTCGAGATAGCTTACCGCAGCAATATTGAATTTTGAAAGCGGGGGCGGGCTTCATACGATGCGCTGCAGTCGGCCCGCCGGGCGGTGGGCTGCGTTTCCGAAACCGTTCTCAAACCGAAGGTGATCGACCCATGAAACTCGCACAACGCCCCCTTGCCCGCACCGTCGCGGGCCTCGTGACGACGGCCCTCACCCTGGCCACCCTCGCGCCCATGGCCCAGGCGCAATCGGCCCTGAAGAAACTCGGCAAGGGCGAAGGCCAGGTCGACATCGTGGCCTGGCCCGGCTACATCGAACGCGGCCAGACCGACAAGAACTTCGACTGGGTGACCGACTTCGAGAAGAAGACCAGCTGCAAGGTCAACGTGAAGACCGCCGGCACCTCCGACGAGATGGTGGCGCTGATGAACGAAGGCGGCTTCGACCTGGTGACCGCCTCGGGCGACGCGTCCATGCGCCTCATCGCCGGCAAGCGCGTGCAGTCGATCAACGTGGACCTGATCCCCAGCTACAAGACCGTGGACCCGCGCCTGCAGAAGGCGCCCTGGCACTACGTGAACAACACGCACTACGGCACACCCTACCAGTGGGGCTGGAACGTGCTCATGTACAACACCACGGTGTTCAAGGACAAGCCGCCGACCAGCTGGAGCGTGGTGTTCGAAGAGACCACGTTGCCCGACGGCAAGAGCAACAAGGGCCGCGTGCAGGCCTTCGACGGCCCGATCTACATCGCCGACGCCGCGCTCTACCTGATGAAGAAAAACCCGGCGCTGGGCATCAAGGACCCCTACGAACTCAATGAGGCGCAGTACAAGGCCGCGCTCGACCTGCTGCGCGGCCAGCGCAAGCTGGTGGGCAAGTACTGGCACGACGCCTTCGTGCAGATCGACGACTTCACCAACGAAGGCGTGGTGGCATCGAGCAGCTGGCAGTTCATGGCCAACATCCTCAAGAGCAAGAACCGCCCGGTGGCCACGGTGGTGCCGACCGAAGGTGCCACAGGCTGGGCCGACACGACCATGATGCACGTGGATGCCAAGAACCCGAACTGCGCCTACATGTGGATGGAGCACTCGCTCAACACCAAGCTGCAGGGCGACCTCGCGGCCTGGTTCGGCTCGGTGCCGTCGGTGCCCGCGGCCTGCAAGGGCAACAAGCTGCTGACCGACCAGGGCTGCGCCAACCAGGGCTACAACAGCTTCGAGAAGATCTCGTTCTGGAAGACGCCGACCGCCAAGTGCACGACGCAGAACAACGCCTGCGTGCCGTACCACAAGTGGGTCTCCGACTACATCGCGGTATTGGGAGGCCGCTGAAGCGGCACACCCCCGCGCCGCGCCGCCGGCGCGTCACCCCCTCAAGGGGGCGCTGTCTGCGGCCCGGCAAAGCCGGTTCCGCGACAGCCCTGGATTGGGCGTTTTCTTGTTCGTGGCCTCTTTGCATTCATCCCAATGACCGTTGCTGTCACCCTTGAAGCCGTGTCCTGCGTGTTCGGCGGCGGCGCACAGACCGTGCGCGCCGTCGATCACGTGGACCTCACCATCGAAGGTGGGGAGTTCTTCACCTTGCTCGGGCCTTCGGGCTCGGGCAAGACGACCTGCCTGCGCATGATCGGCGGCTTCACGCTGCCGACCTCGGGGCGCATCCTGATCGGCGGGCAGGACGTGTCGCACCTGCCGCCGTACGCGCGTCCGGTCAACACCGTGTTCCAGGATTACGCGCTGTTCCCGCACATGAACATCCGCGACAACGTGGCCTACGGCCTGATGGTGCAGGGCGTGGAGCGCGGCGCGCGCCACGCCCGCGCCGAACAGATGCTGGACCTGGTGCGCCTCTCGGGCGTGGGCGCGCGCCGCCCGGGCCAGCTCTCGGGCGGGCAGCGGCAGCGCGTGGCGCTGGCGCGCGCACTCATCAACCAGCCGCAGGTGCTGCTGCTCGACGAGCCGCTGGGCGCGCTCGACCTGAAACTGCGCGAGCAGATGCAGACCGAGCTGAAGGCGCTGCAGCGGCAACTGGGCATCACCTTCCTCTTCATCACCCACGACCAGCACGAGGCGCTGTCCATGAGCGACCGCATCGGCGTGTTCAACAACGGCCGCCTGGAACAGGTGGGCGCGCCGCAGGCCATCTACAACCGGCCGGCCACGCGCTTCGTGGCCGAGTTCGTGGGGGCGGCCAATGTGTTCGACGGCGCGCGGGCGCGCGAGATCGCGGGCGTGGACAGCGTGATGCTGCGGCCCGAGCGCATCCGGCTCGGCACCGCGCCGCAGGCGCGCCTGAGCGGCGCGGTGATCGACGCGCAGTACTTCGGTTCGTTCTCGCGCGTGCGGGTGGACTGGGCCGGCGAGGCCGTCTCGGTGGACCTCAACCCCGAGCAGCACCCCGAGCTGCCCACGCCGGGCGATACGGTGCACCTGCATTGGCAGGCCGACGCGGTGCACCCGCTGCAGACCACCGGGGCCGCGCCATGAGCGTGGCATTGCCCGCGGCCCCGCCTCGGCCGATGCCGAGAGCCGGCGCCTTGCGCTGGCTCTCGGACCTGCTCTACACACGCCGCGGCCTGCTGCTTGCAGCACTCCTCGGGCCGCCGCTGCTGTGGTTCGGCGTGGTCTACCTGGGCTCGCTGTTCGCGCTGCTCGCCAACAGCTTCTTCACGCTGGACGAGTTCTCCGGCGTGGTCGACCGCTCGCAGCTCTCGCTGAACAATTTCCGCGAGATGACCGACCCGGCCAACGTGGACGTGGTGCTGCGCACCGTGCTCATGGCGGTCAGCGTGACGCTGGCCTGCGGCGTCATCGCCTTTCCCATCGCCTACTACATGGCGCGCTACGCGCGCGGGCCGCAGAAGGCGCTGCTCTACATCGCCGTCATGCTGCCGCTGTGGTCCAGCTACCTGGTGCGCCTCTATGCCTGGAAGCTGCTGCTGGCCAAGGAGGGCGCGATTTCCTGGGTGCTGGCCGAGGTGCACATGACCTGGCTGCTCGACGCGCTGCTGTCCACGCCGGGCATCGGCGGCAACTCGCTCTCGTTCTCGCGCCTGGGCACCTTCATCGTCTTCGTCTACATGTGGCTGCCCTTCATGATCCTGCCGATCCAGGCCGCGATCGAGCGCATCCCGGGCTCGCTGCTCGAAGCCTCCAGCGACCTCGGCGCGCGCGCCGGCACCACCTTCTGGAAGGTGATCTTCCCGCTCGCCATGCCCGGCATCGCGGCCGGCTCGATCTTCACTTTCTCGCTCACGCTGGGCGACTACATCATCCCGCAGGTGATCGGCGACTCCACGCTGTTCATCGGCCAGGTGGTCTACCGCCAGCAGGGCGTGGCGGGCAATGTGCCGTTCGCGGCCGCGTTCTCGCTCGTGCCCATCGTGGTGATCGGCATCTACCTCTGGATCGCCAAACGGCTGGGGGCTTTCGATGCGCTCTGATCCCTCGCGCGCCGGCTGGGGCCTGAAGGCCGCGACCTGGACGGGTGTGCTGTTCCTGCACATCCCGCTCGCGCTCATCATCCTGTACGCCTTCAGTGCCGAGGACAAGAGCTACGTGTTCCCGCCGCCCGCGCTTACGACGCAATGGTTTGCCGCGGCCTGGGAGCGCGAGGACGTGTGGGCCGCGATCGGCCTGTCGTTCCGGGTGGCGCTGGTGTCCACCGCGCTGGCCATGGTGCTGGGCACGCTGGCCGCGGCCGGCCTGGCGCGCACGCGCTTCTTCGGGCGCGACGCGATCTCGCTGCTGCTGATCCTGCCGATCGCGCTGCCCGGCATCGTCACCGGCATTGCGCTGCGCACCGCATACCACACGGCCGAAATCCCGTTCAGCTTCTGGACCATCGTGGTCGGCCACGCCACCTTCTGCGTGGTGGTGGTCTACAACAACGCGGTGGCGCGGCTGCGGCGCACCAGCCCTTCGTTGATCGAGGCCTCCATGGACCTCGGCGCCGACAGCTTCCAGACGATTCGCTACGTGATCCTGCCGCAGCTCGGCTCGGCGCTGCTGGCCGGTGGCCTGCTGGCGTTTGCGCTGAGCTTCGACGAGGTGATCGTGACCACCTTCACCGCGGGCCAGCAGACCACGCTGCCGATCTGGATGCTGCAGGAGCTGATCCGCCCGCGGCAGCGGCCGGTGACCAACGTGGTGGCCGTGGTCATCATCGCGCTCACCTTCATCCCCATCCTGGCGGCGTACTACCTCACGCGCGCCGACGAACAGCCGGGCGGGCGCTGAACCCGTCTCCCTTCATTCCTTTCACCCAACGGAGAGCACCATGGGCAAGACCCCCGATTTCCATATCCCGATGTCGACCGAGCTGTTCATCGATGGCCAGTTCGTGGCCGGCGAGGGCGAGGCCGAGCGCGTGCTCAACCCGGCCACCGGCGAGGTGATCGCCCAGGTGCCCGAGGCCTCGTACGAGCAGATCCACAAGGCGGTGCTGGGCGCGAGCCGCGCCTTCGACACCTGGAGCGAGACCACGCCGATGGAGCGCTCGCGCCTGCTGCTGAAGGTGGCCGATGCGATCGAGCAGCGCGCCGAGCAGTTCGCGCGCCTGGAGTCGCTCAACTGCGGCAAGCCCTACCTGCGCGCGCTGGAGGACGAGATCCCTGCCATCGTCGACTGCTTCCGTTTCTTCGCCGGCGCGGCGCGCTGCATGACCGGCTCGGTGGCTGGCGAGTACCTGCCGGGCCACACCAGCATGATCCGGCGCGACCCGATCGGCGTGGTCGGTTCGATCGCGCCCTGGAACTACCCGCTCATGATGGCCGCTTGGAAATGCGCGCCCGCGCTCGCGGCCGGCAACACGGTGGTGCTCAAGCCCAGCGAGCAGACGCCGCTGACCACGCTGATGCTCGCGCGCGTGATCGCCGAGATCCTGCCCAAGGGCGTGTTCAACGTGATCTGCGGCCGCGGCCCCAGCGTGGGCCAGCCCCTGGTGGAGCACCCGCTGGTGCGCATGGTCTCGCTCACCGGCGACGTGTCCACCGGCCGCAAGATATTGCAGGCCGCCACCGGCACCCTGAAACGCACGCACCTGGAGCTGGGCGGCAAGGCGCCGGTGCTGGTGTTCGACGACGCCGACATCGAGGCGGTGGTGGAGGGCATCCGCACCTTCGGCTACTACAACGCGGGCCAGGACTGCACGGCCGCCTGCCGCCTGTACGCGGGTGCCAAGGTGTACGACCGCCTGGTGGCCGACCTGAGCAGCGCGGTCAAGTCGATCCAGATGGGCACACAGGACGAACCCGGCGTGGAACTGGGTCCGCTCATCACCGACCGCCAGCGCGACCGCGTGGCCAGCTTCGTGGAGCGCGCGCAGATGGTGGGCCACATGGAGGTGACGGCGGGCGGCAAGATGCGCGCGGGCAGCGGCTTCTTCTACGAGCCCACGGTGATCGCCGGTGCACGCCAGGACGACGAGATCGTGCGCCGCGAGGTGTTCGGTCCGGTGGTGTCCATCACGCGCTTCACCGACCCCGACGAGGCCGTGACCTGGGCCAACGACTCGGAGTACGGCCTGGCCTCGTCGGTCTGGACGCAGGACGTCTCGCGCGCGCTGCGCACGGCGCGCAAGCTGCAGTACGGCTGCACCTGGATCAACACCCATTTCATGCTGGCCAATGAAATGCCGCATGGCGGCATGAAGGCCAGTGGCTACGGCAAGGACATGTCGATGTACGCGCTGGAGGACTACACGGTGGCGCGGCACATCATGGCCAAACTCTGAAACGAAAAAGCCCGGCAGTGCCGGGCTTTTTCGTTGCGCAGGCGCTGGATCAGCGCGCGGCGGTCTGGGCCGGTTCGGCCACGTAGATTTCCACACGGCGGTTGGCGGCGCGGCCCTGGGCCGTGCCGTTGTCGGCGACCGGCTCGCGCGAGCCGCGGCCGTCGGTGGCAAAGCGGGCTGGCGACACACCACGCGCCACCAGGTAGTCGCGCGTGGCATTGGCGCGGTCGAACGACAGCGGGTTGTTCACCGCGTCGCTGCCGGTGCTGTCGGTGTGGCCGACGATGGCAATCGCGGTCACCGGGTTGGCGTTGAGCGTGCCGGCGAACTGGCTGAGCACACCCTGCAGCGTGGGGCTCACAGTGGAGCGGCCGGTGGCGAAGCCCGCGTCGGCGGGCACGTCCAGCTTCAGGCGGTTGTCTGCGGTCTGCGTCACGCCGATGCCGGTGCCGGCGGTGGCGGCTTCCATGGCCTTCTTCTGCTCCTGCATCTTGGTCGACCAGATGTAGCCGCCCAGCGCGCCGGCGCCGGCGCCGATGACCGCGCCCTTGGCCGCGCCCTTGGAGCCGCCGGTGGCCGCGCCGAGCAGCACGCCGGCCAGGGCGCCGATGCCCGCGCCTTTGGCCGAGTCCTGCTGGGTTTCACTCATGTTGGCGCAGCCGCTCAGGGCGAGGGCGGCGGCGAGTGTGGTGACCGTCAGGCCACGGGTGAGTCGGATGTTGAAGGAAGTCATGGGTTTTCTCCACTGCGTTATAGAAACCGGATGGGTAGAAGGTGCTGGGCGGCTGCCGATCAGCGTCCCGCGCCGATGCACTCTAAACTTATAACCTCGCGCGCTGGCCCGGCCAGCATTGTCCGACCGACTTTACAAAAAATTGCATGAAACACGTTTCTCTGGGCGCCAGCGCCCTGCAGGTCACCCCCATCTGCCTGGGCACCATGACCTTTGGCGAACAGGTGAACGAGGCCACGGCCCACAGCATCCTGGACCGCTCGCTGGAGCGCGGTGTGAACTTTCTCGATGCGGCCGAGATGTATTCGGTGCCCGCGCGCGCCGAAACCTGCGGTTCCACCGAGACCATCCTGGGCACCTGGTTTGCGAAGCACCCGGGCGTGCGCGACAAGCTGGTGCTCGCGACCAAGGTGGCCGGCCCGGCGCGCGGCATGCCCTGGCTGCGTGGCGAGGTGAGCAAGGCCGGCATCATCGAGGCCTGCGAAGCCAGCCTGCGCCGCCTGCAGACCGAGGTGATCGACGTCTACCAGATCCACTGGCCCGCGCGCAACGTGCCGGCCTTCGGCGCGCTGTATTTCGACCCCGCCAGGGACCGGCCCGCTGCGCCGGTGCTGGAGCAGCTCGAGGCCATGGCCGAGCTGGTGAAGGCGGGCAAGGTCAAGGCCGTCGGCCTGTCCAACGAATCGCCGTATGGCGTGCACGAGTTCGTGCGCCTGGCCGAACAGCATGGCCTGCCGCGCGTGGCCACGGTGCAGAACCCCTATTGCCTGATCAACCGCAGCTACGAGAACGGCCTGGACGAGACCTGCCACCGCCTGGGCGTGTCGCTGCTGGCGTATTCCCCGCTGGGCTTCGGCCTGCTGAGCGGCAAGTACGACGCCACCGGCCTGGTCGGCGATGCGGGCCGCATGGCGATCTACGACTCGATGCGCAAGCAGCGCTGGGGCCGACCCGAGGCGCTGGACACCGCGCGCCGCTACAACGCGCTGGCGCGCGAGCACGGCCTCACGCCCTCGCAGATGGCGCTGGCCTTCTGCTACACCAGCTGGCGCGTGGCCAGCACCATCATCGGCGTGACCACGCTGAGCCAGCTCGACGAGTGCCTGGACGCCTGGGGCACCACGCTATCGCCCGAGCTGCTGGCCGAGATCGACAAGATCCGCTGGGAGTCACGCGACCCCGCGCAATGAGGTAGCGCTTGGCCAGGAAGACACACGTCAGTGAAACCCCCGCCACCGCCTGGCTCAGGGCGCACGGCGTGGCGTTCACCGAGCACACCTACGAGTACCTGGAGCACGGTGGCGCCCAGCACAGCGCGCAGGTGCTCGGGCTGGACCCGTTCGCGGTGGTCAAGACGCTGATCATGCAGGACGAATCGGCCCGGCCGCTGGCGGTGCTGATGCACGGCAACCGCACCGTGTCGACCAAGAACCTCGCGCGGCAGATCGGCGCCAAATCGGTCGAGCCCTGCAAGCCCGAGGTGGCCAACCGGCACAGCGGCTACTTCGTGGGCGGTACCTCGCCTTTCGGCCTGAAGCGGGACATGCCGGTCTGGGTGGAAGCCACGGTGCTGGACTTGCCCGCGATCTGGATCAACGGCGGGC
This sequence comes from Comamonadaceae bacterium, assembly GCA_003599455.1. Lineage (GTDB taxonomy): Bacteria > Pseudomonadota > Gammaproteobacteria > Burkholderiales > Burkholderiaceae_C > Hydrogenophaga. The sequence continues at coordinate 23,012 of QZKF01000101.1, forward strand.
GCCGCGGCTTTCTCGTCGGCATCGACCCGGCGGTGCTCGCCGGCCCGCTGGGCGCCAGGCCCGTGCACTGCGCGCTGGCAGAATAGCCAGCCCATTGCCGCACACGGATGCGGCCGCCCACAAGAACGAGGAGATCCCCTTTGAACATGACCTACCCGCTGCTGGCCACCGTGGCCGCCTACCTGATCGGCTCGCTGTCGTTCGCGGTGCTGGTGAGCCGCCTCATGGGTCTGAACGACCCACGCACCTACGGCAGCAAGAACCCGGGCGCCACCAACGTGCTGCGTTCGGGCAACAAGGCGGCGGCGGTCATCACGCTGCTGCTCGACGCGCTCAAGGGCTGGCTGCCGGTGGTCGCGGTCAAGTGGTGGGGCCAGGCCTACGGGTTGGGCGACGGCACCGTGGCGCTGGTCGGGCTGGCCGCGTTTCTGGGCCACCTGTACCCGGTGTTCTTCCGCTTCCAGGGCGGCAAGGGCGTGGCCACGGCGGCCGGTGTGATCCTCGGCTTCGAGCCCTGGCTGGGCCTCGCGGCGCTGGCCACCTGGCTGATCATCGCCTTCTTCTTCCGCTACTCGTCGCTGGCCTCCATCGTCACGGCCGTCTTCGCGCCGGCGTACTTCCTGCTCGGCCACCGCGTGGCCTGGAACGCGCCGGGCGTGATGGTGCTGAGCCTGGCCGTGATGGGCCTGCTGCTGGTGTGGCGGCATTCGGAGAACATCAACCGCCTGATCGCCGGCACCGAAAGCAAGCTCGGGGCGAAGAAGAAATGAGCCAGCACATCACCCGCATCGGCGTGGCCGCCCGCTACAGCGAGGCGGCCGTGTTCAACGGCGTGGTCTACCTGGCCGGCATGGTGCCCGAGCGGGGCGACACCGATATCCGGGGCCAGACGCAGGACGTGCTGGAGCAGGTGCAGCAGCGCCTGCTGGAGGCGGGCAGCGACAAGTCGCGCATCCTGCGCGCGCAGATCTTCCTGGCCGACATCGCCGAGATCGGGGCGATGAACGAGGTCTGGGATGCCTGGGTGGTGCCCGGTACCGCGCCACCACGGGCCACGGTGCAGGCCGCGCTGGCCCAGCCAGGCTGGCGCATTGAAATCGTGGTGACCGCCGCGCAGAAAGCGCCGTGATCAGTACCGGCGATCGAGGGTGAGCTGGTCGTTGTTGCGCTGCATCTGGAAGCGCGTGAGGAAACTGTTGCCCAGCAGCACGAAGGCCATGGGCTGGGGCAGCACGATGGCGGCCACGCTGTACACCTGCGCATCGCCCACGCGGACCGAGTCCAGCTGCACCTGGTAGCCCACCACACTGCCGTTGGCGGTGCTCACGGCGACCTTGCGGCCCTTTTCGTAGTCGAGGTTGATGCGTCGGGCGTCCGAGGCGCTCATGATGACCATCGAGGCGCCGGTGTCCACCATGAACTGCACAGCCCGCCCGTTGATCTGGCCCGGCGGCATGAAGTGGCCTTGTGAGTCGGCGGTGAGCACGATGCGCTGCGGCGCGCCGCTCTCGTTGCCGGCCTGGCCCTTGCCCACGCTGACGGGCGCATCGCCCACGCGCAGGGTCTGGCGCTGGCCATTCACCTCGAACACGGCGCTGTCGCCCTGCATGCTCAAGAGCTTCACGCCCTGGTGCGCCTGGCCGGGGCTGAGGAATCGCGGCGCGGCCGCGTCGATGATGACCAGCGCCTTGCCACCGGCCACGCCCGACAGCGCCACCTGCTGCGCCACCGCGGGGCCGGCCAGGCACACCATGGCGGCCAGCACCGCAACGGCGGCGCGGTGCATGGACATCAGTCCCGGAAGTTGTTGAAGGACAGGGGCAGGTCCTTCAGCTCGGCGCGGATCAGCGCCATGGCGGCCTGCAGGTCGTCGCGCTTGGCGCCGGTCACGCGCACCGCATCGCCCTGGATGGCGCCCTGCACCTTGAGCTTGCTGCCCTTGATGGCCTGCTGGATCTTCTTGCCGTCTTCGGTGCTGATGCCGTTGCGCACCTTGACCACCTGCTTGACCTTGTCGCCGCCGACTTTCTCGACCTTGCCGACGTCGAGAAAACGCGCGTCCACGCCGCGCTTGGTGAGCTTGCCACGCAGCACGTCGTCGATCTGCTGGAGCTGGAAGTCGGCGTCGCCGTGCAGGATGATTTCCTTGTCCTTGAGCTCGATCGCGGCGCTCGTGCCCTTGAAGTCGAAGCGGGTGCCGATCTCGCGCGCGACCTGGTCGACCGCGTTCTTCACTTCCACAAAATCGGCTTCGAGTACGGTGTCAAAAGAGGGCATGGCGGTCTTCGTTCGGTCAGGGGGTGAGGGGGATGATGTCGCGGTAGAAGTCGATGATCTTCTGCTTGGAGGAGCCCATCACGCGCGCGCTCCAGACCAGCTTGCGGTCCTTGTTGTCGGCGATCACCTCGGCCTCGCGCAGGGCCAGCAGTTTTTCGGGCTTGATGTCCAGGCCGCAGAGCGTGATGGCGGCCAGCTTCTCGCGTCGCGCGCGTACCCAGGGGAACAGCGCCTTGACGTAGAGCCAGCCCGGCAGGTGGAACATGAACTCGTTGGGAAACTTGACCGCGAACGACTTGGGGATGCGCTCCATGTGCGGCTGCGCGGCCCAGCTGATGAAGCGCTCGTCGGCCACCATGGGGCGGAACCCGAAATCGGGGTGGCGCTCGTACAGCTCGCGGAAGCGCTGCGCGATGAAGGTGCAGCGCGCCGGGTGGAACACCACCACCGAGGAGTTGCCGCGCGCGTACTTGCGGCCTTTCGTGGCACGCCAGACCGCGCGGCCGATGCGGCCGAACGGGATGATGGCGCTTTGCAGCATGAGCACGGTCTGGTCGTTCTTCATGAAGTCGACCGCGCGGCCCATGTCGCCCATGACCACGGTGTCCAGGTCGATGTAGACCACCGGCAGGTCCTGCGGCAGCACGCCGTCCTCGAACATCGCCAGCTTGGCCTGGCAGCCGACCGACTTGAACGGCTTCTGCATGAAGAACGGCGGGAAGATGCGGGTCTGCACGAAGGGCAGCAGGCCCTGCTTGGGCTCGTCGCAGATCAGCACGAAGCGTGGCACGTTGCGGCTGTGGGCCGCGATGCGTTCGATCAGGTGGTTGATCAGCGCCACCGGGTACTTGTCGCCCCAGCACACCAACACGCATTGCCAGGTGGGTGGGATGAGGGGCTTGTCGGAGGCGGAATTCATGGGCTGGCGAGGAGGCTGTGCGGGCTGTCTGCCGCGGGGCGGGTGAGACAATCGACGCATGATAGTCGAGAACCAAGTCCCTCTGCAGCCCTACAACAGCTTCGGCATCGTGGCGCGCGCCCTGCATCTGGCGCGGGTGAAAAGCGAGGCCGACGTGGCCCGGCTGATGGCCAGCGCCGACTGGCCCCGGCTCACCCGCGACGCCCCGGCCTTCGTGCTCGGCGGCGGCAGCAACCTGGTGATCACCGGCGACATCAAGCCGCTGGTGGTGAAGGTGGAGATCGGTGGGCGGCGGCTGGTGGAGGAAACAGCCCGGGGCTGGCTGGTGGAAGCCGGCGCGGGCGAGAACTGGCACGACCTGGTGCGCTGGACGCTGGAGCAGGGCTGGCCCGGGCTGGAGAACCTGGCGCTGATCCCGGGCAGCGTGGGGGCCTCGCCGGTGCAGAACATCGGTGCCTACGGGGTGGAACTGCAGGACCGGTTCCGTGAACTCGACGCGATCGACCTGCAGACCGGCCAGACCTTCACGCTCAATGCCGCGCAGTGCGGCTTCGGCTACCGCGACTCGGTGTTCAAGCACACCCCGGCGGGCAGCAAGGGCCTGGGCCTGGCCGGGCGCGCGCTGATCACGCGCGTGCGCTTCTGGCTGCCCAAACCCTGGAAGCCGGTGCTGGGTTACGCCGATCTGGAACGCAAGATGGCGGAGACGGGCACTTCAAACCCCGACGCGCAGCAGATCTTCGACTGGGTCTGCGCGATCCGCCGCGCCAAGTTGCCCGACCCGGTGGTGATCGGCAACGCCGGCAGTTTCTTCAAGAACCCCACGGTGAGCGGGGAGCAGTGCGCGGACATCATTGCGCGCGACCCGAAGGTGGTGCATTACCCGATGGCCGATGGCAGCATCAAGCTGGCCGCGGGTTGGCTGATCGACGCCTGCGGCTGGAAGGGCAAGGGCGTGGGCAATGCTGGCGTGTACGAGAAGCAGGCGCTGGTGCTGGTGAACCGCGGTGGCGCCACGGGGGGTGAGGTGATGACGCTGGCCAAGGCGATCCAGACCAGCGTCTACGAGCGTTTCGGGATCTTGCTGGAACCTGAACCCGTCGTTGTTTGACGCCCTGCCTGCGAGGCGCAGGCTCAGCGCGAAGCCCAGAACCCGCGGTGCGGCTCCAGCATCTCCGCTTCCAGCTCGGGCACCGGCCCGATGACCTCGATGTTTTTCTGCCCGCGCGCCAGCACCTCACGGCACGGCAAGGACAAGGTGGGGTTTTCCGCGTGGCTGCCGGTGAGCGCGAGCAGGGCTTGCTCGCTGGCGCCATAGACCACCCGCCCGATGTTCGCCCAGTACAGCGTGCCGGTGCACATCGCACACGGCTCGAAGGTGGTCACCAGGGTGCAGCGCGCCAGGTACTCGCCGGGCCAGTTGTCTGCCGCCGTGCGCGCCAGCGTCGATTCGGCATGGTTCACCGTGTCGATGTTGCCCTGCTCGGCCAGCACCGTCTCGCCATCGGGCGCCACCAGCAGCGCGCCGAACGGGTGACGGCCCATGGCGGCGGCGCGGCGAGCGACCTCGTTGGCGCGGCGCAGGTGCTTCGCGACCTGGTCCGGACTCATGTGTTCTGGCTGCCCCGGTGCGCCCAGCCCGTGGTGTGCTTCTCGATCCAGCTGAACAGCTCGTACATCACCATCGCCATCGCGCCCACCACCAGCAGGCCGCTGAACGCCAGGCCCATCTGCATCGAAGAACCGGCCGAGATCAGCAGGTAGCCGATGCCCTCGTTCGACGCCGTCATCTCCGACACCGTCGTGCCCACGAAGGCCAGCGTGATCGCGACCTTGAGCGAGCCGAAGAAGTAGGGCATGGAGCGCGGCAGGCCGACCTTGGTCAGCACGTCCCAGCGCTTGGCGCCGAGCACGCGCAACACGTCTTCCAGCTCGGGCTCCAGCGTGGCCAGGCCGGTGGCGATGTTCACCATGATGGGGAAGAAGCTGATGAGGAAGGCCGTGAGGATGGCCGGGCCCACGCCGATGCCGAACCACACCACCAGGATCGGCACGAAGGCCGCCTTGGGCAGGGCGTTGAAGGCCGTCATGAGCGGGTAGACCGCGGCATAGGCCAGGCGCGAGCTGCCGATCAGGAAGCCCAGCAGCACACCGACCACGATGGCGATGCCGAAGCCCGCCATGGTGACCCAATAGGTGCGCCAGGCGTGGCCGAGGATGGTGACCTTGTGCTCCAGCGTTTGTTCCCAGATGCGCGAGGGGCTGGGGAAGATGAACTCCGAGACGCCGAAGCCGCTGGTGATGACTTCCCAGACGACGACGATGGCCAGCAGCAGCAGCAGCGGGGACCAGCGTTCCATTTGTTTCTTGTTCAGGCTCATGGCGTGGTGCCTCCGTTCACTGGTTGACTGGCGTGCGCATGGCGCCTATGTGGCCGCGCAGTTCGAGCACGATGTCGGAGAACTCCTTGGTGTAGGTCACCTCCAGGTCGCGCGTGCGCGGGATCGGGATCTCGCGCTGCACCACGAAGCGGCCCGGGCTCTTGCTCATGCAGTAGACCGTGTCGGCCAGGAAGACCGACTCGCGCAGGTCGTGCGTGACCAGGATGACGTTGAAGCGCTGCGCCTCCCACAGGTCGCGCAGCGTGCACCAGAGCTCCTCGCGCGTGAAGGCGTCGAGCGCGCCGAAGGGCTCGTCGAGCAGCAGCATCTTGGGTTCGTGGATCAGCGCGCGGCAGATGCTGGCGCGCTGCTGCATGCCGCCCGAGAGCTCCCAGGGAAACTTCTTCTCCATGCCGCCCAGGCCCACGCTGGCGAGCAGCTTCTTCGCGCGTTCCTCGAACTCCTTGCGGCGGTCCTTGAACTGGCTTCGGAAGGGTTCGACGATTTCCAGCGGCAGCAGCACGTTGTCGAGCGTGGTGCGCCAGGGCAGCAGCGAGGGCGCCTGGAAGGCCATGCCCGAGATCTTCAGCGGGCCGGTGACGGGCTGGCCGTCGATGCGGATCCTGCCCATGCTGGGCATGCGCAGCCCGGTGGTGAGCTTCATGAAGGTGGACTTGCCACAACCCGAGGGGCCGACGATGGCGATGAACTCGCCGCGCTTGACCTTGAGGTTGATGTCTTCCACCGCGAAGACGTTCTGGGCCAGCAGGTCTTCGTTGTAGGCCAGCCAGACCTGGTCGAAATCGACGAAGTCCGGTTCGGTGCTGGGGGGTGCTTCCATGGGGCGTCTTCCTGAAAAAAAGGCCAGCCGCCCAGGGGTGGCTGGCCTGGGCCGAAGGCCTGGGGGTCCTGTTTACTTCTTGACGGGTGGCAGCACGTTGAGGTCGGCGGCGGCGGGCAGCATGGAGCCGTTCCAGATCTTGGCCGGATCAACACGGGTCTTGGTGCCGTAGGCGTCGGAGACCTGCGAGGCCATCAGTGCCAGGCGACCGGGCACGATCTGGCCAAAGCCTTCCTTGCGCGCGTCGGGGCTGGCCACCACCGCGTCGATGGCCAGTTGCAGGCGGCGGGTCTCCAGCGGCACGTTGATGATGCCGTCGCGCGCCTTCACGCTCTCGATGGAGGCAGCGGGGCTGGCCATCACGTCCTTGGCGCCCTTGGCGAACGCGGTCAGGAAGGCTTTCACCGCAGCCGGGTTCTCGGCAATCATCTTGGGCGAAGCAATGATCGCGTTGCCATAGAGCTTCACGCCGTTGTCGGCGTAGTTCATGATGACCACGTCTTCGGCCTTGACGCCACGTGCCTCCAGGTTGAGCAGCGAGGTGAACGAGAAGCCGGTGATGGCGTCGATGTCGCCGCGCACCAGCATGGTTTCGCGCAGCGGCGGGTCCATCGAGGTCCAGGCCACGCTGCCGATGTTGTTGGCCTTCTGGAAGATCGGGAAGCCCTTGCGGCCGGCGTCGAACACCGGCGCGCCGAGTTTTTTGCCGTTGAGGTCGGCGGGCTTGGTGATGCCGCTCTTCTTGAGCGCGAGCACCGCGGCCGGCGTGTTGTTGTAGACCATCATCACGGCCACCGGCTTGTTCGGCGCGTCCGGGTTGTTGGCGTGGAATTCCATCAGCGCGGCCATGTCGGCGAAGCCCATGTCGTAGGTGCCTGAGGCCACACGCGTCACGGTGCCGCCCGAGCCGTTGCCGGAATCGATGGTCACGTCCAGGCCGGCGGCCTTGAAGTAGCCCTTGGCGGCGGGTTGCAGGAACAGCGCCGCCGGGCCTTCGAAGCGCCAGTCGAGCTGGAACTTGATCGGCGTCTGCGCGTAGGCGCTGCTGCCGAAGGCGGCGGCCGCGGCCAGGGCCGCGGTGGTCTTGATGAAGTGGCGCTTGTTCATGGTTTCTCCTGTTGTACGAGGTGGTGGGGGCTTGCTCAGTCGTCGCCCGGGCATGCGTTTCTGTCAGCAATAAAGGTGCCAGCGGCGCGTGCTCGTGGAATCGGGCCATGCGGGGCCGTTTGAACACAGAATGTGTATACAGATTCTTGTTCGTGGGGATGGGGACGTCATCATGGCTAACCCTGAATGGTGCGCACCATATCGGGGACTGCACCACATCGGGGTGATTGTGCCCACAAAAAAGGCCCCGATCGGGGCCTGGCGTGGGTGGCCTGGGGCTTCAATGCGCCTCGGCCTGGCGGGCGGCGTTGACCGCGGCAGCCGTGTCGCCCCGGCTGCCGTTGAAGTACAGGTTGAGCGCCACGGCGCTGATGGATGCCAGCAGGATGCCCGACTCGATCAGCGGGTGGATGGCGTGCGGCATCCACTGCTTGAAGTTGGGGGCGACCAGCGGGATCATGCCGACGCCAATGGACACGGCGACGATGAAGAGGTTGTTGCGGTTGCCCTTGTAGTCCACGCCGGCCAGGATGCGGATGCCGGTGGCGGCCACCATGCCGAACATCACCAGGCCCGCGCCGCCGAGCACGAAGGTGGGCAGCGACTCGACCAGCGCGGCCATCTTGGGCAGCAGGCCCAGCACGATGAGGATGGCGCCGCCGGCCACGCAGACGAAGCGGCTCTTGACGCCGGTGACGCCGACCAG
>QZKF01000089.1 GCA_003599455.1 Comamonadaceae bacterium
GCGCGCCGGCGCGTCCGCGCGCGGCGGCGGCGTCGATGCGGCCGCTGGCGGGGCGCTGGCCTGGTGCGCCGCCGGGTTGGGCACGCCGGTGTAGCGCAGCGTCGGCAGGTCGGCCAGGGCCTGGGGCTCTTCCGACAGGCTCAGGTGCACCCGGCCCACCAGCAGCCCCATGCCCACGCGCGACGCGACGTACACGGTCTGGCCGGCCGCGATATCGAATTCCAGCCGGGCCTCGACCTCGGTCTGCGAGGTCGCCAGGTGGCGCCCCGGCGGCGTGTCCACATAGAAGAAACCGCCGGACACGGAGCGCCCGACCACCATGGAGTTCAGCCGGATCTCGGGCTGCACCGCGATGCCCAGGCCCGAATCGGCCCGGTAGAACACGACACGACAGCCGTTTTCCGGCAGCGCCGGCATGACGCCGGACATCGATGCATAGGTGGGCCCGGTGGCCGAACACCCCGACAAAAACACCGCGGCCAAGCTGGCCAGCACGCCCATCCAGAACCGAAACCTGCGCATCACCACCTCCCGGGTTGTTCCGACGAATGGTACCTGTTTGTAACAAGACGCAAGCTTGGGGCTTCTACCAAGCCGGCGCCGGGCACGCACACAGCGACATGCAGAAATACCCCCATCGGGGTTAAGCTGCGCCGGACCCACCCCCCACCGAAAGCCCCATGGCCTCCACACGACGCAAGTTCATCCTCGGCACGCTGGCCGCCAGCGGCGCTCTGGTGCTCGGCTGGTCCGTGCTGCCCCCGCGCCAGCGGCTCACCACCGCCGAGCCGCTGCCGGTGGCGCCGGGCGAGTCCGCGTTCAACGGCTGGCTCAAGATCGGCGCCGACGGCAGCGTGACCGTGATGCTGGCCAAGAGCGAGATGGGCCAGGGCGTGGTGACCTCGCTGTGCATGCTGCTGGCCGACGAGCTCGATGCCGACTGGTCGACCGTGCGCTGGCAGGCCTCGCCGATCGACAAGATCTACAACAACATCGCCACCGTGGTCGACGGCCTGCCGGTGCACCCGGACACCGACAACGTGGTGCTCGACGCGGCGCGCTGGATGACGGCCAAGACCATGCGCGAGGTCGGCGTGATGATGACCGGCGGCTCCTCCAGCGTGAAGGACCTGTGGCTGCCGATGCGCCAGGCCGGCGCGGCCGCGCGGCAGATGCTCTTGAGCGCGGCCGCGCAGCAATGGGGTGCGGACCTGAGCGCCTGCCGCGCCGAGAACGGCGAGGTGATCGGCCCTTCGGGGCAGCGCGCCGGCTACGGCAGCCTGGCCGCGGCGGCGGCGCAACAGAAACTGCCGCGGTCGCCCACGCTCAAGACGCCCGCGCAGTTCAAGCTGATCGGCCAGCCCACGCGGCGCCTGGACACCGCCGGCAAGATCGACGGCAGCGCGCGCTTCGGCATCGACGCCCTGCCCGAAGGCCTGCTCTACGCCAGCGTGCAGATGTGCCCCACGCTGGGCGGTCGGGCCACGCGCTTCGACGCCGCGGCGGCGCAGGCCCTGCCGGGTGTGCGCACGGTGGTGCAGTTCGAGCCGCTCAACGGCGGCACCGGCGGCGTGGCGGTGATCGCCGACCACCCGTGGCGCGCGAAGCAGGCGACCGCGGCGCTGAAGGTCGAGTGGGACGCCGGCGCGCTCGCGAACTTCAACAGCAGCGACGCGATGGCGCAGATGGCGCGCACGCTGGACACCGAAAAAGGTTTCGCCTTCTACACCGAGGGCGACGTGGACGCCGCGCTCGCCGCCGCCAGCCAGACCCTGGAAGCCGAGTACCGCGCGCCCTACCTCGCACACGCCACGATGGAGCCCATGAACTGCACCGTGCAGGTCAACGGCGACACGGCCACGCTGTGGGTATCGACCCAGGTGCCGGGCCTGGCGCGAAAGGCCGCGGCCGATGTGCTCGGCATCGATGCCGGGGCGGTGACGGTGCACGTGCTCATGCTCGGCGGCGGCTTCGGCCGCCGGCTCGAGGTCGACTTCATCGCCCAGGCCGCCGCCATCGCGAAGGCGGTGCCGGGCGCGCCGGTGCAGACGATGTGGTCGCGCGAGCAGGACATGCGCCACGACATCTACCGACCGGCCTGCGTCTCGCGCTTCAAGGCCGGCTTCAACGACCAGGGGCAGCTGGTGGCCTGGCAGAACACCAGCGCGGGGCAGGCCATCGTGCCGCAGGTGCTGGGCCGCGTCTTCGGCCTGCCCGGGGGCGGGCCCGACAAGACCAGCTCGGAAGGCGCCTACGACCAGGCCTACGAGTGGCCGGCCGCGCGCATCGCGCACGCCAGCGTCGACCTGCCGCTGCAGATCGGCTTCTGGCGCTCGGTGGGCCATTCGCACCAGGCCTTCTTCAAGGAAAGTTTCGTGGACGAGGCCGCGCACGCCGCGGCCGCCGACCCGGTGGCCTTTCGCGCCGGCCTGCTGCAGCGCCACCCGCGTCACCTGGCCGTGCTGCAGGCGGCGGCCAAAGCCGCTGGCTGGGGCACGCCCTCGCCGCCCGCGCCCGATGGCGCGAAGACCGCACGCGGTGTCGCGCTGCACGAGTCCTTCGGCTCCATCGTGGCCCAGGTGGCCGAGGTGTCGGCGGGCGCCGACAAGACCATCCGCGTGCACCGCGTGTGGTGTGCCATCGACTGCGGCACGGCGGTGAACCCGGCCGGCATCCGCCAGCAGGTCGAGAGCGCCGTGGTGTACGGCCTCTCGGCCGCGCTGTTCGGGCAGGTGGACATCGTCCAGGGCAAGGTGCAGCCGGGCAACTTCCACGACCAGCCGGTGCTGCGCCTGAACGAAGCACCCGTGATCGAGCTGGTGATCGTGCCCAGCGGCGAACACCCCGAGGGTGTGGGCGAGCCGGGCCTGCCGCCGATCGCGCCCGCCGTGGCCAATGCGCTGTTCGCGCTCACCGGCCAGCGCCTGCGCAGCCTGCCCCTGAAACTTGCCTGAGGCCATCCCGATGACCACCCTGAACATCAACGGCCAGTCCGTCACCGTCACCGCCGCGCCCGACACCCCGCTGCTGTGGGTGTTGCGCGCCGACTTGCAACTCACCGGCACCAAGTTCGGCTGCGGCATGGCGCTGTGCGGCGCCTGCACGGTGCACCTCAACGGCGCGCCCGTGCGTTCGTGCACCACGCCGCTGTCGGCCGCCGCGGGCCAGTCCGTCACCACCATCGAAGGGCTGCAAGGCCCCGAGGCCGATGCGCTGCGCGCGGCCTGGACCGAGGTGGACGTGGTGCAGTGCGGCTACTGCCAGAGCGGGCAGCTCATGTCGGCCTGCGCGCTGCTCAAGGCCACGCCGCGGCCCGACGACGCGGCGATCGACGCGGCCATGAGCGGCAACATCTGCCGCTGCGGCACCTACCCGCGCATCCGCGTGGCGATCCACCAGGCGGCCAAAGCGGTGCCGGTGGCCTGAGCCGCGTCAGGTCAGCTGGACCGAGCGCCCGATGTAGAGGATGGGGCCGGTCGGCCGGCCGGTGGGCGAGCCGTTGGCGGGCTCCAGCGTGATCTCGAACAGCTGGTTGGGCACCAGCGGCGGCAGCTGGTCGATCTTCACCTCCAGCGGCTGGCCCGGCTGCACCAGGCCCAGCGAGACCGGCGCATTCCAGCCGTCGGCCTTGGTCCAGAACTGCAGCGAGCGCTGCTCGGGCACGGTGGTGCTGCCCAGCGGCACCAGGCGCAGCGTGTCGCGGCCGCGGGTCTGCACCACCCAGCCCGGCGCCGTGCCGTTGGGCGCCACCAGCACCACCATGTACTGCGGCGCGGAGGGCGCAAACAGGCCGGTGGACGGCAGCAGCGCCACCACCGAAGCCGCCACGAAACCGGTGGCGGCGACCGCGCGCCAGAAGCCCAGGCTGCTCCACCAGGCCTGCCAGGCGCTGGCCTTCACCGGTGCGCGCGCGGGCATGGCCACCGGCGCGATGGCGTTTTCGATGCGCTGCCACAGCGCGGGCGAGGGCTCCACCGGCTCGACCAGCGCGGTCAGTGGCAGCAGCCGGGCTTCCCAGCCGTCCACCGCGGCACGCAGCGCGGCGTCGCTCGGCAGACGGGCCTGCACGGCGCGGCGGCGCTCGGTCGACAGCGTGCCCAGCACATAGGCCGCAGCCAATTCGTCGTTGTCGTCACGTGCCGGCGTGTTCATGCGAGGCACTCCCGCAGCGAGGCGAGCCCGCGGCGTATCCAGGCCTTGACCGAGCCCAGCGGCGCGCCCAGTCGCTCGGCGATCTCGGCGTGGGTGCAGCCGTCGAGGTAGGCGAACAGCACGCAGTTGCGCTTGGGCGTGTCCAGGCGCGCGAGGCAGTCGTCGAGCCGGCCCAGGTCGGCGCGCAGCGCGAAGGCCTCCGCCATGTCGGGCGCGGCGGGCGGGTCGTCGGCCTGCAGCGCGTCCATGTCGTCTTCGTCGGCGGACACGGTGCGCGCGCCCGAACGCAGCGCATCGAGCGCGCCGTGGCGCACGATGCTGACCACCCAGCCCCGGCCCGCGCCACGGCCGGGGTCGAAGGTGGCGGCCCGGGTCCAGATCTTCATGAAAGCGTCGTGCAGCACATCTTCGGCGGTGGCGCGGTCGCGCACGATGCGCAGCGCCACGCCCAGCAGGGCGCGGCCTTCGTGTTCGTACAGGCGGCGCAGGGCCACGCGATCGCCCCGCGCGCAGGCGGCCAGGGCGGCGTCGTGGTCGAAAGAATCGGGGGCGGGAAGGCGCAAGGGCGAACAGACCGGCAGGGCAGAAGAGCCGTGGCGCGCGGCGCGGGAGCGCCATGCCACGGGGCTGCCGGCCATACTAGCCGATGAGAGCGGGCCGGCGGTGCAAGACCGCACGCGCCGGCCGCGCGGCATCAGGATGCCTTGTAGAAGATGTAGTCGGCCTGGTACTGCACGATCTGCTTGGCGCCCACATTGGTGCCGCCGCAGGCCATGGCCGGTGCCACGCCGCCCTTGGTGGCCACGCGCTGGGTGTAGGTCACGCCGCTCATGGCGCCCATGCCCATCGCAGGGTTGGCCTTCACCAGCTGCAGCGGGATGTTGCCGTCACCGCCGGGTGCCACGGCGAGCTGGGTGGCGGTGAACTTGGAGCCGTCCATGGCTTCCCAGGTGGCGGGCGGGCCGTAGTACTTGCCGACCTGCTTGCCGCTGCGGTCGAGCAGTTTGGCGTCGGGGCCGACGAACACCCATTCGAACTGGCCGGCCATGTTGGCCTTGGCGCGGCATTCGTAGGTGATCTGGCCGACACCCACGGTTTCCAGGGCGACCTTGTTGCCGGCGGGCACCTTCACGGCGTCGGGCAGGCTGGCCTGCGAATACATCATGGCGGGCGCGCCCATGTTGGAAGCGCAGGCGGTGAGGGCCAGGGCGGCCGCGGCGGCCAGGGTGGACTTGAACAGCATGGAAAAACTCCTCGAAGGTGGGTTGTGGACAGCGGCGCAAAAACAGCGCCACTGCTTCCACTACTCGCCAGCGGGGCGTTTGGATGCAGCCGGATGCAAAAAAATTGGGAATGCGTCCTGCCGTGCCACCTTGACGGGGGTCAGCTCACGCGCAGACGCTAGACTTCGGGAATCGGCCAGAAGCGGGCATTGATGGAACGAGGGGAGCTAGCATGCTGCAGCTATTCAAGATTGAGGACGTTTTCGACATTGGGCGTGGATGCATCCTCGTGCCAGGCATTCCACACTCGCTCGGCATCAAAGTGGAAGCTGGGGCGCCGCTAAAAATCGTCACTCCTTCGGGAGAACAAATCTCGACGCATATTGCTTCCTTTGAGCACCTCCACCGAAGAAATGAAGGGCTAACTCACGCAGCTTTTGCTGTCGCCGAGGGCCTTCGCAAGGCCCAGTTGCCGATTGGTTCGCATGTTTACCTAGACCAAGAGTCCGGCTAGCAACGTCTGCTTTGTGCCCAACCACCGCCCCAGCTACCATGACGCACATCGGCCAAGAGCAGACGTACGCCGCGTTTTTTGCGAAACAACATAGAGCTCATTTGCACATCGGCGAATGTCTCCAGTCGTTCGACGTAAACCGCTGGAATTTGCTTATCCCTTCCAAGTAATCTTCTATGCCGCTTACCCGCGAAAAATTGGCCGTGATTGCTGAAACTGAACGAGAGGACTTAAGTCTTCTTCGGGCCAACATCAGAGACGTTGTCAAGGATAGGAACGGAGCCGCTTCAGGAGCATTGGCTAGCTCGCTGAGGCTCTTGGCGGTGGCAGACTACGTGGTGCACAAGAATGTGACGGCTTTCCGCAGGCAACTAAGCGAAGCAGCCGCGCTGCGAATCACACTGCTGGAGCGTTTTGACGGGGGCGAGGCCATCTCTCCGTCGTATGTATCGATGATGACCTACAAGCCGCTACTGGGCGCACTTGCCGCAAACAATGAAGCAGTAGCGCAGACGCTCGCCTCACGCATGGGTGGACGTGAGGCCATTGAGCGTGAATATGACCGCGTGTTCGAACGCGCATTTGGTCTGTGCCTCAAAAGCATCCTTGCCAAGGACGCTTCCACTGCCCAAGGCGCCATGCAGGCATTCGAGCATGCCTGCAAGCAGAGGGGGAACGTTGACTTCCAAGGTTACGCCTATGCGTTGCGCTGCATCGTGAACAACGAATCCCATCTGCTACAAGAAGCATTTGAGGAAATCATTGCTGGCCATAGGAGACAAAGTGTCCGCAGAGGCCTGTTTCACCAGACAGAGGATGAGATGCTCTGTGTGTGGGGCGTGGGTGTCGCCAACTTGGCGCAGTGGAATGGTCTGCCTGCACCGGCTCCCAGCGCATTGCTTCCAGGTGACTTGGTTCAGTAGAGAACTAGGAAAATTTCGAATTGCGCGGAAGGTCCAAACTCGAAATCTGAACTTCCGCTTTGGGCCCGTTGCAGTCCTTCGGCTCCATCCGTAAAGCGGCCCTTAAAAGGAGCAAGGGTAGTAGCATGCATCTCGGACTCCTTTCGTTTGTTGAAGACCTGATCCCCACGCCAATGAAGACCAGAGCGCGAACTTCGCGCAGACAAACGGGGGAGTCCATCCCATCATTCAAGCGGGACGCGCTAAAGCGCGCCCCTTAATTCAAACGTTAGGCAGCCGACCGCAGCACAGTACCAACGAAGGGGTGAAGCGAAAATGTCACCAGAAAATCAGCCCATCGACACGACGACTGCAGAGGCATATGAGAGGCACATGGTTCCGGGCATGTTTGCTCACTGGACGGAGCTTGTGATTGGCGTTGTGGCGCCGCAACCGGGAGATCAAGTGCTGGACATGGCCTGTGGCACCGGTATCGGGGCGAGGATGGCCGCACGCTTCGCTGGCCCGACCGGAAACGTTATTGGCGTCGATATCGATCCAGGCGTCATCGAGGTTGCCCGGAGGTTAACGCAGAGCACAAGAACTCCAATGGAGTGGCACTGCGCAGACGCGCTCCAGGTGCCATTTAAAGACGCTACGTTTGATCTCTGCCTTTGCCTTCAGGGACTTCAGTTCTTCAAAGATCGTCATGCCGGTTTCGCCGAGATTCGCCGGATGCTCAAACCATCGGGTCGACTAGCGGCAAGCATCTGGGGACCACTTGAGTACAACATAGGGCACTACGCCGTGGTTCAAGCACTGGAGAGTCAAGGGGTTGACGCCTCAGCGGCAAAGCGAGCGTGCTCCTTCTCCAATCCTGATGACATTCGCGACGCCGCTACTCGTGCAGGGTTCTCCCGGATACAACTTCGCACCGAGGATGGAGTGTCTCATTTCACGTCCATCCAATCATTCATCGACGGAATGACCCAGGGGTCTCCTTCTACTCGCTATGCCGTGGCACTTCTCCCAGAAAGTGGGCGCGATGAGTTTCTCAAACAAGTACGCAGGATGTTAGAGCCTCACGTAGCAAGTGGTGAACTTAGATACCCAATGCGCACCCATGTGTTGGTTGCCCAGCCATAGCGCATGAGAAACAAACTGACTGCCTAACCAGCGCATGAACACGGACGCTCAACAGCGGCGCTGCGCACCGATGTTCGCGCCGGTTATGCGCACCGTTGAGCGACTGCATTTCCGTTTAACCGAAGGCCGCTCATGGCCGAAAGTTGCAGTCTAGCCTTCGAGCCCGCGAGCTAACACCCCTCAAGATGGGCCCACCAGCCGCCTGCAAAAAAGGCAGCGCCGGCCTCAGGCCTTGCGTGGCCGGACCTTCGAGGCCGCCAGCTTGGCCTGGCTGCGGGCCTTCTCCACGTCCGCGTCGTACGCCAGCGCCACGCCCATGCGGCGCTTGGTGAAGCTCTCGGGCTTGCCGAACAGGCGCAGCTCGGTCTGCGGCACGCGCAGGGCTTCGTCCACACCGTCGAAGGCGATGCCCGTGGCCTCGACGCCGCCGTAGATGACGGCGCTGGCGCCCGGGCTCTTGAGCGCGGTGCTCACCGGAAGGCCCAGGATGGCGCGCGCGTGCAGCTCGAACTCGTTCTGCCACTGGGTGATCATGGTCACCATGCCGGTGTCGTGCGGGCGCGGGCTCACCTCGCTGAACCAGACCTTGTCGCCCTTGACGAACAGCTCCACACCGTAAAGCCCCTGGCCACCGAGGTCGTCGGTCACGGCCTGGGCGATGCGGCGCGACTCGGCGAGCGCGGCGGGCGTCATGGGGTGCGGCTGCCAGCTCTCCACGTAGTCGCCGCTCACCTGCACATGACCGATCGGGTCGCAGAAGTGCGTCTCGATCTCGCCGCCAGCGCCGAGCGCGCGCACGGTGAGCTGGGTGATCTCGTAGTCGAAATCGATGAAGCCTTCGACGATGATGCGGCCCGGGCCGACACGGCCGCCCGACATGGCGTAGTCCCAGGCCTTCTTCACGTCGGCCGGGCCGTCGATCTTGCTCTGTCCCTTGCCGCTGCTGCTCATGACCGGCTTGACGATGCAGGGGTAGCCGATGCCGGCATCAATCGCGGCCTGCAACTCTTCCAGGGAATCACAGAACTTGTACGGGCTGGTCGGCAGGCCCAGCGTCTCGGCCGCGAGGCGGCGGATGCCCTCGCGGTCCATGGTCAGGCGCGCGGCTCGCGCGGTGGGGATCACGCGCACCACGCCGGCGGCTTCGAGTTCCTGCAGCACGGGCGTGGCGATCGCCTCGATCTCGGGCACCACCAGCTGCGGGCGTTCGGCCTCGATAAGCGCCTTCAGCTGAGCCGGGTCGCTCATGGTGATGGTGCGCGCGTGGTGCGCCACCTGCTGGCCGGGCGCGTTCTCGTAGCGGTCGACCGCGATGGTTTCCACGCCCAGGCGCTGCAGCGCGATCAGCACCTCCTTGCCGAGCTCGCCCGAACCGAGCAACATGACCCGGGTGGCCGAAGGAGACAAAGGGGTACCGAGCGTGGTCATGGGGAGGCTCCAGAAAGAAAGGGGTTCAGAGGGCGTCGCCCATGGCCTCGCCCAGGCGCACGGTGTTGCCGGGCGCCCAGTCGGGGTGGAAGGCGATGGTGTCGCGCGGCCACAGCAGCACCACGGTGGAGCCGAGCAGGAAGCGGCCCATTTCCTCGCCGCGCTGCAGCTGCACCGGGTTGTCGTCGTAGGACCACTCGCGCACCGTGCCCGGCCGCGGCGGGTTCACCACGCCATGCCAGGTGGTGGCCATGCTGCCCACAATGGTCGCGCCCACCAGCACCTGCACGAAAGGCACGGTGGTCTCGCCGACCTGCAGGTCGAACACGCAGACCACGCGCTCGTTGCGCGCGAACAGACCGGGCACGCCTTGCGCCGTGGCCGGGTTGACCGAGAACAGGTCACCCGGCACATGGACCATGCGGCGCAGCGTGGCCGCGGCCGGCATGTGGATGCGGTGGTAGTCCTTGGGGCTGAGGTAGATGGTGGCGAAGGCGCCGTCGTCGAACAGCGCGGCCAGGTCGGCATCGCCGCCGACCAGGGCGCGCGTGCTGTAGGTGTGGCCCTTGGCCTGGTAGATCTGGTCGCGCGCGATCGCGCCGAACTGGCTGATCGCGCCGTCCACCGGGCAGACGAAGGCCGCGTCGGCCAGCGGGCGGGCGTCGGCACGCAGCGCGCGGGTGAAAAACTGATTGAAGCTGGTGTAGGCCGTCGGGTCCGGGTTCGCGGCCTCGGCCATGTTCACGCCGTACTTGCGGATGAAGCGGCGGATGATCCACTGCGTGATGGCGCCCCAGCGGCCGTTGGCCACCCAGCGTCCGAAATCCGTGATGGCGCGCTTCGGGAAGACGTATTGCAGGGAAACGGCGAGGGACATGGTCGGGTCGGAAATGTGGGGGCGCGGTCCCTGGCGGGCAGCCCCGCATTGTAGAGGCCGGCCCCGGCGCTCCCCGCCGCCAGCGGGCACAATGCCCGCACATGAAAGACGCCCTGTTCGAATGCCGGCACCTGGTCAAGCGCTACGGCGGCAACACCGTGGTGGACGACCTGAGTTTTGCGATCGGGCCCGGCGAGTGCCTGGGCGTGATCGGCCCCAACGGCGCGGGCAAGACCACCACCATCCGCATGTGCCTGGGCCTGACCACGCCCGACGCCGGCAGCATCACCGCCTTCGGGCAGGACATGCCGCGCGACGCGCTGGCCATCAAGGCGCGGCTCGGCGTGGTGAGCCAGATGGACACGCTGGACCCGGACTTCAGCTGCGCCGAAAACCTGCTGGTGTACGGCCGCTACTTCGGCCTGCCGGCGGCCACCGTGCGCGAGCGCATCCCGAAACTGCTGGAATTCGCCGCGCTCTCGCACAAGGCCGAGGCCAAGCCGGGCGAGCTCTCGGGCGGCATGAAGCGGCGCCTGTCGCTGGCGCGCGCGCTGGTGAACGACCCCAAGCTGCTGATGCTCGACGAGCCCACCACCGGGCTGGACCCGCAGGCGCGCCACCTGATGTGGGAGCGCCTGCAGATGCTGCTGCAACAGGGCAAGAGCATCTTGCTGACCACCCACTTCATGGACGAGGCCGAGCGCCTGTGCTCGCGCCTGCTGGTGCTGGACCACGGCCGCAAGATCGCCGAAGGCCGCCCGCGCGAGCTGATCGCGCAGCACCTGGAACCCGACGTGGTCGAGGTCTACGGCGGTGGCGCGCTGGCGCTGGCCCAGGCCGACGAACATGCCGCGCTGCGCGGCCTGGCCGCGCGCGTGGAGGTGAGCGGCGAGACCGTGTTCTTCTACACCGCGCAGGCCATGCCGCTGCTCGCCGCCCTCGGCGAGCACCACCACCTGCGCACGCTGCACCGGCCCGCGAACCTGGAGGACCTGTTCCTCAAGCTCACCGGCCGGCAGATACGAGAGGACGGCTAGACCATGAACACGAGCACCACCCTGCCCCACCACCCGTCCCCCTGGTCGGCCCCACGCCTGTCGATGCGCTGGTGGCCGGTGTTCCTGCGCAACCTGCTGGTCTGGAAGAAGCTCGCCATTCCCAGCCTGGTGGGCAACATCGCCGAGCCGCTGATGTGGCTGGTGGCCTTCGGCTACGGCATGGGCGCGCTGGTCGGGCAGGTGCCGATGAACACGCCGCAAGGCAGCGTGGCGGTGCCCTACATCCTGTTCCTGGCCAGCGGCAGCATCTGCATGAGCGCGATGAACGCGGCCAGCTTCGAGGCGCTGTACTCGGCGTTCTCGCGCATGCACGTGCAGAAAACCTGGGACGGCATCATGAACGCGCCGGTGAGCCTGGACGACGTGGTGCTGGCCGAAATGCTGTGGGCGGGCTTCAAGGCCCTGTTCTCGGTGACGGCCATCATGGGCGTGATGCTCGCGCTGGGCATCAGCCATTCCCCCAAGCTGCTGCTGGCCTGGCCGGTGCTGCTGGGGGTGGGCATCACGTTCTCGTGCATCGCCCTGGTGTTCAACGCCCTGGCCCAGGGCTATGACTTCTTCACCTACTACTTCACGCTGTTCCTGACGCCGATGATGTTTCTCTCGGGCGTCTTCTTCCCGCGGGAGCAGTTGCCGGTGGTGGTGCGCCACCTCTCGGACTGGCTGCCGCTGACCAACGCGGTGGAACTGGTGCGGCCCCTGTTCATGGACCAGTGGCCCACGCAGGCCTGGCTGCATGCGGGCGTGCTGCTGGTCTACACCGTGGCAGCGTTCTGGCTGGCCCTCGCGCTCACGCGCAAGCGGTTCGCCAAATAAGTTTCAGTGCACGGCGGCCTGCAGCGCGGGCTGGGCTTCGCAGTACAGCTCGCTGCCGGAGTCCATGAAGTCTTCGGCTTCGATCACGGCGTCGAACTCGCGCGCGGCGGTGTCGAAGATCTTGGGGATCAGGGGCTTGTCCAGCGGGCGGCAGATGCGGCTGCGGATGCCGCGCAGGTGGGTGCTGGTCTCCATGGCGCTGATCACGGCTTCCGGATCGAGCATCAGGACGAAGGGGTTGAGGCGGGTGGCGGTGGTGGACATGGCGGGTTCCTGGGGGGTGAAGAGGGGTGTCACAAAGGGGCTGTCGATGAAACAAACTGTATCGGGCACCCCCCAGGCCGTTAAGTCGGTGCACACCCATTCGCGCTGTAGGAACTTGCCTGACAGGGCGTCGCATGCCCCTACGCCCCCGCCGTGACTTCCATCACGGCCCGCCGCGCAGCGCCTCCACGCTGGCGCGCACCACCGACTGCACGCTGCCACTCTCCCTGAACTGGTTGCGCAGGTAAGTCGCATGGTTGCCCACACGGCCGGCGGTGCGTTCGATCTCGTCGAGCGCCGCCAGCGAGTTCAGCGCCTGGCCGTGCGGCGCGAGATGGCGCAGCGTGGCCAGGATGTCCTCGCGGATGCTGATCTGCTCACGCGTCTTGGGGTTGACCATCATCCCGTCCAGGCCGAAGCGGCAGGCCTGGAAGCGGTTGTAGGTGTAGACGAGGTAGTCGTCTTCCTCGGGCGGCAGCTCGCGGCGCTCCAGCAGGTGGCGGCACAGCGCCTGCAGGTAGCAGGCCAGGCCGGCGGCGCGCTCCACCGTCAGCGGCGTGTCGCACACGCGCAGCTCGATCGTGCCGTACTCGGGCTTGGGCCGGATGTCCCAGTAGAAGTCCTTCATGGACTTGACCACGCCGGTGCTCTCCATCTTGGTGAAGTACACGTTGGCGAACTCCTCCCAGCTCAGCACGAAGGGCGCGCGGCCGCTCAGGGGAAAGGCGAACACCGAGTTCAGCCGCGCCGAGTCGAACAGCGTGTCCACGCCCTGCGAGAACGGCGACGAGGCCGAGAGCGCGATGAAGTGCGGCACGTAGCGGTTGAGCGAATGCAGCAGGAACAGCGCCTCGTCGGCGTTCGAGCAGCCGATGTGCACGTGCTGGCCGAACACGGTGAACTGCTTGGCGAGGTAGCCATACAGACCCGAGAGCTGCTCAAAGCGCGGCTTGGAGAAGATGCGCTGCTCGAACCAGCGCTGGAACGGGTGCGTGCCGCCGCCCGCGATCTCGATGTTGAGCCGGTCGCCCGCATTCACCAGCGTGTCGCGGATCTGCTGCAGCTGCGCGAGCAGCGGGCCGTGTTCGCGCTGCACGTCGGTGGCGATCTCGATCATGCTCTGCGTCATCTCGGGCGTGACCACGCCCGGAAACGGCTTGCGGCGCAGCAGCTCGAGCAGGTCGTTGGCGCTGCTGGAGAGGTCGAGGTCGTAGGTGTTGACGAGCTGCAGTTCGAGCTCGACGCCCATGGTCAGCGAGTCGGACGATTTGAAGGTTTCGAGTGGCATGGGAACTCCTATCCTTTCGTGACGTGGGTTTCCTGCGCGGCCATCAGCGCACGCTGGGTGACCACCGGCCCCAGCAGTTCCTGCAGCAGCATCATCCCGGCCATGACCGAGAGCACCTCGACCGCGGGCGCGAAGCCGTAGAGCCGGCTCTGCTCGATCAGCAGGATGGCGAAGGCCGACATGGGCGTGAGCGCCAGGCCGGTCAGCAGGCCCTTGCGCTCGGTGATGCCCGAGAGGCGCGCGGCCGCCAGGTTGCAACCCACCTTGGACGCCGTGCGCACGGCGATCAGCAACACGCCGAGCAGCATGCCGGTGCCGACGTCGGCCCAGTCGAGCAGCGAGGCGATGTAGACGAACAGGAAGACCGAGAGCAGGTCGCCGCCGGTGCCGAAGTCGCGCTGCGCGTTGGTGAGGTGCACGCGGCGCTCGCGCGCGACGATGCCGAAGGTGAGCGCGGCCAGCAGCGGCGAGAGCTTGAGGCCATAGGCTGCGGTGGTGAGCAGCAGCACCGAGAGCGCGAACACCACGGTGACACCGCGCTCGTGCGTGCTGCGCTGGCGCAGCAGCCAGGGCACGGCCACGCCGAGCAGGCTGCCCACGGCCACCGAGGTGCCCAGCTGGTGGATGCTGCCGAAGGCCGCGAGCACCAGGTCGCCCGAGGTGCTGAGGTACCAGTAACCCACCACCAGCTTGAGCGCGAGCACCGACATCATGCAGTTGATGGCGCACAGGTGCAGCACGCGCTCGGTCACCTGGCCGGCGCTGCGCATTTCGTTGGCCACACGCACGATGCCGGCCGGCGAGGCCGAGATGGAGAGCGCGGCGATGATGAGCCGCAGGTCCGGCGCGAGGCCGAACCAGCCACTCACCCAGTAGATGACACCGAAGGTGACGATGGACTCGACCACGCCGAGCACCAGCATCCAGGGGTTGTGGCGGAACCAGCGCAGGTTGATGCGGTACCCGAGCTCGAACAGCACGAGCGAGAGCGCCACGTTGGCGAGAAAGGGCAGGCCCGGCACGTCGTTGGTGAGGCCGGGCAGGTTGATCAGGCCCCCCACCAGGCCCACCGCCACGTAGCTCGTGACGCGCGGCACGTGCCAGGCTTCGTAGGCGCGTTCGGCAATGAACCAGGCCAGCAGCAGCACCAGCGGCCATGCGATGGACTGGAGCAGAAAACTGTAATCGGTGACCATGGGCAGGACTCCTGGGTGGGTGCCTGTGGGAATGGGCCCGCCAGGGTGCGCAAGGCACCGGCGCGGCCGCCAGGCAATCCGGCATCAGCAAGGCGCTGACTTGAACACCGGGGATACGGCAAATGGCGGCAAGGCATGCCGCCGCGAAAGGTCTTCAGACCGCGAAGCGCTGCGTGAGTTCTTGCAGGTGGAGCTCGTCGAGCACCTGCAGCAGCCGCTGCCGGGCCCGCTCGCGGGCGCCGTGGCGATCCTGGTCCATTCTACGGGCCAGGATCAGCTCATTTTTCATGGAGTGCTCCCAGCCCACCAGCTCGGTCACCGTCACGCTGTAACCATGTGCTTCAAGCTGCAGGCAGCGCAACACATTGGTGATCTGGCTGCCGAACTCGCGCGTGTGCAGCGGGTGGCGCCACAGCTCGGCCAGCGGCGTGCGCGCCAGGCTCAGCGCCTTGTGCTGGCGCATCACGCCGGCCACCTCGGCCTGGCAACACGGCACCAGCACCATGTGGCGCGCCTGCTTGGCCAGGCCAAAAGCAATCGCGTCGTCGGTGGCGGTGTCGCAGGCATGCAGCGCGGTCACCACGTCGATCTGCGGTGGCAGTTCGGGGTGGGTCAGCGCCTGCTGCACCGTGGTGGCGAGGAAGTCCATGCGCCCGAAACCCAGCTTGTGCGCCAGGGCCTGCGACTTGTCCACCAGTTCGGCGCGGGTTTCCACGCCGGTCACGCGGCCCACCGGCTTGTCCTTGAAGAACAGGTCGTACAGGATGAAGCCCAGGTAGGACTTGCCCGCGCCGTGGTCGGCCAGCGTCACGTCGCCGCGCGCGGCCAGCACCTCGGCCAGCAGGGGTTCGATGAACTGCACCAGGTGATACACCTGCTTGAGCTTGCGGCGCGTGTCCTGGTTGAGCTTGCCTTCGCGCGTGAGGATGTGCAGTTCCTGCAGCAGCGCCACCGATTGGCCTGGCCGCAGCTCGGGCAGCTGCTCCTGCAGCGTGGGCGCGGGGCGCGCGTTCGCCTTGTGTTTCGACATGCGGCCATCATAGGGGAGCGCCCAGGGGGGTCGAGTCAGGGGCGACAATCGCGCATGACCTCAGAGAACAACAAGAGCACGCACCCCTACAGCGCCCTCACGCCCGACGTGGTGCAGGACGCGCTGGCCAGTATCGGCCTGTGGGGCGACGGGCGCATGGCCGCGCTCAACAGCTTCGAGAACCGCGTGTACCAGATCCACCTGGAGTCGCCGCTGGACGGCGTGGACCAGGTGGTGGCCAAGTTTTACCGGCCCGGGCGCTGGAGCGACGCGCAGATCGCCGAGGAACACGGCTTCGCCGAGGAGCTGGTGGCCGCCGAGATTCCCGCCGTGCCGCCGCTGCGCGTGCAGGGCGAAACGCTGCACCACTTCGGCGGCTTCGCGTTCGCGGTGAGCCCACGGCGTGGCGGACGCCGGCCCGAGCTCGACAACTTCGAGGTGCTCGAATGGATCGGCCGCTTCCTGGCGCGCATCCACAGCGTGGGCGCAGCGCAGCCGTTTGCCGTGCGCCCCGCGCTCGATGCCGCGAACTTCGCGCACGAGCCGCGCGACTGGTTGATGGCGCATGACGCGGTCGCCAAGGAGGTGCGCACCGCCTGGTCCGCCGCGCTCGAAGAAGCGCTGGCGCTGATCGAGGCGCACCCGGTGCTCAAGGCGGACGCGCCCTCGGACGAGGACGGCATCCGGCGCATCCGGCTGCACGGCGACTGCCACCCGGGCAACATCCTCTGGACACCCGAGGGCCAGCCCGGCGCCGGCCCGCACTTCGTGGACCTGGACGATGCGCGCACCGGCCCGGCGGTGCAGGACCTCTGGATGCTGCTCAGCGGCGACCGCCGCCAGCAGACGCAGCAGCTCGGCGCGCTGGTGGATGGCTACGAGCAGTTCCGCCCGTTCGACCGGCGCGAGCTGGCGCTGATCGAGCCGCTGCGCACGCTGCGCCTCATCCACTACAGCGCCTGGGTCGCGCGCCGCTGGGACGACCCGGCCTTCCCGATCAACTTCCCCTGGTTCGGCAGCCGCGACTACTGGCAGGGGCAGGTGGACATGCTGGTGGAGCAGATTGAAGAGATGCAGGGCGAGCCTTTGATGGCGTGATTCCTGGAGGTTGCGTGCGAAGACCTCGCGCCAGGCCAGTGGCGGTGCCCGCGTACCCGCTCCAGCCGACCTCACCCACACAGCCGACTGAAAACCCCACACGAAACATGGTTGCCAACAATTAAATTGCACACAATTCAATTGCCAGCTATATTACCAACCCATGAACACCCCACGCATCTCCAGCGACCAGGCCCTGCAGCTCGACCACCAGTTGTGCTTTGCGCTGTACTCGGCCTCGCTGGCCATGACCAAGCTGTACAAGCCCATGCTCGACGAGATGGGCCTGACCTACCCGCAATACCTGGCCATGCTGGTGCTGTGGGAACACGACGGCGTCGCCGTGTCCGAACTCGGCGAACGCCTGCACCTCGATTCCGGCACCCTCACCCCGCTGCTCAAGCGGCTCGAGTCCGCCGAGCTCGTGACCCGTCTGCGCGACGTGCAGGACGAGCGCCGCGTGCTGATCCGGCTCACCGCCGCCGGCCGCAAGCTCAAGGCCCGCGCCGCGCGCATTCCCGGCTGCGTGCTGCAGGCCACCCAATGCGACGTGTCCGAAGTGAGGGCGCTCACCCGACAGGTGCAGACCCTGCGCGACCGCCTCGCCGCCTGACCTCGATTCCTTTTTTCAATCCCCGCTTCCCGCAAGCGATTCAACCCCCAGGAGCCCCACCATGCCCACTTCCCTCGACAAAGTCGTCTACACCGCCCGCGCCCACACCACCGGCGGCCGCGAAGGCAGCTCACGCTCCGACGACGGCATGCTCGACGTCAAGCTCTCGCCCCCCAAGGCCATGGGCGGCGCCGGCAACGCCACCAACCCCGAGCAGCTGTTCGCCGCCGGCTACTCCGCCTGCTTCATGGGCGCCATGAAGCACGTGGCCGGCATGAAGAAAGTGGCCGTGCCGGCCGACGCATCGATCGACGCCGAAGTCGACATCGGCCCGATCCCGGCCGGCTTCGGCATCGCCGCCCGCCTGAACGTGAGCCTGCCCGGCATGGACCGCGCCGTGGCGCAGGACCTGCTGGACACCGCCCACAAGGTGTGCCCCTACTCCAACGCCACCCGCGGCAACATCGACGTGACGATCACGCTGGTGTAATCCCGCCCGCGCCAGCCAAAAGGCCCACCCGGTTCGCACCGGGTGGGCCTTTTTCGTGTCGGGTGCGGAAGGGCGTGGCCCGCGGCTTCAGTTGCGATCGTGCGGGTCGTGGATCACCGTGCTGGTGCCCACCCCCACGCCGACGCGCGCGTTGCTGTTGCCGATGCCGGTGCTCACGCCCACGCCCGCGCCGGCACTGACCTGGCCGCGCTGGTTCACGCCCACGCCCACGCCCACCGGCCCCACCCCGGTGCTGACACCGGCGTTCACCCCACCCGAGCCCACGCCCACGCCGATGGAAAAAGGCCCGACGGGAATGCCCACGCCGACGCCCACGGACGAACAGCCGGCCAGCCCCAGCGCAGCGGCCGCGAGCACCGCGCTGGCGGCGGCGCTGCGCGTGGCCCGGGACGACAACAAGGAAGGGTAGTGAGCAGTGGTCATGTGGAAGGCCCTGGATGCGGATCAGACCCTATTGTGAGCGCGCACCCGCCAGAAAGTGCCCGGCGTTACCGACTGATGCGTTCGATCGCGTCGGCCAGCCAGTCGGCCTGCAGCACGGTCGCCTCGGCCGGCTGCACCGCCCAGCCGGTATCGGCCACGACCGCCTCGGCCAGGCCACCCTGCCACAGCTGCCAGGCCAGCCAGGCGCATTGCGGCGCCGTGGGCGTATCACCCGCGGGCGCCGACAGCAGGGCCGTGAACACACCGCCGTCATCGGAGAGCCGCACGCGGTCGCCCTGCAGCTCGCCACCCAGCGCCTGGGCCAGCACCGACAAGGCGCCGGCACCGTCGCGCCGGGGGCCGAACTCGCGCAACCACTGACGCAGGTGCGCCGCGATGGCCGCGCCGCGCTGGGCCTCGGCCTGCATCAGGTCGGCATGGTCCCAGCGGTGCCAGTCGATCGCGGGCGGCGCGCTGCCGGCCAGCAGCGCGGCCTGGGCGAAGCGGTGCAGCGCCTGCTCGTGCCCTTCGCAGTGCACCGCCGCGCCCACCATCAACAAGGCCGACAGGCGGTTGGCCAGCAACTGGCCCTGCTGGGCCATCAGCTTGTCGCGCATCAGGCCGTCGCGCTCGCCGCGCAGCTCGGCCAGCTCCAGCGCGTTCTTCAGGTCGGCGCGCAGGCTCTCCAGCTCCCAGGGCTTGTTGATGTAGCGGTAGATCTCGCCGGTGTTGATCGCCTCGATGGCCTCGCCCAGCTCCGAGTACGCGGTGGTCAGCATGCGCACGATGCCCGGGTAGTACTCACGCGCGTGGCGCAGCAGCTCGTTGCCGTGCGCACCGGGCATGCGCTGGTCGCACACCAGCACCGCCACCTCGCTGCCGTGCGCCGCCAGCACGGCCTTGCCCTCTTCCACCGACAGCGCGGTGAGCACGGGCGCCATCGGGCTCACCAGGCGCTCGAAGTACTTCAGGGCCATGGCCTCGTCGTCGACATACAGAATTTTCACGGGCTTCACGGCGTCTCCTGAGCGGTCGTCATGGGTCATCTTTTACTGGGCAGAAGGAAAGTAGAGCGACACGGTGGCACCCTGGCCCGCCTCGGACTTCACCACGATGGAGCCGCCCAGCGAGGTCATCACGCGCCGGCAGAACACCAGGCCCATGCCGCTGCCACCGGCGTTGGCGCGGGTGGTCGTCGGCTCGAAGGTGAGGCGCTTGAGCACATCGGGCGAGATGCCCGGCCCGTTGTCGCTCACATGGATGGCGGCCTGCACCGGCAGGCCGGGCGCGGGCGCCTCGCGCCCCAGCCACACGTGCACCCGGGGTTGCAAGGGCGGGTCCGGGCGCAGCGCCAGCGTGGCGTTCTTGACCAGCGTGCACAGCACGAGGTACAGCAGGTCGCGCCGACCAGGCAGCACGAAGTCGGCGGCCACGTCGCTGCTCAGCCACCGGGCCTCGTCGTTGTCGAACGGAAATTCGTCGCGCACCGCCTGCACCAGGTCGCTCGCGCGCAGGCTGGGCGAGGTGTCGGGGTGGTAGGCGTCGCGCGCGGTCTGCACAAAGGTCGACACCAGGGACTGCGCGTACTCGGCGCGGCGCTGCGCCGCTTCGATCATGAACAGCACATCCCCGGGGTTCTGTTCCTGGATGTGGGCCATGCCGTCGCCCTCGGGGGTGTTGCGGTGGCGTTCGCGCATGGCCGAGAGGTAGCCCTGCACCGTGGCCAGCGGCGTGGTGACCTCGTGCGCGAGAAAACCCAGGGTCTCGCGCAGCGTGGCGGCGCGCCGCTCGAGCAGGGCACGGTCGCGCGCGCGCTCCTGGCTCGACGCGAGCGCCTCGCGCAGGGCCTGCCGCGTCAGGGCCTCGTCGAGCGGCTTCTCCAGGATCTTCTCCACATGCCCCTGGTTGACGGCGGACATCGCCACGTCCTTGTCGGCGTAGGCCGAGACCAGCAGACGCGCCACGTGCGGGTACGACTGCCGGGCCTCGCTGAGCAGGGCCACGCCGTCGCGCGCGGGCATGGCGTAGTCGGTCAGCAGCACGGCAATCTCCGGGCCGCGCTGGGCCAGCAGGGCCAGCGCCTCGTCCACCCCGCTGGCGGTCAGAACGACGAACTCGTCGCCGTACAGGCGGGCAAACCATTTGCAGGCCTGCGGCTCGTCGTCCACCATCAGGATGGCATGCGCTCCCAGGGGGCCGCGCGTCACTCCGGTTTCGTCGGGTTTCATTCAGGGCCTCGGCAAGTCAAAGGTGAATTCCGTCCAGCTGCCCGGTTCGCTCTCCACCGCCAGCGTACCGCCGTGGCGTTGCACGATGCCGTAGCTCACGCTCAGCCCCAGCCCGAGGCCGGCGCCGACATCGCGGGTGGTGAAGAAGGGCTCGAACACGCGTCCCAGGTTCTCCGGCGCGATGCCCGAGCCGTTGTCGCGCACCGACACGCTCAGGCGCTCTCCGCGCTGCGCCACCGTGACCGCGATGCGCGGCTGCTCGCGCCGCGCCGCCTGCACCGCGTGCGCGGCATTGCTCAGCAGGTTGATCAGCACGCCGATGATGGCCGGCTCGTCGCCCAGCACGTGGGTGTCCTGCGGCAGCTCGACCGGCACGTCGATGCCCTTGAGCTCGTAGCCGGCCAGCCGCACGGCCGAGCGCACCGCGTTCTCCAGCAGGAAGGGGCGCTGGCTGTCCTGCCCGGGCTTCTGGTAGGCGAAGGTCTTGAGGTCGGTGACGATGTTCTGGATGCGCTGCATGCCTTCGCGCGCGTCGTTCAGGCTCTCCTTGAGCATGTCGTCGCCCTCGACGCCCTTGCAGGTCAGGCCCATGTTGATCGCCATCAGGCTGTAGTTCACCGGGTTGTTGAGCTCGTGCAGCAGGCCGGCCGAGAGCGTGCCGATCGCGGCCATCTTCTCGCGCTGCAGCAGCTGCCCCTTGACCTCGGCCAGCGTGTTGTTGATGTCGCGCAGCGAAGCGTTCTTCTCGGACACCTCGTGCTGCAGCTGGAACAGGCGCAGGCGCGCCTTCTCGTTGAACCAGGTGCACACCGCGCTGGCGCCGGCGGAAAACAGGATGAACAGCGAGTTCGTGACCAGGCGCGAGGTGTTGCCCGCCGCGTCCGGGTGCAGGGCACAGGCCGCCACGTAGAGCAGCAGCGTGAGCACGCCGAAGCCGATGCCCTCGAAGAAGCTGATCGGCAGGATGATGCCGACCGCGTACAGCGCCAGGTGCAGGCCCACGAAGTAGATCGACTGCGCGCCGTCGGTCTCGTAGATCATGAAGGCGATCATGATCTGCGGCAGCAGCAGCCAGAGCATGGTGAGCGAGCGCACGTGCTGGCGCCCGACCTCGGTGAACAGCAGGCGCAGGATGCCCAGCGTGAGCAGCACCACCAGCAGGCGCAGCAGCGAGAACTCCAGCAGCCGATCGGGGTAGGAAAAGTAGTCGAGCCCGAAGCCCGCGAGCACCAGCACGATGGACGTGATACTGCCCGCCTTGCTGTACGCGAGCCGGAAGTCCGACAGCTGCTGCTCGTAGGGCGAGCTCGGCCGGTTAGCCATTTTCAAGCGCCATGGCCTTCAGGTTGGCATTGACCACCACCTCGGCAAAGATGTTGACCCCGGTGGAATCGGTGTACAGGGTCGCCGGGGCATTCACCTCTTCCAGCACGGACAGCATCTGCTGCTCGTTGCGGTAGATCAGGTGCCACTCCAGCAGGTGCTCCATGCCGTAGCGCTCGGGGTTGTCCGAGTGCACGTTGGTGACCAGCAGGTTGGCGCCCGGGTTGCTGCGCGACAGGAAGTAGCGGATCAGCCGCGAGCAGACCTTGTCCGAGAGGTAGTCGAACAGGCCCGCGCAGTAGATGTAGTCGAAGCCTTCGCCATCGCGCGGCGCGGTGTCGCGGGTGGCACGCTTGAGCAGCTCGTGCACCGACTCCTGCACGTACTGCACGTCGACCTTCACCCTGTGCTGGTGCGCGGCCTCCTCGATCTTCTGGCGCGTGTAGTTCAGCGTCTCCAGGCTGAAGTCGATCAGGGTGAACTGCAGGCGCGAAAGGTCCTCGCCCGTGGCGATGAGTTTCTGGATCTCCACGCCGGGCCCGCAGCCCACGTTGAGGATGCGCACCGGGCGGTCCTTCTCGGCGGCGCTGGCCACCGCCTTCTTCAGGAAGCCGACCAGGATGTCGATGCGGTTGCGGTGCGCCACCGCCACCGCGGCGCGCAGGAACATCGAATTCACCAGCTGGATGTAGGTGCTGCTGCCCTGGCGCGGGTCGCCCAGGATCTGGTTGACCATCTCGTAGTCGCCCGCATAGCCCAGCGGTTTGGCGAAGGTGCGGTACACGAAGGGCGCGCGCAGCACCAGCGGGTGCAGCGCCGTTTGCGCGTAGGCCCGGTGCAGCAGCGAGTCTTCCTCGGGCAACCGCGAGGCCTCGTCTTCCAGCCGCACCAGGAATTCCTTGCCCTTGATCATCAGGGGCTCGGCGATCGCGCCGAACACGTCGTCGGTGAGGCGCCCGTCGGTCTGCCGGGGCAGCGAATCGACCATGTCGGCCTGGTCGATCCAGCGCGCGGTTTCCGACAGGAAGGCGCGGAACTCGCTGATGGTGACCTGGTAGCTCTGCCGGATCTTGAAGCGCGACTCCCAGTCGGCCACGAAGCGGGCCGCTTCGTCGCGCACCTGGTTCACGTTGCCGCGGATGGCGTTGAGGTCCGACCACTCGTCGATCAGGGCCACCGAGACCACCGCCATCAGGCCGGTGTTCAGCAGGCTCACCACCACGGCCTTGCCCTTGTAGATGATGCGGTCGCCCGAGCGGATGGTCAGCTCGCTGAGCACCTCGCTGACCTGGACGATGGAGTACGGGTTGTAGATCTCCATCACCAGCGAGCGGCGCTGCAGGCTGGTCAGGGTGCCGCGTGCGCCCTCTCCCTGGCTGTTGCGGAAGGTGACGACGTGATCGAAGGGGCGCTGTAGGTACACGTTGAGGCCGATGGATCAGATGGGCGGGGCAGGTGCGGTGCACTGCCCCTGGATGAACTCCCCGACCCGAGTGTAGTCAACCGGCAAGTCGGTCCTGGCGCGACGGCATCCCCGGTCAGACCAGCAAGGCATTGACCCGTTTCACGTAGGCCGCCGGGTCGTCCGGCAGCCCGCCCTCGGCCAGCAGGGCCTGGTCGAACAGGATGTGGGCGAGGTCGTCGAAGTGCGCGCTGCCGTCGAGCTTTTTCACCAGCGCGTGTTCGGCGTTGACCTCGAGGATGGGCATGACCTCGGGTGCGGGCTGGCCGGCCTGCTTGAGCATGCGGGCCAGTTGCGTGGAGAGGTCGCCGTCCTCCACCACCAGGCAGGCCGGCGAATCGACCAGGCGCGAAGTCACGCGCACGTCCTTGGCCTTGTCCTTGAGGCTCTCCCGCAACCGCTCCAGCACCGGCTTGAAGGTCTCGGCCGCGGCCTCGGCGGCCTGCTTCTCGGCCTCGTCCTGCAGCGAGCCCAGGTCCACCGCGCCCTTGGCCACGCTCTGCAGCGGGGTGCCGTCGAACACGGGCAGGAAGGACAGCGCCCACTCGTCCACGCGGTCGGTCATCAGCAGCACCTCGATGCCCTTCTTGCGGAACACCTCGAGCTGCGGGCTGTTCTGCGCGGCGGCGCGGTTGTCGGCGGTGATGTAGTAGATCGCGGTCTGGCCTTCCTTCATGCGCGCCTTGTAGTCGGCGAGCGAGGTCATGTCGGCACCGGCGGTGCTGGCGAAGCGCAGCAGCCTGGCGATCTTGTCGCGGTTGGCGAAGTCCTCGCCCAGGCCTTCCTTGAGCACGGCCCCGAACTCGGCATGGAACTTCGTGTACTTGTCGCTGTCCTTGCTCAGCTCATCGAGCACGGCCAGCACGCGGCGCGTATTGCCTTCGCGGATCGCCTTCACGTCGCGGCTTTCCTGCAACAGCTCGCGGCTCACGTTGAGCGGCAGGTCGGCCGAGTCCACCACGCCCTTGACCCAGCGCAGGTAGGCCGGCATCAGCGCCTCGGCCTCGTCCATGATGAAGACGCGCTTGACGTAGAGCTTGATGCCCGCCTTGCGGTCGCGGTTCCACAGGTCCTGCGGCGCCTTGGCCGGGATGTAGAGCAACTGGGTGTATTCGGTGCTGCCCTCGACCCGGTTGTGGCTCCAGGCCAGCGGGGCCTCGGTGTCGTAGCTCAGGTTCTTGTAGAACGCGGCGTACTGCTCGTCGCTGATGTCCTTCTTGTTGCGCGCCCACAGCGCGTTGGCCGAGTTCACGGCCTCCCACTCGTCCAGCAGCACCTGCTCGCTCTTTTCGGCGTCCCACTCTTCCTTCTGCATGAGGATGGGCAGGCTGATGTGGTCGGAGTACTTGGCGATGATGGACTTGAGTTTCCAGCGGTCGAGGTAGTCGCTGGCGTCGTCGCGCAGGTGCAGGATCACGCTGGTGCCGCGCGCCGCGCGTTCGATGGTTTCTACCTCGAAGTCGCCGGTGCCGGCGCTGGTCCAGCGCACGCCGTCGGACGCGGGCAGCCCGGCGCGGCGCGATTCCACGCGGATGGTGTCGGCCACGATGAAGCCGGAGTAGAAGCCGACGCCGAACTGGCCGATGAGCTGGGCGTCCTGCTTCTGGTCGCCGCTCAGGCGGCTCACGAAGTCCCTGGTGCCGCTCTTGGCGATGGTGCCCAGGTGGTCGATCGCCTCCTGCGCGCTCATGCCGATGCCGTTGTCGGTGATGGTGATGGTCTTCGCCTCGCGGTCGAAGGCGACGCGCACCTCCAGGTTGGGCGCGTCCTCGAACAGCGCCGCGTTGTTCAGCGCCTCGAACCGCAGCTTGTCGCAGGCGTCCGACGCGTTGGAGACCAGCTCGCGCAGGAAGATGTCGGGGTTGGAATACAGCGAGTGCGTGACCAGGTGCAGCAGCTGCGCCACCTCGGCCTGGAAGGACAGGGTTTGTTTGCTCATGGGAATCGGGGTGCGTGAAAACAGGGAAGGCGCGCTCGGAACGCGCGGGGGCGAGGCGGAATTATGGGCGGGTCGGCGGATTTCAAGCGCCGGCCGGACGTGGCGGGCGATTCAGTCGGCGCCGGCGTCCGGCGGCGGCGCCAGCCACTGCAGCAGCTGCTGCGCCACCACCGGGCTGGAGAGCAGCTCCAGGTGGCCGGTGCGGTAGACGGTGCGCTGGCTGTCGCGTGCGAACACCAGCCGGTGCCGCGGGTCGTCGTGCTGGCCCAGCGCGCTGCGCAGCGGCACCAGGCCGTCGCCGGTGAGCCGCTCGGCCAGCAGGCCGCGCTGCGGTGCCAGCGTGGCGGCGATCGCGAAGCAGGCCACCCCCTCGGGCAGGGGCAATGGCTCACGGTGGTCCACCGCCGAGCCGAAGCGCTCGCGGCCCTGCCAGTCGGCATCGCGCACGTGGCCGTGGCGCAGGTCGGTGATGCCGGCGCTGCGCAGCTGGCCCAGGCGGGTGAAGGGTGCGGTGAACGGCGTGGCGGCAAGCAGCACGTCCACGCCGTGGCCGGCGCGCTCCAGCGGCGCGCCGTGGTGCGGCGTGCCCAGGAACACCAGGTGCCTGAGCAGCCCGCGCCAGCGGTGGCCGGCGCGCCGGGCTTCCTCGCAGGCGGCGCGCGCCACCAGCCCACCCATGCTGTGGCCGATGAGGGTGATGGATTCGAGCGGCACCGGCCACTGGGCGGTGAGCCACTCGAGCTGGCGCGCGAAGTCGCGGCCGTTGGTGGAGGTGTGCAGGCCGCTGTTGTAGCGCAGGTAGACCGGTGTGCAGCCCAGCGCCTGCGCGAGGAAGGCACCGTGGTCGTGGCCGTTGCGCTGCCACTGCGTGTCGTTCATGCACAGGCCGTGCGCCAGCACCAGCAGGTGGGGCGAGGCACCGACGAGGCGCTCATGCAGGGCGGGCGCGTTCTCCAGCGGCAGGGCGCGGCTCTGGTGGCGCAATTCCATGGGCTGGGCGAGCGGGTTGTGGGTGTCCTGCAGCCGGTCGCCCATCACGCCGTTGAGCGCGGCCAGCACCGCCTCGCGGCCGGGTGAGGGCTCGGGGTGGCGCGAGGGGTCGTCCACCAGCGGCAACAGGGTGGCGAGCGCCCCGTCGAGCCCGTGGCCGACCAGCTCGGTCACGCCGCGGATGCCGCGGTAGATCTGGCCGGTGAGGCCTCCGGTGCGGTCGGGCGTGGCGCCCGCGCTCATGCCCAGGCGGTTGCGCACCGACTGGTGCACGCCTTCGGCAATGCCGATCACGCCGGTGGTGGCCTGCCCCGCCAGGCGCACCGCGGCCTGCAGGTCAGACGGCCGCACATGCCGCAACAGCGCGTCGCGGGTGGGTCTGGGCTTGTTGGGTGGCGGGCTCATAGGCCATTGTGGCGCTTGTGCCGGTTTTTTTGTGTGACAGGGGGTGGGGTGCTCGGGTTTCTTGCCGCTGTTTGGGCAAGGCCGGAAAACGCGGGCACCGCCACTGGCCTGGCGCGAGGTTTTCGCAAAAACGCGAGTCCCGAAAAACTCAGAAGCTCTCGTCAGACCCCAGAAACCGCCACTGCCCCACCGGCAGGTTGCCCAGCATCACGCGCCCGATGCGGATGCGCTTCAAGCCCACCACATGCAGGCCCACCTGCTCGCACATGCGGCGGATCTGGCGCTTCTTGCCTTCGACCAGCACGAAGCGCAGCTGCTCCGGGTTCTGCCAGTCCACCTGCGCGGGCTTCAGGGCCTGGCCGTCCAGGCTCAGGCCGTGGCGCAGCAGGGCCAGCTGTTTCGGCGGAAACACCGCCTGCACGTCCTGAGCCACCACCCCCTCGCCCTGCGGGCCGTTGGGAGCGAACTGCACGCGCACCAGGTATTCCTTTTCCACGCCGCTGCTCTCGCCGATCAGCGTGCGCGCCACGCGGCCGTCCTGCGTGAGCACCAGCAGGCCGGTGGAGTCGATGTCGAGCCGGCCGGCCGGGGCCAGGCCGCGCGTGTGCTCGGGCGCGAAACGGCGGCCGTCGGCCGGCGTCTTCGCGTCGCCGCGCCACTGGCTCGGCGCGCCGATCAGCGTGGCCGCGGCCTCGTGCCCGTCCTCGGGCTGGCCGCTCACATAGCCCACCGGCTTGTGCAGCAGGATCGTCACCTGCCCGGCCTGCTGGTGGCGCGCCTGGGGCAGCACCTCCACCCGGGCATCGGGCGCCACGGGCATGCCCATGACCGCGGGTTCGCCATTCACCAGCACCCAGCCGCGCGCGATCCACTCGTCGGCCTCGCGGCGCGAGCACAGGCCGAGGTCCGCCATGCGCTTGTTGAGGCGGACCTCGCCGCGCACGTTGCCGACGCGGGCCAGGTCGGGCCGGTGCGGCGGGGGCGGGCGCGGTGCGGCGGACGGGCCACGCGGCGGGCGATCGGTATCCCCATAGGGCGGGTCGGCGCGGCGCGGCGCCGCACGCCCGGTGCGCTCGCCTTCGAAGGCGGCACGCGGGGCGCCGTAGCCCGGCGAAGGTTCACGTGGCGGCTTGGGCGCCGAGGCCGACACGCTTTTGGCGCGAGCGGGCCCCGGTGGCCGCACCGGCGCGCGGCGCGGTGCGCGCGGGTCGGCGGGGGGCTTCTTGGCAGCGCCCGGATTCAGCTTGAGCGTGCGGGCGGGTTTGTCGGTCGTCATGGGGGGATCATCCCAGATAAGGCCGCCGCGCCGGGCCGCCCCAAGCAAGGCCGCGCCCCCGGGGGCAGCGACCCGCGCAGCGGCGGAGCGTGGGGGTCATCCCTCCTCCAGCACGCCGGACCGCAGTGCGGCCAGATCGAGCACGCGCAATCCACCGTACTCCACCCGGATCCAGCCCTTGGCCGCCAGCGTGGTCAGCGCCTCGTTGGTGCGCTGGCGCGACAGGCCCACCAGGTAGGCCAGCTCCTGCTGCGTGATGCGCAGGATGCCCGCCACGTTGGGCGACAGCAGGGGGTGGAACAGCGCGGCCAGGTTGCGCGCCACGCGCAGGTCGGGGCTGCCCAGGCGGTCGATCTCGCGCGCCGCGATGAACTGGCCCAGGCGCTCGTTGAGCTGGTGCATCACGAAGCGGTTGAAGCCGATCGAGTGGTCGAGCAACCAGTCGAAGGTCTCCACCGGCAGGCCGGCCACGCGGCTCTTGCGCAGGGCCAGGATGTTGTAGCGGTACTGCTCGTGCTTGAGCACCGTGCCCTCGCCGAACCAGCCGCCGGGCGCCACGCCGGTGAAGGTCACCACCGGGCCCTGCGAATCGTCGTTGCTCATCTTGAGCAGGCCGTCGAGCAGGCCGAACCAGTAGGTGACCGGGCGGCCGAAGCGGCAGATGCAATCGCCGGCCTCGGCCTCGCCCACCACCAGCGCCGCCAGCGCGCGCTCGCGCTCGACGTCGGTCAGGCGCTGCATCCAGGGAATCTCGGCGAGCTCCGCGTCGGTGGCCGGCCGCGCGCGGTCGCGCAGGACGTTGCCGGAGCGGTGGGGCGTGAAGGGGCTCATGCGGGGGCTTTTCCGAGTGGGAAGCGGGGTTTTCGTCTAGGGAAAGTCCTAGGAGGATAGACCCGCGATTGTCGTCGAACCGACAACATGGCGTCAAACGAAGGCCTACCATGCGCAGCAGAACGCAATGTCCCGATTGAGACATTTGCGACACCGGCGACCCACCGCTGGCTTCAGGAGACACGCATGCAAACGACCTTCCCCCGGCTTCTGCTGGGCCACGCGCAAAGCCGCCCCCAGGGCGCGGCCATGCGCGAAAAGGAATACGGTATCTGGCAGACCACCACCTGGGCCGACATGGCCCGGCTGGTCGAGGCGCTGGCCTGCGGCCTGCACCAGGCCGGCCTGAGGCGCGGCGAGCACATGGTGGTGATCGGCGCCAACCGCCCGCGCCTGTACGCCACCATGCTGGCCGCGCAGTCGCTGGGCGCCATTCCCGTGCCGCTGTACCAGGACGCGGTGGGCGCCGAATGCGTCTTCCCGATCAACAACGCCGAGGTGCGCTTCGCGGTGGTGGAAGACCAGGAACAGGTCGACAAGATGCTGGAGATCCGCGACCGCTGCCCGCAGCTCACGCACATCTACTACGACGACCCGCGCGGTCTGCGCAACTACGACCAGCCCGGCCTGGGCGGCATGGAGGAACTGATCGCCGCCGGCCGCGCCCACGCCCAGGCCCATCCGCAGCTGTTCCGCGACCAGGTCGAACAGGGCCAGGCGGACGACGTGGCGGCGATGTTCTTCACCAGCGGCACCACGGGCAATCCCAAGGGCGTGGTGCACACCCACCACACGCTGATCAACCGCGCCTCGGTGGGCGCGAAGTTCGACAAACTCACCTCCGACGAGGAAGTGCTGGCCTACCTGCCGCCGGCCTGGGTCGGGCAGAACATCTTCAGCTACGCGCAGTGGCTCTCCTGCGGTTTCGTCGTGAACTGCCCGGAGTCCTCGGCGACGGTGATGATCGACCTGAAGGAAGTGGGGCCGACGTACTACTTCGCGCCGCCGCGGGTGTTCGAAGGGCTCCTGACCAGCGTGATGATCCGCATGGAAGACGCCGGTGCGATCAAGCGGCGCATGTTCCACGCCTTCAT
>QZKF01000073.1 GCA_003599455.1 Comamonadaceae bacterium
CGCCCCGCTGGCGCTGGTGGCCGCAGCGCTTGCGCCGCAGCGGCGCGCACGGCGGCGCCACCCCGGCC
The DNA here is from genome assembly GCA_003599455.1 of Comamonadaceae bacterium. GTDB lineage: Bacteria > Pseudomonadota > Gammaproteobacteria > Burkholderiales > Burkholderiaceae_C > Hydrogenophaga. The sequence goes on from QZKF01000073.1 coordinate 69, forward strand.
GCGGCCTGAATCTGGTCAGGGATGGCGCCAGGCGGCCCAGACCCGGGTACCGCTGGCGCTGTTCTGGGTCCAGGCGGCGAGGGCTTCGCCCCCGGGGCCGAGCGCCAGGCCCGCCGACGAGGCCCCAGCGCTGGGTCCCTGGTCGAGCCGCACCGGGGTGGCGGGCGCCGCACCAGCCACCTGGTCGGACGCCCACAAGGCACTCGCACTGGCCGGGCCCTGCTGCCAGATCCAGATCGCCCGGCCGCTGGCATCGAGGGTGACCTGCGGTACCAGGCGCACCGTGTCGGGCTCGTCGGCCACGACCAGGGGCGTGAAGTTCTGCACCTGCGCGCCGACCAGCCGGTTCAGCGCCAGGCGGTGGCGTCCGCCCCGTGCTTCGGACCACATCACGACCGACGCCCCGGCCCGGCCCGCGGCCAGGCTGATGGCCGACACCGCCGTCACGTTGCTGCTGCCGCTGGGCACCAGGGGCAGGCTCCAGCCACCGGTCGGGTCGAACCGGCTGGTGGCCAGCAGCTCGTTGGGGGTGAAGACGGGCTCCGCTGTCCGCCATGCCGTGAGCACGCTGCCATCGTCCAGGGTCACCAGTTGTGGCAGCGTGGCATTGAGCCCTATCGGCTCCACCCGCAGGGTGGTGCCGGCGCCGGTGGCCAGATCCAGGTCGCGGCTCCACAGAGGCATTGGGCCACTGAATTCGGTATTGCTCTGCGGCCAGACCACCACGCCGCGTCCCTGGCCATCCAGCGCCACGGCGGGCGAAAGCGTGGCGCCAGGGCTGGTGTCGAGCTGCCGCTCGGGTCCCCACCCCTGGCCGGGCAGGAAGGCCCGCGACATGACCGGACGGCCCGCTGGCGAATCGCGTAGCCATGCGATCAGCGCGCTGCCGTTGCGGTGTACCGCCACCCGGGGTGGGTGGTCGGTGCCGACCGCCCCGGCGTCCAGCACCTCGGCCGGTGCCCAGCCCGTGGCGGGGTCGAAGCGCCGCGCCCACACGCGGTCGGCGCCGCCCTGCGCCTGCAGCCACACCACCACCGCCCGACCCTGCGCGTCCACCGCCACGTCCGGCGTGCGCGGTACGCCCGGGCTGGGGGTGTCAAGCGTTGTCGGTCCCTCGGGCCCGATCGCTGAAAACCACAGGGCCTGCACGCGCCGTATGCCGGCCTCTTCGGTTTCCCAGACCATGAGGGCACGCTTGCCGCCCGCCCACGCCATGCGCAGGTCGGTGGCCGTGCCCGCGCTGGCGGTGAGGAGGAACGGCCCGGTCCAGCCCGGTGGGGGCCCCCCTCCGCAGCCGGCCAGCGCGAGCGCCGCGAGGGCCGCGGCGATGGCGGGGTGGCACCGGTCGATGCATCGTGTGAGCGCGGGATGGCGTGGCATGGTGGGGTCAGGCGTCGTGGGTGTGTGCCCAGTCTGATGAAGGCGGGTCCGGGGCGCCATCCGCTGAATCGCCCAAGGCCCCGGCCCGGGCGCCGATTGGCTACCATCGTCTCTTTGCCCTGCATCCGCCCACCATGAACATCCCCTTCGCCGACCGCCTCAACAACGTCGAAACCTCCGCCATCCGCGAACTCTTCAAGCTGCTGGGCAAGCCCGGCATCATCAGTTTTGCGGGCGGCTTCCCCGACAGCGCGATGTTCGACGTGGACGGCATCCGCGAAGCGGTGAACGCCGCGCTCACCGAAGAACCGGGCGGCGCGCTGCAGTACGGCGCGACCGAGGGCTACCAGCCGCTGCGCGAGCAGCTCGCCGCCTTCATGACCAGCAAGGGCAACAGCGGCGTGACGGCGAACGACCTCATCGTCACCACCGGCAGCCAGCAGGCGCTGGACCTGCTGGGCAAGACGCTGATCTCGCCCGGCGACAAGGTCATCGTCGAAGGCCCGACCTTCCTCGCCACCATCCAGTGCTTCCGCCTCTACGGCGCCGAGCTCATCAGCGCGCCGGTGGACGGCAACGGCGTGAAGACCGATGTGCTGGAGGCGCTCATCGCCGAGCACAAGCCCAAGTTCGTCTACCTCATCCCCACCTTCGGCAACCCCAGCGGCGCCATGCTCAGCCTGGAGCGCCGCCAGCAGGTGCTGCAGATGGCGGTGAAGCACGACACGCTGATCGTGGAAGACGACCCGTATGGCGACCTGTATTTCGGCGCACCGCCGCCGCCCAGCCTGCTCGCGCTCAGCGCCAGCGTGCCCGGCAGCCGCGAGCGCCTGGTGCACTGCGGCTCCCTGAGCAAGGTGCTCAGCCCCGGCCTGCGCGTGGGCTGGATGGTGGGCCCGGCCGAGCTGCTGGCCAAGGCCACCATGTGCAAACAGTTCAGCGACGCCCACACCAGCACCTTCGCGCAGGCCACGGCCGCGCATTACCTCAAGGCCGGCCGCATGCCGGCCACGCTGGACAAGGTACGCAAGGTCTACGCCGAGCGCGCCACCACCATGGGCACCGCGCTGCGCCGCGAACTCGGCGACGCGATCGACTTCGTGCAACCGCAGGGCGGCCTGTTCGTCTGGGCGCGCCTCACCGGCGCGGGCGGCAAGGTGAAGGACGGCGCCGAACTCGCCAAACGCGCGATCGAAAAAGGCGTGGCCTTCGTGCCCGGCGCGCCGTTCTACGCGAACAACCCCGACCCCGCGACCCTGCGCCTCTCGTTCGCCACCGTCGGGCTGGAGAAGATCGAGGAGGGGGTGGGGCGCTTGGGACAGGCGGTGTGACCGCCTCATAAAAGAACCGGTTGACCCTGCCAAAGGGTCTCCGATGCCTTGGCTGGACAGGTGTCGGGCTTTCATATACTGTACATGAATACAGTATTTTGTCTGCCCCGCCATGCATCCCGCCACCCCCTGGCAGGAGGACCATCCGTCTTCCGCCCCCACGCCTTTGCGCCCGACGCGCCCACCCGCTGGTGGCTTGCCGGCGGCCGTGGCCGCGGCGCTGTGGCGGGCTGACCAGCTCGGCGCGCCGGTCTCGGCCGTGTGGCCCAGCGGCTTTGCCGCGCTCGACGCGCAGTTGCCTGGTGGCGGCTGGCCCGGCCATGGGCTGACCGAAATCCTCACGCCGCACAGCGGCACGCTGGAGTGGCGCCTGCTCGGGCCGGCGCTGCGCCGGGTCTGTGCCGCCGGGCAGCCGGTGGTGGTGGTCGGCCCGCCGCTGCCGCCGCACCTGCCGGGCCTGCGCTTCGAGGGCATCGCCGCGCGCCAGCTGGTCTGGGTGCAGGCCGACACGCCGGCCGAGCGCCTGTGGTCGGCCGAACAGCTCATCAAGGCCCAGGCCTGCGGCGCGCTCATGGTCTGGTTGCCTCAGGCGCGGGCCGCGCAGATCCGCCGGCTGCAGGTGCTGGCATCGGGCTTCGAAGCACCGGTGTTCGTGTGCCGGCCCGGCACGGCCGCGCGCGAGTCGTCGGCCGCGCCGCTGCGGTTGCAGGCCAGCGTGGGGCTCGACTGGGAACTGCATGTGCGCATCGTCAAGCGCAAAGGCCCGCCGCTGGACCAGACCCTGCGCCTGGCTTCGGTGCCCGGCGGCCTGCAGGCCTTCATCACACCCCGGCTGCGCCAGCCCAGCCGGTGGATGCCCCGCGAAGAGACCGACCATGTTGTGGTCCGCCCTCCTGCCCAGCCCGACCGCCGGCACAGCAGCCCCGCCCACTGAAGCCACGCAGCGCGCGCTGGCGACCTGGGCCCTGCAGTTCACGCCCCGGGTGGCCCTGGCCGACGAAGCCGTGCTCATGGAGGTGGAGGCCAGCGTGCGCCTGTTCGGTGGCCGGCGTGCCTTGCGCGACCGCGTGTGGGCCGAGGGCCGCGAACTCGGCGTGGCGCAACTCGCCTGGGCGCCCAACGGCCTGGCCGCGCTGGCGCTGGCGCGCGCCGGCATCGAGAACGGTTTCAGGCAGGCGCTCGATGTGCTGCTCGACAGCCTGCCCATGGCGACGCTGAGCGCAGTGCACCCGCACCGGCGCACGCTCGAACACATCGGCTGCCGCACGCTGGGCGACGTGCGCGCGCTGCCGCGCGGCGGCATCGGCCGGCGCTTTGATCAACACCTGCTGCAGGCGCTCGACCAGGCCTATGGCCTCGCGCCCGAGGCCCACGAATGGGTGGCGCTGCCCGAGCATTTCGAGGAGCGGCTCGAACTCATGGCGCGCGTGGAGCAGGCGCCGGCCCTGCTGTTCGGCGCGCGCCGCCTGCTGCTGGTGCTCAGCGGCTGGCTGGCCGCGCGGCGCGCGGGTGTCTCCGCCTTCACGCTGCGCTGGGCGCACGACGCGATGCGCTCGCGCACGGCGGGCGAGGGCGGCGAGATCACCATCCGCACGGCCGCGCCCACGCGCGATGTCGAACACCTCAGCCGCCTGCTGGCCGAGCACCTGGCGCGGGTGGAACTGCTCGCGCCCGTGGGCGACCTGGTGCTGGTGGCCACCGGGGTGCAGCCGCTGCACGAGCAGAGTGCCTCGCTGCTGCCCGACACCGTGCGCCAGGGCGAGACGCTGGGCCTGGTGCTCGAGCGGCTGTCCGCGCGGCTGGGACCGCAGCGCGTGCAACGACCGGTGCTGTGCGAAGACCACCGCCCCGAGTGGATGTGCCGCTGGCAGCCCGCGGCCTTGCTGTTGCCGCGCAAGGCGGCGCCCGGCACCGGGCTGCCGCAACCCGGCTTCGTGCTGCCGGTGCCGCTGCGCCTGGTCGTGCGCGAGCACCGGCCGGTCTACCACGGCGAGCTGCTGCTGTTGCTCGGGCCGCAGCGCGTGGAGGGCGGCTGGTGGGACCGCATCGAGGACGCCGGCCGCACGCGCAACGTGGTGCGCGACTACTGGGTCGCGCTGTCCGCGCAGGCCGGCGTGCTGTGGGTGTTCCAGACCCGGCTGGACGGCGCGCCTTCGTGGTACCTGCACGGGCACTTTGCGTGAGGTACCTGTCATGAACACCACCGTCCTGCCCGACTACGCCGAGCTGCGCTGCCTCTCCAACTTCAGCTTCCTGCGCGGCGCCAGCCACCCCGAGGAACTGGTCGAGCGCGCGAGCGTGCTGGGCTACAGCGCGCTGGCCCTGGTGGACGAATGTTCCCTGGCCGGCGTGGTTCGCGCCCACGTGGCCGCGAAAAAGCACCAGCTCAAGCTGCTGGTGGGCAGCCAGTTCCAGGTGCGCTGCGACCACGCGCCCTTCACCCTGGTCGTGCTGGCCTGCAGCCTCGACGGCTACGGCAACCTGTGCGAGTTCATCACGCGCCTGCGCCGCAGCGCACCCAAGGGCACGTACCGCCTCACGCTGAGCGCCATCCGCGCCGAGGCGCTGGCCGATTGCGTGGTGATCGCCGTGCCCGACCGCAGTTGTGGCCAGGACCAGATGGACAGCGTGGCGCGCTGGCTGCTGCAGCACTTCACCGGCCGCTGCTGGCTGGGTGTGGAGCAGTTGCGCCGCCTCGACGACGAAATGCGCCTGCACCAGCTGCGCCAGAGCAGCGCGCTCACCGCCGTGCCGCTGGTGGCCGTGGGCGACGTGCACATGCACCTGCGCTCGCGCAAACCCCTGCAGGACGTGCTCACCGCCACGTGCATCGGCCAGCCGCTCACCGCCTGCGGCTTCGCGCTGGAACCCAATGCCGAGCAGCACCTGCGCCTGCGCCTGACGCTGGGCCAGCTCTACCCCGCCGAGCTGCTGGCCGAGACGCTCGCGGTGGCCGCGCGCTGCGTGTTCTCGCTCGACGAGCTGCGCTACCAGTACCCGAGCGAGGTGGTGCCCGAGGGCGAGACGCCGTCTTCTTACCTGCGCCGCCTGGCCTGGGCCGGCGCGGCCCGGCGCTGGCCGCGGGGCACGCCGCCGCGCTTCGAACAGCAGATCGCGCACGAGCTCGAGCTGATCGCCGACATGCGCTACGAGCACTACTTCCTGACGGTGTACGACATCGTGGCCTTCGCGCGCTCGAAAGGCATCCTGTGCCAGGGCCGGGGGTCGGCCGCCAACAGCGTGGTCTGTTACTGCCTGGGCATCACCGAGGTGGACCCGGAGCGCACGGGCCTGCTGTTCGAGCGCTTCATCTCCCGCGAGCGCGACGAGCCGCCCGACATCGACGTGGACTTCGAGCACGAGCGGCGCGAGGAGGTGATCCAGTACCTCTACAACAAGTACGGCCGCGAACGCGCCGCGCTCACCGCCGCCGTCATCAGCTACCAGCCGCGCAGCGCCCTGCGCGACGTGGGCAAGGCGCTGGGCTTCGAAGACGGTGTGCTCGATGCGCTGGCGAAACAGTCGCGCTGGTGGGACGGGCACGCGATCGCGCCCGAGCGCTTGCGCGAGGCCGGGCTCGATCCCGACAGCCTGAAGCTGCGCCAGCTGCTCGAGCTCACCTCGGCACTCATCGGTTTCCCGCGCCACCTCTCGCAGCACACCGGCGGTTTCGTGCTCACGCAGATGCCGCTCTCGCGCCTGGTGCCGATCGAGAATGCCAGCATGAAAGACCGCACCGTGATCGAGTGGGACAAGGACGACCTCGACGCCCTGGGCCTGCTCAAGGTGGACGTGCTGGCGCTGGGCATGCTCACCGCCTTGCGCAAGGCGATGGCGCTCATCGGCGAGCGCCAGGGCCGCGCGTTCAGCATGCAGGACATCCCCGACAACGACCATCCGACCTACGACATGGTCTGCGCCGCCGACACCGTGGGCGTGTTCCAGATCGAGAGCCGCGCGCAGATGAGCATGCTGCCGCGCCTCAAACCGCGCTGCTACTACGACCTGGTGATCGAGGTCGCGCTGGTGCGGCCGGGCCCGATCCAGGGTGGCGCGGTGCATCCGTATCTGGACCGGCGGCGCGGTCTGGTGCCCGAGACCTACCCGGGGCCCGACAACGGCAAGGCGTTGCGCGGCGCGCTGGGGCGCACGCTGGGCGTGCCCATCTTCCAGGAGCAGTGCATGCAGATCGCCATGCTGGCCGCGGGCTTCACACCCGGCGAAGCCGACGACCTGCGCCGCGCCATGGCCGCCTGGAAACGCCACGGCAACCTGCACAAGTACGAGCGGCGCCTGGTCGACGGCATGACCGCGCGCGGCTACGAACCCGAATTCGCGCAAGGCGTGTACGAACAGATCAAGGGCTTCTCCAGCTACGGCTTTCCCGAAAGCCACGCCGCGAGCTTCGCGCTGCTGGTCTACGTGAGCGCCTGGATCAAATGCCATTACCCCGCCGAGTTCCTCACCGCGCTGCTCAACAGCCAGCCGCTGGGCTTCTACACACCCAGCCAGCTGGTGCAGGACGCGAAACGCCACGGCGTCGAGGTGTGGCCGGTGGACGTGGTGCACAGCGACTGGGACTGCACGCTCGAAGTGGATGGCGCCGTTCGCCTGGGCCTGCGCCTGGTCTCCGGTCTGAAGAAGGAGGCCGCGAAACGGATCGTGGACGCGCGCGAACAACAGCCCTTCGGCAGCACGCAAGACCTTGCCCGCCGCGCCGCGCTCGACCAGCCGCAGATGAAGTCGCTGGCCGCCGCCGATGCCCTCATGGGCCTGAGCGGCCACCGCCGCCAGCAGGTGTGGGACGCCGCCGCGCTGCAGGCACCGCCGGCCTTGCTGAAAAGCGCGCCGGTGGACGAGGCCCCGCTGGCCCTGCCACCGGCGCCCGAAGGCGAGGCCATCGTGTGGGACTACGCTGCCCTGGGCCTCACGCTGCGCCGCCACCCGCTCGCGCTGTTGCGGCCCGAACTCGCGCGGCGAAAGCTGATGAGCGCCGGGGAACTCAGGGACGCGCCCAACGGCCGCCTGGTGCGCCACTGCGGCATCGTCACCCTGCGCCAGCAACCCGGCACCGCTTCGGGCGTGGTGTTCGTGAGCCTGGAGGACGAGACCGGCGTGGTGCAGGTCATCGTGTGGAAACACCTGCGCGAACGCCAGCGCCTGGTGCTGGCGCAATCACGCCTGCTGGCTGTGCGAGGCGTGTGGCAGCGCGACGGCGAAGCGAAGAACCTGATCGCCGGCCACCTGGAAGACCTCACGCCGCTGCTGAGCGGGCTGTCGACGGTGAGCCGGGATTTTCATTGAGGGATGCGCTCAAAATACCTTGCTTCAAACAGCACGCACCTCCTCCAGCAACTCAGGGTGCCGGTCCAGCACCCTGAGCAACTTCACCAACGCCAGCGGCGGCTTGGTCTTGCCGTTCTCATACCGGGAAAACGCGTTGACGCCACCGCCGAAAATCTCGGCCGCCTCGCGCTGGTCCAGCGCGAGTTTCTTGCGCACGTTGACGATGAAGGCCGGATCCACGATGGAGGCGTTCACCTGCTTGTTGAACTCCAGCATCGCTGCGCTCACCCGGACGGATTCGGCTGCGTCGAGCACAGCCTCGCAGCAGGCGGGGCAGAAGTCACCCGACACGGCGGGGATGTGGGTGATCTCACCCTTGTAGGTGTAGGGCATGTCGCGGGTGTCGTGCACCAGTTTCGCGGCACCGCAATGGGGGCATTTCATGGTCAGAGCTCCTTGAACGACACGATGAGCACGTCGTCAACGACGGTGAGACGCGACCAGCGTTTTGACCACCTGCAACTTGCAGTGCGGTGTGCCTTTTTCCATGGCCCAACCTCCCTGGCCAAAGATTAACCTTGTTGGTTTATTTTGGCAAGTAGGTTATTGACGATGATGTCAGTTGCCGATCAGCTTCTCGGTGATCAACCGCCAGTGCGTCTCACTCACCGGCGTGATCGACAACCGGCTGCCGCGTTGCAGCAGCGTCATGTCGGCCAGCGCCGGGGTGGCGCGCAACTCGGGCAGGCCCAGCAGCCGTGTCTTGCGCAGCGCCTGCACATCGAGCAGCAGCCAGCGCGGCGCCTCGGGGCTGGACTTGGCGTCGAAGTAGGGCGACTGCGGGTCGAACTGGGTCGGGTCGGGCCGCGTGGTGGAGGCCACGCGCGCCAGGCCGACGATGCCGGGCTGCGGGCAGCTCGAGTGGTAGAACAGCACGCCGTCGCCGATGCGCATGGTGTCGCGCATGAAGTTGCGCGCCTGGTAGTTGCGCACGCCGGTCCAGGGCACGGTGGCCTGCGGTGCGGCCAGCGCGTCGTCGATCGAGCACTCGACCGGCTCGGATTTCATCAGCCAGTACTGGGTCATCGCGCCATTGTGCAACGACGACCCGCCGGCTTCACCAGCCCGCCTTCAGAAAGACTCCCACTCGTCCGACGCGCCCGCCTTCTCGGCGACCTTGGCCACCGGCTGCGGTGCTGGTTTGGCCAGCGCAGGCTTTTTCGGCGCGATCGCCACGGGCTTGGCGGTGGCCGGCTTGGTCGCGGGGCTGCGGCTCACGCTGGCGCTGCCCGTCGTCTTGTGCAGGTCGGCCGAGCGGATCTGGGCGATGCTGCTCTGCGACGTGGCGTGCGCGTCCACGCGGAACACGCGCACCACCTCGGCCAGGCGGTCGGCCTGGTCGTTCATGCTGGCGGCGGCGGCGGCGCTTTCTTCCACCAGCGCGGCGTTCTGCTGGGTCAGCTGGTCCAGGTTGGCCACGGCCGAGTTGATCTGGTTCACGCCGTCGGCCTGCTCGCCCGAGGCGCTCGCGATCTCGCCGATCATGTCGCGCACGCGCACCACGTTCTCGACGATCTCGCCCATGGTCTTGCCGGCCTGGTTGACCAGCTCGGTGCCCGCGGTGACCTTGTCCACGCTGGCGCCGATCAGCACCTTGATTTCCTTGGCGGCCTGCGCGCTGCGCTGCGCGAGGTTGCGCACCTCACCGGCCACCACCGCGAAGCCGCGGCCCTGTTCGCCGGCGCGGGCCGCTTCCACCGCCGCGTTCAGCGCGAGGATGTTGGTCTGGAAGGCAATGCCGTCGATGACGCCGATGATGTCGTTGATCTTGCGCGAGGACTGGTTGATCTCTTCCATGGTGGTCACCACCTGGTGCACCACCTCGCCGCCCTTCTGGGCGCTCTGGCCCGCCACGTCGGCGAGCTGGTTGGCCACGCGCGCCGAGTCGGCCGACTGGCGGATCGCGCCGGACATCTGCTCCATGCTGGCGGCGGTCTGCTGCAGGTTGGACGCGGTCTGCTCGGTGCGGGCCGACAGGTCGTTGTTGCCGGTGGCGATCTCCTTGGCCGCCACGGTGATGTTCTCGGTGCCGCGCTTGACGTCGGCCACCACGTTGACCAGGCGGTCGCGCATGCCGATCAGCGCCGTGATCATGGCGCCGAATTCGTCCTTGCGCTTGTTTTCGATGCGGGCGGTGAGGTCTCCGCCGGCGATCTGCTCGGCGAATGCCATGGTGTCGCGCAGCGGGTTGCGGATGTTGCGGATCAGGAAGAAGGCGCCGATGGCGATGCCCGCGACCAGCACGAGGACCTGGATGGTGGCAATTCTCAGGCTGGTGGCGCGCTGCTGGTCCAGATCCTGCTGGATCCTGACGCGGATGTCGGACTGCATGCGGGTGAATTCGCGCAATGCGCCCACATAGGGCGTCACCGCCGGATTGAAGCGCGCCTTGATTTCGTCGACGGCGCCGGCGGCGTCGCCCGCCTTCTTCAATTCGGAGGCCTTGCCATGAGAGGCCAGGACAATCTTGCGCAGTTCGGCGATCTTCTCCAGCTGCGCGTTCTCGGCCTCGCTCATGTCCATGGCCTTGAGCCTTTTCTGCAGCTCGGAAATGGTGGCGATGCCGGCGGGAATCAGGTCCTTGTACATCTCGGCCACGGCGGGGTCGCTGCTGACCACGGCGGCCTGGGTGCGGGTGACGGCGAGTTCGGTCTGCGCGGCCCATTCGCTGGCGATCGCTGCCTTTTCGGCCAGTGCGCCCAGGGTCTTTTCAGACATTTCGTTGAGCTTGGCCGAACGCGATCCGGCGGTACCCACGACCACGAACAGGGCGACGATGATGGCGATGACGCCGGCCCACAGCTTGGCGCCGACGGAGAGGTTGCGGAAGAAGTTCATGAGGATCTCAACGACGTGTGACGCCGCGGCGCGCCTGGAGGCACGCTGTGCGGCGCGGGGTTTTTATTGAAGGGAGGCGCTGGGCGCGACCAGGCCCATTTCGGCGCTGCCGATCAGGGCTTCGATGTCGGCCAGGATGAGCATGCGCTCGCCCACGCTGGCGATGCCGGTGATGAAGCCGGCGTCCAGGGTGGTGGTGATCTGCGGGGCGGCCTTGATGTGGTCCTGGCCGAGTTCGATCACGTCGCACACCGAATCCACCACCAGGCCCACCACGCGGTCGTGCACGCTGAGCACGATCACGACGGTGAAGTCGTTGTACTCGACCTTCGCGCAGCCCAGCTTGATGCGCATGTCCACCACCGGCACGATCACGCCGCGCAGGTTGACCACGCCCTTGATGAAATCGGGCGCGTTGGCAATGCGGGTGGGCTCTTCGTAGGATCGGATCTCCTGCACGCGCAGGATGTCGATGCCGTATTCCTCGGCGCCCAGGCGAAAGCTCAGGAATTCACCCGCGCCGGCCAGGGTCGGGGCGGGGCGGCGCGCGGCCGCACTGTGGGAAAGGGCGACGGGGGAGGGGGTATTGAGGGCGTCCATGGGTCCGGTGGGATGGGGTTGATACCTGCGTATCGGCACCCCGGCACCGGACTTGAGGCGGCATGGACACCACCGGTCGGCCGGTCCGCGTCAATCGAGCGTGACGTTCGCTTCCCGGACCAGCTTGCCGAACTTCTCGGTTTCGGCCTTGATGGTCTGGGCCATCTGCTCCGGACTGTCGCCGATCGGGTCCGCGCCGATCTCGCCCATGCGCTGGCGGAACTCGGGCGACTTGATGATCTTCACCATCTCGGCGTTGAGGCGCGTCACGATGTCCTTCGGCGTGGCGACCGGGGCGAGCACGCCGAACCAGGTGCCGATGTTGAAGCCCTTGAGCCCGGCCTCGTCCAGCGTCGGCACATCGGGCAGCGCCGGGGAACGGGTGGCGGTGGTGACGGCCAGCGGGCGCAGCTTGCCGGCCTTGATGTGTGGCAGCACCGGCGTGATGGTGTCGAAGGACATCAGGATCTGGCCGCCGAGCAGGTCGGTGGCGAGCGGGCCGCTGCCCTTGTAGGCGATGTGCGCGAGCTTCGCACCCGTGTTGTTCTGGAATTGCGTGCCGATCAGGTGCTGCGCGGTGCCGTTGCCGTTGGAGCCGTAGTTGGCCTTCGCGGGATCGGCCTTGATCAGGGCCACGAGTTCGTTCACGTTCTTCGCCGGGGTGGCGGCGTTGACCACCAGCACGTTGGGCACCATGGCGATGGTCGTGATGGGCGCCAGGTCCTTCTGGAAGTCGTAGGGCAGTTTCTTGTAGACGCTGGACGCGATGGTGTGGTGCACCGCGCCCACCAGCAGGGTGTAGCCGTCGGGTCTGGCCTTGGCCACGAAGTCCGCGCCGATGGTGGCGCCCGCGCCCGGCTTGCTCTCGATCACCACCGGCTGCCCCAGACTCTGCTGCAGCCGTTCGCCCAGCGCGCGGGCCAGCACGTCGGTGGTGCCGCCGGCCGGGAAGGGCACGATCAGCGTGATCGGCCGGCTGGGCCAGGCCTGGGCCATGGCGCCGGTCACCGTCAGGGTGGCGGCCAGGGCCACGCCCTGGATGACGAGGCGGCGGGGAATGAGGCGGGTGTTCTGCATGTCTGTCTCCGGGTGCACGGTGTGCGTGTGAATCGCCGGACGAAGCGTCCGGTCGCTGGCGCGGGATTGCGCCGGGAAAGAAAACTCAGGCGGCCTTGCGCTGCAGGCGGGTGGTCAGCAGATCGCACACGGCCTGCGTCACCTGCGCGGTGGTGGCCTGGCCACCGAGGTCGCGGGTGTGCAGCGCCGGGTTGGCGGTGACCTGTTCGATGGCCTGCATGAGGCGCTGCGCCGCATCCGTCTCGCCCAGGTGGTCGAGCAGCATCACGCAGCTCCAGAAGGTGCCGACCGGGTTGGCCAGCCCTTTGCCCATGATGTCGAAGGCCGAGCCGTGGATGGGCTCGAACATCGAGGGGTAGCGGTGCTCGGGGTCGATGTTGCCGGTGGGTGCGATGCCCAGGCTGCCGGCCAGCGCGGCGGCCAGGTCGCTCAGGATGTCGGCGTGCAGGTTGGTCGCTACGATGGTGTCCAGTGTGGCCGGTCGGTTGACCATGCGGGCCGTCGCGGCATCCACGAGTTCCTTGTCCCAGGTGACGTCCGGGAACTCCTTCGCGATCTGCACCGCGATCTCGTCCCACATCACCATGGCGTGTCGCTGGGCGTTGCTCTTGGTCACCACCGTCAGCAGCTTGCGGGGGCGCGACTGCGCGAGCCTGAAGGCGAAACGCATGATGCGCTCCACGCCCACGCGGGTCATCATGGTCACGTCGGTGGCGGCTTCGATCGGGTGGCCCTGGTGCACGCGGCCGCCCACGCCGGCGTACTCGCCTTCGGAGTTCTCGCGCACGATCACCCAGTTCAGGTCCTCGGCCTTGCAGCGCTTGAGCGGCGCGTCGATGCCGGGCAGGATGCGCGTGGGCCGCACGTTGGCGTACTGGTCGAAGCCCTGGCAGATCTTCAGGCGCAGGCCCCAGAGCGTGATGTGGTCGGCGATGTGCGGATCGCCCGCGGAACCGAACAGGATCGCGTCCTTGTCGCGCAGCGCGTCCAGGCCGTCGTCCGGCATCATCACGCCGTGCTCGCGGTAGTAATCACCGCCCCAGTCGAAGTCTTCGAACTGGAAACGGAAGGCATGGCTGCTGGCGGCCAGCGCCTCCAGCACCTGCTGGCCGGCGGGCACGACTTCCTTGCCGATGCCGTCTCCGGGGATGGTCGCGATCGCGTAGGTCTTCATGGTGTGTCTCTCTGCGTCTGTGGTGTGGGTCGATGGACCGACTGTAGGGATTCGACAGGGCTGTGAAACACCGATAAAGTGAATCCATCGTTAACCTGCATTCAACAATCGATTCGCCATGATTCCCGCCATCCAGCCTGCCGACCTCGGCTTCTTCTCGGTGCTCGCCAGCGCGGGCAGCCTGAGCGCGGCCGCGCGCGAACTCGGCATCACCACGCCGGCGGTCAGCAAGCACCTGGCGCTGATGGAGTCGCGCGTGGGCGTGGCCCTGCTCAACCGCACCACGCGGCGCATGAGCCTCACGCCCGAGGGCGAGGTGTACCTGGAGCACGCGCGCCGCATCCTGGGCGAGATCGACGACCTGGAAGGGCTGCTGGGCGTCTCCCGCTCCACGCCCACCGGCCTGCTGCGCGTCAACGCGACGCTGGGCTTTGGCCGCAGCCATGTGGCGCCGCTCATCTCGCGCTTCGTGCGCAAGCACCCGCAGGTCGAGGTGCAGCTGCAGCTCTCGGTCAACCCGCCACCGCTCACCGACGACGCCTTCGATGTCTGCATCCGCTTCGGTGCGCCGCCCGACTCGCGCATGATCGCGCGCCAGATCGCGCCCAACCGGCGGCTGCTCTGCGCATCGCCCGGCTACCTCGCGAAGCACGGCATGCCGAAAGTGCCGCACGACCTCACGCGCCACAACTGCATCGGCATCCGCCAGGGCGAGGAGGCCTATGGCGTGTGGCGCCTGTCCAGCGGCCGCGGCAAGGCGGTGACCACCGAGGCCGTGAAGACGCGCGGCAACCTGGCCACCAACGATGGCGAGATCGCCGTCAACTGGGCGCTCGACGGCCACGGCATTCTGATGCGCGCCGAATGGGACATCGAGCGCTACCTGCGCAACGGCCGCCTGGTGCAGGTGCTGCCGCAGTACTTCACGCCCGACGCTTCGATCCACGCGGTCTACCCGCAGCGCCACCAGCTGGCCGCGCGGGTGCGTGCGTTCGTGGATTTCCTGACGCTCTCGTTCTCGCAGCAGCTGGCGACCGGGCGGGGCAAACCCACCGCATAGGCCCGCCGCCACCGCGGGCAACCGCCTCAGTGCAGCTTCACCAGCGGCGTTGCCCGCTTGACCAGGAAGCGCGCCAGCGCGAGCACCGCGGTGCGCAGGCTGCCCAGCACGGCCTGGTGGTGCATCAGGTGCAGGCTCACGTACATGGTGCGTGCCAGCAGGCCCTGCACATACCAGGTCGAGCGGAACAGGTTGCCCATGAGGTTGCCCACCGAGGTCTGCGTGCCGACCGACACCAGCGAACCGTAGTCCTTGTAGACATAGTCATCCGCACGGGGGCTCTGGCCCATGGCGCGGCGCAGCAGGGCCTGGCAGAGGTAGCTGGCCTGCTGGTGCGCGGCCTGCGCGCGCGGTGGCACCCAGCCCCCGGTGGCGGTGGGGCAGGCCGCGCAGTCGCCCAGCGCGTGGATGTGGTCCTGGCCCTTCACCCGCAGGTTGCCCGCCACCTCCAGCTGCCCCGAGCGGTTGGTCGGCAGGCCCAGCGTGGCCAGCATGTCGGGCGCCTTGATGCCGGCGGCCCACACCACCAGGTCGGCCGCGAACACGCGGCCGCTTGCATCCTCCACCTGCTGCGGCGTGATGCGCGCCACGCGGCAGTTCGTCTCGATGGTCACGTGGCGTTCCTTCAGCAGGCCGGCCGCGGCGGTGGACACTTTCTCGGGCAGCGGCGCGAGGATGCGGTCGGCGCCTTCGAGCAGGGTGATCTGCACGTCGCGGTGCGGGTCGAGGCGGCGAAAGCCGTAGCGCGAGTGCACCACGCTGGCCTCGCGCAGCTCGGCCGCGAGCTCCACGCCGGTGGCGCCGCCGCCGATGATCACGATGCGCACCTGGCCCTGCGCGCCCGCGCTCTTGCGCAGCTCGGCGGCGGTGAGCAGCTTGAGCATGCGCAGGCGGAAGTGCTCGGCATCGGCCGGGCGGTTGAGCGAGAGCGTGTATTCGGCCGCGCCGGGCACGTTGAAGTGGTTGGCGGTGCTGCCCACCGCGATCACCAGGTCGTCGAAGGGCAGGGTGCGCGCGGGCACCAGTTCCTCGCCGTGTTCGTCGAGCACCGGCGCGACGGTGATGGCCTGGCCCGCGCTGTCCAGCCCGGTCATCGCGCCCAGGCAGAAGCTGAAGCGGTTGTCGTGCGCCAGCATCTCGTACGACAGGCCTTCCTGGTGGATGTCCAGCGTGCCCGCGGCCACCTCGTGCAGCGACGGTTTCCAGATGTGGAACAGCTGCTGGTCCACCAGCGTCACCTGGGCCACGCCGAGCTTGCGCCCCAGCTTGCAGGCCAGTTCCAGGCCGCCCGCGCCACCCCCCACGATCACGATCCGGTGTTGCATCTGTTTCACCTCAGTGGAAAACCGGCTTCCACTGTAGACGACGCGGCAGGCCTCAGGTGCGGGCGGGCAGCGCGGCGGTGACGACCACGAACTCCGCCGGCACCGCGTAGCGCGGGCCGTCGCGCCAGGGCTCGATCGCCTCCAGGTAGCGCTGGCAGACGCGCGCGCGCACGGCGGTGTCGAAGCGCGACCAGGCCAGCGCCACCGGGCCGCCGGCGAACGCGGCGCGGCAGGCCTCGTCGGCGTTCGCGTAGTGCAGCGTGGTGGCCAGGCGGTGTTCCTGCACGGCGTACAGGCCCGCGCCGGTGCAGACCCGCGCCAGCGTGTCGGCCTGCCCCAGGCGGAAGAACAGCGGGCACACGTCGCTCGCGACCTCGGCGTCGACGATGGGGAACAGCGCCGCCCAGCCGCAGCGCGCGCGCTCGCCCCACACGGCCAGGCCGATGCGGCCGCCCGGGCGCAGAACGCGCGCCATCTCGCTCACCGCCTGCTCGGGCTCGGGCAGGTACATCAGGCCGAAGGCGCACAGCGCCACGTCGAAACCGCCATCGGCCAGGTCCAGCTGCTCGGCGTCCATGCGCACGAAGCTCGCGTTGGGCTGCGGGTGCACCAGCGCGCGCTGGCGGGCCGCGTCCACCATGCGCTGCGACAGGTCGGCGCCGAGCACGTGCCCGCGCGCGCCCACCTGGTCGGCCGCCGGCAGGCTGACCAGGCCGGTGCCGCAGGCCAGGTCGAGCACCTGTTCGCCGGGCGCGAGCGCGACCTGCTGCAACAGCAGGACCTGCGCCGGTGCGAGCTGCGCCTGCCACAGCGTCTCGTAGTCGTCGGCGGCCAGGTCCCAGCCGTAGCGCTGCACGCGGCGTTGCAATCGGGGTTCCATGGCCGCGTCCGTTCAGCGGCGGGTGATCACGATCTCGAGGTACTCGCTGGGCACCAGCAGCGCGCCGGGGCCGGCCCGGTTGAGCCGGTTCAGCAGCTCGGTGAGGTCGCTCTCCAGCGCCTGCGCCTTCTCGGGCGGCAGCGCGGCGAAGGCCTTGTGCACCGGCCCGTACCAGGTGCGGAACACGTCGATGAAATGCGCGGCCGAGCGGTAGCGGAAGTTGAACAGCTTCGGCGTGGCCTCGATCTTCGCGGCGCTGTCGCCGAACAGCGTGCGCAGGTGCGATTCCACGCCCCACAGCGAGGGCGGCTGCACGCCCGCGGGCGGAGGCAGCTGGCGCCCCAGCGTCTTGAACAGCTGGCCGATGAAGCCCTCGGGTGTCCAGTTGGCCATGCCGATGCGCCCGCCGGGTCGGCACACGCGGGCCATCTCGGCCGCGCTGCGCGCCTGGTCTGGCGCGAACATCACGCCGAAGGTGGAGAGCACCACGTCGAAGCTGGCGTCGTCGAACGGCAGCTCTTCCACGTCGGCGACCTGGAACTGCACGTCCAGCCGCTCGGCGCGCGCGCGCTCGGCGCCGCGTTCGAGCAGGCTGCCCACGTAGTCGGTGGAGGTGACGTGGCAGCCCCGGCGCGCGGCGGCCAGCGTGGCGTTGCCGTTGCCGGCCGCGACGTCGAGCACGCGCTCGTCCCAGCGCAGGTCGCAGGCTTCGGCGAGCGATTCGCCGACGATCTGCAGGGTGGTGCCGATGACGGCGTAGTCGCCGCTGGCCCAGGCCGTCTGCTGGCGGGTCTTCACGGCGATGAAATCGGTGGGTGCGTTCATGGTGTGTGTCTCCTGAAGGTGGGTGGGCGGGTGCGGGCGGCGGTGGCGGGCCGTCAGCCCGACCTGCAGTGGAACGCGCGGCACCGCCCCGTGTCCTGCCCGAACAGCGCCGCGGGCTGCCCGATCGTCCTGGGCTGGCGCGGCGCGCGGGCGCGGCTGACAGGGCGTCCGGGAATGCTGACCGCGCGTCCGGGCGCGGCGCGTGCGCGGGTTGCGCACCTTGGTGCCGCGGGCGCGCACACCCATAATCCGCCGCAGGGGCCCACCCGGCCCCGCACAGGGAAGGTTCGCGTGTCCGCCACAACCCCGTTCTTTGTCGAAGCAGGTGCCGGCCCGGGGGTCGTCTGCCTGCATTCCAACGCCAGCACCAGCGGCCAGTGGCGGGCGCTGATGGCGCTGCTGGCGCCGCGGTTCCATGTGCTGGCGCCCGACAGCCACGGCGCCGGCAAGGGCCCGGCTTGGCCGACCGACCGCGCGCTGCGCCTGCGCGACGAGGTGGCCCTGATCGAACCCGTGCTGGCCCGCGCGGGCGCGGACCCGGTGCTGGTGGCGCACTCCTACGGCGCCTCGGTGGCGCTGCTGGCCGCGGCACTGCACCCCGGCCGCGTGCGCGCCCTGGTGCTCTACGAACCCACGCTGTTCGCCCTGCTCGATGCCGAGTCGCCGCCGCCCAACGAGGCCGACGGCATCCGTGGCGCGGTGGCCGCCGCGGGTGCCGCGCTCGACGCGGGCGACGCCGATGCCGCGGCCGGCCACTTCATCGATTTCTGGATGGGCGAAGGCGCCTGGCAGCGCACGCCCGAGTCGCGGCGCGGGCCGATCGCCGAATCGGTGCGCAACGTGCGCGGCTGGGCCAGCGCGCTGGTGAACGAACCCACACCGCTGTCTGCCTTCGCCGCGCTTGAGGTGCCGGTGCTGCTCATGGTCGGCAGCGCCTCGCCAGCGTCTTCGCGCGGCGTGGCGCGCCTGCTCACGGCGGCTTTGCCGCGGGTGCAGCGGCTCGACCTTGACGGCGTGGGCCACATGGGGCCGATCACCCACGCGGCCCTGGTCAACGACGCCATCGCGCGTTTTCTCGACACATTGCCGACCCCACAGGAGACCACCACATGACACAGCAAGCCATCGCAGACGCCATCCGGCGCGTGCAGTCCGCGCTGCAGCGCCGGCCCGACGCCGCCCGGCACGAAGACGGCCCCGCCACCGCGCGCTGGACCGGTGGCATGCGCGTGGTGGCCGGCCACGCCAACGGCACGCAGGTGCCGTCGGACATGCCGACCGAGCTGGGCGGCACCGGCGACCTGGTGACGCCGGGCTGGCTGTTCCGCGCCGGGCTCGCGTCCTGCGCGGCCACCTCCATCGTGATGGCCGCCGCGGCCGAGGGCATCGAACTCTCTGTGCTGGAAGTGAAGGCCACCAGCTGGTCCGACGCGCGGGGCCTGCTCGGCATGGCCGGGGCCGATGGCCAGCCGGTGTTCGCCGGCCCGGGCGACGTGCAGCTGGCGGTGCGCATCACGGCCGGGGGCGTGCCGCCCGAGCGCCTGCGCGCGCTGGTGCAGGCGGCCGTGGGCCATTCGCCCATACCGAGTGCGCTGCAGGCCGCCACGCCGCTGGCCCTGCGCATCGACACCGAATAGCCCCGACCAGCCCCAGCGCCATGGACGCACTTTCCGAAACCCTTCGCGTGGTTCAGCTGGTGGGCGCCATCTTTCTCCAGGGCCGCTTCACCGCGCCCTGGTGCTACCAGTCACCCCATGCCGACGCGGCCGCGCCGCTGCTCGAGCCCGGTGCCGAGCGGGTGGTGATCTTCCACATGGTCACCGAAGGCGAGTGCTGCGTGGAGCTGGACGACCAACCGCCGATGCACCTGACGGCGGGCGACGTGATCGTGTTTTCGCAGGGCCATGCGCACCGCATGTCGTCGGCGCCCGGCCTGACACCGGCCCCTGCCACGCCGCTGAAAGAGCTGCTGCAGCGCCGGCCCCGGCAACTCAATTTCGGCGGAGGTGGCGCCACCACGCGGCTGCTCTGCGGCTACCTGGCCTGCGACGCGCGGCTCGCGCGCCTGCTGCTGGCTGGCCTGCCGCCGCTGGTGAAGGTGAACGTGCGCGGCTCCAACGCCGGCATCTGGCTCGAGGCCTCGGTGCGCTACGCGCTGGCCGAGGCGCGTTCGCCGAGGCCCGGTGGCGCGGGCGTGCTCGCCAAGCTGGCCGAGGTGCTGTTCATCGAGGTGCTGCGGCTCTACATCAACGAGCAGAGCGCGGGCCGCACCGGCTGGCTGGCGGGCCTGGGCGACCGCGTCGTGGGCGGCGCGCTCAACGCGCTGCACCAGCGCCCGGCACACGCCTGGACGCTGGACGAACTCGCGCGCGACGCCGGCACCTCGCGCTCGGTGCTGGCCGAGCGCTTCCAGCACCTGGTGGGAAGCTCGCCCATGCAGTACCTGATCCAGTGGCGCATGATGCTCGCGGCCAACCTGCTGTGCCGCAGCAACGCGCCGCTGGCGCGCATCGCCGAAGACGTCGGCTACCAGACCGACACCGCCTTCATCCGCGCGTTCCGCCGCGAGTACGGCGTGCCGCCGGCCACCTGGCGGCGCCGGCGGGCGGCGCAGGTCGAGGTGGGCTGAGCGGCTTCGTGCCACCGGCGGGATTTCCGTGCAAGATGCACGGCCCGGACACCGCCACCTTTCCCACCGATTGACCATGACCGTTCTCGACACCGTGCTGGCCACCGTGCAGGCCGAGTTCTCCGACCTGCTCGACGTGGAGCAGGTGACGCGCGTGGCCTTGCGCATGAGCGTGGCCCTGCTCGTGGGCGCGGCCATCGGCTGGGACCGCGAACGCCGGGACGCCGAGGCGGGGCTGCGCACCCACATGCTGGTGTCGCTCGGCGCGGCGCTCTTCGTGCTGGTGCCCGCCGAGGCCGGCATGACGCCGGACGCGCTCAGCCGCATCGTGCAGGGCGTGGTGGCCGGCATCGGTTTTCTGGGTGCCGGTGCGGTGCTGAAGGTGAGCGAAGAGGGCCGCATCCATGGCCTGACCACGGCGGCGAGCATCTGGGTCACGGCCGCGCTCGGCATTGCCGCCGGGCTGGGGCGCGAGAGCACCGCGTTGCTGGCCACGGCCTTCGTGCTGGTGGTACTGGTGTCCCTGCGGCGCGTGGGCCGCCGCATTCGCGACGACGTGGCACCGGCGCACGACGAACCGCCCAAGGCGAGCGCGCCAGACTAGGGCTTCTTCGGTGGCGTCGCTGCCGGCGCCGCGGCCGCCACGGCGGGCGGGTTGCACGGGTCGGCCGCGCCCTCACGGCCTTGTTCGATGAAAGGCAGCAAGGCCGCGGCGGGCCCGACGGCCGCGCCCAGCGCCAGAGCGCCGAGCACGCGACCCGCCAGCCCCTGGGCCTCGATGCCCACGTCGGGTTTGCCCAGCGTGCCTTTCACGGTGATCGGCGTTCTCAGCGACAGCGGCGACCAGTCCTTGGGCCGGGTGACGGCGCGCAGCGCCAGCGATTCGTCGCGCAGGCTCACCTGGCCGGTGATCCAGATGGTGCTGTCCGCGTTGTCCATCACCGCCAGCGTGGGCTCGATCACGCCCTGGCGCGCCACCAGGTCGAAGCGCGCGCAGCGCAGCGGCAGCGGGCGATCGCCCTGGATCACCACGCCCAGCGCCTGCGCCACGTCCAGGCCCATGGCCTCGGTGGCCAGGTAGGACAGCGTGCCGTCGCGCAGCCGCAGGTTGAGCGGACCGTCCAGCGTGCCCAGGATCTCCGCGGTGGAGCGGCCCTCGCCACGCACCTGCAGGTTGCCCGACAGCACCCCGGTGAGGTAGGCCTGAACCGGCTGGTCGCCGCCCTGGCGGGCCTGCTCGCGTTCGCGCTTCAAGGCCTTCGTCGCGGTGGCAGCGGGCGCGTCACCCGGTGCCGAGGCCGGCCGCAGGCCGCGCAGCCAGCCTGCGAGGTCGATGCCCGCGAAATCCAGCCGGGCCTCCCAGCGGGCCGGGCTGGCGTTGGCGTCGAGCTGGGTCAGGCCCTTGACCGAGCCGCCCGATACCGCGGCCTGCAGTTCTTCCAGGCGCAACACGCCCGCCTGCAGGCGCAGGCGCGTCTGCAGCTGGCGCAAGGACGCCATCTTCTCGGTGCCGAAGTCCACCTCGTCGATGTTGACCTGCACGTCGGCGTCCATCGCTTTCAGCGAGGGCAGGTCGAAACGGCGCTGCGGCAGCACGCGTCCGCTGCTGTTGGGTTCGGCGGCGGCGGGACCGCGTGTGCCGATGGCCGGCCCGAGGTCGGCCAGGGCGAGCTTGGGGCCCGCCAGCAGGCCGCTGAGGCGGGGTGGCTGTGTGCGGCGGTCGTAGAGCAGGTCGCCCCGCAGGCGGCTGCTGCCGATGGTGGCGCGCGAGGCCTGCAGTCGCCAGGCGCCGCCTTCGTGCTGCAACTCGCCGCGCAGGTCGAACGGCGGGGTATCGGGCAGCGTGATGCCCAGCGGCTTGCCCACGGCCGCGAGCGACGGCCCCTTGAACTGCAGGGCGCCCTGCAGCCGCGGCGTGCCGAGCAGGGCCGCGGCCTGGCCGTCGAACAGCAGGCGCGACGAGGCCACGCTGCCTTCCACGCGCATCGGCACCCAGGGCGCGCGCGTCGCGACATCGGCGTCCTGCAGCAAGGGCAGGGTGCCGCCGGCCTGCACCTGCAGCTTCACCGGCAGGGCGCGGTAGCGGCCGCTGAACAGCGCTTCATAGCCCGAGCGCTGGGCGCTCACGGTCTCGCCTTCGCGGCCCTGCAGCTGGATCTTCATGTCCACGTCCTGCACCACGTCGGTCCAGGCGATCAGGCCCTGGCCGACGGTGAGCGAGCCGAAGCGCGGCAGCCCGGCGAAGTCGTCTTCGTCCGGGTCTTTCGGCGCGGGGTCCGCGCCGAGTTGCCAGTTGGCGCTGCGGTCGGCGCTGCGCACCAGGTGCGCTTCGAGCTCATCCGCCTGCAAGGCCTCGATGCGCAGGCGCTCGCCACGGCGCCACCGCCACACATCGCCCCAGCTCCAGGCCAGCGTGACGCGCCGGGCGTCGAGCAGGTGCGGCACTTCAAAGCGGGGGTCGGAGGCGATGCGCAGGTGCTCCACCTCCAGGCGCGGGCGCCACAGCAGGTGCAGCTTGACGGCGCCCTGCAGCTGCACCGGCACGGCGGCGGCGCGTGTCATCGCGTTTTCGAGCGGCTGTCTCAGGAACGGCCAGCCACTCGCTTCACCCGCCGCGATGCCGAGCACCAGCGCCGCGGTCATTCCGCCCACGATCCACGTGGTGCGCGTGGGTCGGTAGGGGCTTGGTTGTGTGGTCACCCGCGGTTTGAACCGTGCGCGCAGAGTGGAGTTCCGGCCCGAAAAATAAAGGCGTACGATGGCCCGGAATGTGCGTCATCGCACAGACGGTCTCGGGGGCAGAACCTAGTGTCTTGCGATGAATGGGTTATTGAATGAATGCCGCGCAGGCTGGGCGCCCCTTGCCGGACGCAACGCGCGTGGGTAATGCGGCGCCTGCCCCGCGCGCGAGCTGGCTGCAACAAGGTGACGCATGGGTGCTCACACTGGACGGTGAGTGGCGCGACAGCACGGGCACGCTGCCCGAGGCGCCAGTCATCGCAAACCCCACCGACATCCGCATCGACGCACAGGCGCTGCGCTCGTGGGACGCGGGCCTGGCCTCGTCCCTGTGGCAACAGCTCGACCCGCTCGCGCGCCAGCAGATGCGGCTGGACCTGCAGGGCCTGCCGCAAGGCCTGCAGCAGATCGTGGCGCTCGCGCTCGGCACCACCTCCAGGGTGGCCGCACCGGTGGCCAGCGCGCCCGGACGCGTGGCGACGCTGGGCGCGAACACCACGGCCTGGTGGGGCGAGTGGCGCCAGTCGCTGACCTTCGTGGGCGAGGTGCTGTACTCGGTGGGGCGTCTGTTGCGAGGCACCAGCGACATGCGGTTTTCGGACCTCGCGTGGCAGATCGAGCAGACGGGACCACGCAGCCTGCCCATCGTGGCGCTCGTGAGTTTTCTGGTTGGCCTCATCGTGGCCTACATGGGCGCGGCGCAGCTGCAGCGCTTCGGCGCGCAGAGCTACATCGCGGACCTGGTCACGGTGGGCGTGGTGCGCGAGGTGGCGGCGCTGCTGGTGGGCATCGTGCTCGCCGGTCGCGTGGGCGCGGCCTTCGCGGCGCAGATCGGCAGCATGCGCGCCAACGAGGAAGTGGACGCGCTGGCCACGCTGGGCGTGAACCCCATCGACTTCCTGGTGTTGCCGCGCGTGCTCGCGCTGCTGATCGTGGGGCCCATGCTCACCGCCTTCGCGGCGCTGGTCGGTATGGCCGTGGGCTGGCTGGTGGCGGTGGGCATCTATGGCGTCACGCCGCTGGAGTACGTGTACGCGAGCGCCCAGGCCTTGACACTGCCGCACGTGGTGGTGGGCCTGCTCAAGGGCACGGTGTATTCGGTGCTGGTGGGCCTGGCGGGTTGCCGGCAGGGCATGGCGGCCGGGCGCAGCGCGCAGGCCGTGGGAGACGCCACCACCGCCTCGGTGGTGCAGGCCATCGTGTGGATCGTGGTGGCGGCGTCCACGCTCACGGTGGTCTTTCAACGGCTCAACTGGTAGCGCGCATGAACAACACGGTGTTGATCCCTCCCCACGTGGCGCAAGACGCCAGCCCGCCACGCGCGAGCGCGCCGCTGGTGCAGGTGGAGGCGCTGACCATGGCGTATGGCGACGTGGTGATCCAGCGCGACCTGACCTTCGACATCGAACCCGGCGAGGTGCTGGCCATTGCCGGCGGCAGCGGCTGCGGCAAGAGCACGCTGCTGCGCCACCTCATCGGCCTGCACGCGCCCGCGGCCGGCCGGGTGATGTACGGCACGCGCGACCTGTACGCGCCCGATCCCGACGCGGCCGACGCGCTGCGCCGGACCTTCGGCGTCACCTTCCAGGCGGGCGCCCTGTGGAGCAGCATGACCGTGGGCGAGAACGTGATGCTGCCGCTGCAGATGTTCACCGGCATGAGCGCACGGCAGTGCGAGCAGGAGGCGCGCTTCAAGCTCGCGCTGGTGGGGCTGGCGGACAGCTTCGAGGCCGAACCCGCCACGCTCAGCGGCGGCATGAAGAAGCGCGCCGCCATCGCGCGGGCCCTGGCGCTGAACCCGCCGCTGCTGTTTCTCGACGAGCCCTCCGCCGGCCTCGACCCCTTGGCCGCCGCGCACCTGGACGACCTGATCCTGCACCTGCGCGACGACCTGCGGACCACGGTGGTGATGGTCAGCCACGAGCTGCACAGCATCTTCGCCGTGGCCGACCGCCTGCTGTTTCTCGACGCCGAGAGCAAGACCATGACCGCGCTTGGCCCGCCCGATGTATTGAAGCGCGACGGCCCCGAAGGCGTGCAGGCGTTCCTGCGCCGCGGCGCCGGGCCCGACGAGGGAGCACGCGCATGAAGCGCCAGCTGAGCCCCACGCTGATCGGCAGCTTCGTCGTCGCCGGCATCGCCCTGATCGCCACCGCCATCATCGCCCTCGCGGGCAACAGCTACTTCACACGCAAGGAGCGCACCGTCATGCATTTCAGCGGATCGGTCTATGGCCTGCAGGTCGGCGCACCGGTGGTGTTCCGCGGGGTGCGCGTCGGCAGCGTGGAGTCCATCGAGGTCTTCTACGACCGCGCCACCGACAGCTTCTCGATCCCGGTGGTGGCCGCGCTCGACAGCGACGCCGTCAGCGGCCTGGACGGCAAGCGCTCCGATGGCGACGTGGGCCTGGCCCTGCCCGCGCTGGTGGAGCGCGGCCTGAGCGCGCAGCTGTCCATGCAGAGCCTGCTCACCGGTCTGCTGTATGTGGACCTGGACCTGCGCCCGCAGCGCGTGGGCAGCCTGCGCGGCACCTACCGCGGCGCCACCGAAATCCCAACCACCGCGACCGCCATCCAGAACCTGCGCGACCAGTTCGACGGCATGGACTTCCGCCGCGTCGCCGAAGACATCTCGGCCATTGCCGCCTCGGCCCGCGCGGTGGTGTCGGGCCCGCAGCTCAAGCAGGCCCTGGACGACCTGGCCGAGATCACGGCCTCGTTCAAGCGCATGTCGTCGCGGCTGGACCAGCGGCTCGATCCGCTGGCCGACGAACTGCAGCGCTCGCTGGTGTCCACGCGCGTGGCGATGGACGCCACCGGCAAGGCCGCGAAGTCGGTGGACAGCACCGCCGTCGGGCTGGGCCGCACCTCGGAGCGGGTATCGGACCTGCTCGCGCCCGACGCGCCGCTGGTGCAGAACCTGCAGCGCGCCGCGGACGAGGTGGCGCGCACCGCGACCGCGCTGCGCGAGACCACGTCGAGCGACTCCACGCTCATGCTCGGTGCCGACCGCGCGCTGGACGACCTCTCTCGGGCGGCGCGCGCGCTGCGCGACCTGGCCGAAGCGCTCGAACAGCAACCCGACGCGCTGTTGCGCGGCCGCAAGGAGCCGCAATGAAGCGCCGCCTGGCCGTGAGCGGCGTGTGCATGGCGCCGTGGCTGCTGGCCGCCTGCGCCAGCAACCCCGTGGCGACACGCTGGTACGAGTTGCGCGGCGAGCCGCCCGGGCCGAAGCCCGCACCGCGGCCGGGCGACGGCGCGCTGTGGGAGGTGTCGGGCGCGGTCACGCTGCCCGGCGCGCTGGACCGCGACACGCTGATGGTCTCCAGCGGCGCGGCCGGCCTGCAGGCGCTGGCGGGCCACCGCTGGGCCGAGCCCCTGCGCGACAGCATCCCGCGCCTGCTGGTGGCCGACCTCGCCGTGCTGCGCGGCGAGGGCCTGGTGTGGCGCGCCCCGGTTCCCGCCGGTGTGGCCGTGGCCCGGCGCCTGCGCTTGGAGATCGTCACGCTGATGGCCGACGAGGCGCGCCGCGCGCTGCGCCTGCAGGCCCGCTGGTGGCTGACCGACGCCCGCACCAGCGCCGCGGCCCCCACGCTCGGCGCGGCCGACTTCAGCGTCGAACTGGCCAACCCATCCGTCGACGCTCTGGCCGCCGCGCACCGGCTGGCGCTGTGGCAGCTGGCGATGCGGATGGTGTGAAGCTGCGAGGGGCGGTGCGGAACTGAGGCCAGGCTCTCGTCCCAAGCCGGAGCAGCCTGAGGCTGTGCCGCGAGATCCGCCATGTCCGTGCGGCGCGCTTCTTGCTTTTGTCCCACATCGCACACGCCCTGGAGCCACAATGAAAACGCAACGCATGTTCAAGGTTGCTGACTTCCTGCAACCGGCAGATGGTGAGCCAGTTCGCTCGGTCATCACCGAGTCAGCCGACGCGGTGATCGTCGCCTGGCACGTGAAGCCCGGTCAGCGAATTTCAGCGCACGTTCACCCGGAAGGCCAGGACACATGGACCATCATTTCCGGCCGCGGTGAGTACCAGGTCGCCGCAACGGGAGATTCAACACCCATCGTTTCAGGCGATGTGGTGGTCGCACACCGCAATGAAGTGCACGGCGTCTACAACAACGGGAGCGAGCCTCTGGTGTTCGTCTCCGTGGTGTCACCTGCGGCTTCAGGGTTCGAGCCGCTGTAGTCCAACTGCTCACAATCAACCCCGCGCCGTCATCTCCCCCAGTCACCCCAGAAAGGACTCCCATGGACCCGTTCATGCAAGCCGCCATCGACGAAGCCCGGCTCGGGCGCGAGGAGGGGGGCATTCCGATTGGCTCGGTCATCGTGTACCAGGGCCGCATCATCGGCCGGGGCCACAACCGGCGTGTGCAGCAGGGCAGCGCCATCCTGCACGGCGAGATGGACGCGTTCGAGAACGCGGGCCGCCAGCCGGCGCACGTGTACAAGGACGCGGTGATCTACACCACGCTGTCGCCATGCCCCATGTGCAGCGGCGCGATCGCGCTCTACGGCATTCCGAAGGTGGTGGTGGGGGAGAACCAGACCTTCATGGGCGAAGAGGGCTGGCTGCGCGGCCGCGGCGTGGCGGTGGAGGTGCTGCAGGACCCGACCTGCGTGGCCCTCATGCGCGACTTCATTGCCGCCGAGCCTCAGCTCTGGAACGAGGACATCGGCGAGCCCTGAACCGGCCGCCACGCGCGTCCCCCTTCGCGGATCAGCCGCGCCGTGGCATGCGCCAGGGCAGCATGGCCTGCACCAGTGGCGACACCAGGCGCGGCACGTTCAGCGTTTCGTGGAAGCTGCTCACGGTCTCGCCCATGAGGCTGCTGCGCAGCACGGCGCGCTGGTAGAAGGGGGTGTCTTCCAGCTGCTGCACCACCTGCACGGGCGCGTCGCTGCGCAGGCGGCGGGCGATGCGCCAGGCGGTGCGCGGCAGCGCCTGCACCGGCGGCGCTTCGAATGGCGCCACGCTGCCGTGGCGGCCGAAGCGCAGGGCCAGCAGGCGGCCGTTGTCCCGGCCCGGCTCCACGTCGTACAGCACGGCGGTGCTGCCGTCGCGCATGGCGCTGCGCGACCAGTCCCATTCGCTGAACGCGCGCTCGATGGGTTCGTCGCCTTCGTTCGAATCGAGATAGGCGTGGCCGCGCCAGCGCTGTGCCGGGTGCTGCAGGCTCACCTCGATGCGCGCGTGCGGCGCCAGCGGACCCCAGCGGTGGCGGCCCGCGGCGTCCAGCGGCGTGCTGAAGTTGAAGAGCTGGCGCGGGTGCAGACGGATGTGGCCGCGGATGCGGCGCGGGATCGGCACGCCGACCTCGTCGATGTGGATGTTGAGGGCCTGGCCGTCCCATTCGAGCTGGCTCGGGCCGATGCGCAGGTGCGTGCGGTCGCGCGCGTTGTGGCGCGCGCCGCGCTCGGTCATGGACCAGCGTTTCGCGCCGCGGCTGTACAGCGCCACGTTGAGCGCGCAGTGGTTGTCGGGGCTGGCGGGGCCGCCGCGCCGCGCCCAGGCGTAGTAGGGCGAAAACACGCTGCCCACGAAGGCGATGATGCTCAGGCCGAATGCGCCGTCGTCGCTCAGGGCGTCGATGTACCACCAGAGGTAACCACCGGCGGGCACCACCTGGTCAAAGCGGGGCTCGCCATCAGCGCCGCGGCCGCCTGTTGGCCCGAGAGGGCCGCCATGGGAACCCCCGGGCCCGGGTGGACGCTCCCCCCCGCCAGAAAGAGGCCCGGCACCGGTGTGCTGGCGCCAGGCCGGCTGAAGGCCGAGGTCCAGCCGTGGGTCGCCTGTCCATACAGCGCGCCCCCCGTGGCCGGAAAGAGCCGGTGAAAGTCCATCGGCGTGGTGCGCAGGGTTGCGTGCCCGGTGCGCTGGATCGTCAGGCCACAGCGCCGCAGCAGGGCAAAGCTGGTGTTCTCGCATTGTTCAATCGCCTCGTGGGTGATGGTGTCCTGGTCGCCGGCGGCCGGCGCGTTCACCAGGCAGAGCAGGCGCTCCGCGCCGGCGGGCGCGGTCTGGTCGTCGGTGCCGCGGTCCTGCGCGCACAGGTACACGGTGGGCTGTTGCGGCAGGCGGCCGCGCTGGAAGATGTCGTGGAACTCGCTGGCGTAGTCGGCGCGGAAGAACACGTTGTGCCGGTCCAGCGCGAGGCCCTGCGTGGGCGCGCGCA
>QZKF01000094.1 GCA_003599455.1 Comamonadaceae bacterium
CTCCTGACCCACCTGCGGGCCGACGAACTCGGTGCGGCGCAGCGCCACGGTCGGGTTCTGCGCCTTCAAAGCCGCCAGCACCGTCTCGCTCTGCTGGCCGGACGACTGGCCGGCCTGGACCGGCAGGCGCAGCAGCACGTCGCGCGAGGTGCCGAAGTTCTGCACCGGCACGTCGGCATAGCCCAGCGACTCGATCACCTTGCGCACCGACTCCAGGTCGGCGGGTTGTTCGTAGGCCACCTCCATGACGGTGCCGCCGGTGAACTCGACGGACAGGTGCAGGCCACGGGTGGTCAGGAAAAAGACGGCGGCAACGAAAGTGATGAAGGAGATCGCGTTGAGCACCAGCGCGTTCTTCATGAACGGGATGTCGCGGCGGATGCGAAAGAGTTCCATACGGCGGTTCCTGGTTCAGTCGGCTTTGGCGGCGGGGGTCTGGCCATCGGGGCGCCAGACGGTGCCGATGGACACGGTCTTGAGTTTCTTCTGGCGGCCGTACCAGAGGTTGACGAGGCCGCGCGAGAAGAACACCGACGAGAACATGCTGGTGACGATGCCCAGGCAATGCACCACCGCAAAACCGCGCACCGGGCCCGAACCGAAGATCAGCAGGGCCAGGCCGGCGATCAGCGAGGTGACGTTGGAGTCCAGGATGGTGCCCCAGGCGTGCTCGTAGCCGGTGTTGATCGCCACCTGCGGCGAAGCGCCGCGGCGCAGTTCTTCGCGCACGCGTTCGTTGATCAGCACGTTGGAGTCGATCGCCATGCCCAGCGCCAGCGCCATGGCGGCGATGCCGGGCAGGGTGAGCGTGGCCTGCAGCATGGACAGCAGCGACACCAGCAGCAGCAGGTTGAAACCCAGGGCGATGCTGGAGAACGCGCCGAACAGCATGTAGTAGACGCACATGAACAGCACGATGACGGCGAAGCCCCACATCACGCTGTTGAAACCCTTGGCGATGTTCTCCGCACCCAGGCTGGGGCCGATGGTGCGCTCCTCGACGATTTCCATCGGCGCGGCCAGCGAACCGGCGCGCAGCAGCAGGGCCGTGTCGCTGGCCTCGACCGTGGTCATGGCGCCCGAAATCTGGACCCGGCCGCCACCAATTTCGCCGCGAATCACCGGCGCGGTGACGACCTCGCCCCGGCCCTTTTCGAACAGGATGATGGCCATGCGCTTGCCGACGTTGTCGCGCGTGACGTCGCGGAAGATGCGCGCGCCCTTGGCATCCAGCGTGAGGTGCACCGCGGCTTCCTGGGTCTGGCTGTCGAATCCGGCCTGCGCATCGGTGAGGTTCTCGCCGGTGAGCAGCACGTCGCGCTTGACGATGACCGCGCGGCCGTCGCGCTCGGGGTAGCGCTCGGCACCGAAGGGCACCGGGCCGGTGCCGCGCTCGGCCGCCTGGCCCTCGACGCTTTCGTCCACCATGCGCACTTCCAGGGTGGCGGTGCGACCCAGGATGTCCTTGGCCTTGGCCGTGTCCTGCACGCCGGGCAGCTGCACCACGATGCGGTCGGCGCCTTGCTGCTGGATCACCGGCTCGGCCACGCCGAGTTCGTTGATGCGGTTGTGCAGGGTGGTGATGTTCTGCTTGAGGGCCTGGTCCTGCACGCGGCGGGCTGCCTCGGGGCTGATCGTGCCGATCAGGCGGAAGTCGGGTGTCGCGGTGACCTGCAGGTCGGGAAACTGTTCACGGATCAGGTCTTGCGCGGCGCCCAGCGTCTGGGCGTCGCCGGCGCGCAGTTCGATGGTCTGGCCGTTGCGGCCGATGCCGCCATGGCGCACACCCTTTTCGCGCAGCAGGGTGCGCAGGTCGGCGACCAGCACGTCGGCGCGGCGCTGCAGGGCCGCAGCCATGTCGACCTGCAACATGAAGTGCACGCCACCGCGCAGGTCCAGGCCGAGGTACATGGGCGAGGCGCCCAGAGACGCGAGCCAGGACGGGGTGCGTGGCAGCAGGTTGAGCGCGACCACGTGGCCGGCGTCGGCCGGGTCGGGGTTGAGCGCCTTCTCCAGCGCATCGCGCGCCTTGAGCTGGTCGTCGGTGCTCTCGAACCGGGCCTTGACCGAGTTGGCGTCGAGCTGGATCAGCGCGGCATTGACGCCCTGCGCCGCGAGCGCCTGTTCCACACGGGTGACCGTGCCGCTGTCGATGCGCACCGTGGACCGGGCCGCCGACACCTGCACGGCCGGTGATTCGCCGAACAGGTTGGGCAGCGCATAGAGCGCACTGATCAGCAGGGCGACCAGGATGATCGCGTACTTCCACAGCGGGTAACGGTTCATGGTGATGCCGGACCTGGGGCCGGGAATGTGTCAGCGGAGGCGATGAAGGACGTTTCGGAGGGTCCGGCGCAGACGCATCGGCGCCGGATGGCCACGCTCAAACGCTTTTGATCGTGCCCTTGGGCAGCACCTGCACGACGGCGGTGCGCTGCATCTGGACTTCCATGCCGTCGGCAAGTTCCACGCCCACATAGATTTCGCCAATTTTGGACACCTTGCCGAGGAAGCCACCGGCGGTGACGACCTCGTCGCCCTTGGCCAGGGCCTCGACCATGGCCTTGTGCTCCTTCTGGCGCTTCATCTGGGGGCGGATCATCACGAAATACAGCACCACGAACATCAGCACCAGGGGCAGCATGCCCAGGATGGTGGACTGGGTGTCGCCACCAGCGGCGGCTTGGGCGTAAGCGGAAGAAATGAACACGGGAGTCTCCAACAGGTTCAGGGTCACAGAAATGTCAAAGGCCCGGGGCGCCTGAAGGGCGCCGCCGGGCGGTTTGAACTCAACCCGCGATTGTATGCGTCGGGGTTGACGCCGTCGGGGTCAGGCGGCCCGGGCCAGCGCCTCGGCCGGTACGGGCTGGCGCCACTGTGCCTGCAGGGCGTCGCGGCGGCTGCGCGCGGCGGCCAGGTTGCGCTCCTTCACGTGACCAAAACCCTTGATCTGCTCGGGGATGCGGGCGATCTCCGCCGCCAGCTCCAGGTTGGCGGCGTTGAGCGCAGGCAGCAGCGCCTCGATGTCGGCGCGGTACTCGCCGATCAGGGCACGCTCGGTGCGGCGCTCCTCGGTGCGGCCGAAGATGTCCAGCGCGGTGCCGCGCAGGCCCTTGAAGCGCGCCAGCCATTTGAACGCGCTGAACATGTAAGGGCCGAACGGCTGCTTGACCAGTTCACCGCGCTCGTTCTTTTTGGCGATCAGCGGCGGCGCCAGGTGCACCTTGAGCTTGAAGTCGCCTTCGAACTGGCTGGCCAGGCGGGCGTGGAAGGCCGGATCGCTGTGCAGGCGGGCCACCTCGTACTCGTCCTTGTAGGCCATGAGCTTGAACAGGTTGCGCACCACGGCCTCGCTCAGCACCGTCTTGCCCAGCGGGGCCTCGGCCGCGCGCACGCGATCAACGAAGGCGCGGTACTGCGCCGCGTGGCCGGCGTTCTGGTAGCCGGTGAGGAACTCGACGCGGCGCGCGATCAGTTCGTCGAGCGAGTCGCGCTTCTTGAACTGGATCACCTGCTCGCCGGCACCGGCCTTCTGCCACAGCGCGGCCACGGCCTGCGGGTGGTGCGCGGCGCGGCGGCCCCATTCGAACGCGGCCTTGTTCTTGTCCACCTGCACCGCGTTGAGCTCGATCGCGCGCATCAGCGATTCCAGCTCCAGCGGCAACCAGCCCTTTTGCCACGCGTAGCCCAGCATCATGGGGTTGGTGTACAGGCTGTCGCCCATCAAGCGCGTGGCGGCGGTTTCGGCGTCGAACGCGCCCACCGATTCGGCCCCCAGGCTGTGCACCAGCGCATCCACGCAGGCCTGCGCCGGGTTCTGCCAGTCGGGGTTCTTCACGAAGGCCGCCGTGGGCGTGGCGCTCACGTTCAGGGCCACGTGGGTGCGGCCGGCGCGCAGGCGCTGCCAGGTCTCCTTGTTGGCGCTCACGATCGGGTCGCAGCCGATGATCAGGTCGGCCGAGGCGGCGGCGACGCGTGTGGTGCGGATGTCGTCCTGCCGCGCGCCGATGAGCACGTGGCTCCAGGTCGCGCCACCCTTCTGCGCCAGGCCCGCCGCGTCCTGCGTGACGATGCCCTTGCCTTCCAGGTGCGCGGCCACGCCGAGCAGCTGCCCGATGGTGATCACGCCAGTGCCACCAACGCCGGCCACGATCACACCCCAGGCTTCCGCACCCAACACCGGCAGCACCGGTGCGGGCAGCGCGCCACCGGTCCATTCGGGCGCGGCGCCCTTCTTGTCCTTCTTGCGCAGCTGGCCGCCCTCGACCGTGATGAAACTCGGGCAGAAGCCCTTCACACACGAGTAGTCCTTGTTGCAGCTGCTCTGGTTGATGGTGCGCTTGCGGCCGAACTCGGTTTCCAGCGGCTCGACCGACAGGCAGTTGGACTGCACGCCGCAATCGCCGCAGCCCTCGCACACCAGCTCGTTGATGACCACGCGCTTGGCCGGATCGACCAGGGTGCCGCGCTTGCGGCGGCGGCGTTTTTCGGTGGCGCAGGTCTGGTCGTAGATGATGACCGTGGTGCCCTTGATCTCGCGGAACTCCCTCTGCACGGCGTCCAGCAGGTCGCGGTGCTGGATCGCAATGCCCTCGGGCAGGCCCTTCACGCTCTCGTACTTTTCCGGCTCATCGGTCACGATGGTGATCTTGACCGCGCCCTCGGCGCGCATGCTCTGCGCGATCTGCACCACGCTGTGACCCTCGGGGCGCTCGCCCACCTGCTGGCCACCGGTCATGGCGACCGCGTCGTTGTAGAGGATCTTGTAGGTGATGTTCACGCCGGCCGCGATGCTCTGGCGCACCGCCAGCAGGCCGCTGTGGAAGTAGGTGCCGTCGCCCAGGTTGGCGAACATGTGCTGGTCGTGGCTGAACGGCTGCTGGCCGACCCACGGCACGCCCTCGCCGCCCATCTGGGTGAAGCCCACGGTGGCGCGGTCCATCCAGATGCTCATGAAATGGCAGCCGATGCCGGCCATGGCGCGCGAACCCTCGGGCACCTTGGTGCTGGTGTTGTGCGGGCAGCCCGAGCAGAACCAGGGCTGGCGCTCGGCGCCGGCCACGCCCTGCGTGAGCAGGGTCTGCATGGACTGCTCCTGCGCGGTCAGGATGGCCAGTTGCGCGTCGATGCGCGCCATCACGTCCTCCGGCACACCGCCCATCTTCTTCAGGCGCTTGGCAATGGCACGCGAGATGATCGCGGGCGACAGGTCGGCGTTGGCGCGCAGCAGGGTGCGCTCGCTGGGGTTCGGCATGGACCACTCGCCGCCACTGAAGTCGCCTTCGACCTCTTCAAACTTGCCGAGCACGTTGGGCCGCACGTCGGGGCGCCAGTTGTAGAGCTCTTCCTTCAGCTGGTACTCGATGACCTGGCGCTTCTCTTCCACCACCAGGATCTCGCGCAGGCCGGTGGCGAATTCGCGCGTGGTCTGCGCCTCCAGCGGCCAGACCACCGCCACCTTGTGCAGGCGCAGGCCGATGCGGCGGCAGGTCTCGTCGTCCAGGCCGAGGTCCAGCAGGGCCTGGCGCGTGTCGTTGTAGGCCTTGCCGCTGGCGATCAGGCCGAAACGGTCGTTCGGCCCGGCGATCACGTTGTGGTTGAGCTTGTTGGCGCGGATGTAGGCCAGCGCGGCGTACCACTTGAAGTCGAACAGGCGCGCTTCCTGGTCCAGCGCATGGTCGGGCCAGCGGATGTGCACGCCACCGGGCGGCATGACGAACTCGGGCACCACGATGTTCACGCGATCGGGGTCGATGACGGCGGTGGCGCTCGATTCCACGATCTCCTGGATCGTCTTCATGCCGGCCCACACGCCGCTGAAGCGGCTCATGGCGATGGCGTGCAGGCCCAGGTCGAGGATGTCCTGCACCGAAGTGGGGAAGAACACCGGCAGGCCGCAGGCCTTGAAGATGTGGTCGCTCTGGTGCGCGGCGGTCGAGCTCTTGGCCACGTGGTCGTCGCCGGCCACCGCGATCACGCCGCCCCAGGGCGTGGTGCCGGCCATGTTGGCGTGCTTGAACACGTCGGAGCAGCGGTCCACGCCCGGGCCCTTGCCGTACCAGATGCCGAACACACCATCGAACCGGTTGCTGCCGGGCGGCGCGAAGCCCAGCTGCTGCGTGCCCCACAGCGCGGTGGCGGCCAGTTCCTCGTTCACCCCGGGCTGGAACACGATGTTCTGCGCCTTGAGGTAGGGCGCGGCCTTTTGCAGCGCCTGGTCGTAGCCCCCCAGCGGCGAGCCGCGGTAGCCGCTGATGAAGCCCGCGGTGTTCTTGCCCACCAGCGCGTCGCGCTGGCGCTGCAGCATGGGCAGCTTCACCAGCGCCTGCACGCCGCTCATGAAGGCGCGGCCGTGGTCGAGCGCGTATTTGTCGTCCAGCGTCACGGTGTCCAGCGCGCGGCGGATGTGTTCGGGCAGGGGGGCGTTCATCGGCTTGTCTCCGTGGGGAATGTGGGGCCTGCTTCGTGGGCGGGTCGTGAACAGGGGCGCGCGCCGGATAGATGCACGCCCCCAGTGTGGCGCACAGTGTATGCCCCGCCGCGCGATAGGTGTTTGCGTTTCGTGCCCGTTTTGCCGATCATTGAGAAAGATTCATTCTCGAAAATGGCACTTATGGAAACACTCGACAAGTTTGACATCGGCATCCTGCAAGAACTGCAAAACGACGGTCGCCTCACCAACGCCGAACTGGCCCAGCGCGTGGGCCTGTCGGCCGCGCCCTGCTGGCGGCGCGTGCGCGCGCTGGAGGAGGCGGGCTTCATCCGCGGCTACCGCGCCGAGATCGACCGCGAAAAGATCGGCCTGGGCGTGCTGGCCTTCGTGCGCCTGGACGCCGACCGCAACAGCGGCGACGTCACGCGCAGCCTGGAGAACGCGATCCGCAACCTGCCGGAGGTGGTCTCCTGCCACTACATCAGCGGCTCGGGCACCTTCGAGCTGCAGGTGGTCAGCCGCGACCTCAACCACTTCAGCCAGTTCGCCCGCGAGGTCTTGATCAACCTGCCCAACGTCAAGGATCTGCACACCAGCTTTTCCCTGGGCGAGGTGAAGTCCGGCAGCGCACTTCCGTTGTCTCACCTGTTAACCAGAAGTACAAGCACGGCAAAAGGCGCGTGAACTTGAACACTTTTTTCGCCGTCCATCTTTTGTTTTTGACCGTTGGTTAACAAAGTCGCCGTAAGTGCTTGAAATGTGTGAAATTTTTCCTCCTGGCACCTTGCCCGGACCGGTGACTTTCCGTAACATCCCCCCATCACCAACCCGTGGGCCGCGTACCGGAAAGTGCTCAGACCACATTTTTGTAGCCTATTTCAAGGAAACGTCGTGAAAACTTCCCTGCTGCTCAAGTCCACCCTGGCCCTCGCCCTGGCCACCCCCCTGCTGGCCTCGGCCGAGTCCCAGCTGATCACCGGCGCGGGCAGCGCCGTCGCCCGCCTGGACTTCCGCGTCATCGTTCCGCGCGTGCTCTTCCTGGGTGTGGGCACGGGCGCCGCGGCCGCCACCCCGGCCACCAACGCCACGATCGACACCGTGACCTTCGACTACACGACCAACCCGGCCGCCGTGGGCACCGGTGCCGCCGCCGGCGCCATCACGGGCAACGTGGTTCCTGTGCGCGTGGTGGGCAACAACGGCCAGGTGAGCCTGACCGCCGCCACCACCGGCGCGCTGACGAACGGCACTGCCGACACCATCCCTTGGTCAGAAATCACCGCCACCAGCAGCCTGGCTGCCCTGCCCAGCCCCGTCATTCCGGCCACGGGCACCGGCGCCGGCAGCAACGTGACGCTGTCTTCCGGCACCAAGATCACCGACCGCTCGGCCAACTGGACCTTCAGCTACGCCAACACGGCCGTGGTGGCACCGGGCACCTACGGCACGACCAACGGCCGCGTGACCTACACCGCCTCCATGCCCTGAGCCTGCACGGCAAACCTTGAGGTGGCGGCGCGTGCGCGGCCACCGGCCTCACGGAGGGTTTGCGCAGCGCAACCCTCCGTCGCCATTTCAGGCACCAGCCCTGCACCTCCAGAGACAGGGCGGCCAGGGAGCTTTCTCGGACAGCCACGGTCACAATGACACCATGAAGCGCACGCCCCGCTCCCGCCACTTCCGCCCAGCGGCCGGCGCTTGCCTGGCCTTGCTGTGCCTCGCGGAAATGGCCGCCGCGCACGCCTGGTCGCTGACGATCACCTCGGGCAGCCGCCGCCTGTTCCTGCACGTGGGCAACGGCACGGTGAGTGGCGCCAGCGGCACCTTGAACGGCGCCGCCGGCACCAGTGGCCCGATCAACCTGGTGCAGGTCACGGTGCCCACGGCACAACTGGGCAACGGCACGGCCCTGGCCATGACCAGCGACAGCACCCAGTCCATCAGCCTGTACGGCGATGGCAACAACACCTGCCCGACGCCCGCCAGCCAGCTCATGGTCGGTGCCGGCTACCGCCGCAACAGTGGCGCCGCCAGCGCCACGCTGACCGTCTCCTCGCCCGCCAACCTCACCAGCGCCGCGGGCGACACCATCCCCTTCACCCAGATCAGCTGGACCGTCTCCGCCCCGGGCAGCGGCGTGCCCAACGTGATCCCGGCCGGCACCTTCAACGGCGGCACGCAGACCCTCGCCACGGTACCGGGCAACACCTACCTCGAAAACTGCCACACCTACAGCTACGCCAACAGCGCGGTGCGGGCCGCAGGCACCTACAACGGGCGGGTGACCTACACCCTCAGCAGCCCATGAGCCTGCGCAAACGCCTGGCCATTGCAGCGGTCGGCGGCCTGATGGCCGCGTCCGCCTGGGCCAACCCGCACCGGCTGGACGACTCCCTGAGCCACACCGTGCCGCCCAACGTGCAGATGCAGTGGCTGCCCCTGACGCCGGGCCAGTCCTTCGCCGGCGGCATGGAGGCCTGGCTGCGCGTCAACATCCGCATCGACACCCGGAACTGGGTCGGCCGCAGCGGGCGCGTCTACATGGTGCTGCCGCGCGACCAGGCCTCCAACGTCGAAGCCGTCTGGACCACCCAGGGCCGGCTGCAGCCGGGCCGCCTGGTGTCGGGCGAGCGCACCCTGGTGTTCGCCGGGCAGATCTCCAGCCCCACGCTGGAAGACCAGTTTCAGGTGCGCCTGCGCTCCAACCCCGACTGGCAGTCGAACACCCGGCGCCTGAATTTCCATTTCGAACTGGATGTCGACTGATTTCCCCATGTTTGCTGCATTCCCGAGACCTCTGCGCCATCCTTTCCGCACGCTGCCGGGCTGGGCCTGCGCCGTTGCCCTGACCACGGCGCCGGTCGGTGCGCTGGCGCAGGGCTTCGCGGCCTACATCACGCCACCGCGTTTCGAGGTGCAGGTGGCACCCGGCCAGAACCTGCGGCAGGTGGTGGAGATCCAGCACGTGGGGCAGCAGAAGGGCAACTACCGCGTCTACACCAACGACTGGGCTTTCCTGCCGGACAACTCGGTGGCCTTCAGCGACGCGCTCGCCGCCGACAGCTGCCGTCCCTGGGTGGCGGTCGAGCGGCGCGAGCTGACGATCGAGCCCGGCGCGCGCTACCGCTACCGCTTCGAGATCACACCCCCGCCCGGCACCCCGGCGCGCGAATGCCGCTTCGCGCTGATGATCGAAGGCCTGGAGCCCGCACGCGTGCAGGGTGACGTCAACTTCCCCGTCGGGGGCCGCATCGGCGTGATCGTGTACGCGACCATCGGTGACGCGGCACCGCTGCTGGAAATCACCGCCACCCGCGTGGTGACCGTCAATGGCACACCCACCGCCGTGGTCGACGTGCGCAACCGCGGCAACGCCCACGGTCGCGTCGAAGGCTTCGTGAACGGCACCGATGCCAGCGGCGCGCGCTTCGAGATGGCGCCCGCCGACTTGCCGATCCTGCCGGGCGAGACGCGCAGCGTCGCGATCACGCCAGTGACCGAAGATGGCAAGGCCGCGCCCGCCGTCCGCTTTCCGCTGACGGTCAAGGGCAACCTGGAATGGGGCAAGAACCGCCTGCCGCTGGACGCGAGCTTCGCTCCATGAGGGGGCTGGTGCCGCGCCCGAGCCACTGCCTGCTGGCGCTCCTGGGTGCATCGACTCCCTGGCTTTGCGCCTGGGCACAGAACCCACCCACGCCGCCCGCCGCCAACGGCGCCAGCGCACCGGCCTATGAGGACCGGGTGATCGAAGGCCTGCCGCCCGAGCCCGTCAACGAGGGCGATGCCGAAGCCTACGACCGCACCGGCTGGCCGCGCTTCCTGCGGCTGGAAACGCGGCTGGGCACCCAGCCGTTCGACCAGACCCGCAAGACCCGCATCGGCTACGGCATCTACGGCCTGCTGGAAACCCCCAACCACGGCACGCTCTCGGTCGACGGCACCTACGCGCCGCGCGACAGCAGCGGCACGCTCACGCTGCGCCAGCGCGCCATGCCGCTGACCAATGGCTGGCTGATGAGCAACGAGCTCGGCGTGATCAACGCGCCGACCCCCGACATCCTGCGGCTGCCCGCGCGCATCTACCTGCCGTCTGCCGTCCTGCAAGGCGCGAGCACCGAATGGGAAAACCCCGGCAGCGGCGTGCAACTGCAGGCCAGCACCGGCGAGCCCGGACGGCTGGACTTCCTGCCCGCGAGCGGCTTTCGCCGGCTGGCCGGCCAACGCAGCTCGTTCGGCGGCCAATGGCGCCTCGACGCGGACGGTGCCAACCCGCTGTCGAACCAGGGCTGGACCGTCGCGCTGCAGCACGAGGACGCGCGCAAGGTGTCCCGCCTGGACCTGCCGACCCAGGCGAGCGACATCGTCGACGCGAACTCCACCCTGCTGGCCCTGCGGCACGAGGGCGCGGAACACCGCATCCAGGGCCAAGTGGTGAGCACGCAGGCCAGCGACGTGGCCGGCGCGCGCAGCGGCTTCTGGATCGACAGCGAATGGGACGACGGGCCGCGCAAGCACGGCGTGGGCGCGTACCGGCTCGAGCCCGACCTCACCTGGGCGCAGCTGCCCCTGGCCAGCGATCTGGTGGGCGCCTACCTGCGGTCCAGCTGGCGCACGCGCCAGTGGTCGGCCGAGGGCTCGATCGACTGGCTGGACTCGGTCAGCAACCGCAGCCGCGGCAGTGGCTTCTTCGCCACCGGCTCGGCGCGCTGGCGCCTCAACCGCGACCACACCCTGGGCGCAGGCTCCACCGTGCGCCGCTTCGACGGCAACGCCTGGAGCAACTACGGCGACTGGCGCTTCCAGAACGGCTGGGGCACCAGCGGCCTGCGCCTGGAGTTCACCCACGGCGACAACGAAGCCGACTCGCGCTGGCTGACCTGGGACCACGAATGGCAGGTGCCGCAGGGCTGGGCACTCTCCACCAGCCTGGGCGCCGGCGCCTACAGCGCGTACCAGAGCCAGGCGGCGGAATCGGTGTGGAGCGCCGCGCTGAGCGTGTCCGCACCGCTCACGAACAAGGCCAGCCTGCGCGGCAACCTCAACACCGAGCACAGCGATTCCGGCCAGCGCCGCCACAGCCTGAACCTGGGCGCCAACTGGCGCATCGACGCCCGCTGGAGCCTGGAGGGCAACTACAACCGCACCACCGGGCGCAGCCGTTTCAACACCTCGCTCGACCCGCTGGCGCCGCCGCTCACGCTGGTTACCCCGGAGTCGGACCGATCTTTCTACGCCGTGCTGCGCTACGAACTCGAAGGCGGCAGCCGCAACGTGCCGCTGGGCGGCAAGGCCGCCGACGGCGGCGGGCGCATCGCGGGCGCGGTGTACTTCGACGCCAACCGCAACGGCACGCAGGAAGCGAGCGAGACCGGCGTGCCCAACGTGACCGTCTTCCTGGACAACCGCTATGCCGTGCGCACCGACAGCCAGGGCCGTTTCGAGTTCCCGTTCGTCGCCAGCGGGCCGCGCACCGTGAGCGTGCGCGGCGAGACGCTGCCGCTGCCCTGGAACGTGGTCGATGAAGGGCAGGCGAAGGTGGACGTGCGCCTGCGCGAGAGCGTGACGCTGAGCATTCCGGTGCAGCGAAACGAGTAACAAAGGCCGCGTTTTCGCGCGGCGGCCCCCGCCGCCTACACGAATGGGGGATTCAAGTTCATGCGGGGGAGGTCGATAGTGGGTCATGCCCGCCTCCACGCGCCTCCTCCTGCCGGCACTGGCTGCCAGTGTCCTGATGCTGATCCCCGCGACCAGCATCGGCGAGAGCGTGCTGGTGCAACAGGGCAAGGCCGGCGCCTCGCTGGAATTCCGCATCATCATCCCGCCCGTCATGCAGGTGCTGGAGAACAGCCACCCGGCGTTGATGGACGCCGAGGCCGATGGCGACTGGAGCGCCCAGCAGCGGCTGGTGGTGGTGTCCAACATGAAGCGCGGCTTCTGCGTCACCTTGCGCATGAGCGCTCCCGAGGTCGACGCCTGGCGACTGCACACACCGCAAGGCAGCGGCATCACGCTCGATGCGGTGCACGACGGCTACCGCCTCTGCACGCCCCGCCCGGGCCGCTACACGCTGCTGCTGCAGCACGAGTTCGACGCGACGGCGCAAAGCGCCACCACCGGCGCCCTGCGCTGGCCGGTGCGGACCGACATCACGGCGCTGTAGCCAGGCCCCACGCGCTGCTCAAGCCTTCACTTCGACCACCTGTTCGAAGCCGCCGAAGATCATGCGTTTGCCGTCGAAGGGCATGGGCGGGTTGCCGGGTGTGGACGGGTCCATGCGCGGGTCTTCCATCATCTTCTTCATGCCGGCGTCGCGCGTGGCCTTGTCCGGCCATTCGACCCACGAAAAGGCCACCGTTTCCTCGGCCGTGGCCTGGACCGCGCGGCGGAAGTCGGTGACTTTGCCGTCGGGGACGTCGTCGCCCCAGCCCTCGATCACGCGGATGGCGCCCAGCTCGATGAACAAGCCGTCGAAATGGCGCGCGTGTTCGATGAACTTCTGTTTGTTGGCGGTGGGGACTGCGATCACGAAACCATCGATGTAGGACATGTCTTCACTCCTGTTGGGTTGACCGGTCGGCGCGCCCCCTGTGAGCGCCCCGTATGCCATCGACGAACGACCGTACCCCAAATCGACACGGCCTGCCCGGCGCGAGAACCCGCGCCCAGTGGCGGCCACCCTGGCAGCCGGTGGCTTCTGCGTCAGCGCGGCAGCAGCGCCCACATCTGCAGCGGCTGCTTGAGCGCCGCGGCCGTGAGGTAGGCCTCGTCGGTCCAGCCCCCCCAGCCGGTGAACAGGTCGGCGCGCACCGCGCCCACGATGGCGCCGCCGGTGTCCTGCGCCATCACGAGTTTCTGCACGTTCAAGGTCGCTCCAGTTGAGGCCAGCCACACCGGCGTGCCGTAGGGAATGCTCTGCGGATCGACCGCGATCGAGCGCCCGGGCGTGAGCGGCACGCCCTGCGCGCCGCGCGGGCCGAAGCGCGCATCGAATTCGGACAAGACTTCTTCTCGGAAGAACACCGTGCGCGGGTTGCTCCACAGCATCTCGTTGAGGCGCTGCGGGTTCTGCGCCGCCCAGGCCTTGATCGAGGTCCACGAGGCCTCGTTGATGGCGCGCTGGTCCAGCAGCCAGCGCCCCACGCTCTGGTACGGATGGCCGTTGTGCGCGGCGAAGGCCACGCGCACCTGGCGCGCACGGCCGTCGGCCTCCACCACGTTGAGCCGGCCCGAGCCCTGGATCTGCAGGATCAGCGCGTCGATGGGGTCGGCCAGCCAGGCCACGGCGCGGCCCTGCAGCGCGGCCTGCGCGGCCGGCAGGGTGTCGATCTCCTGGCGGCTGTACCAGGGCTGCCCTGGGCGCAGGCCGGTCGGCGGCGCGTACAGCGGCACGCGGTAGGTGGCGGTGGGCGTGCGGCTCGCGGCCATGATGGGCTCGTAATACCCGGTGAGCAGGCCGGCGGGCACGCTGCCGTCGGGCTCGGTCACGCGGTAGGGCTGGAAGCGGCGCTCCACCCAGGCCTTCTGCTCGGCCGCGGTGCCGATGGAGAGCTGGCGCAGTTCGGCGCATGGAGCGGCGTGCCCCGGTGCCGGCCGCTCGCAGCCGCGCACCCAGGCGTTCCACACCTCGTGCAGGCTGTCCTGGCCCCAGCCCGGCAGCTCGCTCCAGCGCACCGGCACCCACAGGCTCTTGCCGCGCTGCAGCGGCGCGGGCAGCGACGCGTCGCCGGGCGGCGATGGCACCGAAGGCGTGGCGGGGGGCAGGGGATAGGACCGCGGGTCGACCGCGCAGGCCGCGAGGCTTCCTACAATCAGGGCTGCGAGTCCCAGGCGCCATGCCGACCACCCGCTCGCCCCACCACCCCACCCCGACGACCTTGCGTACCGATCCATGACCTTGTTGTTGCTTGAAGCGCTCGGCGCGCTGCTGTTGCTGGTGTTCATCGTGTGGTGGACCATGTTTTCCGGGCGCAAGAAGGGCGAACTGCCCGATGCGGCGGAACGCGAGAAACAGGACAAGGCGGCACCGCCGCCGCGCGACTGAGTCGCCCGCGCTTCATGGCGGGCGCAGCACGTTGGCCAGCTCGACCGCCGACTTCACGCCCATCTTGTCGAACACACGCGAGCGGTGGACCTCCACCGTGCGCACGCTGATGTTGAGCTGGTCGGCCACGAGCTTGTTGGGCAGGCCCGCGATCACCAGGTCCATCACGTCGCGCTCGCGCTCGGTCAGGCTGTCCAGCCGCTGCTGCAGCTCGCGTTGCACGCGCCGCTGGGCCAGCACCTGGGCCGAGCGGTCGAGCGCCTGCTCGACCCGGTCGACCAGCGCGTTGTCGGAGAACGGCTTCTCGCAGAAATCGAACGCCCCGCGCTTGACGGCGTCGACCGCGGTGGGCACGTCGGCGTGGCCCGAAAGAAAGATCACCGGCACCGCCGCCTGCCAGGGCAGGGCGAGCAGGCGCTCGAACAGCGA
Organism: Comamonadaceae bacterium; assembly: GCA_003599455.1. Taxonomy (GTDB): domain Bacteria; phylum Pseudomonadota; class Gammaproteobacteria; order Burkholderiales; family Burkholderiaceae_C; genus Hydrogenophaga. The sequence goes on from QZKF01000094.1 coordinate 14,904, forward strand.
CAGCCCGCTCATGCCGGGCATGCGCACGTCGAGCAGCACGCAGCACGGTGCGCCCGGCGCCTCGCGCCAGACGCCGGCATCGGCCGCGAAGGCCTCGGCGCTGTCGTAGCCTTCGCTCAGCAGCCGCCGCGTGCGCAGCAGCCAGGCCAGCGCCTCGCGCACACCCGCGTCGTCGTCGACCAGGTAGATCTTGGCGTCGGGGTGCTGCGTCATGGGCGGATGATAAGGGCGGGGTTCACGCCGGTGCCACCGGCAGCGTGAACCGGAACACCGTGCCCCGGGGCTGCGCCGGCTCGTGCGTGAGCGCGCCGCCGTGCTGCTCGATCACCGTGCGGCACAGGCTCAGGCCCAGGCCCATGCCCTCGGCGCGGGTGGTGAAGAACGGCGTGAACAGCTTGGCCTGCACCTCGGCGCTCAGGCCCAGGCCGTGGTCGGTGACGGAGAACGCAACCCAGGCCTTCTGCGGCTGCCCGCCCGGCGCCTCGCCCGAATGCAGGCGGTCCTGCCCCACGTCCACGCGCAACACGCGCAGGCCCGAGTGCGGTGACGGGTCGCCGACCGGCATCGCCTGCACGCCGTTGCGCGCGAGGTTGAGCAGCACCTGTTCGACCATGGTGCGGTCGCACAGCACCGGCGGGCAGCCCGGCGCGATGTGGATCTGCAGCCGGATGCCCTGCTTCTTGGCCTGCAAACCCAGCAGCGGCTGGATGGCATCGATCAGGCTTTGCGGCGTGACGGCCTCGCGCACCTGCTCGCGCCGCCGCACGAAGTCGGCCACGCTCTTGATGACGCGCCCCGCGCGCTCGGCCTGCTCGCCGATGCGCTGCATCGCCTGCACCAGGTCGGCCTGCACCTGGCCCACCTCGGCCGCGTGGCCCGCGGGCTGCTCCAGCAGGTTGAGCGTGCCGCTGGCGTAGCTGGAGATCGCGGCCAGCGGCTGGTTGAGTTCGTGGCTCAGCAGCGAGGCCATCTCGCCCACGGTGGCCAGGCGCGCGGTGGCCTGCAGGCGTTCCTGCGAGGTGCGGTTGAGGTCTTCGACGCGGCGTTGCTCGGTCAGGTCGAGGATGGCGCTCATGAAGCCGGTCTGCTTGCCCACCGCGTCGATCAGCGGGGCTTCGATGATGAGCACCGGGAACCGCGTGCCGTCGGGCCGCTGGAACACCGACTCGTAGCCCTCGCGCGGCAGCACCTGCCCGGCCAGCCGCACCATCTGGCGCTGCTGGTATTCGTCGACCAGCTCGGGCGGCCACCAGGGCGCGGGCAGGCCGGTGCCCACCAGCTGCTCCGCGCTCAGGCCCACCATGTCGCAGAAGGCCGGGTTCACATAGGTGATGCGGCCCTGCATGTCGCGCGCGCGCAGGCCGGTCACCAGCGAGTCTTCCATGGCCTTGCGAAACGCCAGCGCCTCGGCCACGTCGAGCTCGGCGCGCTGGCGGCGGCGGATGTCGCGCCCGAGCAGGAACAGCACCGACAGCAGCGCCAGCGAGAGCGCGCCGATCACGGCGGTGAGCACGTTGGGGAACAGGCCGCGCACCAGGCGCGGGCTTTGCAGCTGCAGCAGCAGGGTGTGGCCGGGCAGGTCGAGCACGGTGCGGGCGGTGAAGGTACGGCGCGAACCGGGCACCACGCTGTACAGGGCCAGGCGGGTGCCGTCGGCCTCGTTGAAGGCCAGGCCGCGGCCGCGCAGCAGGTCCTTGTTGGTCAGCTCGGCGAGCATGCCGGGCAGCGAGTAGGTGGCCACCAGGAAGCCGCTGGGCGAGCCGGCGCGCGCCACCGGCAGGCACATCTCCATCATCTCCAGGCCCTTGCCATCTCGCAGCGGCCAGAAGTAGCTGCTGGAATAGGCCGGCCCCGACAGGCGCCGGGCGTTGTCGCAGGCCAGGCTCACCTCGGGCAGGGCCTGGTCGCGGTCGAGGTAGCCGAACAGGTCGGAGAGAAAGGGCGTGTCGCGGTGCGCGATCAGGCGCTGCTGGGCGTCGCGCCATTCCAGCCGCACCAGCTCGCGGTGCTGCACCAGCAGCTCGGCCGCCGGGCCGTCCCAGGAGTCGGCGGTGGGCGCCACGCTGTGCAGCGACTGCAGCGTCTGCACATTGCGCACCAGGTTGCCCCGGATGTCGCTGGCGACGGCCGCGGCGTCCTGCTCCAGCGCAGCCTGGTCGCGCGACTCCTCGTACTCGGCCGCCAGGAACACCAGCACCGCCAGCAGCAGCAGCACCAGCAGCAGCAGGGCGGCCCACAGGCGCCAGCGGCGCGAGCGCAGACCTTCGCGCCATTCGCTGCGCAGATGCGGGCGCTCCATCGTCGGGGGGTTCAGAGGCGGCGGTGCTGCAGCGAGGGCAGTTGCTCGCGCACGCCGCGCAGGCGCTCGATGTCCAGGTCGGCCAGCACCACGCCCGGGCCTTCGGCCTGCATGGCCATCACCTCGCCCCAGGGGTCGATCACCATGCTGTGGCCCCAGGTGCGGCGGCCGTTCTCGTGCACGCCGCCCTGCGCGCTGGCGATCACGAAGGCCTGGTTCTCGATCGCGCGGGCGCGCAGCAGCACCTCCCAGTGCGCCTGCCCGGTGGTGTGGGTGAAGGCCGAGGGCACGAGCAGGATGTCGGCCGCGAGCATGCGGTAGAGCTCGCCGAAGCGCAGGTCGTAGCACACGCTCTGGCCCACGCGCCAGTCCTGTCCGCTGTGGTCGCGGCACTCGAACACGGTCGGGGTCTCGCCGGCGCGCAGCACGGCGGCCTCGTCGTAGTGCTCGCGGCCGTTGTCGTAGCGGAACAGGTGGATCTTGTCGTAGCGGCTGGCGCATTCGCCACGCGGGCTGTAGGCCAGCGAGGCGTTGGCCGCGTGGGTCGGGTCCTCGGTCGCCATGGGCAGCGTGCCGCCCACCACCCAGAGCTTGAGGTCGCGCGCGGCGTCCGACAGGAAGTCCTGCACCTTGCCCAGGCCCGGCGTTTCGGCCAGCACCAGCTTGTCTTCGTCCTTGGCGCCCATGAAGCAGAAGTACTCGGGCAGCACCGCGAGCTCGGCCCCGGCGCTGGCGGCCTGGCGCAGCAGGCGCAGGGCCTCGCTGAGGTTGGCGTCCAGGCTGATGCCCGAGACCATCTGGATGGCGGCGACTTTCATGCGGTGTCCTTTCGGTCGGTGCGGGCGATGGCGGACCAGCCGCGCAGGCCTGACAGCTTACTGCAGTGTGCCCGTGGCGGGATCGCGCGCCGCGGCCGCGGCCGGTGGCTGCACGCGCTCGATCTTGTCCACCTGCGGGTCGGCCCAGCTGCCGGTGATGTGGAACTGCTGCGTGGTCGCGCTCTGCAGCGGCTGGCGCAACAGGAACTGGGCCAGGAAGGTGCCCAGGCCGATGGCGGGGTTGATCGCGGTGGCGATCAGCGAGGCGGTGCCGGCGTTGATCTCGGGCACCACCACCACCTTCAGGTCCTGCTGCTCGCGCGCCAGGTCGGCGCTGCCTTCCATCAGCACCGCTGCGTTTACGCCCTTCATCTGCAGGTTGTTGGTGAACAGCACGCCCTGCTCGATGCGCGCGTCGCCGCGCACGAAGTCGAACGCGAAGCCCTCGGAGAACACGTCGCGGAAATCGAGCACCAGCCGGCGCGGCAGGGCCTGCAGGCTGAGCACGCCCAGCAGGCGGCCCGCGCCGGGTTCGACCTTGAGGAACTGGCCGCGCTCGATGTCGGCCCGCAAATTGCCCGACAGGCTGGGGTAGTCGATCGCCAGCGGCGCGCCGATCCAGCCGATGCTGCCCTCGATGCGGCCCTTGCCGCCGCGCACCAGGCCTTCGCGCCCGAAGCGCGCGAGCAACTGGCCCGAGTCGTCGATGTCGAGCCGGAAGTTCAGCGCGGTGCGGCGCTGGCCGGCCGCGCCACCGCCGGCCGGGGCGCCGAGCGCGGCCCAGTTGCCGGTGGCGCTCAGGCGCGCCTCGGGCACGCCGAGCCGCAGCTTGGTCAGCCGCCATTCACCGGCGCGCAGGGGTCCGCCGCGGTTGACCGCTTCCACCTCCACCCGGCCCAGGTTGCGCCCGGACACCACCAGCTCGTCCACCGCGATGTCCAGCGCGGGCACGCTGGTGGGCTGCTGCAGCAGCTGCTCGACGTCGGTCGCCACCGAGGGCTCCAGCCGCAGCCGCGCCAGCCGCGCGAACACGCTGCCGGCCGTGCCGGCGCCCGATTGCCGCACCTCCACATAGCCGTTGAATTCTTCGGCGTCGACGTTGGCGCGCCACTGCGTGCCCTCGCGCGAGCCGCCCAGCACCACGCGGTGGAAGTGGCGCCCGCCGACCGTGAGCCGGCCGGTGCGCACGGCCAGCGTCGTCGGCAGGTAGGCCAGGCTGGTGTTCTGCTCCGACGCCGCGGCGCCGGCCCGGGGTGCCACGGCGCCCGTGCTGGCGGCGGCCGCGCGCACGTCCACCCCGGTGGTGGTGGCGAAGGCACGCTCCCAGGCATCGGCGTCGATCTGGTCGAGCTGCACGTTGGCGAGCACGCCTTCGGGCGGCAGCGGCGCGGTCTCGCCGCCCTCCAGGCCCACCGCGATGCTGCCGCGCAGCACGCGCGGCTCGGGCGTGCTGATGTCGCGTTCGTACTGCAGGGCCACCGTGGGCGCGAGCAGCGAACCGAGCTGCACAACGAGGCGGTCGGTGCGCGCGCTGTCGCCGGCGACGGTGAGCACGCTGTTCTCGAAGCGCAGCGGCATGGTGGCTTCCACGGTCTTGTTCAGCGGCGCGGGCAGGCCCAGTGCCATGCCCTGCAGGTTGCTCGCCACCTGCAGCTCGGGCACGCCGGCGCGAAAGCCCAGTTGCGCGGTGTAGGCCGCGCTGCCGCTGGCGTTCTGGAACAGGCGCGAGACAAAGCCCGGCGCTGCATCGCGCAGGCCCTCGGCGCTGGCCACGCCCTGGCCGCGGAACTGCAGCCGCGCCACACCCTGCGCGTCGGGACGCAAGCCGCCCTCGAACCGGACGTCACCGCCATACAGACGCGCCTGCCCGGACCGGACCGAAAAACCGCGCTCGCTGAACGCCAGCGTGCCGCTGGCGCGTCCGAGCAGCGGGGCGTCGGGGCTGATCTGCACGTCGTTGCCGTCGAACTGCGCTGTGCCGCTGACCTGCGCGGCCTGGACATCGGCCAGGGGCAGCTTGAGGTTGAACCCGACCTGGGTCGCGCCGCCGACGCGCGCGCGCGCCAGCACCTGGTCCGTCATCGCGTTGAGCGGGGACCGCTGCACATAACCCAGCACCTCGTTGGCCGGGCCCTGCGCGCGCGCGTCCACCACCAGCACGGCTTCGTTGCCGAGGTGGTCGATGTCGACCTTTCCCTGGCTCAGCCGCACGCCGGGCGCGCCCGCCACGCCGCCTTCGAGCGCGCTCAGCTTGAGCGAGTCGCGCTCGAGCAGCAGCGTGCCCGCCACCCCCCGCACGCCGGGCCAGGCCGCGTCGCCCGCCGTCTGCAGGTACGCCGGCAGGTAGTCGAAGTCCACGTCCTGCAGGGGCGCGGCGATGCGGAACTCACCCTGCTCGCCGGGCTTGTCGTACGGCACGTGGTCGACCCGGCCCTGCACGCGGAACGTGACCTGGTTCGACGTGCCACCGCGCACCGCCTCGCGCACGTAGCGCCGCGCGTCGGCGTTGACCGTGAGCGGCAGGTAGCGGTGCACGCGCGTGGCGTCGGCGCGCGTGAGGGTGGCGGTGAGGTCGAGCACGCCCGGGAACCGCGCGTCCGGGTCCGCGGCGCCCGGCACCACGTCGCCGGTGCGCCAGCGCACCTGGGCCGTGCCCTCGGCATCGGCATTGGCCAGGCGCAGGTTGTCGAGCTGCGCCTCGATGCGCTCGCCCTGCACGCGCCAGGATGCGTCGGCCTCGAGGCGCTGCAGCGGCACGACCGGGTCCTCGAACACGTCGGGCAGTTCCACCGCACCGTCGGCCACGCTGACGCGCGCGCGGCCGCCGTCGCGGTTGAAGTCGAAGTCCACCGTGGCGCCGCGGATGCCGGGCCGCCCGGGCAGGGGGTAGCGCCCCGTCACCGACATCCGGCCGCTGGGCTCGCCGGCGAGCGCCAGGCCGGTCACGCGGCCGCGCGCCTCGTAGCTGTCCGGGCGCCAGCCCGTGGCCGTGACGTCACCGGTCGCGGACTGCCAGCGCGCCGAGAGACCGTCCACGCGGCCCGCGGGCTGCAGTTGCTCCAGACGGCGGTGCGCGTCGGCGGGCAGGGGCAGGCGCCCGGCGATGGCCGCCAGCGCAGCGAGCTCCAGGCGCTCGGCGCTCAGCGCGGTGCTGGCCTTGCGGCCACCGCGCCCGGCCGTGTGTTGCAGGCTCAGCCGGCCGCCCGGCCAGGCCACGCCCTCGCGGGTGCGAAAGCGCAGGTCGTCGGTGGACAGGCTGAAGCCCTCGTCGGACCACTGCGCGGCCAGCCGGCCCTGCAGATCGTCGATCGCCAGCGCCGGCAGCTGCGGGCCGAGCCGGGCTTCGACGCCCTGCAGAGCCAGGTCGGCGGTGACACCCCCGACGCGCCCGTCGACCACCTCGGCCCAGGCGCGCAGCGCGCCCTGCCCGGTGTGCACCTCGACGCCCCAGGGCGAGAGGTCCACATAGGCGCGCAGGCGCGCCACGTCCACATGGCTGAAGTCGGCGTAGAGCTCGCCATCCCAGCTGTGCCAGGGCAGCTGGTCGGCCTGGCGCCGGCCCAGGCTGATCAGCGGCTCGCGCAGGCGCCCGAGCAGGCTCAGGCGCTCGCCCCACTCGGGCGGCGGCGTGGCGTCGAGCCGGAACTGGTGGGTGCGCGCGGTGTTGCGGGCCACGAAGGCGAGCTCGCCCAGCGCCAGCGTGGGCTGGGCGCGCAGGTCGTCGGTCCAGCGCACCGTGCCGCCCTGGATCACGAACTCGCTCTGGGAGAAGAACCAGTCGGCGCCAGCGCTGTTGTCTTCGCCCGGTCCGGCGAGGTCCAGTCCGGCCACCTCGATGCGGCCCTGCGCGGTGCGCCGCACGTCCAGCACCGGGCGGTCGATCACCACCTGTTCGAAGTTGCCGTGCCAGAGCGAGCGCACCGAGACCGCGGTGCGCACCAGCGGCAGGTGCAGCGCGACACGACCCTGCGCGTCGAACAGCTGCACGTCGCGCAGCTCGAACGTGGGCATGAAGGCGGGCAGGATGCGCTGGCCATCGCCGGTGTTGTCGGCCCGGATCTCGCCCACCCGCACCGGTACCCCCACGGTGCTGCTTGCCCATCGTTCCAGCTCGGGACGCCATTCGCCGATTCGGGGCACAATCCACCAATTCAAGGCCGCCCAGGTCAGCACGAACAGGCCCCACGCCAGGAAAACGAGCCACAAACAAAGCCGGGCTGCCACCGAAAGTGTGTTGAGGGTTCGCGTGGCAGGGGCGATGGGAGCCGGGCTTTGATTCATGTCCACCGCAAATTATGACGGCCAGCCACTCCACAGGTTCCGCAGCGGAAGTTTCCCTTTTGTCATCAAATGTGAACCCCTGTCCGCCGCTGTCGGAACGCGACCGCCAGGCCGAGCACTCGCGCTTCGTGCAGCGCGTGCGGCGCCGCTACCCCACTGAACTGTCCTGCCTGCCCCCCGGCGAGCCGGTGCACGCCAGCATGCAGCTGTGCCTGGCGCAGCTGCGCGAGCGCGGGCTGCCGGTGCCGGCCGCGCTGCGGGTGTTGCGCCAGTTGGTGCTGGAACGCCTGGTGGTGCTCGACTGCGAGCAGGGCGCGCCGCTGGCGGTGGTCACGCGCGCCGTCACCGAGCTGGCCGAGCTCGCGCTCGACGCGGCCTGCACGCTCGCCTTCGCCGATCTCGACGAACAGCACGGCGCCCCCCTTTACACCGACGCCCAGGGCCAGCCCCAGCGCGCGCGGCTGTGGGTGATCGGCATGGGCAAGCTCGGCGCGCGCGAACTCAACGTCTCCAGCGACATCGACCTGATCTACGTGTACGACCAGGACGGCGAGACCGCGGGCAACGCGCAGGGCCGCAACCGCATCAGCCACCACGAGTACTTCGGCAAGGCGGTCAAGCACATCTACAACACCGTGGGCGAGACCACCGAACACGGCAACGTGTTCCGCGTCGACCTCGCGCTGCGGCCCAACGGCAACTCCGGCCCGAGCGCGGTCTCGCTGGGCGCGCTCGAAGAGTATTTCCAGGTGCAGGGCCGCGAGTGGGAACGCTTCGCCTGGCTCAAGAGCCGCGTGATCGCACCCGCCGCCTGCGTGAAAGACCGCGGCGCCAATGCCCTGCGCGGTGCCGTGCTGCCCTTCGTGTTCCGCCGCTACCTCGACTACGGGGTGTTCGAGGCGCTGCGCACGCTGCACCGCCAGATCCGCGACCACGCCTCCAAGCGCGCCGCGGGCAACCCCGGGCGCTCCAACGACGTGAAGCTCTCGCGCGGCGGCATCCGCGAAATCGAGTTCACCGTGCAGCTGCTGCAGGTGGTGCGCGGCGGCCAGTTCCCCGAGCTGCGCACCCGCCCCACGCTGGATGCGCTGCAACGCCTGTGCAAGGCCGGCCTGATGCCGCCCGCCACGGCCGAGGCGCTGGCGCAGGCCTACGAATTCCTGCGCCGGGTCGAGCACCGCATCCAGTACCTGGACGACCAGCAGACCCACGTGATGCCCACGCACGACGACGACCTGGCCTGGCTCGCCGCCACGCTCGGTTTTGCCAACGTGTGCGCCTTCCTGCACGCGCTGGACATGCACCGCGAGCTGGTGGCGCAGGAGTTCGACACCCTGCTCGGCGGCCCCACCACCGGCGGCTGCAACGGCAAGGGCTGCAACGGCAAGGCCGGCGCGAACGGGCGCAGCGCGGTCGACGACCTGCAGGTCGTGCTGGCGCAGTTGCCGCCGGCGTTCGCCGCCAAGGTCGGCCAGTGGTGCGACCACCCGCGTGTGCTCGCACTGCGCGAGGACACCCGCGCGCGCCTGGTGCGCCTGGTGCAGCGCACCGGTGCCTGGCTCGACGAAGGGCGCGTGAGCGAAGAAGCCGCGCTGCGCATGGCCGACTGGATCGAGCCGCTGCTGCGCCGCGAGAGTTACCTCGCCCTGCTGCAGGAACGGCCCTCGGTGCACGAGCGCCTGCTGCGCCTGCTCGGTGCGGCGAAGTGGCCCGCGCGCTACCTGCTCAAGCACCCGGGCGTGATCGACGAGCTCGCGAGCCAGCAGCTGCTGACCGACCGCTTCGACGCCGCGCAGTTCGAGGCCGAGCTCGAGGCGCGCCGCGCCGCGCTGCACTCGACCGGCGAGGACGACGAGGAAGCCCTGCTCAACCTGCTGCGCCGCGCGCACCACGCCGAGGTGTTCCGCACGCTGGCGCGCGACGTGGAGAAGGTGCTCACCGTCGAACAGGTGGCCGACGACCTGTCGGCGCTGGCCGACTCGGTGCTGCGCACCACCGCGCGCTGGTGCTGGGCGCGCCTGAAGAACCGCCACCGCGACGAGCCCAGCTTCGCCATCATTGGCTACGGCAAGCTCGGCGGCAAGGAACTGGGCTACGGCAGCGACCTCGACATCGTGTTCGTCTACGAGGACGAGCACGAGAACGCGTCCGAGATCTACGCGGCCTTCGTGCGCAAGATGATCAACTGGCTCACGGTGAAGACCGGCGAAGGCGACCTGTTCGAGATCGACACCGCGCTGCGGCCCAACGGCAACTCGGGCCTGCTGGTCACCAGCTTCACCGCCTACGCCAACTACCAGCAGCAGCGCGGCAGCAACACGGCATGGACCTGGGAGCACCAGGCCATGACGCGCGCGCGCTTCGTGCTCGGCGGCGGTGCTGAAGGCCCCCACGCTCCACCGCTGGCGGACCGCTTCGACGCCGTGCGCGAGGCGGTCATCACCGCCCCGCGCGACGCCGCCTCGCTCGCGGAAGAAATCACCAGCATGCGCGCCAAGGTGCGCGCGGCGCATCCGGTGCGCGGCACGCAGTTCGATGTGAAGCACAGCCCGGGCGGCATGGTCGACGTGGAGTTCGCCGTGCAGTACCTGGTGCTGCTGCACTCGCGCGCGCACCCCGAGCTGCGCGCCAACACCGGCAACATCAACCTGCTGCACCGCGCCGAGGCCGCCGGCCTGCTGGCGCCCGGCATGGGCGAGGCCGCGGCGCGCGCCTACCGCGAGCTGCGCCAGATCCAGCACCGCGCGCGGCTGGACGAAGCGCCCACGCAGGTCGACGCCGCGCAGGTGGAGGACGCGGCCCGCGCCGTGCTCGCGCTGTGGCAGCACGTGCTGGGTCGCACGGTGCCGGCATGAACCGCTGGGTGGCTGGCGAAGGACCCGGCACCCGACAACCCCGTGGCGCCCTGAGCGCCCCGTCGCGCAGCTGGCTGGTGCTGTGCTGCGTGCACGGGGTGGCCAGCATGCTGCTGTGGTGGGCGCGGGACAGCGCGGTGGAGGCCCTGACCTGGCGCGCCAGCGACTGGCCGCACCACGCCTGGACGCTCTGGACCAGCGCCTGGGTGCACCTGAACACGCCGCACCTGATCAGCAACCAGCTGGCGCTGGGGGCGCTGGTGGCCTTTGGCTGGGTGGTGCGCCCCGGCCTGCGCTGCACGCTCGCCTGGCTGCTGGCCTGGCCGCTGACCCAGGCCTCGCTGCTGCTGTGGCCGCACATCGGCTACGCGGTGGGCCTTTCGGGGCTGCTGCACGCCGGCACCATGGTGCTGGCGGTGCAGCTCGTGCTCGACCGCATGCCGGTGCGCGGCGGGCGCGGCTGGGGAGGTCTGCTGGCGATGGGCGTGCTGACCAAGATCGTGCTGGAAAGCGGCTGGTCCCGGCCGGTGGTCTGGGACGCGAGCAACGACATGTCGGTGGTGCAGGCGGCCCACCTCACCGGCGTGTTCTGGGGCGCGCTGCTGGGGCTGGCCGCGGCCTGGTTGCCGGCGCGTCGGCGCCTCAGGCCGCCGACGGCGTAGGCACCACCAGCGACTTGCGGAAGCGGTTGAGTTCCTGCACCGTCTTGAAGCTCTGCTCCATCAGCAGGCTCATGTTGTGCAGGATGCGCTCGACCACGCGCGTCTCCCACACCGCATCGAAGTTGATCTGCTTGTCCAGCCAGTGCTCGAGCCACTCGGGGTCGGGCAGGCGGCTCTGGATGGTGTCGTTCGGGAACAGGGTCTTGTTCACGTGCAGGTTGGTCGGGTGCAGGGCCTGCGCGGTGCGCCGCGCGCTGGCCATGAGCACGCCCACCTTGGCGAAGGCCGAACGCGCCTCGTCGCCGAACTTGCCGATGGCGCGCTTCATGTAGCGCAGGTAGGCGCCTCCGTGGCGCGCCTCGTCCTGGCTCAGCGTGGCATAGATCTGCTTGATCACCGGCTCGGTGTGCCATTCGCTGGCGCGGCGGTACCAGTGGTTGAGGCGGATCTCGCCGCAGAAGTGCAGCATCAGCGTTTCGAGTGGCGGCGCCGGGTCGAACTCGAAGCGGATGTCGTGCAGCTCCTGTTCGGTGGGCACGAGCTCGGGGCGGAAGCGGCGCAGGTATTCCATCAGCACCAGCGAGTGCTTCTGCTCCTCGAAGAACCAGATCGACATGAAGGCCGAGAAGTCGGAGTCGTCGCGGTTGTCGCGCAGGAACATCTCGGTGGCCGGCAGCGCCGCCCACTCGGTGATGGCGTTCATCTTGATGGTCTGGGCCTGTTCATCGGTCAAGGCGCTGGCGTCGAATTTGTCCCAGGGGATGTCCTTGTCCATGTCCCAGCGCACGGATTCGAGTTGCTTGAAGAGTTCGGGGTAGAGCATGGCGGTCCTTCACATCACCCCGCATTTTATGCGGCGCAGGAAAAAGCGCTTTCAAATCATGCATTTGTGCGGGGGTATGCCGCGGGGCGCGCCGCCGGCGCTCAGGTGTCGGCCGGCGGGGCGAGCGAGCCGCTGAGCTTGAGCCAGCCCTCGCTGAGCATCGCCGGCACGTCGGGCAGCAAGGCGTCCTGGCTGGCCTTGACCACCGGGTCTTCCTGCCAGGTGGTGACGTTCACGCGCCGCACCCAGGTCCAGCCGCCCGCGATCTCGGCGGGCACCGGCATGCGGATGGTGTCGGGATCGACCAGCACCGGCCCGACGCGGAAGGTGAACGCCAGCGCCTCGAGCGCCGGGGCGACGTGTTCGCGCATCAGCTCGATCTTCTTGCGCGGCAGAAAGCCGCAGGTGGCGTGCACCGCGCCGCGCGGGTCCAGCACCAGCGTGAGCCGCACCCGCTGGCCCGGGCGTATCGCCACCACCGGCGCGCGGTCGATGTAGGGGTGCTCCACCGGGCGCGCGGCGGTTTGCGGCGGCAGCGCCATGGAGCCCAGGTAGCCCTCGCCGGGGCCGCTGGGCCGCGCCTGCGGCGCGAGCGATTCGTGCACCGGGTAGAAGCGGCTGTAGTCGTCGTTGACGAAGTAACCCATGAGCCCGTCGTCGAGCGCCAGCACCTCGCCCAGGCGCACCGGCAGCGGCGTGCGCTCGAGCTCGGTGCGCGCCGGGGCGTACAGCCCGCCCTGCAGCGCCGCGGCGCGCGGGTCCGACTGCACCTCCAGCCGCAGCTCGGCGCGCACCAGCGCCAGCGGGTGGCCCACCAGCAGGCTCAGGTGTTCATTGCCGGCGCGCCCGACCGGGTCGGTGGTCCAGAGCGTGGCGTCCACCATGCGCAGCAGCGCGGACAGCGCCGATTCGCTCGGCGGCGCTTCGGCCGCCAGCCGCTCGCGGTCGCGCAGGCCGTGGTCCAGCAGGCCCTGCACGAAACCGGCCAGCTGCGGCTGCGCCAGCTGGGGTGGTGCACCGAGCGCGTCCTGCTGGCCTGGCACGCCCTGCCATTCCAGCGTGCGCCCGTCGTCCGCGGGCTGCAGCTGGCCCCGCGCCTGCCCGGTGGCATCGAACACCTCCACCGCCTCGTCGAGGTGGTCGGGCACCAGCCAGCCGCACACGGGCGAGCGCTGGCGCGTGGCCTCGCGCGTGTCGTCCTGCGCGTCGAGCAGGCGGAACATCAGGCGCGCGGGCTCCTGCAGCCGCGGCGGCATGGCCAGAAACGCCGGTCCGGCGCGGCTCACCAAGTCTTCCGAGCGCACCGGCGCGTCGAGCACCGCGGGCGCGAGATCGTGGAACTGGCCGAACGCGTCGATCACCCGCGCGCGCAGCACCCGCAGATGGCCGGCGCGCAACAGCCAGAGCGCGCTCGCGGCCGGCAGCGGCTGCCAGTCGTCCGGCGCCGGGGTGGCGGCCTGGCCGGGCACCGGCGAGCGGGCCATCAGCACGTCGTGCAGGCCCGAGAGCGACGCACCCAGCACGTCGAGGCTGGCGAAGTCGCGCATGACGCGCGCGAGGTCGGCCTCCTCGGCCGGTGTGGCTTCGTCGCGCGCGCCGCTGGCCTCGTCGTCCAGGAAGCGCTTGAGCTGGCGCTCCAGCGTGCGCGCCACCGCCGGCGTGAGCAGGCTGCGCCCGCGCAGCGTGAGCGCCGCCGCCACCTCGGTGCCGGTGGGCAGGCCCGCGCGCAGGGCGAAGTCGGTCTGCTGCAGTTCCCAGTCGCGCTCGGCCCCCGGCGAGGGAAACCACGCCACCTCCCAGGCCAGTTCGATCGGGGTCCAGGGGCGGCGCCAGAACTGCAGGGCCAGCGGCTTGGGCAGGGTGCCCTGCAGGCTGGACACCGCCGCCAGCGCCTGCAGGTCGAGCTGGGGATCGAGCGCGGCGGCCAGCCACATCGACTGCTCCACCTGCACGCGTTTGCCCGCGGCGGCGGGCGTGAGCACGCGCGCCCGGGCGCGGGCCGGCGTGGCCTGCTTGCCCGCGCGCTTGACCACCACGTCGCGCGCCACCGTGACCGTGGTCGGGTCCAGCAGCAGGGTTTCAAAGAACAGCGCGCCGCACTCGGCCGGGATCTGGCCGCTGCGCAGGTCGTCGGTGCTCAGGTCGCTGCCGACCACGTCGACCAGCGGCCCGTTGCGGATGCCGCCGCCGTATTCCAGCCAGGGGTTGACGCTGAGCTGGCGCACGGTCTGGCCGCTGATGCGGCAACCGAGCACGCCGTCGATCACGCGGTCTTCGCCGTGCTTGTAGGCGCGCCGCCCCTGGTTGAGCAACAGCACCGGGTCGCGCGGCTGGAACCAGCGCGGCATGGCGCGGCGCACGGTCTC
>QZKF01000095.1 GCA_003599455.1 Comamonadaceae bacterium
ACCCGCGACAGAGGGCCGCAACCTCGACCACTTCTGCCTGCGCGTGGAGCCCTTCGACGAAGCCGCGATCCGCCGCCAGTTGAGGGCGTACGGGGTTGAGGCCGGGCCCACCGAGCCACGCAATGGCGCCGAAGGCGAGGGCCCGTCGATCTACGTCACCGACCCCGAGGGCACGGTGGTGGAGCTCAAGGGGCCGCCGGGCGCGGCGCCCGGGCAACACTGAACCACCGGGCCTGCCGCGGGGCCGTGCGCCGGCATGCGCTCAGCTGCGCCAGGGCAGGTCGATCGCCTGGCCATCGGGCAGCAGCGTGGGCACCTGGGTGGTGGGGAAGATGCCCAGGATCTCCAGCGGCATCGGCCCGACGCTCGCGATCTCGTGGACCTGGTCCCTGGGCAGCACGAGCGTGGAGTCGGGGCCGAAGCGGTGCACCTGGCCGCCGGTGCGGACCTCGCCCCAGCCGTCCAGGCAAAGCACGACCTCGTCGCAGCCATGCTGGTGGGGCGGCGTGGCGGCGCCCGGGGCCAGGGTTTGCCGCCACAGCGACAACTGGCTCAGGCCCTGGGCAGAGCCGGCCCAGGTGGCGTGGTGGATGCCCGGCAGAGGCGTGGCCTCGGGGCGTTGCTGCGGGATGACGACCATGTGAATCTCCTGTGTGTGGACGGGGCCGCAGGACCTCGGGCGGGCTGCGGTGGTCGCAGTGTCCGGCGTTTTCATTGGTTCGTGAATGGGGCACTGTGTCCTAAAATTGCCGACGTTTTGTCCTCAATGGAGACGATGCCCCATGCAAGGTCTGCAGCAGTTCATCGCGTTCGCCGAGACGGCCAAGCACGGCGGCTTCGCTGCCGCGGCGCGCGAACAGGGCGTCGCACCGTCGACGCTGGCCAAGTCGGTCGGTCGCCTGGAGGAGGCCCTGGGCGTCAAGCTGTTTCACCGCACCACGCGGCAGGTGACGCTCACGCCCGATGGCGAGCGCCTGTTCGAGCGCTGCCAGCGCGTGCTCGCGGAAGTGGAAGACCTGCAGGCCGAGGCCTCCGGCACCCGCGCGTCGCCCGCCGGCACGCTGCGCATCGATGTGCCGGTCTACTACGGCAAGCGCTTCGTCATGCCGCTGCTCGCTGGCCTGCGACAGCGCCATCCGGCGCTGCGCATGGACATCCGGCTCACCGACGTGCAGGTGGACCTGGTGCGCGACGGCATCGACCTGGCCGTGCGCATCGGCCCGCTGCGCGACTCCACGCTCGTGGCGCGGCGCGTGGACCAGCAAGGCCTGGTGCTGTGCGCGAGCGCGGCCTACCTGGAAGCGCGGGGCACGCCACGGCGCATCGAAGACCTGGCGGGCCATGCGGCCGTGGTGTTCCGCCTGCCCACCACCGGACGCGACCGCCCCTGGCAGTTCCGCCAGCGCGGCCAGGCGGTGGAATGGACACCGCAGCCCGATCTGCGCGTCAGCGAGACCGAAGGCCTGCTGGAGGCGCTGCGGCTCGGCATGGGCCTGTGCCAGGTGCCCGACCTGCTGGCGCAGGATGCGCTGGCCAGCGGCGAGCTCCGCGAGGTGCTGCCATCCTGCCGGCCCGAGCCCATGCCGATCCACCTCGTGTACCCGTCCGGGCGGCTGGTGCCGGCGCGCGTGCGCGCGGCGATCGAGGCGCTTGACGCCCTGCGCCGGCGCGCGGCACCGCGGGCGCGCTGAGCGCTGGTCAGTAGTGCGGCGGCAGCTCGTCGCGCGGGTTGTGCGCGGCGGGCGCGGCCGCGGGCTCGCCGCGCTGGCGCAATCGGCTGACCTCGCGCAGCAGCAGCTCGATCTGTTCCTGCTGGCGCGCCACCAGCTGGTTGAGGGTGTCGAGCAGGTCGTCGGCGTAGCTGGCCTTGATCTCGAGCTCGGTCAGGCGCTGTTCGGTCGCGCTGTCGTGGGAAGGGGATGTCGTGGTCATGTGTCTATTGGACGACAAGAAGCGACTTGTACGAGAAATGTCTGTTAACGCACAGAACTTATTCCCGGCTTGCCCCACGCTGCGGCTGTGATGCGCCACGCCAGCGACGCATCCGCCCGATGGAGAACCCGCATGCCCCAGACCCAGACCCGGACGCCCGATTTTCTGACCTCCTCGCCCTGGCTGCGCGACGCTGCGCCGCACGTGCACGAGAGGCGCGGTGCGGCGTTCGACGAGGCACCGCCATTCCAGTGGCTGAGCACCGCCGCCGCCTTCGCCGACACCGGTGGCCTGGTCGGGGGTGACGAGCTTGCCGAGCTGATCCGGATGCAGTGCGATGCCACCGTGCAGCAGCTGGTGCCGCAGCCGGTGTCGCTGGTGGCGCGCTGGATCGTGTCGCACGCGGTGGTGACGATCGACAGCCCCTGGGGTTGCATGCTGCCGATGTTCCAGTTCGACCTGGCCCGGGCCGCGGTGCACCCGGGGATGCGGCCGCTGCTGTCCGAGCTGCGGGGCGTGTTCGACGACGCCGAGCTCGCGCTCTGGTTCGTGACACCCAACGACTGGCTTGGCGGCGCCTGCCCCGCGCGGGCCATGCACGCCGCCCTGCCGGCCGTGCGCCTGGCCGCGCGCACCGACCGTTACGTCGCGCTCGGCAAATGAAACCGGCGGCGTGCTGAGGGCACCTCAGCGCGCCAGGTAGCCGCCGTCCACCGGGTAGTAGGCGCCGGTCACGAACGAGGCCCGCGCCGAGGCCAGCCACACCACCAGCTCGGCCACTTCCTCGGCCTCGCCCAGCCGCCCCATGGGGTGGGCCGCCACCAGCATCGCGTGTGTCGCCTCGTCGTTGTCGAGCGCCTCGATCATCGGCGTGCGGATGAAGCCCGGGCCGACCGCGTTGACGCGCACGCCCTGGGCGCTGTACTCCAGCGCCGCCGTGTGCGTGAGGCCCACCACGCCGTGTTTGGCCGCCGCGTAGGCCGGTGCGGTGGCAAAACCCACCGCGCCCAGGATCGAGGCCACGTTCACGATGGCGCCACCGCCGGTGCGCAGCATCGCCTCGATCTGGTATTTCATGCCGTAGAACACGCCCGAGAGGTTGACCTGTATCACGTGGTTCCAGTCATCCACCGGATAGTCCGCCGTGTTCAGGCTCGGGCCGCTGATGCCCGCGTTGTTGCAGGCCACGTCGAGCCGGCCGAAGTGGGAGCAGCACCGCTCCACCAGCATCTGGCAGTCGGTCGCCACGCCCACATCGGCGAGCACCACCAGGGCCTCGTTGCCCACCTCGCGCACCAGCGCGGCGGTGGCCTCGGTGCCCGCTTCGTCGATGTCGGAGAGCAGCAGCGAAGCCCCCTCGCGCGCGCACACCAGCGCCACGGCACGGCCGATGCCGGAGCCCGCGCCGGTGATCAGCACCACCTTGTTCTTCAACATGTCTTGTGTCCTTCCGATGGCCGTCTGGCCCAAAAAAACCCGCGCCCGGCAAGCAGGGCTTGCTCATGGCGCGGGAAGGGGGGGATCTGTCGGGCGAGGCCTGGCGGATCAGATGCGCGGTTCGCCGTCGCCGTTGACCAGGATGGTGCGACCGGGGGGCGAGGTCATCTGCACATGGTGCTGGACGCCACGGAAGCTGTAGCCCACGTCCCAGTACTCGGGTGCGCTGTTGCTGGCGCTGGTGCAGCGCTGCACGTCCTGCGTCTGCGGGCCGCCGTTGTTGCGTCCCACCTGGGAGCCGACCGCCGCGCCTGCCACCACGCCACCCACGGTGGCGATGTCACGGCCGCTGCCGCCACCGATCTGGTGGCCCAGGATGCCGCCGATGAGGCCACCCACCACCGCGCCGGGCACGTTGGCCGGGGCGCGCTGCTGCTGCACCTGCTCGCGCTCGATCCAGCAGCGCTGGCCGCCGCCCGGGCCGACCACCGCGCGCACCGAGGTCACGTCGACCTCGTACAGGCGTTCCTGGTTGCGGCGGCGGTAGTCGCGCCGGTCGTCGGGGTGTTGCCGTGCGTCGGGGAAGCGGGAATCGGTGGACGCCTGCGTCGGCGGCTGTTGTTCGTAGACCGGGTAGGCGCAGCCGGCCAGGCCGATCACGGCCAGGGTGGCCGCCAGCATGCCGCGGTGCTGCGCGGCGGAGGAGATGTTGAAGTGCCTCATGGGAATCCTTGTGTGTGGAGATATGGGGAATCTGCGGCCTGAATTTGCGCCCTGGTACCTCGGGGGTCTGTGCGTTGGCGCTCATTCGCCCGCGCTTTGCCGCAGCTTTACGTGAACCTGCGGCGCGGCAGCGCCTGGCCGGTCAACAATGCCGTGGCACCGGCGGGCCGCCTGGACCGGGCGGGCGTATCCTGTGTACGGTGCCGAACAGACGCGCGCATGCCCCGCCCGCGAACATCGCGAGTTGGCCCCCATGGGCATTGCCACGACCAGAAGAAAGCCAGGACCGATGCAGGGATTTCCCTTGAAAGCACCCGACAACCCGCTGCAGAACCAGCTGCTGGCCTCGCTCCCCGACGCGGAGTGGCAGCGCTGGTTGCCCCAGCTCGAGCTGGTGGACCTGCCGCTGGGCAAGGTGCTGTACGAGTCGGGCAGCGAGATGAGCCATGTCTGCTTCCCGACCAGCGCCATCGTGTCGCTGCTCTACGTGCTCGAGAGCGGTGCGTCGGCCGAGATCGCGGTGGTCGGTTTCGAGGGCGTGGTGGGCGTCTCCATCTTCATGGGCGGCGGTTCCACGCCCAGCCGGGCCGTGGTGCAGAGCGCGGGCAAGGGTTTCCGGCTGCGCTCCGATGCCGTCAAGGCCGAGTTCGAGCGCTCCGGGCCGGTGATGCACCTGATGCTGCGCTACACGCAGGCGCTGATCACCCAGATGACGCAGACCGCGGTGTGCAACCGCCACCATTCGCTGGACCAGCAGCTCTGCCGCTGGCTGCTGCTCAGCCTGGACCGCTTGCCGGGCAGCGAGTTGATCATGACGCAGGAGCTGATCGCCAACATGCTGGGCGTGCGGCGCGAGGGCGTGACCGAGGCCGCCCTCAACCTGCAGAAGGCCCGCCTGATCAGCTACGCGCGCGGCCACATCAGCGTGCTCGACCGCCCGGGCCTGGAGCAGCGCACCTGCGAGTGCTACGCGGTGGTGAAAAAAGAGTACGACCGCCTGCTGCCGAACCGGCCGGCCACCTAGACGGGGTGGACACCGGCCGTCTGTGTTCGGTATCGCACAGAAGGATTCAGCCCGGTGGCATACAAATGGGGCATTGCCCCATTCACCGGAAAGCGGTCACCCCATGATCGAACCCGGCCCCTGACGCCATGCGCACCAAATCCTTCATTCGTGCCCGCGACGCGCTGAGCCAGCTGCAGCTCGACCACGAGGCCATCCTGCAATTGCTGCGGGATTTCGACAGCCTGCGCCAGGTGGACCGCGAAGGTGTGCAGGGCAAGGCCGAGCTGGTGGACTGTCTGTGCGACACCCTGATCCTGCACGCGCAGATCAAGGAAGAAATCTTCTACCCGGTGGTGCGCTCCGAGCTGGGCTGCGACACGCAGGCGCTCGATGCCTTCTGCCACCACGAGACGCTGTACCGGCTGATCGCGCAGCTCGACGAGATGGGCCCCAGGGACGAGGCCTACGACGAGGTGGTGGCGAAGATTGGCGACTGGGTGATCTCCAGCCTGGACCGTGAGCAGTCCGTGCTGTTCACCCGGGTGCGTGGGGCGGGACTCAACACCGCCGCGCTGAGCAAGGCCATGGCGCGGCGCCGCCGCGCGCAGCAGCAGGAATACACGGGCCAGGACCTGCTGGAGTTGCGGCGCGCCTGAAGAGACCGGTTGTCTGAGGGCCCCGGGCGTCTTTCGGCGCCCGGGCGTTCTGCTGTGTGCGCTGGCAGACCGACTGCGCACCCCCCGGCACCCACACTGTTTTTGGGTGCACTGGTGGAGGGAACACCGGCGGCCCGCCTGAGCCACCCCTTTGGGTGTCGCTGAACGACCCGTGAACCCCCCATGGCCGATGCCGAAAACCACCTGATCCAACAACTGCCCAAAACCGTGCGCCAGCGCTTCCTGGAACGGTGTGAACCGTTTGAACTGGTTCTTTCCGCCGAACTCAGCGAGCGCGACAAGACGCTGAGCCACGCCTACTTTCCCCGACACGGCTTCATCTCACTGGTGATCGATGTGGACAGCCACCCGCCGCTGGAGGTGGGCATGGTGGGGCGCGAAGCCATGCTCGGCGCGGAGCTGATCCTGGGCCTGGCCAAGACGCCCTGGCGAGCGCTGGTGCAGGGCGCGGGCCAGAGCTGGCGCATCCCGCCCGAGGCGCTGCGCCAGGCCAGCAACGACATGCCCGAGCTGCGGCGCCTGCTGCAGAACACCCTGATGGTGCGCCTGCACCAGCAGGCACTGGCCTCGGCCTGCGAGCGCTTTCACATGATCGGCCCGCGCCTGGCGCGCTGGCTGCTCATGAGCCAGGACCGCGCGGAGTCCGACTCGTTTCATGTGACGCAGGAGTTCATGGCGCTGATGCTGGGGGTGCGCCGCGTCGGCGTGACCGAGGCCGCGAGCGAGTTCCAGCAGAACGGGCTGATCGAATACCACCGCGGCGAGCTCACCGTGCTCGACCGCGCCGCGCTGGAAGCACAGGCCTGCAGCTGCTACGAATCCGACAAGCAGCTCTACACCGAATTGATGAACGGCAACAAGGCCCACTGAGGGGCCTTGTTGCGGGGTGAGCGAGCGGGCCTGCGCTCAGCGCGAGCGCTTCACCGGCTTGGCATGGGCGGCGGCGTCGAGCCAGGAGTCGTCGGCGCTGCTTTCCCAGGCGCTGAGCTGTTTCTCGGCCTCGTCCTTGGCGATGCCATAGCGTTCCTGGATCTTGCCGGCCAGCACGTCGCGGTGGCCTGCCACCACCTGCAGGTCGTCGTCGGTGAGCTTGCCCCACTGCTGCTTGGCGCGGCCGGTGAGCTGTTTCCAGTTGCCTTGAATGGTGTCCCAATTCATGCGGATTCCTTTGCGGTTGGGGCGGACGCCATGCGGCCCGCCAGGGGACTTTTTACGGCGAGTGCATGCCGGGGTCTGTGCGGCAGTGCACCGACGCAGGACATGCCTCGGCCCAAAGTGCACCCATGAAAACCGAACACGACGCCCACCTGGGCACCGGTGGTGAACTGCACCAGCAGGCCAACGCCGAACACCTGCCGTTGACGACCCAGCAGGGCGTCGCGGTGTCCGACAACCAGAACTCGTTGCGCGCCCACCCGCAGGGCCCGACGCTGCTGGAAGATTTCATCCTGCGCGAGAAGATCACGCACTTCGACCACGAGCGCATTCCCGAACGCATCGTGCACGCGCGTGGGTCGGGTGCGCACGGCTTCTTCGAGCTCACGCACTCGCTCGAAGAGTTCACCACCGCGAAGGTGTTGACCGAGGTCGGCGTGAAGACGCCGGTGTTCTCGCGCATCTCCACCGTCGCCGGTGGTTCGGGTTCGTCCGACACGCCGCGCGACGTGCGCGGCTTCGCCATCAAGTTCTACACCCCGCAGGGCAACTGGGACATCGTGGGCAACAACATCCCGGTCTTCTTCATCCAGGACGCGATCAAGTTCCCCGACCTGGTGCACGCGGTGAAGATGGAGCCCGACCGCGGCTTCCCGCAGGCCGCCTCCGCGCACGACACCTTCTGGGATTTCATCTCGCTCACGCCCGAGTCCATGCACATGGTGATGTGGATCATGTCGGACCGCACGCTGCCGCGCTCGCTGCGCATGATCGAGGGCTTCGGCGTGCACAGCTTCCGCCTGCTCAACGCGGCCGGTGAACCGACCTTCGTGAAGTTCCACTGGCGGCCCCGGCTGGGCCTGCAGTCCACCGTGTGGGACGAGACGGTGAAGATCGCCGGCGCCGACCCCGACTTCCACCGCCGCGAGCTGTTTGAGGCGCTGGGCGCGGGCGAGGTGGCCGAGTGGGACTTTGCGGTGCAGCTGTTCACGCAGGCCGAGGCCGACAAGTTCCCGTTCAACCACCTCGACGCGACCAAGCTGATTCCCGAAGAGCTGGTGCCGCTGCAGGTGATCGGCCGCCTGGTGCTCGACCGCTGGCCCGACAACTTCTTTGCCGAGACCGAGCAGGTCGCGTTCTGCCCCTCGCACCTGGTGCCCGGCATCGACTTCTCCAACGACCCGCTGCTGCAGGGCCGCCTGTTCTCGTACCTCGACACGCAGCTCTCGCGCCTGGGTTCGCCCAACTTCGCACAGCTGCCGATCAATGCGCCCAAGTGCCCGTTTGCGCACCAGCAGCGCGACGGTCACATGCAGATGGCGCAGCCCAGGGGGCGCGTCGCCTACGAGCCCAGTTCGCTCGCGCGCGATGCGCCGCGCGCCGACCGCGCCACCGGTTTCGCCAGCGTGGCGCTCGACGAGGGCGGCACGCGGGGCCGGGCCCGCGCGGCGAGCTTCGCCGACCACTACAGCCAGGCGCGCCAGTTCTGGATCAGCCAGACCGCGCCGGAGCAGGCGCACCTGGCCTCGGCGCTGGTGTTCGAACTCTCCAAGGTGGAGCACCCGCACGTGAGGCAGGCCATGGTGGGCCACCTGCGGCTGGTCGACGAGACACTCGCGCAGCGCGTGAGCACCGGCCTGGGCCTGAGCGAACTGCCCGAGCCGGCCAACCCGGCGCTGCCGGTGCAGGACCTGCCCGCGTCGCCGGCCCTGAGCCTGATCGGCAAGGCCAGGGACACGCTGGCCGGCCGCGCCATCGCCATCCTGGTGGCCGATGGCTCGGACGGTGTGGCCATTGCGGCGCTGAAGAAAGCCGCTGCGGCGGCCGGCGCCCGCGTGAAGCTCGTCGCGCCGCGCGTGGGCGGCATCACGCTGGCCAGTGGCAAGAAGCTGGCGGTGGACGGCCAGCTCGCCGGCACACCTTCCGTGCTGTTCGACGCCGTCGCGCTCGTGCTCTCCGAGCCGGCCGGCAAGGCGCTGTGCCGCGAGGCGGCGGCGGTGGACTTCGTGCGCGATGCCTATGGTCACCTCAAGGCCATCGCCACCGACGCGGGCGCGCAGGCGCTGCTGATGGCCAGCGGCATCGAGCCCGATGCCGGCGTGGTCGGCGTGGGAGACGTCAAGGCCTTCCTGGCCGCGGCCGCGACCCGACAGTGGGCGCGCGAAAAGTCGGTGCGCACGCTGGCGTGACCCGCGCCGGGCGGCCGGCTTCAACGACACTGTGCCCATGAGTGTCGCGCCCACCCCTCCCACCCCAGCTTGCTCCAGCGTCCGAATCACGGAGGGGGTTGCATGAGCAACGCCCAGTGGTTCGCCCTCGTCGGCACCCTGCTGCTCGTGATGGGCGTGGCGTCCACCGTGCTCAAGCGCGTGCCGGTCACCTCGGCCATGCTGTACCTGGCGGTGGGCCTGCTGCTCGGGCCCACCGGCCTTGACGCCTTCCGCTTCAACCCGCTGCAGGAAGCGCCGCTGCTGGAGGTGCTGACCGAGGTGGCGGTGCTGATCTCGCTGTTCTCCGCCGGTGTGAAGATGCCGGTGCCGTTCGCCTTCACGGCGTGGCGCGCGCCGCTGCTGCTGGCCACGCTGTCGATGGCCATCACCGTCGGCCTGGTGGCCGCCTTCGCCTTTTACGTGCTGGGCCTGCCGCTGGGCGCCGGCATCCTGCTGGGCGCCATCGTGGCGCCGACCGACCCGGTGCTGGCCACCGACGTGCAGAGCCGCCACCCCGGCGACCGCGACCGCCTGCGCTTCACGCTCACCAGCGAGGCCGGCATGAACGACGGCACGGCCTTCCCCTTCGTGATGCTCGGCCTGGGCCTGCTCGGTCTGCATGGCCTGGGCGAGGGCGGGGTGCGCTGGGTGCTGGTCGATGTGCTTTGGGGCATGGCGGGCGGCGTCGGCATCGGTGTGGTGGCCGGCGTGGCGCTCGCGCGCCTGGGCTGGTGGCTGCGCGGCGCGCCGCAGAAGCACCACCTGCTCGACGACTTCCTGGGCCTGGGGCTGATCGCCCTCGTGTACGGCGTGAGCGTGCAGTTGCACGCGCTGGGTTTTCTCGCGGTGTTCTTCGCCGCCGTGGCGCTGCGCCAGACCGAGATGAAGCTCGCAGGCCTGGCCGTGCCGGCCGCGCAGGCCGCCGCGCCGCTGGAAGGGGACGCGCCGGTCGAGTCCCCACCCGAGTCGCCGCCCACGGTGAGCGAGGGTTCGCTCGTGTTCAAGGAGCACCTGGAGCGCCTGTCCGAGCTCATGCTGGTGCTGCTGCTCGGCGGCTCGTTGTACCTCGACTCGTGGAGCTGGCCGGCCGTGGGGCTGGCGCTGTTCCTGTTCGCCGTGGCGCGCCCGCTGAGCGTGTTCGTCGGCCTGCTGGGCACCCGCACGCCGCGCCGCATGCTGGGCATGACCGGCTGGTTCGGCGTGCGCGGCATCGGCTCGCTGTACTACCTGATGTACGCGATCCAGCACGGGCTGCCCGAGGCACTGGCGCTGCAGCTGATGCAGCTCACGCTGATCGTGGTGGCGCTGTCCATCCTGCTGCACGGCCTGAGCGTGAAGCCGATGATGAGCCTGGTGTGGCGTCGCGGGCGGGCCTGAACGCGCGGGCGGCGTGTGCTACAAACCGGCGCAGATGAGCCCACACGTCCTCGCCGTTCACCTCAGCCCGGTCCACGAATTCTCGAAGGGCGCGTTCGAGCGCATCACGCTGCTGGCCGGCCTCGGGGTGGAGGGTGATGCGCACTGCGGCGAAACGGTGCAGCACCGCTCGCGCGTGCTGCGCGACCCGACCCAGCCCAACCTGCGCCAGGTGCACTTGCTGCAATCCGAGCTGTTTGCCGAGCTGGCGGCGCGGGGCCATGCGGTGCGGCCCGGCGACATCGGCGAGAACATCACCACCCGGGGCATCGACCTGCTGGCCCTGCCGACCGACACCGAACTCCACCTCGGGCCCGAGGCGCTGGTGCGCCTCACCGGACTGCGCAACCCCTGCACCCAGATCGACCGGTTCCAGAGCGGCCTGATGGCCGCGGTGCTCGACCGCACGGCACAGGGCGAGCTGGTGCGCAAGGCCGGCGTGATGGCGGTGGTGCTGCGCGGCGGCGTGGTGGCGCCGCAGGACCGCATCCAGATCCGGCTGCCCGCCGGGCCGCACGCGCCGCTCAGGCCGGTGTGAGCGCGGCGTTCCATGCGGCCACGGCCGCGTCGAGGTCGTTCGCCGCCATCAGTGCGCGCACCACACCCACCGAACCCACGTCGGCCTTCAGCACCTCGGGCAGCCTGCCGAGGTCGATGCCGCCGATGGCCACGCGTGGCGTGTCGCGCAGCAGCGCGGCGTAGGCGCGCAGGCGGCCCGTGCCCTGCGGCGCGGTGGCCATCTGCTTGAGCGTGGTGGGGAACACCGCGCCCAGGGCGATGTAGCTCGGGCTGTGGCTGTCGGCGACCAGCATCTCGGCGTAGCCGTGCGTGCTCAGGCCCAGGCGCAGGCCGGCGCCGCGGATGGCGGCCAGGCCTTCGGGCGTCATGGCCTGCAGGTCTTCCTGGCCCAGGTGCACGCCGTAGGCGCCGGCATCGATGGCTTCCTGCCAGTGGTCGTTGATGAACAGGCGCGCGCCCGTGCCCTGCACGCCGGCCACGGTGGCGCGCACCTCGGCGCGGATGGCCGCCGCGTCGCCGGACTTGAAGCGCAGCTGCACGGTGGGCACGCCGGCGCGCGCCATGCGGATGGTCCACGCGGCGTCGGGCATCACCGCGTACAGGCCGAGCGCCTGCGGGCATGGTGCGAAGGCGTTCTGGCGCGGAAACGGCGCCATGTCGAAGTCAGCCGGTTCGTCGGGCCAGTGCGCGGGGTCGAAGTGGCCCACACGCCGCGTGCGCTTCGACCAGGCACGTGCCACGCAGAGCGCGTCGGCGTCGATGAAGCCGAGCGCATGGGCGGCTTGCAGCGCGGCGACGAACACGGGGTCGTCGGACGCCGGCGCGGGCGCCGGGGTGCCGGCGGCCACGGGCAAGGCGAGCGTGTCGCGGTGCGCGTGCACGATGGCCTGCGCCATCGCCTCGGTGGAGGTGGTGGTTGTGCTCATGCGATACCTCCGTGCGGCGCACTGCGGTGCGAGCTTGCTTGGGAGCGGCCCTGCGCTGCGCTCATGTGCTGTGGTGCCAGAAAGGGGTGCCCATCACGGGCGTGCTGGGCTGGGCGCTGTCCTGCGGCTGCATCGCGCCCGAGCGGTAGGCCGCGCGGCCGGCGCGCACCGCGTCGGCGAAGGCGCCGGCCATGTCCACCGGCGACTGCGCCAGTGCCACCGCGGTGTTGAGCAGCACGGCGTCGTAGCCCCACTCCATCACGGTGCAGGCGTGCGAGGGCAGGCCCAGGCCGGCGTCGACGATCAGCGGCACGCTCAGGCGCTCGCGCAGCAGGCGCATGGCGTAGGGGTTCACCGGGCCGCGGCCGGTGCCGATGGGCGCGGCCCAGGGCATCACGGCCTGGCAGCCCACGTCGACCAGGCGCTGGCACAGCACCAGGTCTTCGGTGCAGTAGGGCAGCACCTTGAAGCCGTCGTTGATCAGCTGGCGCGCGCATTCCACCAGGTTGAGCGTGTCGGGCTGCAGGCTGTAGTCGTCGCCGATCAGTTCGAGCTTGATCCACGGCGTGTTGAACACCTCGCGCGCCATCCGCGCGGTGGTGATGACCTCTTGCGTGGTGTGGCAGCCCGCGGTGTTGGGCAGCACCGGCACGGCCAGCTCCTGCAGCAGTTTCCAGAACGCCGCGCCGGCCTCGGGCTGGGCCGCGCCCTGGCGCCGCAGCGAGGCGGTGAGCATGGCGGGCTGCGCGCGCTTCACCGCCGCTTCGAGCGTGGCGGGCGAGGGGTAGCGCGAGGTGCCCAGCAGCAGGCGGCTCTGGAACACCTCGCCGTAAAGCACCAGCGGGTCGTCGTGGGTCAGTGGGTTGGTCATGTCCATGGTCAGCCTCCGGTGATGGGCGTGATGATCTCGATGCGGTCGCCGTCGGCCAGCGCATGCTGCGCATACGCGGTGCGCGGCACGAACTGCAGGTTGACGGCCGCGGCGAACACGGCCGGCGTCTCCCACACGCGCAGCGCGTCCGCCAGCGTCGCGCCCTCGGGCAGTTCGCGGGGTTCCTGGTTGATGAGCACGTTCATGCGGGGTGGTCCCTGTTCACGGTCAGGCCGAGCTGCTCGGCAAGGGGTGAGTGGCCCTGGTCCATCAACTCGAGCGCCGCGTCGAGCACGGCCGGCGCGATCATGAAGCCATGGCGGTACAGGCCGTTGATCGCCATTCTGCGCGGTGCGCTCAGACGCAGTGCGGGCAGGTTGTCGGGCAGGGTGGGGCGCAGCTGCACGCCCAGCTCGACGATGCGCGCTTCGCCAAAGCCCGGGTGCACGGTGTAGGCCGCGCTGAGCAGCTCCAGCGTGGAGCGCACGCTGGCGGGCGAGAGGTCGTCGGACTCGATCTCCGTGGCGCCGATCACGAACATGCCGCCGGGCTTGGGCGCGATGTAGAGCGGGTAGCGCGGGTGCACCAGGCGCGTGGGGCGCGACAGGCCCACACCCGGCGCGTGGATGCGCGCCACCTCGCCGCGCACGCCGCGCAGCGCGCTCCATTGCGGCTGCGCACCCAGGCCACGGCAGTCGAACAGCCAGGCCTCGGGGCCGGGGTCGACCTCGGCGGGCGTGTGTGGGCTGTGCCAGTGCACGCTCACGCCGAGCAGCTGCATCTGGTGCGCGAGCGCGGCGAGCAGCTCGCGGTTGTCGAGCTGGCCTTCGTCGGGCAGGTACAGGCCCTGTGCGAAACGGTCGGCCAGCGCAGGCTCCAGCGCACTGAGCGCGGCGCCGTTCATGCGCTGCGCCTGCGGCAGCGAGGGCAGGGCGGCGCTGGTGCGCGCGAGCTGGCCGGCGAAGCGCTCGGCCTCGGCCGCGTCCTGCCGGTGCCAGAGCACCAGCGTGCCGAGCTGCTGGAAGAACACCGGTTGCGCCAGTGTGGCCAGCAGCTGCGGCCAGCGGGCCAGCGCGTGCTGTCCCATGCGCACCACGGCGAGCTCGGTCACGGCCGATTCGGCCAGCGGCGCGAGCATGGCCGCGGCCACGCGCGCGGCCGAATGCTCGGCCTGCGGGCCGCCGGCGTCGTACACGGTGACCCGGTGCCCGCGCTGCGCCAGCGCGCAGGCCAGCAGCCGGCCCATGAGGCCGGCGCCCAGCACCACGGCGGTGGAATTTTTCGCCACCGTCATGAATGCGCCCCGGCACTGCCACAATGCGCGCCATGCAAACCGAACCCATGCGCTACACCCGCGTCCTGTCCATCGCCGGTTCCGACAGCGGCGGCGGCGCCGGCATCCAGGCCGACCTCAAGACCTTCGCGGCTCTGGGCTGCTACGGCATGACGGCCATCACCGCGCTGACCGCGCAGAACACGCTGGGCGTGAGCGCCATCCACGGCGTGCCGCCCGAGATGCTCAAGGCCCAGCTGTGCGCGGTGTTCGACGACATCGGCGTGGACGCGGTGAAGATCGGCATGCTGCACGCGCCCGACATCGTGCGCACCGTGGCCTGGGCGCTGAAGCAGTACAAGGTGCGGCGCGTGGTGCTCGACCCTGTGATGGTGGCGACCAGTGGTGACCAGCTGATCACCCCCATGACGGTGCAGGTGCTGGTGGACGAGCTGTTTCCGCTGGCCACGGTGGTTACGCCCAACCTGGACGAGGCCGCGCTGTTGCTCAGCCGGCCGATCGAGGCGGCGCACGAACTCGAGGCCGCCGCGCGCGACCTGCTCGCCATGGGCGCGCCGGCGGTGCTGCTCAAGGGCGGGCACCTGCCGGGCGACGAGGTGGCCGACCTGCTGGTCACCGGCCCCGGGCCGGTGCAGCGCCTGGCCTCGCCGCGCATCGACAGCCGCAATACGCATGGCACGGGCTGCACGCTCTCCTCGGCCATCGCTTCGCATCTGGCGCTGGGCGAGCCGCTGGACCGCGCGGTGGCGCTGGCGCGCAGCTACATCCTGCAGGCCATCGAACAGGGTGCCGACGTGTACACCGGCGCCGGCCATGGACCTTTGAACCACGGCTTTGCACCCACGGCGCAGCACAAGCGCGCACGGGACTGAAGCGCGGCGCGGCTTGAACATCAGGCCCGGGCCGGGGTGAGGCCGCCGGCGCTGCGCGGCCGCGAGAGCGCGGCCAGCGCGAAGGTCAGGGCCAGCGTGGGCAGGGCCGAACCGAGCTGCGGTGCGAACTTCGCGAGCAGGTGGTAGCAGGCAATGCCCAGCACCCACAGCGCGGCCGCGCTCCAGTCCACGGAGCGCCGGGTGCCGGTGGCGGCGCCGGTGCCCAGGCGGCCCAGGATCACGCCATAGAGCGGCACGAACACCGAGCTCAGCAGCAGCAGGAAGGGCTCGATGGTGTGGATCGGCAGCAGCAGCGCGAACACGGTGCACACCGCGGCGAACACGAGGCCGGCCGCGCGGATGCCCCAGCGCGGTTGCAGGCTGTGCAGCGAGACCGCGCCCGAGTGCGCATCGCCATACGCGTTGTCCATCTCGTCGAGCAGGATCAGGCCGAGCGCGATCAGGCCGCCCTGCGCGAGCAGCAGCGCGCCCACGAGGTTGGTGCCTGGCTCCACCGTGCTGACCACCAGCACGCCCAGCGCATAGCACCAGATGTTGGCCAGCGCATAACCCAGCCAGGTGCCGCCCAGCGTGCTGGCGGCGCGCTTGCCGTGGCGCGCGTAGTCGGCCACCAGCGGCAGCCACGACACCGGCATCGCGATCACCAGGTCCATGGCCGAGAACAGGCCCATGCCGCCGGTGCCGGGGCGGTTCCAGAAGGCCTCGAAACCCTGCGCCTGCAGGCGCGTGCCGAACTGCCAGGTGAGCCAGGCCAGCGAGGCGATCACCAGCGGCAGGCCGAAGCGGCTCACGAAGCGGCGCACCAGCGTGAGCATGGAGCCGGCCATGAGCGCGATCAGCACGCCGCCCCAGAGCAGCGTGGCCAGCAGCTTGCCGCTGGTGCCATCGAGCAGGCCACCGGGCTCGGCGCCCAGCGCCTGCTTGAGGATGGCGACCGTGCCCTCCTGCATGATGACCAGCTCGAACGTGGTCCAGCCGACCAGCTGCGCGATGTTGAGCAGCACCGGCAGGCGGGCGAAGGCGCTGCCGTAGGTGGCGTGCATCAGGCCCGCGCTGGACAGGCCGGTCTGGCAGCCCAGGCGCGCGGTCCAGGCCAGCAGGCCGGCGCCGATCAGCGAGCCCAGCACGATGGCGATCAGCGCGTCCTGCGTGCCCACGGCCGGCACCAGGTAGGCGCCGATCTGCATGACCAGCAGGCCGGTGCCCAGGCTGAACCAGAGCGCGGCGTGCTCGTGGAAGTGGAATACCCGGTCGCCGGCGGGCACGGGGGTGAGGGCCAGGTTGGCCGGGGAAGAAGTGGAAGAACGGTCGGATGCCATCAATTTGCTCCAGGCAATTTGTGGCAGGTGGGCTGGGCCGGAAGTACCCCCGAAGCGCTGAGCGACGGAGGTGAAAGCTGATCGGCCTGCTTCCCTGCGCGAGGATTACCTCAATCAGGTTCAAAGGGACTTTCTCAGTCGCGCCCGGGGTCGGAACCCCGGGGCAACACCCCTAGCGGATGTGCCTTGCGGCACGGGTGGGAGTATACGGCGGGGGGCAGCGACCCGCACAGCGGCGGAGCGTGGGGGCGATGTTCTCTCAGCCGGCCGGCACCAGTCGCATGAAGCGGCCGTACTGGTCGGCCAGGAAGCTCTCGGCGCGCTCGAGCATGAAGTAGCGGAACGACTCGGCCGCGGGAGACAGCAGCTTGGAGAGCGTGTGCACCACGTTCCAGGCGCGCACCACCGGCGAGCCCTCCACGTCGAGCACCGCGATGAGCTGGTGTTCGAGTTCGGTGCCGATGGTGTGCAGCGACAGGAAGCTGATGCCCATGCCCGCCATCACCGCCTGCTTGATGGTCTCGTTGCTCGCCATCTCCATCACCACGCGCGGCTCCAAGCGCGCGCGCTCGAGGAACGCCTCCATCGCCGCGCGCGTGCCCGAGCCGCGTTCGCGCAGGATGAAGCCGTAGGGCCTGAGCGACTCCACCGTGGGGTGGCCCACCTGGAGCAGCGGGTGGTCGGTCGGCGCGACGAACACGTGCGGGTGCGCGGCGAAGGGCTCGGCGCGCGTGGCCATTTCGTTGGGCGGGCGGCCCATGATGGCGATGTCGACCTCGTTGCCCTGCAGCATCTTCACCAACTGCTCGCGGTTGCCCACCGCCAGCCGGATCTCCACGCTCGGGTGCTCGCGCTGAAACTCGACCAGCAGGCGCGGCAGGAAGTACTGGGCCGTGCTCACCATGCCGATGGTGAGCGTGCCCACCTCCAGCCGCTGCAGGTGCGCGGCGGCGTCTTCCGCGTCCTTCAGCGTGGCCAGCACCTTGCGCGCGTAGACCAGCATGGACTCGCCGGCGGTGGTCAGCGTGACCTGCCGCCCGCGCCGCTCGAACAGCGGCAGGCCCACGTGCCCTTCCAGCTCCTTCACCTGCATGGTCACCGCGGGTGGCGTGAGCTGCAGCACCTCGGCCGCGCGCGCGAAGTTCAGGTGCCTGGCCACCTCGGTGAACACGCGCAACTGGCGGAAGGTCGCGTTCTTCATTCAGTTTCTGCTTAATCGAAATTCAATGAATCTTGAATTTACCTGATTTCACCGAATCCCTACAGTGGGCCGTGTGCCGCGTGTTGCGGCCGTTTCCGGAACATTCCCGCATGCTCAAGGCCCTGATTTTCGATGTGGACGGCACCCTTGCCGACACGGAAAGCGTGCACCTCGCGGCGTTCAACCACGCCTTTGCGCAGGAGGGCCTGGACTGGCGCTGGGACACCGCGCAGTACACGAGGCTGCTGGAGATCTCGGGCGGCAAGGAACGCATGCTGCACTTCTGGCGCACGGTGCAGCCCGGGCTGCGCGAGGTGGACGCCGGCGCGGTGCAGGCCACCGTGCAGCGCCTGCACGAGATCAAGACCGCGCACTACGAGGGCGCGGTGAACGCCGGCGCGGTGGCCTTGCGTCCGGGCGTGCTGGCGCTCATGAACGAGGCGCGCGTGCAAGGCCTGGGCCTGGCGATCGCCACCACCACCTCGCCGGTCAACATCGCCGCGCTGCTGCGTTCGGCCATCGGGGCCGACTGGCGCGCGGACTTCCTCGCGGTGGGCGACGCCTCGTCCGCGCCCGTCAAGAAGCCGCACCCGCAGGTGTATCTGCAGGTGCTGGCCGACATGGGCCTGCCGGCCGCACAGTGCATCGCCTTCGAGGACTCGGCCAACGGCCTGCAGGCCGCCACCGCCGCCGGGCTGCGCACCGTGATCACCCCCAACGGCTTCACCGCCCACCACGATTTCACCGGCGCGCTGCGCGTGGTGCCCGACCTGTCGCAGGTGAGCGTGGCGCGCCTGCGCGAATGGCACGCGCTGCCGGCGCGCACCTGACCCCTCTGCTTTCCTTTTCTTCTTTTCACCTTCCTTTGCCAAGACCGCCATGCCCCTGTCCAGACGCTCCACGCTCACGCAGTTCCTGATCGAGGAGCGCCGCCGCTTCCCCGCCGCCAGCGGCGACTTCAACGCGCTCATCCTCGACGTGGCGCTGGCCTGCAAGGCGATCGCGCGCAGCGTGGCGTTCGGCGCGCTCGGCGACATGCTGGGCAACCACGGCGGCGGCGACAGCATCAACGTGCAGGGCGAGACGCAGAAGAAACTCGACGTGATCAGCAACGACATGTTCATCCGCGCCAACGAGTGGGGCGGCCACCTCGCGGGCATGGCCTCGGAGGAGATGGACGCGCCGTACCCGATTCCCCCTCAGTACCCGCGCGGCAAGTACCTGCTGGTGTTCGACCCGCTCGACGGTTCGAGCAACATCGACGTGAACGTGTCGGTGGGCAGCATCTTCAGCGTGCTGCGCGCGCCGCCCGCGGTGGTGGAGCAGGGCCGCGAGCTCACGGTGGACGACTTCCTGCAGCCCGGCACGCAGCAGGTGGCGGCCGGCTACGCGCTCTACGGCCCCACCACCATGCTCGTGCTCACCGTGGGCAGCGGGGTGTACGGCTTCACGCTCGACCCCAACCTGGGCGAGTTCAAGCTCACGCACCCGAACATCCGCATCCCGGCCGACACGCAGGAGTTCGCGATCAACGCCTCGAACAGCCGCTTCTGGGAAGCGCCGGTCAAGCGCTACGTGGACGAATGCCTGGCCGGCAAGACCGGGCCGCGCGGCAAGGACTTCAACATGCGCTGGATCGCCAGCATGGTGGCCGAGGCGCACCGCATCCTCATGCGCGGCGGCGTGTTCCTGTACCCGCGCGACACCAAGGACCCCGGCAAGCCGGGCCGCCTGCGCCTGCTCTACGAAGCCAATCCGATCGGCATGGTGATGGAGCAGGCCGGTGGCCGCGCCAGCACCGGGCACGAGCCCATGCTGGGTGTGCAGCCCAGCGGCCTGCACCAGCGCATCGGCCTGGTGTTCGGCTCGAAGAACGAGGTCGAGCGCATCGAGCGCTACCACGCCGAGCCGCAGACCTACAAGGACAAGGCGAACCCGCTGTTCGCCGAGCGCTCGCTGTTCCGCGACTGAGCGCCCCCACCACAACAACAACCACCGAGGAGTCCCCGTCCATGTCGGAACGCCACCCCATCATCGCCATCACCGGTTCCAGCGGGGCCGGCACCTCCACCGTCACGCGCACCTTCCAGAACATCTTCCGCCGCGAAGGCGTGAGCGCCGCCATCATCGAAGGCGACAGCTACCACCGCTACGACCGCCAACAGATGAAGCTGAAGGCGGCCGAGGCCGAGGCCGCGGGCAACCAGCATTTCAGCCACTTCGGCGTCGAGAACAACCTGTTCGACGAGATCGAAAGCCTGTTCAAGACCTACAGCACCACCGGCCGCGGCAAGTGCCGCAAGTACCTGCACAACGCCGAAGAGGCCGCGCCCTACCGGCAGGAGCCCGGCACCTTCACCGACTGGGAACCATTGCCCGAGAACACCGACATGCTGTTCTACGAGGGCCTGCACGGTGCGGTCGTCACGCCCGAGGTGGATGTGGCGCAGTACCCCGACCTGCTGGTGGGCGTGGTGCCGGTGATCAACCTCGAATGGATCCAGAAACTCTGGCGCGACAAGAACATGCGCGGCTACAGCGCCGACGCGGTGACCGACACCATCCTGCGGCGCATGCCCGACTACGTGAACTACATCTGCCCGCAGTTCCAGCACACGCACGTGAACTTCCAGCGCGTGCCCATCGTGGACACCTCCAACCCCTTCATCGCGCGCGACGTGCCCACCGCCGACGAAAGCATGGTGGTGATCCGCTTCGCCAAGCCCAAGGGCATCGACTTCCAGTACCTGCTGAGCATGGTCCACGGCTCGTGGATGAGCCGCGCCAACACCATCGTGGTGCCCGGCGGCAAGATGGAGCTGGCCATGCAGCTGATCTTCACGCCCTTCATCTGGCGCATGGTGGAGCGCAGGAAACGCGCGATGGGGCTGGCGTGAGCAGGGCGTACGACCTCATCCTGTTCGACCTCGACGGCACGCTGATCGAGACCGCGCCCGAGATCGCCGACGCGGTGAACGACACGCTCGACGACTTCAACCGGTCGCGCGTGACGCAGCGGCAGGTGAACGACTGGATCGGCCACGGCACGCGCGAGCTGCTGATCCAGGCACTGGCCTTCTGCGACCACACCAGCGCGGACGCGGTGCGCGCCAGCGTGCACTTTCCGCGCATCGAAGCGGCCTTCGGCATCCACTACCAGAAGCGCTGCGGCACGCGCAGCCACCTCTACCCCCGGGTGCGCGACACCCTGCAGGCGCTGCGCGCGGCCGGCGTGAAGCTGGCGGTGGTGACCAACAAGGAAGGCCGCTACACACAGACCGTGCTGGACGCGCACCAGCTCGCGCCGCTGTTCGACCGCGTGATCAGTGGCGACACGCTGCCGGTGAAGAAGCCCCACCCCGCGGCCATCCACGACTGCCTGCAGCGCTTCGGCGTGGTGCCCGCGCGCGCGCTGTTCGTGGGCGATTCGTCGATCGACGTGGCGACCGCGCGCAACGCGGGCATCGCCGTGTGGGCACTGCCCTATGGCTACAACATGGGCGAGCCGATCGAGGCCTGCAAGCCCGATCGCGTGATCGCCGATTTCTCCGCGCTACTGGTCTGACTCAGCCGCCTGAGCAGAAGCCGGTCGCCCGCGGCGACCGGGCGGGCTTCATTGGCTGCTGAGGTACTCGGCCACGGCCGCCATCTCGAGTTCGGTCATCTTTTCCGCCACCGCGTGCATCACCGCGTTGTCGGTGGTGCGCTCGCGCTTGCCGAACGACTTGAGCTGGTTGTGCAGGTAGCCCGAGAACTGCGTGGCCAGGCGGGGCAGGGTGGCTGTGCCCTCGCCCGAGGTGCCGTGGCAGGCGGCGCAGGCCGGCACGCCGCTGTACTTGTTGCCGTTGAGAAAGACGTAGCGGCCCATGGCCGCGAGCTGCGGGTCCCTGGCCTCTTCGCGGGGCAGGCTCATTTTTTCGTAGTACCTGCCCAGGGCGACCATCTCGTCGGGCGTGAGCCGCGCCACCATGTCGGCCATGGCGGTGCTCTTGCGCTGGCCCGACTTGAAGGCTTCGAGCTGGCGCGCGATGTAGCCCGCGTGCTGGCCCGCCAGGCGGGGAAACGCCTCGCTGGTGGACTCGCCGTTGGCGCCATGGCACAGGAAGCACGAACCCCCGGCGATCTTCCTGGCGCGTGCCTCGTCGGCCTGCGCCCACGCACCGCCGCTGCCCAGCAGGGCGCTGGTCGCCGCGCACGCCAGGAGGAGGCGGGCAGGTGTCGGAAGCTTCATTGCATAACTCCAAACGGATATTCAAACGCAAAAAAACGCCCTGGCCGCGACCAGGGCGTGGCGGTGGATCAGGCCAGGGTGTCGGCCCAGATGTTGCGCGCCCAGGCCAGGGCGTAGCGT
The DNA here is from genome assembly GCA_003599455.1 of Comamonadaceae bacterium. Classification (GTDB taxonomy): domain Bacteria; phylum Pseudomonadota; class Gammaproteobacteria; order Burkholderiales; family Burkholderiaceae_C; genus Hydrogenophaga. The sequence goes on from QZKF01000095.1 coordinate 21,931, forward strand.
CCTTCCAGTTCGCTGGCCGCGCTGGAGAGCCCGCCCGATCCGGGCACGGTCAGCATGGTCTTCTGCGCGGCGTCGTACCGGTGCACGCTGGCCACGTGCACCACGTCTTCGGCGGTGACGAAGCTGTAGCAGGTGTTGGCGTAGATCGGCAGCGCAGGCGCTTCCTTGCCCTGCAGCAGCGAGACCACCGCGGCCGCGCAGGTCTTGCCGTGCTGGTTGGCCATGTGGCCCGACTTGGGCATCAGCGGCGCGACCTGGATCGCATCGCCGAGCACGTGGATGTTCTTCTGCGCCTTCGACTCGAAGGTCAGGAAGTCGACCTCGCACCAGCGCGCGTTCGCCGTGGCCAGGCCGGTCTTCACCGCGATGTCGCCGGCGCGCTGGTTGGGCAGCACGTTGGCCACGCCGGCCTTGAAGTCGTCGTTGAACTCGAACTTCAGGGTGTTGGTGGCGGCGTCCACATCGACCAGCTTGTGCTTGGGCCGGTACTCGATCAGGCCCTTGTAGTGCTCGTCCCAGGCCTTCATGAACAGGCCCTTCTTCGAGGTGATGTCGTCGTTGGCGTCGAAGATGATGACCTTGCTCTTCGGCTTGGCGACCTTGAAGTAGCTCGCCACCATGCAGGCGCGCTCGTAGGGGCCGGGCGGGCAGCGGTAGGGCGCGAGCGGGATCGAGATCGCGTACGTGCCGCCGTCGGGCAGCGCGGTGAGCTGCTGGCGCAGCGCGGCGGTCTGCGGGCCGGCCTTCCAGGCGTGCAGCACCTTGTCGGTGGCGCCGGGTTTGGCCATGCCGGGCAGCGAGTCCATCATGAAGTCGATGCCGGGCGAGAGGATCAGCCGGTCGTAGGGCAGTTCACCACCGCTGGCGAGCCTGACCGTGCGCTTGGCCGGGTCGATGCTGGCCACCATGTCGCGCACCACCTTCACGCCGTGGCGCTTGCTCAGGTTGTCGTACGGCGTGGTGATGTCGGCCATGGTCTTGTGGCCACCGATCACCAGGTTGGAAATGGGGCAGGAGACGAAGGCCGCGTTGGGCTCGACCAGGGTCACGTCGATGCCGTAGTCGGAGAACATGCGCACGTACTTGGCCGCGGTGGCGCCACCGTAGCCGCCACCGACGACGACGACCTTGGCGCCGCTGCCGGTGGTGGCGCAGCCGCTCATGAAGCCCAGGCTGGCGACGGCGGAGCCCGCGCCCAGCGTTTGAACGAATTGACGACGTTTCATGGTGTGGGCTCCTTATTTCTTCTGGGTGGCGAAGTAGCCGGCGATCTGGGCCAGCTGCTCGTCGCTGTAGCCCTTGGAGAGCTGGTGCATGATGGTCGCGGGCTTGCGGCCGGTCTTGAAGTCCATCAGCTTCTGCAGCAGTTCGTCCTTGTTCTTGCCCGCCAGGGACTCCATGCCCGGCTGGGCGCGCCCATCGGTGCCATGGCAATTCGCGCAGGCCGCTGCCCACACCTTGATCTGATTCACCTGAGCCTGCGCCCCCGCCGCGGCGGCGCACAGCACACCGGCAGCCAGCCATTTCATCGAAATCACCATCGTGGTCTCCAAAGTGGGATTGAACTGATTTGCACCGAAAACTGTAGCAGAGAGTGCCGGCAAAACCTCACTGTTGGTGGTTGAACAGGGGGGCTCGTTTGATCCTAGCATCGGGGTTTTGCGCTCCGGAGCGTGAAAACCCTAGCGCTGGATCGTCGTGCACAGTCCGCTGGATGGCGCTAGGGGTTTTCACCAATCCGAATATCAGCAATCACTCATATAGTTGCTGTCCAGGGGTGAGATGCCATCGCCCAACACAAGGAATCCGCAAGTGTCCAAAGACCTGAGCGACGTCATCGGGCGCGTATTGCCCGCCCCCGAAAACCACCTGAGCGCCGAGAAGATGGAGCAGGCCCGCAAGGCGCGCCGCAGCTTCATGGGCAAGGCGCTGGCCATGGGCGCGGGCGTGGCCGCCAGCGCCGCCTCCACCACGCGCGCGCTCGCCGCGGACGGCGAGGAGGCCATCCTGAAACTGCCCGCGCACACCACCGGCCTGGGCCAGTCGGTGGCGACGCTTGGCTACGGCATGCCGAGCAAATGGGAGGCCAACCTGCAGCGCCGTCAGAGCCCGGGGCTCACGCGCGTGCCGCAGGCCTCGGTGAGCTTCACGCCGCTGCAGGGCCTGTTCGGCATCATCACGCCCAACGGCCTGCACTTCGAGCGCCACCACCAGGGCTGGTGGGACGTCGATCCCTCGAAACACCGCCTCATGGTCAACGGCCTGGTCAAGCGCGAACGCGTCTTCACCATGGACGACCTGATGCGCCTGCCCAGCGTCTCGCGCATCCATTTCATCGAGTGCGGCGCCAACTCCGCGCCCGAGTGGGGCAACGTGGCGCTGCCCTCGGTGCAGTACACGCACGGCATGGTGAGCTGCTGCGAGTTCACCGGCGTGCTGCTCTCCACGCTGCTGGAGATGTGCGGCTATGACAAGAAGAATGGCAAATACGTGCTGGCCGAGGGCGCCGACGGTTCGTCGATGACGCGCACCATAGCCATCGACCGCGCGATGGACGACTGCCTCGTGGCCTGGGCCATGAACGGCGAGATGCTGCGCCCCGAAAACGGCTACCCGCTGCGCCTGGTGGTGCCGGGCGTGCAGGGCGTGAGCTGGGTGAAGTACCTGCGCCGGCTGGAAGTGGGCGACCAGAAGTGGGCCAGCAAGGACGAGGCGGTGCACTACATCGACCACATGCCCGACGGCACGCACCGCCAGTACACCGGCATCCAGGAATGCAAGAGCGTGATCACCACGCCCTCGGGCAGCCAGACGCTGCTCGACAAGGGCTACTACAACATCACCGGCCTGGCCTGGTCGGGCCGAGGCACCGTCAAGCGGGTGGACGTGAGCGTGGACGGCGGGCGCAACTGGCGCACCGCGCGGCTCGAAGGCCCGGTGCTGCCCAAGGCGCTCACGCGCTTCAACATCGACTGGGTGTGGGACGGCAAGCCCGCCGTGCTGCAGAGCCGCGCGATCGACAGCACGAACTACGTGCAGCCCAAGATCAACCAGCTGCGCGCCGTGCGCGGCACGCGCTCGGTGTACCACCAGAACGCCATCCAGTCGTGGCGCGTCGCTGAAAACGGCGAAGTCTCCAACGTTCAAGTCTATTGATGAGGCCCGCCATGCGAACCCTGACATTTCTCGCGGCCATGCTCATCGGCGGTGCAGCCTGGGCCCAGACGCCGCCCTGGCACGACCTGGGCCGCGATGCCACCCCGGCCGAGGTGAAGGCCTGGGACATCGACGTGCGCCCCGACTTCAAGGGCCTGCCCAAGGGCGCGGGCAGCGTGGCCATGGGCGAGCGCGTGTGGGAAGCGCAATGCGCCTCCTGCCACGGCAGCTTTGGTGAATCCAACGAGGTGTTCACGCCCATCGTGGGCGGCACCACGAAAGCCGACATCGAGCGCGGCCGGGTGAAGAACCTCGAGCCGGGCAGCAACTTCCCGCAGAAGACCACCATGATGAAGGTGGCCACGCTCTCCACGTTGTGGGACTACATCAACCGCGCCATGCCGTGGAACGCGCCCAAGTCGCTCACGGCCGACGAGGTTTACGGCGTGACCGCCTACATCCTGAGCCTGGCCGAGGTGGTGCCGCCCGACTTCACGCTGAACGACCGCAACATCGCCGAGGTGCAGAAGCGCATGCCCAACCGGAACGGCATGGTGTTCCACGAGCCGCTGTGGAAGGTCGACGGCAAGGGCGACGTGAAGAACGTGGCCTGCATGAAGGACTGCCCGGTGGAGAGCACGATCCGCTCCTTCCTGCCCGACTTCGCGCGCGACGCGCACGGCAACATCCAGGAGCAGAACCGCTTCGTCGGGCCGGTGCGCGGCGCCGACACAACCAAGCCCCCACCCACGGCGCCCGTGGGCAGTGCGCCCACCTCGCCTGTGGTGGTCGCCGCGGCCAAGCCCGCCGCCGGCGACGTGAAGGCCCTGCTCGCGGCCAACAGCTGCACCGCCTGCCACGGCATGGCGCAGAAGATCGTGGGCCCGGGCTTCACCGAGATCGCGGTCAAGCACAAGGGACAGGAGCGCCTGGAGGCCTACCTGGCGGTGAAGATCCGCGAAGGCGGCGTGGGGGTGTTCGGGTCCGTGCCCATGCCGCCCCAGCCCCAGCTGAGCGCCGCCCAGGCCGCGTCCATCGCCCGATGGATCGCCGCCGGCGCGAAGTGAGCGCGGCCCTCCGTCCGCTGCAATCAGGCATGCTTCTAAATATTTGCATTTACTCGTAACTACCAAGACCCTTCACCGCCTTCTCGCCTTAAGCTGCGCCCAGGCGCGCGGCACACCCAGCCACTACACTCACACGCTTTCTTTTTTCACCAGGAGCTCCCCATGAACAACTCACGCCGAGTCGCCCTCAAGACCACCGGGGCCTTCGCCACGCTGGTGTCGCTGGGACTCATCACCCAGAGCCAGGCCCAGGCCGCCGTGGACCGCGCCGGCTTCGAGGTCAAGACCCTGGCCGAAGCGCTCAAGGCCGTGGGCGGCACGCCGGCCACCAGCGACCAGGTCACCGTGGTCGCGCCCGACATCGCCGAGAACGGCGCCGTGGTGCCCGTGGGCGCCACCAGCAAGCTGCCCAACACGACCGAGATCTACCTGATCGTGGAGAAGAACCCGATGCCGCTGTCGGCCGGTTTCATGATCCCCGCCGGCACCGCGGCCGACGTGCAGACCCGCCTGAAGATGGGCCAGAGCAGCAACGTGGTGGCCGTGGTCAAGGCCGACGGCAAGCTGTTCTCGGCCTCCAAGGAAACCAAGGTCACGCTGGGCGGCTGCGGCGGTTGAGCGCCCACCACCCCACCGTCTCCATTCACACCCCCTCACAGATTTCAGGAGTCCCTCATGGCCGATCCGATGCGCATCCGCGCCGCCCTCGCCGGTGACGAAACCACCGTCCGCGTGCTCATGTCCCACGTCATGGAGCCCGGCACGCGCCGCGACGCGGCCGGCGCCCTCATTCCCGCCCACTTCATCAAGGATGTGGAAGCCACCCACAACGGCAAGGTCGTGCTGCAGGCCATGTTCAGCGGCTCGGTCGCGCAGAACCCCTTCCTGTCCTTCAAGTTCAAGGGTGCGGCCAAGGGCGACAAGATCGTCGTGAAATGGGTCGACAGCAAGGGCGACACCCGCACCGACGAAGCCGCGGTGGCCTGAGCGGGCCGGCCGCCCTGAACTTTTCCGCCGAGACCATAAGAGGAGACACCCGATGACACACCACTTGACCCGAAGCCTGCTGGCGTTGGCGGCCCTGTCCGCCGCGCTGGGCACCGCCCACGCCCAGGGTTCCACCGCCGACGGCATCGCCAAGTACCGCGAGATGCTGCAGGACGGCAACCCCGCCGAGCTGTTCGAGGCCAAGGGCGAGGGCCTGTGGAAACAGAAACGGGGTCCGAAGAACGCATCGCTCGAGCGGTGCGACCTCGGCAAGGGCCCGGGTGTCATCAAGGGTGCCTTCGTTGAAATGCCACGCTTCTTCGCCGACACCGGCCGCGTGCAGGACCTGGAAACGCGCCTGATCACCTGCATGGAAACCCTGCAGGGCTTCGATGGCGCGGCGATCGCCAAGACGCCGTTCGGCCGCGGCGAGATGGCCAACGTGACGGCGCTCGCCACCTACGTGGCCACCGCTTCCAAGGGCATGCGCTTCAACCTGCCGCAGGCGCACCCGCAGGAAAAGCTGATGTACGAAAGCGGCAAGCGCATGTTCTTCACGCGCGGCGGCACGCACGACTTCTCGTGCGCCTCGTGCCACGGCGAAGACGACAAGCGCATCCGCCTGCAGGACCTTCCCAACCTCACCAAGAACCCGGGCGACGGCGTGGGCTTCGCGGCCTGGCCGGCCTACCGCGTGTCCAACGCGCAGATGTGGGGCATGCAGCTGCGCCTGAACGACTGTTTCCGCCAGCAGCGCTTCCCCGAGCCCAAGTTCGGCAGCGACGCGACCATTGCACTCGGCGTCTACATGGGCGTGAACGCCAAGAGCGCCGAGTCCATCGTGCCCGCCATCAAGCGCTGAACCGGAGACATCGACCATGAAAAAAATGATTGCCTTTGCCCTGCTGCCCGTCGCGGCCCTCGTGCTCTCGGGCTGCACCGCATCGCCCTCGGCCGCCGACTACGACAAGGCCGCCGCCGACATGATCAAGGCCTCGTTCCAGGACCGCGGCATCGCCAAGGTGGACCGCCTGGTGCAGGATGACGCGAACCGCGAATGCGTTGCCGCCGACGTGGCGCGCAAGCCGCTGGACGAGAAGACCGCCAAGGCCATCGAGGCCGCCAACATGAAGACCGTGAAGTGGCCGAGCGACGGCAAGTTCATCGGCGACTGGAAAGAGGGCGAGAAGATCGCGCAGAGCGGCCGCGGCCTGACCTGGACCGACAAGGCCGAAGACGCCAACGGCGGCAATTGCTACAACTGCCACCAGATCAGCAAGGAAGAAATCTCCTTCGGCACGCTCGGGCCCAGCCTCTACAACTACGGCAAGCTGCGCGGCGTGACCGACCCGGCCAGCGCCGGCGGCAAGGCCATCGTCGAGTACACCTGGGGCAAGCTCTGGAACTCGCGCGCCTACAACGCCTGCTCGCAGATGCCGCGCGTGGGCCACAAGGGCATCCTCAACGAGAAGCAGCTCAAGGACGTGATGGCGCTGCTGCTCGACCCGGCTTCACCGGTCAACAAGTAGACCCCCGGCCCCGGCCGGCCGT
>QZKF01000027.1 GCA_003599455.1 Comamonadaceae bacterium
TAACCGGGCAAACGTCTTGCGGAACTTCGCCACCTTGGGCGCGGCGACCATCATGCAGTAGCCCTGGTTCGGGTTGCGCTCGAAGAAATCCTGGTGGTAGTCCTCGGCGGCCGAGTAGTTGTCCAGCGGCTTCACCTCGGTGACGATGGGTTTGCCGAAGGCCTTGTCCTTCGTGAGCTCGTCGATCAGCGCCTGCGCCACCTGCTGCTGCTCGGGCGTGGTGAAGTAGATGCCGCTGCGGTACTGCGTGCCCACGTCGTTGCCCTGGCGGTTCAGCGTGGTCGGGTCGTGGATCACGAAAAAGATTTCCAGGATCTCGCGCGTGCTGATCTGCGCCGGGTCGTACTCCAGCCGCACCACCTCGTTGTGCCCGGTCGTGCCGGTGCACACGGCCTCGTAGCTCGGTTGTTTCACATGGCCGTTGCTGTAACCCGACTCCACGTCGGTCACGCCCTTGACCCCCACGTACACCGACTCGGTGCACCAGAAGCAGCCACCACCCAGCACCAGCACCTGTTTGTCGCTCATCGTGTTCTCCATGTGTGTTGACCTGCGTTGGTCGCGGCCGGCGCAGGATTCTTTCAACGCCTCACTCTAGCGGCTGGGCAAACGCCCGCACGGCCGCCAGAAATGCCCCCAGCGCGGCCTGGTCTCTGTCGGTCTTCCAGAGGCAGTGCGTCTCGTAGGGCGGCGTGTCGCGGTCCAGCGGCACGAACACCGCGCCGGGCAGGCCGGCCTGCTGCAGCGCGGCCGGCACCAGCGCCACGCCCAGGCCCTGCGACACCAGCGAGACCACGCTGAGCCAGTGGCGCAGCTCATAGCGGATCTCGGGCGAGAAGCCCGCGTCGGCGCACAGGCCGAGGATGCGCTCGTGGTAGTCGGGCGAGACGGCGCGCGAGACCACCGCAAACGGCTCGCCCTGCAGCACCGCCAGCGGCAGTTTCCGGCGCCGCGCCAGCGCATGGCCCACCGGCAGGCAGGCCACGAAAGGCTGGCTGGACACCAGGATCTGCGAAAAACCGGGCGGCACGCGCGTGGTGTGCACGAAGCCGATGTCCAGCCGCTCGTGCATCAGGTCGATCAGCTGGTCGCTCGAACTCAGCTCGCGCAGCACCAGGCGCAGCTTGGGGTGCTCGGCCGCGAAGCCCTGCAGGATCTGTGGCAGGCCACGGTACAGCACGGTGCCCGCAAAGCCGATCTGCAGGCTGCCCACCATGCCCTGCGCCACCTCGCGCGCCTCGCGCGCCGCCATGCCGGCCTGGTCCAGCAGGGCGCGCGCGGCCGGCACGAACGCCTGCCCCGCTGCGGTGAGCTGTACGCCGCGGCTGTTGCGCGTGAACAGCTGCGCCCCGACCGAGGCCTCGAGCTGCTGGATGTTGAGCGAGAGCGGCGGCTGCGTGATGGCCAGGCGCTGGGCCGCGCGGCCGAAGTGCAGCTCTTCGGCCAGCACGAGGAAATAGCGCAGGTGGCGGAATTCCATGAATAGCTTTCCTGTATCAATGCATACAGCGTCAATATTAGACAGGTATGCATGGGACGCCGACAATCGCCCCACCAGACAGCCCCCACCGGAGACAACCACCATGCTTTCCCCCACCAAGGCCAAGGCCAGCTTCAGCTGGGAAGACCCCTTCCACCTCGAACAGCAACTGAGCGACGACGAGCGCCAGGTGCTCGACGCCTCGCGCGCCTACTGCCAGGAGAAGCTGCTGCCGCGCGTGACCGAGGCGTTCCGCCACGAGAAGACCGACCTGGCCATCTTCCGCGAGATGGGCGAGCTCGGCCTGCTCGGCCCCACCATCCCCGAAGCCTATGGCGGCGCCGGCCTGAACTACGTCTGCTACGGCCTGGTGGCGCGCGAGGTCGAGCGCGTGGACTCGGGCTATCGCTCCATGATGAGCGTGCAGAGCTCGCTGGTGATGGTGCCCATCAACGAATTCGGCACCGAAGAACAGAAGCAGAAATACCTGCCGAAGCTCGCCACCGGCGAGTGGATCGGCTGCTTCGGCCTGACCGAGCCCAACCACGGCTCCGACCCCGGCAGCATGGTCACCCGCGCGAAGAAGGTGGCCGGCGGCTACAGCCTCTCGGGCGCCAAGATGTGGATCACCAACTCGCCGGTGGCCGACGTGTTCGTGGTCTGGGCCAAGGACGACGAAGGCGCCATCCGCGGCTTCATCCTGGAAAAGGGCATGAAGGGCCTGAGCGCCCCGGCGATCCACAGCAAGGTCGGCCTGCGCGCCTCCATCACTGGCGAGATCGTGATGGACGGCGTGTTCTGCCCCGAAGAAAACGCCTTCCCCGAGGTGCGTGGCCTGAAAGGCCCGTTCACCTGCCTCAACAGCGCGCGCTACGGCATCGCCTGGGGCGCGCTCGGCGCGGCCGAGGACTGCTACTTCCGCGCCCGCCAGTACGTGCTGGACCGCCACCAGTTCGGTCGCCCGCTCGCGGCCAACCAGCTGATCCAGAAGAAGCTGGCCGACATGCTGACCGAGATCAGCCTCGGTCTGCAGGGCTGCCTGCGCCTGGGCCGCATGAAGGACGAGGGCACGGCCGCGGTGGAGATCACCTCCATCCTGAAGCGCAACAGCTGCGGCAAGTCGCTGGACATCGCGCGCATGGCGCGCGACATGATGGGCGGCAACGGCATCAGCGACGAGTTCGGCGTGGCGCGCCACCTGGTGAACCTGGAAGTGGTCAACACCTACGAAGGCACGCACGACATCCACGCGCTGATCCTGGGCCGCGCGATCACGGGCATCCAGGCCTTCTCCTGAACGGCCGGGGCGCGGGCCCCGTTTGCCGTTTCTTTACCCCGGCGACACAGTCGGGTGCGGGGCGTGGGTTATATTACTAACCCATCGGTCATTAAGACGCCCCCATGCCCGCGCCCCCCTCCCCGCATCCCCACGACGCGGCCTCCGAGCCCGACGCCGAGCCGCGCCAGCGCCGCGCGCGGCGCAAGGAAGCGCGCCCGGGCGAGCTGGTGGACGCGGCCTTGCAGCTGTTCGTCGAAAAAGGCTTTGCCGCCACGCGGGTCGAGGAAGTGGCCGCCCTGGCGGGCGTGTCCAAGGGCACGCTGTTCCTGTACTTCCCGAGCAAGGAAGAGCTGTTCAAGGCGGTGGTGCGCGAGACCATCGCCGGGCGCTTCACCGAGTGGAACGAGGAGCTCGACCAGTTCAGCGGCAACAGCGCCGAGCTGCTGCGCTACTGCATGCAATCCTGGTGGGAGCGCATCGGCATGACCGCCGCCTCGGGCATCACCAAGCTGGTGATGAGCGAGGCCGGCATGTTCCCCGAGATCGCGGCCTTCTACCAGCAGGAGGTGATCGGCCCCGGCCACGACCTGCTGCGCCGCGTGCTGCAGCGTGGCATCGACCGCGGCGAGTTCCGGCCGCTGCGGCTGGAGCACGCGGTCTACAGCCTGATCGCGCCCATGATCTTCCTGCTGATGTGGAAACACTCCATGGCGCCGTGCTGCCCCGCCAGCGAGCAGATCGACCCGGTCGGCTTCATCGACAACCAGGTCGACCTGCTGCTGCACGGCATGCTCGCGTCCGGCCAACCGCTCTGAGCTTCTTGCACCCATGAACATCCCCCGCTCGCGCTCCGCCTGGATCAAATGGTTGTTGCTGGCCCTGCTGGTGCTCGGTGTGGGCCTGGGCCTGGTGCGCGCGCTGGACAAGCGCAAGACGCAGGCCGCTTCGGCGCGCGCGGCGGCCGAGTCCCTGAAGACGGCGCCGGTGTACACCCTGTCCGCGAGCGACGTGGTGGCGGTGCAGGCGCTGGAACTCACGCAGACGGTGGGCATCTCGGGCTCGGTGGAGGCGCTGCAGACCGCCGCCATCAAGGCGAAGACGGCCGGCGAGATCCAGGGGCTGGCCAAGCGCGAAGGCGACACGGTGAAGGCCGGTGAGGTGGTCGCGCGCATCGACAGCACCGAAGCTCAGGCGCGTGTGCGCCAGGCCGCGCGGCAGGCCGAGTCGGCCCAGGCGCAGGTGGCGATCGCGCGCCGCACCATGGACAACAACCAGGCCCTGGTGCGCCAGGGCTTCATCTCGGCCACCGCGCTGGAGACCTCCAGCGCCAACCTGGCCGGCGCCGAGGCCACCCACCAGGCCGCGCTGGCCGCGCTCGACATCGCGCGCAAGTCGCTCGCCGATACCACGCTGCGCTCGCCCATCAGCGGCCAGATCGCGGCCCGGCTGGTGCAGAACGGCGAGCGCGTGGGCATCGACACGCGCGTGTTCGACGTGGTCGACCTCTCGGGCTTCGAGATGGAAGCGGCGATCGCACCCGGTGACGCGGTGGCGGTGAAGGTGGGCCAGAGCGCGCGGCTGCAGGTCGAGGGCCTGGCCGAGCCGGTGCAGGCCACGGTCTCGCGCATCAACCCCAGCGTGCAGGCCGGCAGCCGCAGCGTGCTGGTCTACCTGCGCGTGCCGGCCACCGAGGGCATGCGCCAGGGCCTGTTCGCGCAGGGCCGCATCGTCACCGGCGCGAGCACCGCGCTCGCGGTGCCGGTCTCGGCGGTGCGCAACGACAAGCCCCAGCCCTACATCCAGGTGGTGCGCGAGGGCGCCGTGGCCCACGTGCCGCTGGCCGCCGGCGCCACCGGCCTGCAGGGCCAGGAACCCATGCGCGCGGTGCAGGGCCTGCCCGCCGGCACCCAGGTGCTGAGCGCCCAGGCCGGCCTGATCCGCGAGGGCACGGCCGTGCGCCTGGCCCCCAACTGAGCACGACCCACCATGTGGTTCACCCAGGTCTCGCTGCGCAACCCGGTCTTCGCCACCATGGTGATGATCGCCTTCGTGGTGCTGGGCATCTTCTCGTTCCAGCGCCTGCAGGTCGACCAGTTCCCCAACATCGACTTCCCGGTCGTCGTGGTCACCACCAGCTACCCCGGCGCCTCGCCCGAGATCGTCGAGTCCGAGGTCACGAAGAAGGTCGAGGAAGCGGTCAACGCGGTCGCCGGCGTGAACACGCTCACCTCGCGCAGCTACGAAGGCCAGTCGGTCGTCATCATCGAGTTCCAGCTCACGGTGGACGGGCGCAAGGCGGCCGAGGACGTGCGCGAGAAGATCGCCATCCTGCGCCCGGTGTTCCGCGACGAGGTGGAAGAGCCGCGCGTGCTGCGCTTCGACCCGGCGAGCCGCTCGATCTGGTCGGTCGCGGTGATCCCCGAGGCGGTGAACGGCCAGGCGCCGAGCGCGGTCGAGCTCACCACCTGGGCCGAACAGACGCTCAAGAAGCGGCTGGAGAACGTGCGCGGCGTGGGCTCGGTCAACCTGGTGGGCGCCACGCGGCGCGCGATCAACATCGACCTCGACCCCGCCGCCATGGAGGCGCTGGGCGTGACCACCGAGCAGGTCAACACCGCCGTGCGCAACGAAAACCAGGACCTGCCGGTGGGCACGCTCAAGACCGGCGCGGCCGAGCGCGTGGTGCAGGTGCTCTCGCGCCTGCAGAACCCGCAGGACTTCGAGAACATCATCGTCGCGCGCCGTGGCGGCCAGCCGGTGCGCCTGGTGCAGGTGGCGCGGGTGAGCGACGGCACCGAGGAGGTGGAGAGCCTGGCGCTCTACAACGGCCAGCGCACGCTGCTGCTGCAGGTGCAGAAGGCGCAGGACGAGAACACCATCGCGGTCACCGACGGGCTCAAGGCCGCCATCGCCACGCTGGGTGCCGAAATGCCGCCCGGCATGCGGCTGGAGCAGATCGCCGACGGCTCGCGGCCGATCCGCGTCTCGGTCGACAACGTGCGGCGCACGCTGATCGAGGGCGCGGTGCTCACCATGCTGATCGTCTTCCTGTTCCTCAACTCCTGGCGCTCGACCGTCATCACCGGCCTCACGCTGCCGATCGCGCTCATCGGCACCTTCTTCTTCATGAACCTGTTCGGGTTCACCATCAACATGATCACGCTGATGGCGCTCACGCTGTCGGTGGGCCTGCTGATCGACGACGCCATCGTGGTCCGGGAAAACATCGTGCGCCACGTGCAGATGGGCAAGACACCGTTCAACGCCGCCATGGACGGCACGCAGGAGATCGGCCTGGCGGTGCTGGCCACCACCTTGTCCATCGTCGCGGTGTTCCTGCCCATCGGTTTCATGGGCGGCATCATCGGCAAGTTCTTCCACGAGTTCGGCATCACCATGGTGGCAGCCGTGCTGATCTCCATGTTCGTGAGCTTCACGCTCGACCCCATGCTGTCCTCGGTCTGGCACGACCCGGAGATCGAGAAGCACGGCCACGACGCCGCTCCCCGGACGTTCTACGACCGCACCATCGGGCGCGTCACCGGCTGGTTCGACCGCTTCCAGGACGATCTGGGCGACACCTACCAGGACGCGCTGCGCTGGTCGCTCAAACACAAGCTGGCCACGCTGGGCCTGGCGCTGGCCACCTTCGTCGGCAGCCTGTTCATCGTGCCGCTGCTGGGCACCGAGTTCGTGCCCAAGGCCGACTTCTCCGAGACCTCGCTGAGCTTTCACACGCCGGTGGGTTCCTCGCTGCAGGCGACCGAGGCCAAGACGCGCGAGGTCGAGGCCATCCTGCGCGAGTTCCCCGAGGTGAAATACACGCTGTCCACGCTCAACACCGGCAACGCCCAGGGCACCATGTACGCCAGCGTCTACGTGCGCCTGGTCGACCGCAAGGAACGCACGCTGAGCGCCGACGCGATGTCGGCCCGGCTGCGCGAGCGCCTGCGCAGCGTGCCCGGCATCAACGTCACGCACGTGGGCCTCCTCGACGCGGTGGGTGGCAACAAGCAGGTGGAGTTCTCGCTGCAGGGCGACGACCTGGCCGAGCTCGACCGCCTGACCCAGACCGTGCTGGAGCGCATCCGCCCCATCGTCGGCCTGGTCGACCTGGACGCCAGCGTCAAGCCCAACAAGCCCACGGTGGACGTGAAGATGAAGCGCGAGCTCGCGTCCGACGCCGGCCTGAACGTGGCGGCGGTGGGCGCCAGCCTGCGCACCCTGGTGGCCGGCACCACGGTGGGCAACTGGCGCGCGGCCGACGGCCAGAGCTACGACGTGAACGTGCGCCTGGCACCCGGCGGGCGCGAGCGCGCGAGCGACCTCGAACAACTGCCCTTCATGGTCGGCACCGCCACCGACGGCACGGCGCGCGTGGTGCGCCTGGGCCAGGTGGCCGACGTGGTCGATGCCACCGGCCCGAACCAGATCAACCGCCGCAACCTCAACCGCGAGGTGTCCATCAACGCCAACGTGTACGGTCGTTCGGCCGGCGAGGTGTCGGCCGAGATCCGCCAGGTGCTCGACACCATCGCCTTCCCGCCGGGCTACCGCTACGAGTTCGGCGGCTCCACCAAGAACATGCAGGAATCGTTCGGCTACGCGGTCTCGGCGCTGGCGCTGGCCATCATCTTCATCTACATGATCCTGGCCAGCCAGTTCCAGAGCTTCCTGCAGCCGCTGGCGCTCATGTCCTCGCTGCCGCTCACGATGATCGGCGTGGTGCTCACGCTGCTGATGTTCGGCTCGACCATGAGCATGTTCTCGGTCATCGGCATCGTGCTGCTGATGGGCCTGGTCACCAAGAACGCCATCCTGCTGGTGGACTTCGCGATCCGCGCGCGCCACGGCCTGGCCGGCGAAGCGCCGATGGACCGCGAGTCGGCCCTGCTGATGGCCGCGCGCGTGCGGCTGCGCCCGATCCTCATGACCACGCTGGCCATGGTGTTCGGCATGGTGCCGCTGGCGTTCGCGCTGACCGAAGGCTCGGAGCAGCGCGCGCCCATGGGCCAGGCCGTGATCGGTGGCGTGATCACTTCCTCGCTGCTCACCCTGGTGGTGGTGCCGGTGGTCTATTGCTACATGGACGACCTCGCCGCCTGGTTCCGCCGCCGGCTCGGGCTGGCCCCCGCCGCTGCCGTGCCGGCAGGGACCACTCCGTAAAATTGCACCGTTCCCGACCCCCAGCAACCCTGTTCAACCGAGTCGATGCCATGACCACTTCCACCGCCTCCCTCAGCCTGAGCCAGGCCCGTTTCAACATGATCGAGCAGCAGATCCGCCCCTGGGAAGTGCTCGACGCCCGCGTGCTGGCCCTGCTGGACCGCGTGCACCGCGAGGACTTCGTGCCCGCCGCCCACAAGGCCCTGGCCTTCGCCGACATGGAGCTGCCCCTGACCCACCCCGCGGTGGAAGGCCAGGCCATGCTCGCGCCCAAGGTCGAGGCGCGCCTGCTGCAGGACCTGCTGCTCAAGCCCACCGACAAGGTGCTCGAAGTGGGCGCCGGCAGCGGCCACATGGCGGCCCTGCTCGCCAGCCTGGCGCAGCGCGTGGTGACGATCGAGATCGACGAAGCGCTGGCCCGCACGGCGCGCGAGAACCTGCAGAAGGCCGGCATCGCCAATGCCGAGGTGCGCCGCGCCGATGCCGCCGCCAACGGCTTTGCCGCCTGCGCCACCGAAGCACCCTACGACGCCATCGTGCTCAGCGGCTCGGTGGCCGAGATCCCGTCCGCGCTGCTGGCCCTGCTGGCCCCGGGCGGTCGCCTGGCCGCCATCGTCGGCCACGAGCCCATGATGCGCGCCACCATCGTCACCCGCACGGGCGAGGCGGCGTTCCAGACCGCCCAGCCCTGGGACACCGTGGCGCCCCGTTTGCGGAACTTCCCCGAGCCTTCGCGCTTCCAGTTCTGATGCCCCCGCCTTCCACCCACCCCGGACCGCGACCATGAACTCGATCACCCCCGCCCAACTCGCGCAATGGCTGCAACAGGCCGCCGACCCGGCGCAGCCGGACGCCCTGCCCGTCGTGCTGGACGTGCGCGAGCCCTGGGAGCTGCAGACCGCTTCGGTCAAGCCCGAGGGCTTCGAGCTGCGCCACATGCCCATGCGCAGCGTGCCCGCGCGCTACCCCGAACTCGACCGCCACCAGCCCATCGCCTGCCTGTGCCACCACGGCGCGCGCAGCGCGCAGGTGGTGCAGTTCCTGGAAGGCAACGGCTTCACCCGGGTCGTCAACATCCACGGCGGCATCCACGCCTGGTCGCAGGAACGCGACCCGGGTGTTCCGGTCTACTGAACAGCGACCGACCCCGCACCCGCCCTCCGGCACCGCACGCACCGACCGATCCAAAGGAACCCCGCATGAACGCAACGACCGCACGCCCGACCGCACACCGCCGCCCGTTTCCCCTGAGCCGCTTGGCGCTGGGTGCGGTGCTGGCACTGGGCGCGGCCACCTGCGCGCATGCGCAGAGCCTGGTGGAGCTGTACGAAGCGGCGCGGGGCTTTGACGCCACCTACCTGGCCGCGCGCTCGCAGTACGACGCCAACCTGTTCCGCGCCGACCAGGCCCGAGCCGGCCTGTTGCCCGAAGCGGGGCTGGGCGCCGCCGCCAGCTGGGCCCGGCGCGAGACGAACGGTTTCGACAGCTCGAGCAACAGCCGCAGCGCCACCCTCTCGGCCAGCCAGCCGCTCTACCGCCCGGTCAACAAGCTGAATTACGACCAGGCGCAGTTGTCGATCGACATTGCCAAGGCGCAGCTGGTGCAGGCCGAGCAGGACCTGATCGTGCGCACCACGCAGGCCTACTTCGACGTGCTCGCCGCGCAGGACACCTTCACCTTCGTGCAGGCCCAGAAGACCGCCGTGGCCGAGCAGCTGGCCGCGGCCAAGCGCAACTTCGAGGTCGGCACCACCACCATCACCGACTCGCGCGAGGCGCAGGCGCAATACGACCTGGTGCTGGCGCAGGAAATCGCCGCCGAGAACGACCTGCGGGTGAAGAAGCTCACGCTCAACCAGCTGGTGGGCCGCGCCGCGGTGGAACCCAGGCCACTGGTGGCGCCGGTGGTGCTGCCCGACCTGCTGCCGGCCGATCCGCAGGCCTGGGTGAGCCGCTCCGAGGGCACGCACCCGACCATCCTGCAGGCCACGCGCAACCTGGAGATCGCCCAGCTGGAGACCCGCAAGGCCGAGGCCGGGCACAAGCCCACGGTCGATCTGGTGGCCCAGTACGGCATCAGCCGCGCGCCCTCCAGCACCGCGCTCGCACCCGCCGGCAACGTGCGCAGCAACAACGCGAGCGTGGGCGTGCAGTTCAACCTGCCGCTGTTCGCCGGCTTCGCGATCCAGAACCGCGTGAAGGAAACGCTGTCGCTGGAAGACAAGGCCCGCACCGATCTGGAAGCGGCGCGGCGCGGCGTGGACCTTGCCACCCGCAGCGCCTACCTGGGCGTGATCTCGGGCCAGGGCCAGGTCAAGGCGCTCGAGGCGGCCGAGGCCTCCAGCCAGAGCGCGCTGGACGCCAACCGGCTGGGTTACCAGGTCGGCGTGCGCATCAACATCGACGTGCTCAACGCGCAAAGCCAGCTGTTCCAGACCAAGCGCGACCTGGCCCAGGCGCGCTACAACGTGCTGCTCAGCGGCCTGCGCCTGCGCCAGGCCAGCGGCAGCCTGCTGGCCGACGACCTGCAGCCGATCAATGCGCTGCTGGTGAAATAAGGCTCAGGCCGCGCCCACGCTGGCGACGATCTCGTCCAGGATGGCGCGCGGCGGTGCCGGCAGGTCGCCCGCCTCGACGGCGCGCAGGTACTGCCGGCGCATGCGCACCTGCAGCTCGCCCTTGTTCTTCTTCAGCAGCGGCACACCCAGCAGGCGGATGGTGGCGTAGCAGAACGAGGAGTGGAAGTTGCGCTTGGCCACCACCGCGTGGATGTGGTCCAGCACCTGCTGGCGCCAGGCCGCGGTGCGCCGGGGCTGCGCGAGCAGCCGGTCGCGCTCGCGCTGGAACCCGGCGTCGGTGTAGGCCGCGTACGTCAGGGTGAGCGCCAGCACCTCCATCGACTGGCGCTCCAGCGCATCGAGCAGGCGGTCGCGCGAATACAGCCCCTCGCCGTCGATGCCGGCGTCGAACAGTGCGCGCGAGAAACCTCGCTCGCCGCGGCGCACGGTGAGGTACTTGTTGCTCGTGCAGACGTAGTGTTCCCAGTAGTCGATGAACACCGGCGAGGTGAGCACCGCGCGCTTGATGAGGAAGAAGTACGAGAGGAAGATGCCGGCGCGTGGCGCGTCGCTGCCCGGGTAGTCGACGTAGCGCAGCGCGCCGGTGAAGCCCGCGGGCGACCGCTCCAGCGAGGCGATGAGGGTGTCGCCCGGCGTGAGCGGAAACCACACGCTGTCGTTCAGGATGACCAGGTGCTCGGGCGTGACCGACCAGCTCCACAGCAGGCGGATGCCGTCGCGGTAGCCCCCGAAGTCGTAGCCGAAGTTGCGCCGCTCGGCAAAGCGCCAGACCACGCTGCCCAGGGCCTGCCGGTCCTCGGCGCTGACCGGCGTGTTGGCCACCAGCAGCACCGCATAGCCCTGGCGCGCGAGGTGCTGGCAGGTGGCCAGCACCGAGGCGGCCATGCCGTGCGGCTGGTACACCAGAAAGATCGCCACCTTGTCGGTGAGCGGCGCCCCGCCCTCGTCCACCCGCACCGACGCGGGAAACTCGCGGTCCAGCCGGCGCTGCCGCGCGGGACCGATCAGGCGCTCGGGCAGCGACTGGAGCTGCTGGCTCAGCGTCTCCAGTTCGCGTTGGATTTTCCAGGCGGGGATCATGCGGTGGTGGCGTCGGTTCGTGCACGCCATCCTGCCATCAACAGCGGCAGCATGGAGGCAAAGAAGTGCCGCTCGGTGGTCACCCACAGCGGGCCGTTGATGAAGCTGTCGACGAACAGGATGGCGAGGAAGGCCACCAGCAGGATGCGGTCGCGCCGCGCCATGCCGAAGGCGCTCACCAGCGAACGCTGGATCAACCAGCCATAGGCCACGATACCCAGCAGGCCGAACTCGGCCGCGAAGAACAGGAACTGGTTGTGCGGATGGATGCACGAGACCGCGCACACGCTGGGGTCGGGGTAGATCTGTTCGGACAACAGGCGGTAGCTGCCCGTGCCATGCCCCCACAAGGGGCTGGAGAGGAACATGTCGATCGCGTTGTTCCACATGTCGAGCCGCGCGCCGATGGAGGTGGTGACCACGCCACCGCTCTGGTAGAGCGTGTACTCGAACACGGCCGAGACGATGCGCTCGCGCAGCAGCGGCGACGAACCGAGCAGCACCACCATCAGCACCAGCACCGCCACCAGCCCGCGCCAGCGCCACACGGCGGGCACGGCCACCAGCACCATGGCCAGGAACATGGCCAGCAGCACCACCTGGCCGGTGCGGCCCTGCAGCAGGTGCGTGATGCTGAACACCGTGACCAACGCCACCAGCGACCAGCCCAGCTTCACAGCCCGGCTTCGGCCTTCGAGCGCATGCACCACCGCGAGCGCGGTGAAGAACGACAGGGCCAGGCCCTGGGCGATGTAGTCGTTGAACACGTTGTGGTTGACACCGAAACCCTGGTTGTTGGTGTCCGACCAGGGCACCTCCCACCAGATGTTGGCGTAGGTCGATCCCACCGTGATCAGCGAGCCCACGGCGAAGGCCGCCAGCGCGCGGTGGCGCCAGCGCGGCTCGTGCAGCAGGGTCAGCAGCAGCAGCATCAGGGGCAGCTTGCTGTACACGTAGAGGTAGGAACCCATGTACGCCCGGGGTGCGGCGGTGTAGGCCATGCCCACCAGCACCAGGCCGAACAGCAGCAGCGCCGGCCAGGTGATCGGGTTGTGGCGGATCACGTCCCACTTCCAGCGGAATTGGCCCGACAGGCACCAGCCGACGAGGATCAGCAGGATGGCGATGTTGACCAGGGCGATGGAGGTGGGCACGCCCAGCAACAGCGCCACCGCGCCCCACTTCGCGGTGTGGTCCATGGTGGACTGGAATCGGGGCAGCAGCGAGCGAGGTGGGTTCATCGGAGAGGAAAAACGGTGTCAGGCCCGTGCGGCCGGGCACCCCGGTCCGGGCGGACCGGTGCGCGCCCGTCAGTCGCCGGCAAAGGCCTTCTGCAGGGGTTTGAGCCAGAAGTCCGGACGGTTCAGCACGTTCACGAAGGCCGTGGCCGCGTGGCCGTTGCCGAAGGTCATGTCGGGTGCGAAGCGCCGGCCCCAGGTGGTGGCGAGGAAACGGTCGATCACATCGGTGTCGAACGCCGAGCAGGCGGTGATGGACGGGCCGCTGGCGCGCCGGTTCTGGCGCGTGCCCACCTCCAGGCTGGGGATGCCGAGGAATGGCGCCTCGCGCACACCCGCGCTGCTGTTGCCCACCATGGCCGAGGCGTGGCGCATGAGTTCGGAGAAATAGGCGAAGCGCATCGACGGGATCTGGCGGAAGCGCTCTTTCGGCAAGTGCGCGAGCACCGCGAAGATGTCTTCGGTGCCAGGGTCGTTGTTGGGTGCGATCACCACGAAATGCCGGCCACTGGCTTCCAGCCGCGCAAACAGCGACTGCGCCTGGGCACCAATGGTGTCGGCCTCGGAGGTGACGGGGTGGAAGATCGCGATGCCGTAGTCGTCGAACGGGATGGCGTAGCGCTCCCGCACCTGCGCGAGCGTCACACCCGACGGCCGGGCATGGGTGTCGAGCTCGGGCGAGCCGATGTTGTAGACGCTGTCCGCCGGCTCGCCGAGCGCGAGCACGCGCTGCTTCGCGCCTTCGGAGCTCACGAAGTGCGCGGCGCAGAGTTTGGTGTTGCAGTGGCGGATGCTCTCGTCGATCGTGCCCGAGACCTCGCCGCCCTCGATGTGCGCCGACGGGATGTACTTCATGGCGCAGACGATGGAGGCGGCCAGGGCTTCGACGCGGTCGCCGTGGATCACCACCAGGTCGGGCCGGTGCTCGTGCACGAAATCGGAAAACCCCAGGATGGTCTTGGACAGGATGAAGTCCTGCGCATCGCCCTCACGCTGGTTCACGAACTCGAAGAACTCGGCGCCCGGGAAGCGCTTCACCTCCAGCCGTGTCTCGCCATAGCGCCGCATCATGTGCATGCCGGTGATGAAGAAGCTCACCGAGAAACCGGCCTGCTGCGCCGACTGGGCCAGCGGCTCGAGCTTGCCGAAGTCGGCCCGCGTGCCGGTGACGAAGAGCAGTTTTTTCGCGCTCATGCGAATCAGCTGTTGGCCAGGGGCTTCACGCCGTCGAGGTCGCTCCACAGCAGCTGCTGGTTGCGCTTCACGGCGCGCGTGAGCTTCGCGCCCACGAGGCGGTCGAAGTGCTGCACCGAGATCTCGCCCGAGCCCGGGCGGCGTGCCCAGATGTCGCTGGGCGTGACCACGTGGCCGGCGGGCAGGTCGCGGTCGGCCACCATGGAGCCGCGCGCGAAGCGGTACACGTCTTCCTCGGGCGCCGTGCGCACCTTGGGGTTGTGCAGCGCGGTGTGGATCTCGCGCGAGCGGTCGATCAGGAACTTGAGCTCGGCCGGGTCCATGGAACAGGCGATGTCCGGGCCCTTGCGGTAGCGCGTGTCGGTGAAGTGCCGCTCCAGGATGCAGGCGCCCAGCGCCACGGCCGAGATCGCCATCTCGGGGCCGATGCTGTGGTCGGAAAAACCGATGACGGCGCGCGGGAAGGCGTTGCGCAGCTCGGTGATGCCCTGCAGGCTCACGATCTCGGGCGGCGAGGGATAGAGGTTGGTGCACTCCAGCAGCGCGTAGTCCACGCCCGAGTCGTCCAGTGCCTTGACCGAGGGACGCATGCCGTCGATGGTCTGCATGCCGGTGCTCATGATGATGGGCTTGCCGAAGCTGGCGATGTGGCGGATCAGCGGCACGTGGTTGCACTCGCCCGAGCCGATCTTGAACGCGGACACACCGATGTCGTTGAGGAAGTCGGCCGCGGCGCGCGAGAACGGCGTGGAGATGTAGATCATGCCGAGCGACTCGGCGTACTTCTTGAGGGCGATCTCGTCGTCCTTCGAGAGCGCGCACTCTTCCATCACGTCCCAGATGGACTTGTCGGCGTTGGGCGGGAAGATCTGCTTGGCCTCGTCGGTCATCTCGTCGTCGACGAAATGCGTCTGGTGCTTGACCATCTCGCAGCCGGCGCGGTGCGCGGCCAGCACCATGCCCTTGGCCACGTCCAGGCTACCGCCGTGGTTGATGCCGATCTCGGCCACCACCAGCGGCGGTTGGGCGGGGGAAATCTCGCGGTGGGCGATCTTCATGCTTGCGACTCCTTCAGGGACTGGTTCAACAGGGCCTCGCAGCGCTCGAAATCTTCCAGCGAGTCGATGTCCTGGCTGCGCTCGGCGGGCATTTCCACCACGCCGATGCGCTCCGACACGAAACTGCCGCTGGCCACGAAACGGTCGGCGTCCAGCACATAGATCGCGCCATTGGGCCGCACCACCGGCGGCAGGCTCTGGCGGTTGGCGAAACAGTGCGCGGGATCGGACAGCGGCTGGAAACGGTTGCCGCGCAGTGTGCCCCACTTGAGCACGCTGCGCTCGGCCGGGGTGACCGACATGACGAGTTCGAAATAACCGCCGGCGAACACCGCCAGCGCGGCCTCGATGTCGGCGCGCTGGCGCAGCGGCGAGGTGGCCTGCAGCAGCACCACGGTGCCGTGGCAGTCGGTGGTCTGCAGGGCGTGCTGCAGCACCGGCGCCATGGGCACGGTGTCGCCCGCGAGTTCGGCCGGGCGCTCCACCAGCGTGACCTGCTGCGGCAGCTCGGCCCACAGCACCTCGGGGATGTCGGTGGTGATCAGCACGCGCTGTGCGCCGGCGGCCAGCGCCTGGTCGACCGCGTGGCGGTACAGGGGCTTGCCCGCAAGCGGGCGGATGTTCTTCGAGGGCAGGCCCTTGGATCCGGCGCGCAGCGGGATGACTGCGGTCCAGGCCGGCATGGGAAGGGGCATGGGTGGTGTTCCTGTGGGCGGTGTGCGCGTGCCGCCAGGCAGCGGGCGCAGGTGCGTAACTATACTGAAAGCCCTTGCCTGCCACCCTCCCGCCGGACCCACCGGTACCCAGGCCCGTACCGCATCCCTTCCCCCGATGGCTCCGCCCACCTTCCCGTCCCGCACGACCCGCGCTTTCCCGTCCAGCTGGCGGATGTCCCTGCTGATCGGCGTGTACGAGCTGCTGTGGCACCTGATGCTGCCGGTGTTCCTGCTGTTCCTGTGGCGGCGCGGCCGGCGCGAACCGCTGTACCGCGCCCACTGGAGCGAGCGTTTCGGCGCCGTGACCTGCACGCTGGAGCGCCCGCTGTGGGTGCACTCGGCCTCGATGGGCGAGATCCGCGGCGCCGCGCCGCTGGTGCGCGCGCTGCTGGCAGCAGGCTACCCGGTGTGGATCACCACGCTCACGCCGGCCGGCCGCACGGCCGCCCTCAAGCTGTTCGAAGAGGCCATCGCCCAGGGCCACGCCCAGGTGAGCTATGTGCCGCTGGAGCTGGGCTGGGCGGTGCGCCGGCTGATCCGCCGGGTGCGCCCGCGCGCGGCCCTGATGACCGAGATCGACACCTGGCCGGTGCTGCTCACCACCATCCGCCGCCAGGGCGTGCCGCTGTGCATCGCCAACGCGCAATACCCGAAGAAAAGCATCGAGCGCGACCGCAAGTGGGGTGGCTTTCGCGCCGGCATCTTCCCCGCCTACGAGCTGGTGCTGTGCAAGTCGGAGACGCACGCGCAGCGCTTTCGCGCCGTGGGCTGCGAGCAGGTGGTGATCGCGGGCGAGACGCGCTTCGACCTGCCGGTCTCGCCGCAGCAGATCGCCGCCGCGCAGGCCCTGCTCGGGCCCTGGCAACTGGCCACGGCCGCACCGGGGCAGCGCCCGGTGCTGTGTTTTGCCAGCGCCATCGTGGGCGAGGACGAGCAGTTCATCGAGGCCATCGCGCAGGTGCAGGCGGGATTGCAGGCCGCCGGCCTGCCGCGCCCGCTGGTGGTGTATGTGCCGCGCAGCCCGCAGCGCTTCGACACCGTGGCCCAGCTGTTCGAGGCCGCCGGCCTGCGCGTGGCGCGCCGCAGCCGCATGCTGGATGCCACGCTGCAACCCACGCCGGACGCGCCCGACATGGCCGGCGTGGACGTGCTGCTGGGCGACTCGCTGGGCGAGATGTATTTCTACCTCGCGCTGTCGCAGGTGGTGGTGGTGGGCGCGTCCTTCGTGCCGCTCGGCGCGCACAACGTGATCGAGCCGCTGGCGCTGAAGAAGCCGGTGATGGTGGGCCACAGCATCTGGGGCATCGAGTACCCGGGCGTGGAAGCGCTGGCCGCCGGCGTGCTGCAGCAGCACATGACGATTCCCGGCCTGTCGGCCGCGCTGGTGAAGCTGCTCACCTCGCCCGCCGACTACGCCGCCGCGATCGCGGGCGCCGAGGCCTTCTACGCCGAACACGGCGGCGCCACGGCCCGCCACATGGCCACGCTCGTGCCGTGGCTGGAGCGCCGGTGAGCTGCCCCGGCGCGCGCCAGCCCTGGGCGCTGCGGGCCTACCTGGGCCTGGCCAGGGCACTTGCCCCGGTGTGGCGCGCGGGCCTGGCACGGCGCCTGAAGCGGGGCAAGGAAACGCCGCGCAGCGTGCGGCAGAAGCTCGGCAGCGAATACGCCCAGCGCCCTGAGGGCACCGTGGTCTGGGGCCACGCGGTGGGCGTGGGCGAGGCCATGGCGCTGGCCGGCGTGTTCGCGCGCCTGGCCGCGCTGCGGCCCGACTGCAGCTTCCTGCTCACCACCACGGCGCGCACCTCGGGCGACGCACTCAAGCGCACCGGCCTGCCGCCGCGTTGCCAGCACCAGTTCGCGCCGGTCGACACACCCGAGGCGGTGGCGCGGTTTCTCGACCACTGGCGCCCCGCGCTCGCGGTCTGGTGCGAGATGGACCTGTGGCCGGCGCTGATCGCGGGCACCGACGCGCGGCAGATTCCGCGCGTGCTGGTCAACGCGCGGCTCTCCAGCGCCTCGCTGGCCAAACGGCGCTGGGGCCGCTGGATCTACCAGGCGCTGCTGCCGGGCTTTCGCGACCTGTTCGCGCAGAACACCGACACGGTGGACGCGCTGGTGGCGCTGGGCGCGCCGCGCGAGCGCATCACGGTCAGCGGCACCATCAAGGCGCTGGTGCCGCCCCTGGGCTGCGACACGGACGACCTGGCCGCCTGGCAGGACGCGCTGGGTGCGCGGCCGGTGTGGCTGCTGGCGTCAAGCCACCCGGGCGAGGAAGCCCTGGCGCTGCAGGCCCACGCCGGGCTGCGCCGGCAGCACCCCGGCGCGCTGCTGCTGATCGCGCCCCGCGCGCCGGCGCGCGGCGCCGAGGTGGCGGCGCTGGCCGCGGGTGCGCTGTCGCAGGCCGTGCCGCTGCGCAGCGCGGGCGCCCACATCGCCACCGACGCGGCGGCCTATGTGGCCGACACCATCGGCGAAATGGGCCTGTGGTACCGGCTCGCGCCGGTGGCGCTGGTGGGGGGTTCCATCGCCAGCGTGGGCGGCCACAACCCGCACGAACCGCTGGCGCTGGGCTGCGCGGTGCTGCACGGGCCGAACGTCTGGAATTTTTCGGAGAGCTACGAGCGGCTCGACGGCCTGGGCCTGAGCCGCCCGGTGCAGAACGCCGACGAGCTGGCGCGGGCGGTGGCGGCGGTGTGGGCGTCGCCAAGCGCGCACGACAGCGCGGCGCTGACCGACCCGCAGGCCGAGGCGGTGTTGACCCGCCTGCTCGGCCACCTGCCGGCCTGAAACGGCTTCAGTGTGCGCTGGCGCCGACCACGGCGTCGGGTTTGGCCTGCTGGAGCAGCGCCAGCATGGCGACTTCGATGCGGTGCAGCGCCTCGGGCGTGTGGCCTTCGAAACGCAGCACCAGCACCGGGGTGGTGTTGGAGGCGCGGATCAGACCGAAGCCGTCGGGCCAGTCCACCCGCACGCCGTCGATGGTCGAGATCTTCGCGGGCGCGTCGAATTTCGCGAGCGCCACCAGTTGATCCACCACCGCATGCGGCTCGCCTTCGGCGCAGGCCACGTTGAGCTCGGGCGTGCTGAAGCTGGTGGGCAGGGCGTTGAGCACTGCGCTCGCATTCGGGCTGCGGCTCAAAATCTCCAGCAGGCGCGCGCCGGCGTAGGTGCCGTCGTCGAAGCCGTACCAGCGTTCCTTGAAGAAGATGTGGCCGCTCATCTCGCCGCCGAGCGGGCTGTTCAGCTCCTTCATGCGCGCCTTGATCAGCGAGTGGCCGGTCTTGTAGATGTGGGCCACGCCGCCAGCGGCCTCGATGGCCGGGGCCAGGCGCTGCGAGCACTTCACGTCGAACACGATGTCGCCACCGGGCACGCGCGAGAGCACGTCCTGCGCGAACAGAATCATCTGGCGGTCGGGGTAGATGGTGGCGCCGTCCTTGGTGACGATGCCCAGGCGGTCGCCATCGCCGTCGAAGGCCAGGCCGAGCTCGGCGTCGGTCTCGCGCAGGGTGCGGATCACGTCCTGCAGGTTCTCGGGCTTGCTCGGGTCCGGGTGGTGGTTGGGGAAATTGCCGTCCACCTCGCTGAAGAGTTCGATCACCTCGCAGCCCAGCGCGCGGAAGATCGCCGGGGCCGAAGCGCCGGCCACGCCGTTGCCGCAGTCCACCACCAGCTTCATGGGGCGCGCGAGTTTCACGTCCGACACGATGCGGGCCTGGTAGGGGGCCGACACGTTGATCAGGCGCACGCGCCCGCCGTCGGCGCGCTGGTGGGTTTCGGCCTCCATGGTCTTGCGCAGGGCCTGGATGTCGTCGCCGTAGATGGCGCGGCCGGCCAGCACCATCTTGAAGCCGTTGTAGTCCCGGGGGTTGTGGCTGCCGGTCACCTGGATGCCGCTGGTGCACAGCGTGCTGGCCGCGAAATACAGCATGGGCGTGGTGGCCAGGCCGATGTCGATCACGTCCACACCGGCGGCGACCAGGCCGCGGATCAGCGCGGCCGAGAGCGCGGGACCGCTGAGGCGGCCATCGCGGCCCACCGCCACCGTTTTTTCGCCCAGCTGCAGGGCCCGCGTACCGAACGCCAGGCCCAGCGCCTCGGCCACGCCCTCGTTCAGCGCGGTCGGCGTGACGCCCCGGATGTCGTAGGCCTTGAAGATGGACGCGGCAACTTGCATGGGGACCTTCCTGATGGCGTGAAAAAAAGCGATTGTAGGAGGGGCGTCATGACAGTCTGGAGGCACATGTCCGGAAACGGCCAGTCAGAACCACGCGCAACACCTAACATGGCCCCCATGGAACACGCCACCGAGCGCATCGACGCCGACGCCTGCTACCGCGCGCTGTGCTCGCACGACGCGCGCTTCGACGGCCGCTTCTTCACCGCCGTCACCTCGACCGGCATCTACTGCCGCCCGGTCTGCCGAGTGCGCACGCCGCGCCGCGAGAACTGCCGTTTCTTCGAGCACGCGGCCCAGGCCGAGCGCGCCGGGTTCCGCCCCTGCCTGCGCTGCCGGCCCGAGCTGGCGCCGCTGGAGCGGCACTGGTCCACCGAAGACGCCTCGACCATCCTGGTGCAGCAGGCCACGCGCTGGCTGGACGACCCGCAGCACTGGCTGGATGCGGAGCGCCGCATGGGCGAGCGGCTCGCGGCCCGCCTGGGCGTGAGCGACCGCCACCTGCGCCGCGTGTTCGAAGAGCACCTCGGTGTGTCGCCGCTGCAGTACCTGCTCACGCGCAAGCTGCTCACCGCCAAACAGCTGCTGGCCGACACCGACCTGCCGGTCACGCAGATCGCGGGAGCCAGCGGCTTTGCCAGCGTGCGCCGCTTCAACGCGGCCTTCCTCGAACACTACCGGCTGAACCCGACCCAGCTGCGGCGCGACAGCGTGGGCAAGGACCGCGGCAGCGACAGCGGCCAGGGCACGACGGTGCGGCTGGGCTACCGGCCACCCTACGACGTGGCGGCCACGCTGGCCTTCTTCCGCCAGCGGCTGATCGAAGGCGTGGCCTTCGTCGACGACACACCGCGCCTCGGACAGACCCTGCGCATGGACATCGCGGGCCGCAGCCACCGCGGCTGGCTGGTCGCCGAATTCGACGAAACGCGCTGCCAGCTCGTGCTGCGCGTGAGCGACGCGCTGCGCGAGGTGCTGCCACAGGTGATCCACCGGCTGCGCGCCGCGCTCGACCTGGACGCCGACCCGGCCTCGATCAACGCGGTGCTGCACGGCGCGTTTCCGGCCGGTGACGGCCTGCGCGTGCCGGGTGCGCTGGACGGCTTCGAGCTCGCGGTGCGCGCCGTGCTGGGCCAGCAAATCACGGTGGCGGCCGCGCGCACGCTCGCGCAGCGCCTGGTGAACCGCTTCGGCGAGCCCCTCGCCACGCCGCACGCCGCGCTCTCGCGGCTCTTTCCCGCGCCCGAGGTGCTGGCGCAGGCCGGCGGCGACGCGCTCGGTGAACTGGGCATCGTCAGGCAGCGCCAGGCCGCCATCCTGGCGCTGGCCCGCGGCGTGGCCGAACAGGGCCTGGTGCTCAACGGCAGCGCCGACGTGCCGGCCACCCTCACGGCACTCAAGGCCATGCCGGGCATCGGCGACTGGACGGCGCAGTACATCGCCATGCGCGCGCTGCGCTGGCCCGATGCCTTTCCTGCTGGCGACGTGGCGCTGCACAAGGCGCTGGGCGTGCAGGACCACAAACACCCGGCGCGCGAGGCCGAGGCCCTCTCGCTGGCCTGGAAACCCTGGCGCAGCTACGCCGTGGTCCGGGCCTGGTCGGCCGGGCACGTCGCCCCCCACACAGGAGCATCCACATGAAACACGATCCCCACACCGTCTTCACCTCGTGGCAAGGCCCGCTCGGCGCCATGACCCTGGCGGCGACGCCGCGTGGCCTGAGCGGCGTCTGGTTCGACGGCCAGCGCCACGGACCCGACACCTCGGCCTGGCGCCGCGATGCCGCGCATCCCGTGCTGCAGGAGGCCATCCAGCAACTCGACCAGTACTTCGCTGGACGGCGCACCACCTTCGACCTGCCGCTGGACCTGCACGCGGGCACCCCCTTCCAGCAACAGGTGTGGCAGGCGCTGCGGAACATCGCTCCCGGCGCCACCACCAGCTACGGCAGCCTGAGCGCCGCGATCGGCAGGCCGGCCGCCGTGCGCGCCCTGGGCGCCGCGGTGGGCCGCAACCCGGTCAGCATCGTCGTGCCCTGCCACCGCGTGCTGGGCGCCGATGGCTCGCTCACCGGCTACGCCGGCGGGCTCGATCGCAAGACCGCGCTGCTGGCGCTGGAGGGCGCCGCAACGCCCTGAAATGCCGGCGCCATTGAGTCGGGCGGCGCATCAATGGCGCCCCCATCCGGCATCAATACCCACCCCGGGCACCACCGCTGCCCATGCATACTTTCACGCCATGAACCCCGTCCTTGCCCTGGAATTCGTCCTGCTCGCCGCCCTGTGGGGCGCGTCCTTCCTGTTCATGCGCCTGGGCGCGGCCGAACTGGGCGCCCTGCCCACCGCCGGCATGCGCGTGGCGCTGGCCGCGCTGTTCCTGCTGCCGGTGTTTCTGGTGAAGGGCGTCTGGGCCGATTTCCGCGCACGCGCCAGGCCGATCCTGTTCGTCGGCCTGCTCAACTCGGGCATTCCGTTTGCGCTGTTCGCCTACGCGGTGCTGCACATCACCACCGGGCTCAGCTCCATCCTCAACGCCACTGTGCCGCTCACCGGCGCGCTGGTGGCCTGGCTGTGGCTGAAGGACCGGCCCGGCGGCTCGCGCATGCTGGGCCTGGGCGTCGGTTTTGCCGGCGTCACGCTGCTCGTGATCGGCAAGTCCGGCTTCAGCGCCACCGGTGTGGCCGGCGCGGGTTCGACCGGCACCACGCTGGTGGCCATGGGCGCCTGCCTGCTGGCCACCCTGTGCTACGGCATCGCCGCGAGCTTCACCAAGCGCCATCTCACCGGTGCCCACCCGCTGGCCACCGCCACCGGCAGCCAGATCGGCGCGGCCCTGGGCCTGGCCATCCCCACCCTCTGGCTCTGGCCCAGCGAGCCGGTGAGCGCCAGCGCGTGGGCCGCGATCGCGGCTGTGGCCCTGCTCTGCACGGCCATCGCCTACATCCTGTTCTTCCACATCATCGAAAAGGCCGGCCCCAGCCGCGCGCTGACGGTGACTTTCCTGGTGCCGGTGTTCGCTCTGGTCTACGGCGCGGTGTTCCTGGGCGAGACCATCACCCCCTGGATGATCGGCTGCGGCCTGGTGATCGTCTGCGGCACGGCGCTCTCCACCGGGCTGGTGCGCCTGGGCTGGCTGGAGCGCGATGGGCAACAGGCCTTGAAGCTTGTTCGCGAGCCGTGCATGCACGGTGGCGATCAGGTCGGTGCCGACCGACCACGAGATGCAGCATCGCGCTGAAGCTGTAGGTGGTGAGGCCTCGTGCGCCACGCGCCGGACCCAAGTATCGAGGCGCTGTTCGGAACCTTTCCGCCGTTGAGCACCCAACGCGCCGACGCGGCTGGCTTGCGTTCAGACGCGGACCTGGATGCGCTGGTGCGTCAAGCGCTGCAACCAGGTTGCCCGGCTGCGGGACACGGGCACTTGATCACGGACTGGGCGGAGCACGCGAACTAAAACATCAGGATTTCAACGCGCCGGTTGCGCGACTCCCGGGTGCCCGGGCCGCCATCCGTCAGGGGCTTCGTCTCACCAAAGAATTGCACGTCGATGGTGTCCAGCGAGGGATCGTTCGCGCGAAGCAGGTTGGCGGCGGCCTCGGCCCGATCGGCCGACAGCTTCCAGTTCCGCACCGGCGAACCGCTGGCATCCGCGTGGCCGAACACCGTGATGGTGGCGGGCTTGCGCTCGCGCACCGCGCTGAACAAGGCGGGCAGCGCGGCCTTCGATTCATCCGTCAGGTCGGTGGTGTCCAGCACGAAGTTCAGGACGAAGGTGCCGGGCTTCTGCGGTTGGGCCTTGAGCAGGTCGCCGTAGGTTGCATTGATCGCGTCGCGGCTCATCGCCGTGGCCTTCGAGGGCGTCGTGTTGTTCACATTGGCCGTTGTGAAGCTGTACGCCTTGTCGAGCAGCTGCTTGCCCGCCGCCGTCGACAGCAGCACCGCGCCGACCTTGCCGTCTTCGTCAGGCAACAGGACGACAGTCGTTCTCGTGCTGGTCTGTGGGGGCCAGGTTGCGCACCCCCCCAGGCATGCGCTGAGGATGAGGAGCGGCGCCAGGCACTGCGCCCACCGGATCTGCGTTGCCCCCCTCATTGAGGCAACTTGTCAGCCTCGATGATGAAGCGCGTGCCGCGAACGCCGATGGTCGCAATGGGCGTGGCCACCTTGATGGATTCTGGCGCCAGCTTGGCCATCATTCCCGATGAATAGATCGCCGCCCCCTTCGCCAGGTAGACGAAGAAGGCGTACTTGTCACGCTTGGGCTCGAAGGCGTAGTCGCGAACCTGAAGGTCAGCGGAGGGCCCGACTGTCAGCAGCGTGCCATCCTTGAAGGCGATGCCGGCCGCGGCGCCGTCTCCGGAGAGGATGCGGTCCGAGACAAACAGCTTCATGCCGGACCCACCGTTCAGGGTGGCGTCCTTGCGCTCGACCTTGACGTCTCCCGAGACATTCTTGAATGTCGCGATGTGATCGTCATTCGCGGCGGCCGGCCCGATCAAGCCTGTCGACACCCCCAGCGCCCAGAGCGAGGCATATATCAAGCGCGTCATCGATTCCCCATGGTCGTTTTCGGTATGGTGGGGACCCGAAAGTCCGCTCCGCAACGCGCGGTCCAGACACGCTTGAACCGCACACAAGCGAGTATTGGGGGAGCGCTGCCACCCGTCTGTGCGACAGGCAACACAGGTTGCAGTGGCGCCGAGCGTCGTGCCGACGTCAGAGGCAACAAAAAAAGCCGTTGAAACCCAACGGTTTCAACGGCTTTTTCGATGACTTGGCGGAGTGGACGGGGCTCGAACCCGCGACCCCCGGCGTGACAGGCCGGTATTCTAACCAACTGAACTACCACTCCTGGTAGATGGCGTTCGTTCTTGCGAACCAAGTGCCAACCACTTGTTGCCTACTTGCCTTGCGGCTTGTTTGGCGACCCTACGGGGATTCGAACCCCGGTACTCACCGTGAAAGGGTGATGTCCTAGGCCTCTAGACGATAGGGTCATAACCTGGACTCAAAGAGCCTTGCATTGTAGCAGCGACAGGGCTTGTTTTTCCTGCCGTTGCGCGATGAAAGACCCATTGCGACTTCAATCCGTGGTGGAGGTAAGCGGGATCGAACCGCTGACCTCTTGCATGCCATGCAAGCGCTCTCCCAGCTGAGCTATACCCCCACAGGGTTTGCTGATCTGACCCCCAGCGATCTTCATCGCTCGGTGCATTTCAGCAAGCCTCAAATTATAGGCGATTTTTTCAGGCCTTCTGCAACCGGGCCAGCACGACCTGCCGATCCTGCAATTCCAGCACGGCGTCGAGCGAGGGCGTCTGGGCCGTGCCCATCACCAGCACCCGCACCGGCATCGCCAGTTGCGGCATCTTCAGGCCGTGGGCCGCCAGGGTTTCCTTGATGGCGGCCGAGATGGCGGCCTTGTCCCAGGCGCAGGCCGACAGCTTGTCCGCCAGCGTGGCCAGCACCGGGCGCACCGCATCGGTCACGTGCAGGGCGCGTTCGTCGGCGTTGGGCGTGATGTCGGCGTAGAACGCGGCAGCCCAGTCGGCCAATGCCACCGTGGTCTCGCAACGGTCCTTGAAGAGCGCGCAGATCGCGGGAAGGCGATCGTCGGCTTCGATGCCGCGCTTCTTCAGTTGTGCGGCGACCAGCGGCGCGAGCGCGTCGTCGGGCTTGGCCTTGATGTACTGCGCATTGACCCAGGAGAGCTTCGCCGCATCCCACTGGGCCGGGCTCTTCGACAGGTGCGAACCATCGAACCAGCTGACCATCTGTTCGCGCGTGAACAGCTCGTCGTCGCCATGGCTCCAGCCGAGGCGCGCGAGGTAGTTCAGCATCGCTTCGGGCAGGTAGCCGTTCTCTTCATAGGCGGTGACGCTCACGGCGCCGCGGCGCTTGGAGAGCTTCTGCCCGTCGTCGCCCAGGATCACCGGCACATGGCCGTAGGCAGGCAGCGGTGCGCCGAGCGCGCGGAAGATGTTGATCTGCCACGGCGTGTTGTTGATGTGCTCATCGCCGCGGAACACGTGCGTGATGTGCATGTCCCAGTCGTCGACCACCACCGCGAAGTTGTAGGTGGGCACACCGTCGGGCCGCAGGATGATCAGATCGTCGATCTCCCGGTTGTTGATGGTGATCTCACCCTTGACGAGGTCGTTCCACGTCACATCGCCCGCGGGCGGGTTGCAGAAGCGCACCACGGGCGGCACGCCTTCGGGCACGGGCGGCAGCACCTTGCCCGGCTCGGGACGCCAGCGGCGGTCGTACAGGGTTTTCTCGCCGCGAGCGCGCTGCGCTTCACGCATGTCGTCGAGTTCGGCCGGTGTGCAGTAGCAGTGATAGGCCGTGCCGGCTGCAAGCATCTGCGCGATCACTTCGCGGTAGCGCTCCAGGCGCTGCATCTGGTAGATCGGGCCTTCGTCGTAGTCGAGGCCCAGCCAGTGCATCGAGGCCAGGATCTGGTCGGTCGAATCCTGCGTGGATCGGGCCACATCGGTGTCCTCGATGCGCAGCACGAACTCACCGCCATGGTGGCGCGCATAGGCCCAGGAATAGAGCGCGGTGCGGGCCGTGCCCAGGTGAAGGAAGCCGGTGGGAGACGGAGCGATGCGGGTGCGGATGGGTGCGGACATGTCAGAAGGAAGAGAGGCCACGCTGCAGGTCGGCCTGGATGTCGTCAAGGTGCTCGAGCCCCACCGCCACGCGGATCAGCCCCTGCACCACGCCGGCCGCCTGGCGCTGCGCCTCGGTCAGTCGGCCGTGCGATGTGCTGGCGGGATGTGCCAGCAGGGTCTTGGTATCGCCCAGGTTGGTGGAGAGCGACATGACCTGCAAGGCATCGAGCACGTGGAAGGCGCGCGCGCGCGCCTGGTCGGCGTCGGCCGCCTGGACCTCGAACGACAGCACGGCGCCGCCGCAACCCGACTGCTGCGCCATCGCCAGCGCGTGTTGCGGGTGGCTGGCGAGGCCGGGGTAGTGCACGCGCGCCACGGCGGGGTGGTCCTGCAGCCATTGCGCCAGCGCGAGTGCGCGGGCCGACTGGGCCTGCATGCGGATGTCCAGCGTCTCCAGGCCCTTGAGCACGACCCAGGCGTTGAACGGCGCCAGCGTCATGCCCGCGCTCTTGAGCACCGGCAGAAAGGTCTTGGTGACCAGTTCCTGGCTCGCGCAGAGGGCGCCGGCCATCACACGGCCCTGGCCGTCGAGGTACTTGGTGCCCGAGTGCATGACGATGTCGGCGCCCAGCGCCATGGGACGCTGCAGCGCGGGCGTGGCAAAGCAGTTGTCCACGCACAGCAGGGCGCCGGCCTTGTGCGCGATGTCGGCCAGCGCACGGATGTCGCACACCTCGGTGAGAGGATTGGTCGGCGTTTCTGCAAACAGCAGCCGGGTGGTCGGCTTGATCGCAGCCTGCCACGCTGCCACGTCGGTCTGCGAGACGAAGCTGGACTCGACGCCGAACTTCGCGAGGTCGGTGCCGATCAGCTTGATGGTAGAGCCGAACATGGAGTGCGAGCACACCACGTGGTCGCCGGCCTTGAGCAGGCCCATGCACATCATGAGGATGGCGGACATGCCCGAGGCGGTGGAGATGCAGGCCTCGGCGCCTTCGAGCGCGGCCAGGCGCTGCTCGAAGCTGGCCACCGTGGGATTGCCGTAGCGGCCGTAGGTGAAGCCTTCTTCGTCGCCGGCAAAGCGGCGCGCGGCCGCCTCGGCGCTGGG
Source organism: Comamonadaceae bacterium (assembly GCA_003599455.1). Classification (GTDB taxonomy): domain Bacteria; phylum Pseudomonadota; class Gammaproteobacteria; order Burkholderiales; family Burkholderiaceae_C; genus Hydrogenophaga. The sequence goes on from QZKF01000027.1 coordinate 27,692, forward strand.
CTGCACATAGCCGCTGGTGAGGTACAGGGCCTCGGAGTTTTCACCGTAGGGGCTGCGCTCCACGGCCTCGCGCACGGCGAGCGTATCGCGGTGCAGGGCGGGTTTTTTCTTGTCGCTCATGGACACCACCCGCCCTCAGGCCACCTGCGCGTTGGGCAGGGCCAGGCGCGAGCTGTCTTCTTCGCCCTCTTCCCTCTGGTCGCGGCCCGCGTTGAGGCGCGCGATGTCGGCCAGCGTGATGTCGCCGGTGACGTAGACGCCGTCGAAGCACGAGGCATCGAAGCCGGCGAGTTTGGGGTTGAGCGAGCCGATGGCCTGCTTCATCGCGTCCACGTCCTGGTAGATCAACGCGTCGCAGCCAATGCTCTCGCGCACCTCTTCCACCGTGCGGTCGTGCGCCACGAGTTCGTCGGGCGTGGGCATGTCGATGCCGTAGACGTTGGGGTAGCGCACCGGTGGCGCGGCGCTGGCCAGGTAGACCTTGCGCGCGCCGGCGTCGCGCGCCATCTGCACGATCTCGCGGCTGGTGGTGCCGCGCACGATGGA
>QZKF01000066.1 GCA_003599455.1 Comamonadaceae bacterium
GATCCAGCCCCAGCGTGATTTGGTTCATGCCCCTATCTTCTCCTCACTTCATGCCACTTGCCAGTTCAAAGAGCGTGGGGTTTTGCAGACCTTCCCTAAGGCGACTGACTGAGACAAGAAATTTTGCAGCCTTATTGAGTGATGAACTCGAGCGAATCGGCTTGCCAAATGAAGAGAGTTTATTTTCATACTATTTCAAGTCAAACAACATAACGCTTCTCCTTGATGCATTTGACGAGATAAATCCCAACTACGTACAAGACACTATTTCCAGCATAGAGAATATTGCAAGCAAATATCCAGAAGTTCAAATTCTGGTTTCTGCACGTCCAGATTCAGAAATTCAAAAATCGCCTCTATTTAGAGTGGTAAAAATTGACCCACTACGGTCAGATGATCACCAGCCTTTTCTCGAGAAAGTTTGTGCAAATAAGGCGCAAGCGGATGCGATAAAAAGTGCAATAGATCTTAGTGAAAACGGACTGGAGAATCTGCTAAGCACGCCGCTTCTTTTGACGCTGTTAGTGTTGCTATATCGTGCTCAATCGAGCATACCCAGCACTGTGGCGCGCTTCTACGAACAATTGTTCGACGTACTTTTCCTGAAACATGATCAAACCAAACCTGGATTCCACAGAACACGCTTCACATCCTTGGACGAGACCCAACTAAAAACACTTTTTGAAGCTTTTGCATTCTCGAGCCAATTAGGAAATCGGGTCCTGTTCACCGATAGCGAGTTTGCACTCCACACCCAAGAAGCAATCGAGATTTGCGGAATAGATGTTCAACCGGCAAGCTTTAGAAAAGAGCTGGTTAAAACCGCATGCTTGATGATTGAGGACGGACCGGAAACGTCATTTGTTCACAAGAGTGTAGCGGAATTTTATGCTGCGGTATTTGTTCAAAGATCCGATCTCAGTTTCGCTCAAGATTTTTATCAACAAATCACCCAAAATCTTCTGCACCAGGCTTGGTCGGGCGAACTGATCTTTCTAAAGGAGATTGATTCATATAGATTTTCAAGATATTTTTTGATTCCAGAAATTGAACTTGTACTTGAGCGCCTTGAAGGGCAAGATCTTCTTGACTCCAAGCTGCGAATTGACAAATGGATCGAGGATTGGCTCGATCAAACGAGCATTAAATTGTCTATCTCAAAGAATCATGGCTTGATGCCACAAGGTATTGTGGGTGGGAAAATTCAAGGTGGACACTTTGATTTCGAATTATTTGTTGGCGTTTTCTCAGTTCTCTTAGCGTCGGTATTTGGGGCAAAAGATTTCGACAAAGAAGTGTATGCAGATGGCAAAGAGGTTCCCAATACAGACCCAATTCAAAGAGAATTTTCTGCTCGTATCTTGAATCCACTTCTAAACATCACTATCGAAGAAAAAATTAGAGAGAAAATTCAATCGATAGTTGATCGACTAAAGAACGACCTAGATGCAGCAAAAAAACAGTCGAACGAGAAGTTAGCAAGAAAAAACTCGTTCCAAGAGTTACGCAGAAGACAGCAAAAAATTGATGAGTTTAGAGGGCGCACAAACAAAATTAATGCATTCGAAATGCCAGTCAGCATAGATTCATCGCCCTAACAGTTTTCGAAGTTTCATTGCCTTCTTGTTCCCTGAGAGTCGTGCTGGAATGCGTCGCCCAAGAGACTTCTTTGGAGATGGTCAAGTCAAGTAACTCAGCCTATCTTTTCCAAAAATTTGCCTGTTTCATGCTCACCAACCTCACCCCCTTCCTACTCCACTGGGCCATCACCGCCCTCTCCCTGTGGGTGGCGAGCCATCTGTTCAAGGGCATCCGGTTCAGCAGCACGGGGGCGCTGGTGGTGTCGGCCCTGCTGCTGGGTCTGGCCAATGCCGTCGTGCGGCCGCTGCTGGTGGTGCTGACGCTGCCCCTGACGCTGATCACCTTCGGCCTGTTCCTGCTGGTCATCAACGCGCTCATGCTCTTGCTGGTGGCCAAGGTGGTGGACGGCTTCAAGGTCGATGGGTTCTGGACGGCGCTGTGGGCCAGCCTGTTCATCTCGGTGTTGAGTCTGGTGCTCGGCGCCTTCGTGCTGGGCGGCTCGCCCGAGTTCACCATCCAGACCAGCCCGGCGCCGGGGTCGGTCTGGCTTTGAAGCCTGACGCGGCAGGTTGTCCTGTCCACCAGCGGCACCTACACTCCCTCCATGCGTCCCTCTCAAGCCCTTGATCTGCACCGCTCGCAAATCCGCGAGATTGCGCTGCGCCACCGTGTGACGGGGGTGAGCGCATTCGGCTCTGCCATCCACGGTGACGACGTTGAGAGCAGTGACTTGGACCTGCTGGTGGAGCCGACGCCGGCGACCACGCTGCTCGACATTGGCGCCATTCGCCACGAGCTGAAGGCGCTGCTGGGCATGGAGGTGGACGTGCTGACGCCCAATGGACTGCCTGCGAGCTTTCGCGAACAGGTGCTTCGCGAGGCTGTGCGGCTGTGACGCGCCACAAGCCGCTGCGCACGACCGACTAGCCGCAGCCCGCGCTCAGTGCAGCGTGTTCGACATGATCTGGTGCATCTCCTGCTCCAGATCCTTCGACGGAATCACCACCATCTTCTTGCCGCTGAACTCGGCCGAGTAGCGCGGCGTGTCGCTGGCGTGTTGATAGGCATTGCCGAGCCGGTCCAGCAACCTCTCGACCTGGCCTTGCGACAGATGGTGTTCTTGAGTGAACTCCTTGAGGCTGGTGACCTTGCCATCGTGGATCCAGGCCAGGCCGAAGTTCCCGGGGGGTTTGCCGAGGAAGACAAAGGCTTCATGCGCAGCCGGAACCACTTCCAGGCGGTCAGACACCTTGTGCGCGAACTCTTCCAGCGGCGCCTTGACTTCATCGAGTTGGACCATCGCCTCGTTGTCGGCCGGCAGCGGCGGATACGCAGGCTTGCTGCCCAGGATCTTGTCGAGGAATCTCATGTCGTTCTCCTTTCAGAAGAAAAAAAGTGAGAGCCTGACAACGGGTCGCACGCCCGGATCGGGCGGGGAGCGACGTCGCCAGACGCGTTCACCTTAGACCTTCCGGGCCCGCATTTCAATGCGGCGCGCCAGCCGGGCAGCGTGATCGGCCGATTCACAGCAGACAAAAAGTGTTTCTCAAACTTGACAAAACATCCATTATGAACAAAATGAGAAACATATGCCTGCCAAACCACCCCTGCCACTCGACCAGAGCGCCGCCCAGCTGCAAGCCCTGGGCACGCAGCTTCGCGCGCGCCGCAAGGCCCTGCGGGTGAGCAGCACGGCGGCGGCCGAGGCGGCGGGCATGTCGCGGGTGACGCTGCACCGCATCGAGAAGGGGGAGCCTTCGGTGGCGGCAGGCGCCTGGGCCAATGCCATGGCGGCGCTGGGCATGTCGCTGGTGGCACTCAACACCGAAGATGCCCGTGCCTCTGTTGCCGGCCGCGCGAGCCCGGCGGACCTGACCGAATGGATCCCGGTGCGTGTGCGCCTGGCGGATTACCCGCAGTTGAAGGCCCTGGCCTGGCAGGTGCACGGCACCGACACCCTCTCGCCCCTGGAAGCCCTGGGCATCTACGAACGCAACGCGCGCCATCTGGACGCCGCCGCCATGTCGCCCACCGAGCACGCGCTGCTGCAGGCCTTGCGCACGGGTCTGGGTGGTGGCGCGGCGGTGGTGGACAAGCCCGATGTTTGAACGTCCGCACCACCAGCGCATTGCGCATGTGCTGGCCGCGCTGGACGGCGACGCGCTGCGCGGGCATGGCTGCCTGTTTGGCGGCGGCACGTGCATCGCCCTGCGTTACGGCGAATACCGCGAATCGGTGGACATCGATTTCCTGGTGTCGGACACCGCGGGCTACCGGGACCTGCGCCAGCTGCTCACGGGCGCCCAAGGCCTCAACGCCGTGGTGCGGCCAGGCGCCCAGCCACTGGAGATGCTGCGCGAGGTGCGCGCCGACCAGTACGGCCTGCGCACGGTGGTGCGGATGGACGGCCAGGCCATCAAGTTCGAAATCGTGCGCGAGGCACGGATCGCCCTGGAAGCGCCCGGCAAGCACGATGTGGTGTGCGGCATCGGCACGCTCTCGCCACTCGATCTGGCAGCGTCCAAACTGCTGGCCAATTCAGACCGGCAGGCGGACGACAGCGTGTTCAGCCGCGACGTGATCGACCTGGCCATGATGGGCCTGCGCCTGCCCCTGTTGCGCCAGGCGCTGAGCAAGGCCGAACTGGCTTACGGCCCCGCCGTGGCGCGCGATCTGGCCAAAGCCATTGACCGGCTGCAGGAACGCCAGGGCTGGCTGGATCGGTGCATGCAGGCCATGGCCATGACGCTGCCCAAGGCCGTGCTGTGGCAAAAGATTCGCGCGCTGCGCAAGTTGTTGAAGCCGGTTTGAGCGGGCTTGCCTGCGCCGGGGTGGCTCACCCGGCGGCGCTGGCCTCCGGCAGCCTCGCAATCACCTTGATCTCGAACTGGAAGCCGTAGAGCCAGGTCACGCCGATGCCCGTGAGCGTGGGGTGCGGGGCATCGCCCCAGTACTCGCCGAACACGTTCCAGATCGGTTCGAAATTCGAGGCGGGGTCGACGATGAAGACGGTCACGTCGACCACGTCCTTGAAGCTGCAGCCGGCGGCCGAGAGGATGGCGTTGAGGTTGTCGAACGCGAGCCTCACTTGTGCCTGCAGCTCGGGCTCGGGCGAGCCATCGGGCCGGCTGCCCACCTGGCCCGAGACGAACAGAAAACCGTTGGACCGGATCGCTGGCGAGTAGCGGTTCCTTTCATACAGCGCCTGGCGCCCGGCGGGAAAGACAACGTCGTCACGTGCAGACATGGAAGACCTCTTTGCTTTGTTGGGTGGAATGAATGGGACTGAAGGGACTCTAGGCATTCACCGCCTGCGGATAAACGGGCAAGTCGCACAATCACTGTTTGTGGATCCCAAACAATACTTGGGGTATCAGGAGCAGAAAAGATGGACCGTTTCGATGCGCTGCAGGCCTTTGCCCGTGTGGTGGAGGCCGGCAGCTTCACCAAGGCGGCGCAGACGCTGCACATGAGCAAGACCACCGTCACGCAGCTGGTGCAGCAGCTGGAGGCGCGCTTGCGCGTGAAGCTGCTGAACCGCACCACGCGGCAGGTGAAGATCACGCCCGACGGCGCCGCCTACTACGAGCGCGTGGTGCGCCTGCTGGCCGACCTGGAGGACGCGGACACCAGCCTCTCCAGCGCCCTGGCCGCGCCGAAGGGCCGCCTGCGCGTGGACGTGCCCAGCCCGCTCGCCCGCCTGATCCTGATGCCGGCGCTGCCGGCCTTCCACGCGCGTTACCCCGAGATCCAGCTCGACATGGGCGTGAGCGACCGCGTGGTGGACCTGATCGGCGACAACGTGGACGGCGTGCTGCGCGGCGGTGAAGTGACCGACCCTTCGCTGGTGGTGCGCCACGTGGGCGACCTGCGCCTGGGCGTGTACGCGGCACCGGTCTACCTGGAACGCGCCGGCACGCCCTTGCACCCGAACGAGCTGATCGACACGCACCACCGCACCGTGGGTTTTCTGCGCTCACGCAGCGGCAAGGTCGCACCCATCACCATGCGGCGCGACGACGAGCAGATCGAAGTGCAGGGGCGCTACGTGGTCGCCGTCGACGACGGCAACGCCTACCTTGCGGCCGGCGTGGCGGGCATGGGTGTGCTCTGGCTGCCGCAGTACATGGCCGCAGCGCACGTGGCCCAGGGCGAACTGGTGCCGCTGTTCGAAGACGGCTGGCAGTTCGACCCGATGCCGATGTACGTGGCCTTCCCGCCGAACCGGCATGTCAGCGCGAAGCTGCGGGCGTTCATTGACTGGGTGGTGGAGCTGATGGCGGTGCATGCGCCGGTGGTGGGGCGCAAGGAATGACGTGGCTTTCGGGAGCTAACTGGGCTTGGGACTCTGCACGACCTTCCTGCGCACATGCAGATTGATGTGCGTCCCCGCCTCCCCCGCCGGCACTTCCTTGGTTTCCAGGTAGGCCTGCTTGCGCATCAGGTCGCCCAGCTTGGCTTCACCATAGTTGCGGGCGTCGAACGACGGGTGGTTGCGCGTCAGCTGGCTACCCAATGACGACAGCGTGGCCCAACCGTCGTCGCGTGCGGTCACTTCCAGCGCCTTCAACACCATGGGCTTTAGCTTGGGCAGCTCGGGAACCGCCTCAGATTTCGCAACGCCCTCCGTGACGGCCTTCGCATCAACGGCCTTCGTCAGTTCTTCCGGCTTCTCGCGCAGGATCTCGGTGTAGACGAACTTGTCGCACGCTGCCACGAAGGGCGCGGGCGTGTGGCGTTCGCCAAAGCCATAGACCACCATGCCAGCTTCGCGGATGCGCGTGGCCAGACGGGTGAAGTCGCTGTCGGACGAGACAAGGCAGAAGCCGTCCACATGACCGGAGTGAAGCACGTCCATCGCGTCGATGATGAGCGCGGAGTCTGTGGCGTTTTTGCCGGTGGTGTAGCGGAACTGTTGCACGGGCTGCACCGCGTTGGCGTGCAGCACAGCTTTCCACTGCGTCAGGTTGGGAGTGGTCCAGTCGCCATAAGCCCGCTTGATGGTGGCCGTGCCGTAGCGCGACACCTCGGCCAGCAGTTCCTGCACCAGCGAGGCCTGCGCGTTGTCGGCGTCGATCATCACGGCCAGCCGGTCGTTGCCTTGTTTGGTCGCCATCTTGTCCTCCCTGGTGGATACCTGTCCCATCATGCCGTTGAGACAACAAAATGCAAAGCGAACAGGTGCGGCCTCGCGTTGGTCACTCTCGGTGCCATTGGCCTTGGGCGCCGCCCGCCGCTAAACTCCGCCCATGCGCCCCTCCATCGCCATCGCACAGCACCGTGACGCCGTACACCGCGCCGCCGGTCGCTATCGCGTGGCCAATCCGCGCGTCTTCGGCTCGGCCATGCGCGGCGACGATACCGACAGCAGCGACCTGGACCTGCTGGTGGACCCGCTGCCCGGCGCCACCTTGTTCGATCTGGGGGGACTGCAGGACGAACTGGAGCAGCTGTTGGGCGTGCATGTGGATGTGGTGACGCCGCGGGACTTGCCATTGAAGTTTCGAAGCATCGTGCTGGCAGAAGCCAAGCCGGTATGACCGACAACCGCCTGTCCGACTACCTCGATCACATGCGGCAAGCAGCGGCCGACGCCTGCAGCTTTGTCGAAGGCATGACCCAGCCCGAGTTTCTTCAAGACAAGCGCACCCAACAGGCGGTCGTCCTGAGCTTGATTGTGTTGGGCGAAGCTGCCACCAAAGTGATGGACCGGCACGAGGCCTTTGCAGCGGCCCACGCTCAGATTCCGTGGCGAAACATGCGCGGCATGCGCAACCGCATCGCGCATGGCTACTTCGATATCGACCTTGAAGTGGTGTGGGATACCGTGCAAACGGCTTTGCCGGCTCTGCGCCTCCAACTTGAGGCATTGGGTCAATAGGCCTCCAACCGCTGCCCAAACTGCCCTTGGCCGCCCACACCCACGATGAGCCGGTGCGTGGCCCGTGTGGCGCCCACGTAGAACAGCCGGGCTTCGTCCCTCTCGTTTTGATCCCTGGCAGGCATGTTGCCCACGCCCACCAGCGCCACGACCGGAAACTCCAGTCCCTTGCTCACGTGCAGGGTCATGACCTTGATGGTGTCGGCCGCCGGGTTGAAGCTGCCCGCACCCTTTCGCACCTGGTGCGGTAGCCGACGCTGCTGCAGCACGCTGCTGCACACGTCCATCTCGCTGTAGTGGCGGCAGAGGATGGCCATGTCACCCCAGGCGTGACCTTCGCGGTGAGCGGCACTCAACAGTTCCGCCACTTCGGTCGCTTCCGCCCGAAGATTGGGCAGGCGAATGACGATGGGCCTTTCACCATCGCGCCCGCAGCTCACGGGCTTGAGCAGTGGCACGCCGTCGTCGTCCTTGTCTTCCGCCGTCAGCAGGTCGGCGGCGATGAGGCTGGCCGTCTGCAAGATCTGTCGCGTGTTGCGGTAGTTGATCTTGAGGATGGTCGTGCGGCCCTGCGCTTGTATGCCCACACTCTTGAAGCTGAACTGCTTGCTGCGGCTGCGCTCGTAGATGCTCTGCGCGTCGTCGTACAGCACCAGCAGGCTGTTGGTGGCGGGGTCCACCATCTGCGTGATGAGCTTGAGCCATTCGGGTGCGAAGTCGTGGCCCTCGTCGATCAGCACCGCCTGGTACTGCCCACCCGGAATCTGCCGGCGGTCAACGCCCTCGATCACGCGTTGCACCATCTCGGTCATCCACACATCGATGGGCAGATTCTCCATCGGCAGCGCTTGCCCGTACGCCACGAGCTGGCTGCGACACCACTTGTGAAAGTGCACCGCATGCACATGGGCTGAAAGCCCTTTGCTGTCCATCACACGTGCGAGTTGCCGCGCCAACGGTTCGTTGTAGCAAAGCACCAGGATCGGCTTGCTGTGTGCGGTTTGCGCTTTGACCAGATGTTCCGCCCTGTAGCCGAGCAGCATGGTCTTGCCCGATCCGGCCACGCCATGGATCACGCGGTGGCCATCGCCCAGGCTGCGCGCCAGTTGCTCCTGCTGCAGGTCCATGACGCGCATGATGCCGGGCAGTTCGGCAGACTCTTCTTCACCGGAAAACAAGCCGCCCTGATCGGGCACGCGCACCTCGGGAAACAGAATCCAGCGCACACGATCCAGCTGCGGCAGCGACATGACCCCGCGGATCACGTACGGAAACATGCCCCACAAGCGGCTCTGCAATTCCTCGGGCGTGGCGGACTCGACCATCTCGTCCTGGCAGATCACACGATGCGGTTCGATGGCCTGGCCGAGTTGCGCCGATTCGAATTGTTTGCGCGTGATGTTGGGCAACACCACGCCATAGCTCCAGGGGAAGGCCAGCTTGCCCTGGTATGGGCCTTCAGGCTGCACCAGTTGTGCGTCTCGTTCCAATGCGTTCACCACCTGGTGCGCGTATTGCCGGGCCTGTTCCAGGGGGTTGGGCACCGTCTTGGGCCCCATCTCGCCGTGAATCTCCCACGACTGCTTGTTGGCTTGAATGAGGGTCGCAAGGCGGAAGTCCTTGACCTCCAGCACCAGAATGCCGCGGCGTGGATGCATCACCACGAAGTCCGGGTGAGAGTGGCGCGGCCCGACCGGCACGTCGTACCACAGCAGGTAGTCGTCGTCGAGCTTCTGCTCAAGCCGCTCGGCGACGCGCCGCTCGCCACTGGTCATGCGCGACACACAACTGCCGAGTGAGGGAATCAGGGTAGCCATGTAGCAGCAAGCCTCCGTACCGATCTTTTGTATCAGGACGCCATGCCCCGCAAGGCGACCAACCCGCATTAAATCCCCACAATCCACAAGCGGTGCGACTTCGATTCCCGATCTCGGACAAAAGTCGCTATTCCGCCACCCCATGCGGATGGTCTGTTCAAACAATTCGCCCATCTCCGGGCAAGTTCGGCGGCATTCTCCCGAGCTGCCCCATTCGGCGCCATGACGTCAGAATCTCAACCACCATGCCCCGCCGCCCCCACCACCACGTCTACGTGATCGAGCTGCACAAGGACGTGCTGCTGGAAAGCCGGTTCCGGAAAAACAACCCGGGTTACATCGACGGCAAGCCCTGTGTCTACGTGGGCATGACCGGGCTCGACCCGGATGTGCGCTTCGACAAGCACAAGGCGGGCATCCAGGCCAATGCGTATGTGCTGAAGTACGGGCTGCGGCTGTTGCCGGACCTCTACGAGGCGTTCAACCCCATGAAGTACGAAGACGCCGTGGACAAGGAGATCGAGATCGGCATCGACCTGCGCTCGGCTGGCTTCGGTGTCTGGCAGGCCTGAAGCGCTGGCCCTGGCTCAACTCACCGCGGGGCTTGCTGCAGCGGATCGAGCAAGAAGTCGATGGCGGCGCACACGGCCGCCACCTGCGCGGCAATGCACTGCTCGGACGTGGCGCGCGGGCTGTCGGGGTAGACCTCGGTGGTGGTGGTGTAGCGCGCACCCGTGATGCCCGGGCACAGGCCGATCGCCTGGTACGGGTAGCGGATCACGCCGCGCCCGAACTGGGGCGCGCCAATGAGGCGGCCCTGTTCATCGGCCGGCGCGATGTGCGTGACGCGCTCCACCGCCGCGATGATCGCTTGCTGGAACGCGGGCTGCGGGTTGGCGGCGTCGTCCACCAGGTAGAAGCCGTCAGGGATGGTGCAGGGCTCGAAGGGTTTGCCATCGCGCGCGGCCAGTGCCGGGCGGAATTCCGATTCGTCGGTGTCGGTCGTTTCGTGCAGATCGATGTGGGCGAGGAACTGCCCTTGCAGGGGCTGCACCAGGCGCATCAAGGCCTCGGATTCCTGCGCCGGGCTGGGCTCGCGGAACGAGCGGTTCGGGTCGATGGCGTGAAAGTTCCAGCGGTGGATGCGCTCGTATGCCCAAGGGCTCACGCAGGGCACCACCAGCAGATTCGCCCGGCCCGCATAGGGCTGGGCATGCTGCTCCACAAAGCGCAGCGCGCCGTGCACGCCGCTGGTTTCGTAGCCATGCACGCCACCGGTCACCAGCACCGCCGGCAAGCCCGGCTGCCAGCCGTGGCTGCGCAGGGCGAGCAAGGGGTAGTGCTCATCGGCATACGCCAGCTCGCCATACGTCACCACGTCGAAGCGGGCGCGCAGCCGGTCGATGGCGCCCACCACGTCGTGCCCGTGGCTGCGCTGCCGCACCTGCCGCGAGCGCCACTCGGCCACGTCTGCCGGGCTCCAGGGCTGGCCGGGTGTGCCGATGGGATAGGTGGCCGGGTGGGTCATTGCGGGTTCGGTGCGTCTGGGGGTCAGGCAGTGTGACTCAGTTCGTCGCGCCGGCGCCCAGCGCCTGGTCTTCCTGCACCAGCAGCGCACAGCGCAGCGCCACGCGCAGCCCGCGCACGATGTCGTCCAGCGCCATGTGCGGCGTGCCCTGTTCCGGCAACCAGGGCACGTGCACGAAGCCCCCGCGTGTGTGGCGCAACTCGCGCTTCGTCGCGAGCGTGCGCATCAGGCCGTAGAACACATGGTTGCAGACGAAGGTGCCCGCCGTCTGCGACACCTCGGCCGCGATGCCTTCGCGCTGCAGGGCGGCGCGCATGGCCTTGATGGGCAGGCCCGTGAAATAGGCGGCGGGTGCGCGCCGCACCACCGGTGTGTCGACGGGTTGCGCGCCCGCGTTGTCGGCGATGGGTGCGTCGTTCACGTTGATGGCCACGCGCTCCAGCGACAGCGCGCCGCGCCCACCGGCCTGACCCACGCAGATGACCAGCGCGGGCAGGTGCTGCAGCAGCAGCGTGTTCAATTCGCGCAGGGAGGCATCGAACACCGTGGGCAACTGCGCGGCCACCACCCGGTGCCCCAGCATCTGGCGGCCCTGCAGCGCCTGCACGGCCAGCCAGCTGGGGTTGAGCGTGGCGCCACCAAAGGCATCGAAACCGGTGAGCAATATCGTCTTCTGCACGGGTACTGCAGGCGTCTTGCGGCGGGCCTGCATCAGCGCACCCCCGCATCGAAAGAGCCGACGCTGGCGGCCAGCGCCTGCAGCCGCTGGTGCGCTTCGCTGGCGCGGTCCAGCGGCGCCCAGCGCTTGACGCTGAGGTAGTGCGCGGTGAACACGTCGAGCCAGGCCGCCAGCGTGTCGGCGGCGTGGCTGTCACCGGCCAGCGCCAGGCACAGCGCGGCCACTTCCGAGGTGCAGAAATGGCTCTCGCGCGCCGAGCGGCGCAGCCGGTAGTTGGACACCACCTGCTCCGGGTGCAGGCTGAGCACGGGCAGGTGGTCCAGGTAGGGGCTCTTGCGGAACATCTTGCGCGCCTCCGACCAGGTGCCGTCGAGCAGCACGAACAGCGGCCTTTTCCGGGGGGCATGGTCTTCCACGGCGTTCAGGTCCGTCACCACGCGCTCGGGCGACACGAACTCGCCCGGGAACACCACATACGGCTGCCACTGCGGGTCGGCCAGCAGGGCGAGCAGGCCCGGGTCCACCGCGGTGCGGGACCAGCCGAAGGCCCAGGTGTCGGCCACCACGTCGGCCACCAGCCAGCCCGTGTTGCTGGGCTTGAGCGCCTCGATGTCGCCCATGACCAGGCACACGCCGGCGCGCGTGCGCGGCAGATGCGGGCGCGAGGCGCACAGGCAGTGGCTGGCGATCAGGCGGCAGCTGGCGCAGCGCCCGCCACCCGAGCCGCGGGCCACGAAGGGTTTGGCGCTGGCGGCCAGGCGCGCGGTGCGCAGGCGTGCCACGGCGTGGCCCGGACCGGGCTCCGGTGAGAGCGGCGGTGGGGGTGACGGCAGAGGAACATCGTGGGTGCACATGTATCGCATTGTGAGTGGCTCGTAAGGCTTTTTCCTACACAGAGGGGCGCCGCGTCACGGCCAGCCGGCCGTTGGGGCGTTTCGTCGCCCTGCGGGCGGTAGGACGGCGCACATGGGGCACCATGTCGGTGCTTTTCCTACATGCCCAGCACGACCCGCTCATGACCAAGCCGCAGCGCCGCAAGGCGAGTCGCAAGAAAACCCAACCCCTGCTCTACAACGGACTGTGGGCCACCTTCGCGGGGTCCATCCTGTGGCTTCTGTCGATGATCATGGCCCGCCATGAACCGCTGGAGTTCGCGGCGCGCGCCCTGCTGGCGCCGGCCGCCATGGGCATCTTCGTCGGGCTCGGGCTGATGCTGATGCACGTGCTCTCCAAGCGCCGCGCGATGGCCGAGGCCAAGGTGCTGCTGCGCCAGCACTCCACCCTGCTGGAGCCCATGCCCAAGCTGCGCGCCCGACCCAAGACGCGCTTCACCTCCGGGCAACAGCGGTCTTCCGCGGCGGGTCGCTGAGCCGCCCCGACCGGATGCGGGTGGCAAGCTTGACAGGGTGCCTGCCGGCGCCCTCGTCGCCCTGCCGATAATCCGCGCACCATGCCCATTGCTGAAATCGCTGTCTGGTCCGCCATGCTGGGCGGCTTGCTCACCCTCGCCGCGCTGGCACTGGCCGATGTGCTCGGCGGCCGCACCATCGGCGCCGTGCGCAACCTGCTGTTCGTGCTGATCACCGGCGCGAGCTGCGTGGTCATGACCGGCCTGCTGGAGGTGTTCTTTCCCGCCCTGCCCGCACGCCTGCTGATGGTGCTCAAGGCCGGCCTGGGCCCGCTGGCGGGCGCCATGGGCCTGTATTTCGTGGGCACCTGGCTCGGCGGCGCGCGCGAGGACGGCGTGGTGCACCGCCTCACCGCCCTGGGCGGCATCGTGCTGGTGTGCGCCGCCATCGCGCTGGCCCTGCTGGCCAGCCAGACCGACCCCGAACACTTCGATGCGCTGCTGGTGGCGGCGGCGGTCGTCAACATGGTGCCGGTGCTGCTGGCCCTGGTGGCCGCGCTGCGGGCCGCCCGGCGGGGCGACCCGCTGGCCCGCTGGATGGCGCTGGCCATCGGCTGCCTGGCCCTGATGACGGGCGCGCACTACCTGCACGGCCTGCGGGTGCCGGGCCTGGGGCTGGGCGCCTGGGTGTTCACGGCCGTGGTCACGGTGCTGTTCTTCCTGATCGCCTCGGTGCTCGGCCTGCTGCGCAACCGGCACAACCGCGAGCTGGCCCGCCTCTCGCGCCTGCAGCAGGGCGCCGACCCGGCCACCGGCCTGTCCACCGGCTCGACCCTGCTGGCCGACGTGGAGCACGCCTTCTGGCGCGCGGCCCGCCTGCAGGACGAATGCGCCGTGCTGTGCCTGTACGTGAGCAATCTCTATGAAATGAACGAAGCGGTCGGGCCCGGCGCGGAACACCAGATCCTGGTGACCATGGCGGCGCGCATCCGCCGCTCGGCCGGGTTCCGTTGCGTGGTGGGGCTGTACCACCCGCGCTGCTTCGTGGTGGTGCTGTCGATGGACAAACACCAGGCGCCGGTGCGCGCCACGGCCGCGCGCCTGGCCCTCACGGTGTCGCACCCCATGGTGGTGTTCAACGAGCAGCGCGACCGCCAGCCGTTCCGCCCGCGCGTGGGCCTGGGCGTGGTGCTGGTGGACCCGGCCGGCGCGACGCCGCTGGACGTGATCAACGAAGCCGAGCGCCAGGCCCTGGCAATGGCGGGCAGCGCGCCGCGCGACAGCGAGCACGGCATCGTGACGGCGCCGGCCCCGCTGCTCTGAGCGGTCGCTGCTTACTTCTTCTCCACCGGGTTCGCGGTGAGCGCCTGGGCCGGGTAGGCCCGCATGAACTCGCGCGCCTTCTCGGGGTGGGCGTTCAGCCAGGCGCCGTACGAGCCCTCGTTCAGCACCGCGACCATGCGCTTCTCGCTGCCGGGTTGCTGGTAGCGGTGCATCAGCGCGTGGCTGTTGGCGTTCACCGTGAGCAGGCAGAAGCTCACGATCACCTCGCCGTCGGCACCGGTCCAGCGCTCCCACAGGCCGGCCACGCCCATGGGCTTGCCATCCACCCGCGCGATGCGCGTGGGCTGGGCCTTGCCGCTGCGGAAATCGTCTTCGCGAAACGACATCATGGGCACGATGCAGCGCTGCGCGCCCAGCCAGGCGCCGCGGAAGTTGTTGGAGGTGGTCACGGTTTCCGAGCGCGCGTTCACCAGCTTGGTCGAGCGCAGCTTGGCGTCGGACGCGGACTTCACCCAGGGCGGCACCAGACCGAACTGCCCGACCACCAACTCGCGCGCGGGTGGGCCGGCGGGCACCTCGCCCTCCACCGGGGGCACGGTCGCCACGTTGCGGATGAACACGCCCGGCCGTCGCGGCCACACGTCGCGCCCCACGGCGGTGGCGGCGGGCGCGTCCACATCGAAGGCATCGCGGTACAGGGTGTCGGGGTGGATGCTTTCGAAGTGGGTGCTCATGCGGGCGATGCTAGCGCACGACCGCGCCGCACAGCTCGCGCTCCAGCCCTGGCGCGTCGGCCTTCCAGCGCTCCACCAGCCGGTCGCCGATCGGCATGTCGGGCACGTGGCGCATCAGGCGCCGGGTCTGACCGGGCAGGTCAGGGGCTTCGTCGGCCACCTGGAAGCTGTAGCGCACGCCGCGCGCGGTGTACTGCGTGCCGGTGCTGAGCCTCACCTCTTCCGCATAGCGCCGGCCTTCCAGCCGCAGGTGGCCCAGGTACACCGTGGCGCCGGGTGCGCGCGGCACACAGAGCACCACGCGCGGCCAGCTGATGCGCGTCTCGTCGGTGTAGGCGCCGCTGCCGATGCTGGAGACCACATACGCGCCCGGCGGCAACTGCCACCGGAAGTTGCCATCGGCCTCGGCCACCTGCCCGAACACGTGGGGGTCGCCGGTGGCCAGGCTCAGCGCCATCATCGGCGGCGCGGGCCAGGCCGGGCGGAACGCGCCATAGGGCGTCTTGAACTCGCCGTCGATGACGTAGTTGATGCGGCCGGTGACGACGGTGAGCGCGTCGCCCGAGGTCTGGCCGGCGGGGGCCCGGGCCACCGGCTGAAGGGCGCAACCCGCCAGGGTCGCGGCGATGGCAAGAACGAGGAGGGAATGTTTCATGATGGGGCCGCATTCTGGCAGCGGCGGCCGTGCCGGACAATGCCCGCATGACCGCCAACATCCTGCGCCTGAGCCCCGCCGCCGAACGCAACAAGCAGCCGATCCTGGAACGGCTGCGACAGGTGCTGCCCGAGCAGGCGCGGGTGCTGGAGATCGCCTCGGGCACCGGCCAGCACGCGGCCTGGTTTGCCGCGCAGATGCCCGGCTGGAGCTGGCAACCGACGGACTTCCAGGCCGATGCCCTGCCCTCGATCCGCGCCTGGGCAGCCGACGCGGCCGCGGGCCAGGTGCTGCCCCCGTTGCAACTGGACGTGATGGCCACGCCGTGGCCGCTTGAAGGCGCGGCCTTCGACGCCATCTACTGCGCCAACATGCTGCACATCGCACCCTGGGCCTGCTGCGCCGCGCTGATGCAGGGCGCCGCGCGCCACCTCGCGCCCGGCGGCGTGCTGATCACCTACGGGCCCTACCTGGAAGACGATGTGCCCACCTCGGCAGGCAACCTGGCGTTCGACGACAGCCTGCGCCGCGAGAACCCGGCCTGGGGCATCCGCCGGCGCGAAGACGTGGCGCAAGCGGCGCAGCATGCCGGCCTGGTGCTGCGCGAGCGCCACGCCATGCCGGCCAACAACCTGCTGCTGGTGTGGGGCCGGGAACCCTGAGCGCCGCCGCAGGCTCCACCTTCCACACCGCCACACGGACCGACCACCGCCATGCTCAGAAACCTCAAGGACCTGTTCGACACCCTCACCACCAGCCTCAGCGCGCCGGCCGGCTCGCTGGCGCCCGCCGAACAGCAGCACACGCTGCAGCTGGCCACCGCCGTGCTGCTGGTGGAGGTGATGCGGGCCGAGCCCACGCTGCAGGACAGCGAGCGCGACGCGGTGCTGACCGCGCTGCGCCGCAAGTTCGCGCTGAGCGACGACGAGCTGCAGCGCCTGCTGGAGCTCGCGCACGACACCGCACGCACCGCCTACGACTACCAGCGCTTCACCGGCCTGATGAACGAGCGCTTCTCGCAGCCGCAGAAGATCGCGGTGGTGGAGGCGATGTGGGAGGTGGCCTTTGCCGACCACCACCTGGACGCGCACGAGCACCACGTGATCAGCAAGGTGGCCGGGCTGCTGCATGTGACACACGGTGAGTACATCGCGGCCAAGCTGCACGCCCAGGCCGCCATGAAAGGCTGAATTTCCAGGGGGTGGCGGCCCGCACAAGCCGGTACAGAACTTTGCGTGCGCAGCGCACCGGGTTTACCGGCCGGATACATGGGGGGCACAAGATGAAGGCTCACCAACCCCCAGGAGTCACCTCCATGAAAACCCGAAACCTTGTTGTCTACGCTGTTGCCGCTGCCACCCTCGGCATCAGCTCCATGTCCTTCGCCCAGGGCTACGGCCACGGCCAGCGCTACGAGGCACCCAGGGCTCAGCACGTTGACGACCGCCGCGATGACCGCCGCGATGACCGTCGGGACTTCCGTGAGGACCGGCGCGACGACCGCCGCGACTTCCGCCAGGAGCGCCGCGAGGACCGCCGTGACTACCGCGAGTCGCGCAACGACCGCCGCCACTACTACTACAACGCACGCGGCCCCGAGTTCCGCCGCGGTGGCTACATCCCCTACGAGTACCGCAACCGCCAGTACGTGGTGGTGAACCACAGCCAGCACCACCTGCATGCGCCGCCGCGCGGCCACCAGTGGGTGCAGGTGGGTGGCGACTATGTGCTGATCGCCATCGCCACCGGCCTGATCGCCAACCTGATCCTGAACAATTAAGGTCCGGCAGGCACCGGCGGCGCCCAGGGCGCAGCGCACCCGCAAGCCGGGGCGCTGCGCCCTTCTGCCATGTGCCACCAACGCCACCACCAGGCCGTCTCTGCGATGATGCGGTCCAGGAAAACCACCCTGCAACCACTGCCATGAAACGCCGTCACCTCCTCCTCCCCCTGGTCGCCACGCTGGCCCTGTCACTGGCCGCCTGCTCGAAAGAAGAATCCACTGCGGCACCCGGCAGCGGCGCGGCCGACAAGAGCCCCATCGCCACCGCCCAGGCCTACGACGTGCTGGCCGCGCAGGGCAAGGGCTTCGCGGCCGGCGCGCTGATGAGCGCCCACACGGTCTACGTGCTGTTCGATCCCCAGTGCCCGCACTGCGGCCACCTGTGGCAGTCCTCGATCCCGCTGCAGTCCAAGGTCAAGTTCGTCTGGCTGCCGGTGGCCATCATGAACGCCAAGAGCGCACCGCAGGGCGCGGCCATCATGACCTCGGCCAACCCGGTGGAAACCATGACCGCGCACGAGCAGCTGCTGCTCGGCGGCCAGGGCGGCATGTCGGCTTCGGCCAGCATCCCGCCCGAGGTGCTCGCGGCCATCAAGAGCAACACCGACCTGCTCGAACGCCTGGGCGCCACCTCGGTGCCTTTCATGGTGGCCAAACACCAGCGCAGCGGCGCGGTGGTCACGCAAGGCGGCGCCCTCGGCGTGGAGGCGCTGGCCAACTTCCTGGGCATGGGCCAGTAAGCACCGGCACACGCGGGACATGCCCGCGCGGCGGGCTTGAAACGTGCGTTTTGTGGCTTAACATCGTCGGGTCAAGCCGCGTGTCGCGGTGGTCAATGGAGAACCCCATGGGCAAAGAACAGCGCAACGAAAAACTTTCCAAGAAACCCAAGAAGGACACCTCGGCCCCCAAGGGCCCGGTCACGTCCGACCGCCCGATGCCCCCCGTCACGGCCGTGATGCCGCGCGGCAAAGAGAAGAACAAGTGAGCCGCGCCGCATGAAGGCGACGTGGAACGGCGTGACCATCGCCGAGAGCGACGACACGGTGGTGGTGGAGGGCAACCACTACTTCCCCGACAGCGCGCTCAACCGCGACTACGTGACCTTCAGCAACCACCGCACCAGCTGCCCCTGGAAGGGCCAGGCGAGCTACTACTCGCTGCTGGTCAACGGTGAGCTCAACACCGACGCCGCCTGGTACTACCCGGACCCCAAGCCCGAGGCCGAGATGGTCAAGGGCCGCGTGGCGTTCTGGAAAGGCGTGAAGGTCCACGCCTAGGTTGTCGGGGCGGGTGGCGCAATGTCCCCGGGTGGTGGTGGGGGACTGTGGTGGAACGGGAGACGAGGCGTAAGCTGGCCCGGCACGACACCACAACAGGAGACACCCCATGACCCGCTTTTCACGCCCCGCGCGCGCCACCCTGCTGGCACTCACCGCCCTCACCCTGGCGGCCTGCGCCCACAGGGGCCCCGACCACGCGGCCATGCACGCCATGCACCACGGCGCGATGGCCCCCAACGCCGCACCCACCGCGCCCCTGAAGATGGCACCCAGCACGCCGACGCTGGCCGGCGGCTACAAGAAGGTGGCGGCACCTCCCGAGGCCCGGCTGTATTTCGTCAACCTGCGCAATGGCTCGGTGGTGAGCAGCCCGGTCAAGGTCGTCTTCGGCCTCAGCGGCATGGGCGTGGCCCCGGCCGGCGTCGAGAAACCCGGCACCGGCCACCACCACCTGCTGGTCAACCTCAACGAGACCGACGTGAACACCGCGCTGCCGGCCACCGAGCAGATCCGCCACTTCGGGCTGGGCCAGACCGAGACCAGCCTGGAGCTCAAGGCCGGTCAGCACACCCTGCAGCTGCTGCTGGGCGACCAGAACCACATCCCGCACCACCCGGTGGTGCTGAGCGAGCGCATCACCATCACGGTGAAGTGAGCCCTACCGCGAGCCCGCTCACGCGGCCTCGCGGCCCAGCTTGCTGAGCTTGGTGAGCCACTTCGCCACACCGGTCTCGCCCAGCTGGTCCACCGAGCCGACCAGGGTTTCGTGGATCGGCGCGAAGCCGACGAAGCCCAGGATGTTGCGCTCCAGCGATTTGAGGCTGTGGGCGCGGAAGTACCAGCGGTAGGCCAGCGCGGGCATGCCCATGGTCACCACCACACGGGCCGAACGGCCGCTCAGCGGCTTGTGCCCGAACGGCTTGGGGCCGTCGGGGCCGACGGCAAACCCGGGCCGGGCCACCTGCTCCAGGAAACCCTTGAGCACCGCGGGCATGTCGCCCAGCCAGAGCGGGAAGAAGATCACCACGTGCTGCGCCCAGGCAATCGCGTCCTGCGAGGCCTGCAGCGTGGGCGGCAGGCTGCCGTGGTTCCATTCCTCGGCGCGCTTGAGCAGCGGAAAGTCCAGTGCGCCCACCACCACGCGGCGCAGCTCGTGGCCACCGGCCGCGGCGCCCTCGGCATAGGCGTCGGCCAGCTCCCGGTTGAGGTGGCGGCTGGTGGCGTCGGGATGGCCTTCGATCAACAGAATGCGGCGGGGTGGTGCCATGGTGCGGACTCCTGAAGCAGGGAGCCCATGCTCGCACCACGCACTGCCTGGCGGGTTGACGCGGATCAAGTCCGCGGCAGCGGGGTTCAGCGCCGGTCGGGTTTGCTGCGCGGCTTGTTGGCGCGTTCTTTTTTCCTGCTCTGGCGCTCGGCGTCGGCCTGCTGGCCGGCTGCGAGCCATTGCAGGAACTGCTCGGGTGTTTCCAGCGTGATGCGCCCGAGCACGCCGCTGCGGAAGTCGGCGATCAGCAGCTCGGCGGCCTTCTGCCAGTTGATGCTGCCGCCCGAGCCGATGGCACCGCGCTTGCGCGCGATGGCGGCCATGAGTTCCTCGTCGGGCAGGCTGGCCACGGTGTCCAGGGGCAGGCCGAGCTTGTAGCGGGCTTCGAGCTGCGTGCCGTAGGCGGCCTTGAGCTTGGCCAGCAATTCGAGCGCCACCTCCTGGTCGTCGTAGGCGTTGCGGCCCACCGCGCCGCTGGCGGCCAGGTTGTAGCCGCTCTCGGGCACGACGATGCGCGGCCAGAGCATGCCGGGCGTGTCGAACAGGTAGAAGTCGTCGGCCAGCGCGATGCGCTGTTCGGTGCGGGTGATGCCGGCCTCGTCACCGGTCCTGGCCGCGCGCTTGCCCATGAAGGTGTTGATCAGCGTGCTCTTGCCCACGTTGGGAATGCCGCAGATCAGCACGCGCATGGGCTTGACCATGCCGCCGCGCAGGGGTGCGAGCTCGTGGCACGAGGCGATGATGGCGCGCGCCGGCGCGGTGACGCTGGCGTCGAGCGCGATGGCGCGGGTGTGGGGCTGGGCGTTGTAGTGCGCGAGCCAGAGCGCGGTGCGCTCGGGGTCGGCCATGTCCTGCTTGTTGACCACCTTGAGCGTGGGCCTGCCCGCGGTGAGCTCGGCCAGCAGCGGGTTGGCGCTGGAGCCGGGCAGGCGCGCGTCGAGCATCTCGATGACGACATCGATGTCCTTCACGCGCTCGGTGATGGCCTTGCGCGTGAGGTGCATGTGCCCGGGAAACCACTGGATGCTCATCGGGGAAAGGAATCTGCTGGAAGAAAGCGAAGCGGGGATTGTGCCTTGGTGTAACCACCGGGGCCCACGCGCGGCGGGCGTCCCTACAATGAAATCCACTTCCACCCCCAAGAGGCTGAGCATGAGCATCACCGTCAAGATCGATCTGGGCTATGAATTCGACGTCAAGGCCAAGGCGGCCGAGGTGTTCGAGGTCCTGTCCGATGTGCCCGAATCGGTCAGCCACTTTCCCAAGGTGGACAAGCTCACCGACCTGGGCGGCGGCGTCTACCAGTGGGAGATGGAGAAGGTCGGCACCGCGCAGGTGAACATCCAGACCGTGTACGCCAGCAAGTACGTGAGCGACCAGGCGCGCGGCACGGTGAAGTGGACGCCGGTCAAGGGCATCGGCAATGCGCAGGTCGGCGGCAGCTGGAAGATCGTCGACAACAAGAAGTCCACCGGCCTCACGCTGGCGATCCAGGGCGAGATCGAGGTACCGCTGCCCGGCCTGATGAAGATGGTGGTGGCGCCCGTGGTCGAGGGCGAGTTCGAGAAACTGGTCGAGAAGTACATCGCCAACCTGATCAAGCGCTTCGGCGGCGAGGTCTGAACAGCCTTTCGCGGGACGACGCTGCGCGAACCCAAGGCTATTTGACGGGCTTCATCAGTGCGGCCTCGAAGAGCGCCAGCTCTTCCTCCAGCGTCCCCCGGCTGCGAAAGTGCCGGTTGGCGTTGCCGTACCAGTATTCCGCATCCTCCAGATCGCCCTCCTGAAGGTGCAGGATGCCGTGCAGCCATGCGGCCAGCGGCGATCCGTCGTCCTGAACGAGGTCGTGCGCTTCCTTCCAGTGCCCCTGGCGCATGAGGTCCACGATGTGGCGCAGCGACTCCATCACACGCTTTCAGGCGCCCTGAAGCGCCAGCTGCACCGGGTGGCTGTCGACGACCTGTTCCATGCAGGTCGAGCGGATGATCTCCAGGTGGGTCGGCATCGCGGTCAACCCCACTTCATCTCGCCCTTGGCCACCTTGGCACCGATCTGCAGCGCAGGGGCCAGGCCGGCGTCGGGGTAGCGCCGGGTCAGGGCGGCGATCAGGGCGGCGCTGTCGGCGGCCCTGGCCAGTTCTTCTTCAAAGGCCAGCAGGTAGCCGCGCGTGTAGGCGATGGCGGAGACATCGAGCGCGCCCTTGACCGCCATGTGGCCCGGCACGACCACGGCGGGCTTGCGCGCAGCGATCTCGTCCAGCGTCTTGATCCACGCGGCCCGCGCTTGCGGCGTGGGGGTGTCGGCGGTCCAGACGTGCAGGTTCGAGAACACCAGCACGCCGCCGAACACGGCGTTGAGCGACGGCACCCACAGGTAGCGGCGGTTCTCCAGCCCAACGGCTGCCACGATCTCGATGGTGTGGCCTTCCAGGTTCAGCGAAGCACCGTCGAAGGCGTCGGGGAACACGATGTCCGAGAGCTGTTGCGGGCCGTTCTCCTTGAGCTGCGGTGCCCAGGTGGCGATCTTCTTTTCCACGTTGCCCTTGATGGCCGCGATCGTGGCGGACGCCGCGATCACCCTGGCCGCCGGGAAGGCCGCCTTGATGGGGCCCAGGCTGAAGTAGTAGTCCGGATCGCTCTGGCTGATGTAGATCGTGGTCAGCGTCTTGCCCGAGGCTTTGATCGCCTCGGCCACGGCGCGACCATCGGGCAGGGAAAAACCGGCGTCGATGAGGATGGCCTCCCTGGCGCCCGACAGCAGCACCGGCGCGCGGAAGAAGCCACGCTCGCCGGCGGGGAAGTGTTGCCATTGCAGCGGGGTGGCAGCCAGGGCGGTGGCGCTGGCGCCGGCGGCGGCGAGTGCGGTGGCAGCGCCGGCTGCGGAGGCGGTTTGAACGAAGTCTCTGCGGGTCATCATGGTCTGCCTTGTCTGAAGTGAAGGGTTGAACGAACGGGAGCCGGTGAACGCTCTGCGGGCCTGGCCTCAGGCGGTGGCGAACTGGTCAACGAAAGCCTGGGGGTCCGAGTACACCGAGCTGGCGTGCAGCAGCTCGCGGCGCCCGTCCTCTTCCAGGATGAAGGCGGGCACGCCGCGCGCGCCAAAGGTCTGCAGCAGGGCCTGCGCCTGCTCGACGCGTGCGCGGTTGCCCTGGAGCAATTCCGCGTCGGGGGTTGTCAGGCGCGCAGCGGCTTCCTGCAGCCCGAGCCCGCCCAACACAGTGGCCAGCGTGTCCACACGCGTGATGTCCAGGCCATCGACGTAGCGGGCCCGCTGGATCGCCTGGAGTGCATCGAGCTCCCGCGGCGGCGCCGTCAGCGCGACGGCGGTCAGGGCCAGGGTGGCGGGGCCGCTGTCGAACACCTGCTGGTGATCGGCCAGCACCCCGCTGCGGTAGCGCTCGCTGAAAGCCTGGCCCGTCAGGCGCTCGATGCGCTGGTCATTGGCCCACGCATAGCTCGCGAAGCCCTCGTCCATCGATCGCGCGCCCTTGCCCGAGAACAGGCCGCTGGGCAGCAGGCGCAACCGGATCCCGGGCTGCCGGGACACGGCAGACACCGTGGCGCTGGCACCATAGCACCAGCCGCACAGGGGGTCGAAAACATAGTGGAGGGTCTTGCTCATGGGGCGTCTGCGGTGGGTCGATGGCGTGACTGTAGGCAGGTACGATTGACAGATAAAGCCCGATGGAATAGATACACCGTATGTCAAAAGCAAACAATCAAGACGAGCTTGCCCACGGCAGCTTCGCCAACCTCAACCGGCTGGCCTACTTCGCTGCGGTGGTGGAGACCGGCTCGTTCACGGCGGCCGCGGATCGCCTGGGCATCACCAAGGCCGTCGTCAGCCAGCAGGTGGCGCGGCTGGAGCGTGATGTCCGGACCACGCTGCTGACGCGCACCACGCGCAAGGTGCTGCCGACCGAGGCGGGCAAGGCTTTCTATCAGCGTTGCGCGCTGATCCTGCGCGAAGCGGGCGACGCCTTCGACGAGTTGGCCGAAACGGCTGAAGCACCCGCCGGAACCCTGCGCCTCACCGCGGCGCTGGACTACGGCATCAGCGCCCTGGTGCCCGCGATCGCCGCTTTCACGCAGCGATACCCGCAATGCAAGGTGGACGCCATCTTCAGCGACCAGTCACTGGACCTGATGTCCGGCCAGGTGGAGCTGGCCATCCGGGTCGGCTGGTTGACGGAACAGCACCTGCAGGCGCGCCAGATCGGTGCCTTCAGGCAACGGCTGGTGGCGCCGCCGTCCTGGCGGGAGCGGGTGGCGCGGCTGGCCGGACCCGACGACATCGCTGCGTTGCCCTTCGTGGCCAACACCGCCTTGCGGGATCACTCGAACTGGCGCTTTTCACGCGACGGGTTCGAGCGGCGTCAGGTGCATGTGAACCCTTCCATCTTCCTGAACGCAACACTGGCCGTTTGTGAAGCCGTGCGGGAGGGTGTCGGGCTCTCGGTGCTCCCGGACTACGCCATCGAAAATGACCTGGCCCATGGAAGGCTCATCCAGGTCCTGCCGGAATGGGATCTGCCATCGGGCGGCATCCATGCCGTGTTTCCTGCAGCACGCTTTCGGCCAGCCAGGGTGCGCGCGTTTGTGGACGTGCTGGTCGCGCGGGTAACCCCGCCGGGTCAGGACCCGGCGTCATGGATCTCGCGGCGGCTTGAACTCAGGTCAGGGTCTGCCTGAAGAACGCCAGCGTGCGGTCCCACGCGCTGCGGGCCGCGGCCGCGTCGAAACGCGGCGTCGTGTCGTTGTTGAAGCCGTGCTGCGTGCCCGGGTACTGGTGGGCCGTGTAGCGCACGCCAGCCGCCTTGAGCGCGGTCTCGTAGGCGGGCCAGGCGGCGTTGATGCGCTCGTCCACCCCCGCGAAATGGATCAGCAGCGGCGCCTTCACTTTCGCGGCCGCTTCCACCGGCGGGTGGTTGCCGTAGAAGGACACCGCGGCCGAAAGATCGGGCAGCTCGGTGGCCAGCGTGTGTGCCACGCCCCCGCCGTAGCAGAAGCCCACCACGCCGACGCGGCCCGAGGCATCGGGCCGGGCCTTGAGCGCGGCGGCCGCGGCCAGAAAATCCTGCCGGGTCTTGGCCTGGTCGAGCTGGGCGAACAGCGCGCGCGCCTTGTCTTCATCGCCCGGATAGCCACCGAGGGGCGTGAGCGCATCGGGTGCGAAGGCCAGGTAGCCTTCCAGCGCCAGGCGGCGCGCGATGTCTTCGATGTGCGGGTTCAGGCCGCGGTTCTCGTGCACCACCAGCACGCCGGGCCGCTTGCCGCTGGCCGAGGGCGCCACCGCCTGGGCCACATAGGCCTTGATGGTGCCGTAGCCCAGGGGCGAGGCCACGTTGACCATCTCGGTCTTGATGCGCGTGTCGTTCGCGGGCACCACCTGGGCGGCGGCGAAGTTGGGGCTGAGCGCGGCCAGCAGGCCGGCGGCGGTCATGCCACCCACCGCGAACTTCGAGGCCCGGTCGAGAAAACTGCGCCGGTCGATGTCGCCATGCACGTAGGCGTCGAAGAGGATCAGCAGTTCCTGGTCGAAGTCGGCGGCGGTCAGTCGGGTCATGGCGGTCTCCGGCGAAAAAAACCGCAGGATAGGCCCCGCGCCGCGCCGACAGGGCATTGCCCTTTCGCCGCGCCGGTCTATCAGGCCGTGACCGGGGTCGCCTGCGGCTGCGGCCGGCCCAGCCGCGCGGGCGAGGTGTATTCCTGCCGGTAGATCTCGAACGGCATGGAGTCGGCCGCCTCGATGGCGCGCTGGTCTTCCAGCGACTTGGCGGCCATGGCCTCGAAACGCGCCTGCAGCTTGCTGCCCCAGGGCAGGCCGAGCAGATGCTGGTGCGTCACCAGCGACTGCGCGCGCGCAAAACCTACGAAGGAATCGCCGTGGTGCTTGTGCATGGCCTGCAGCACGCGGGCCGAGGGCAGCAGGTCCGGGTCCAGCAGGTGGGCCTGCGCCTGCGCCACCGCCAGCGTGTGCTCGTTGCCGCCATGGGCCTCGTCGAGCATCGCCGCGAACGGACCCAGCTGTTCGATGAGTTCGGCGCCCCATTGCATCAGCGGCACGCTCTCGCCGCCGCGCATCAGGTTCAGGCCCGGCTCGCGGCCGCGCGCGGCGGTGAGGTGCTGGTTGTGCGCCAGCTCGCGGATCTCGGCCGGCGTGTCGGGCGGGCTGTCGGTGAGCAGGCAGTGCAGCAGGAAGACGTCGAGGAAGCGCAGCGTGCTCGCGCCGATGCCGATCGGTTCGAAGGGGTTGAGGTCCATCAGGCGCACCTCGATGTACTCGACACCGCGCTCGCGCAGCGCGTGCAGCGGGCGCTCGCCGGGGTAGATCACGCGCTTGGGGCGGATCGTGCCGTAGAACTCGTTCTCGATCTGCAGCAGCGTGGTGGCGAGCTGGTTGTAGTCGCCACCCGGGTTGCGGATGCCCACCGCCTCGTAGGCCGGCCAGGGCCGGGTGAGCGCGTCGTGCAGCGAGGCGGCATAGCCTTCGAGGCCGTTGTAGCTCACCGCCAGCGTGGCCTGGGCCTCGCTCTGGTAGCCGAGGCGGCCCATGCGCAGCGAGGTGCCGTGCGGCATGTACAGCGTGCCGCCGCTGCCCAGCTTCTGCAGCTCGTGCTGGCGGCCTTCGACGAACGAGGAACACAGGGCCGGCGACGCACCGAACAGCGTGAGCAGCAGGAAGGCGTGGCGGCGGAAGTTGCGGATCAGCGAGAAGTAGCCGTCGTTGTCCACGCCGGGCAGCGACCAGTTGTAGTGGATGCCCGAGATGGTCTGCATGCGCCGGCCATAGCGGTGGCCCAGGCCCATGCGGTAGACGCTCTTGGCGCGCCCGACGTTGGACGAACCGTAGCGGCCGAGCGGAATGGTCTCGTCGGTCGGCAGACCGCAGGGCATGCTCGACGCCCACATCATTTCGTCGCCCTGCGCGCGCAGGCTGCGCACGGTGTACTGGTGCACTTCGGTGAGCTCGGCCAGGCAGGCCTCGACGCTGTCGTGCACGCCGGTGATGAGCTCCAGCTGCGACTCGCTGTAGTCGGTGGTGATGTGCGGGTGCGTGAGCGCGCTGCCCAGGGCCGCCGGGTGCGGCGTGAGGGCCAGCTTGCCGTCAGGCTGGGCGCGCAGGCTTTCTTTTTCGAGGCCGCGACGCATGCCGCGCAGGCGGTCCCCCGTGAGGGTGGCCAACCGTTGTTCTGGTGAGGTCATACAGGCGTCGTGGTTCGGGTCCGGGGCCGGAAGTTAACACGCCGGCGCCATTTCTGCTGGCGGCACCAGGATCGGCTCTGTGGTAAGCAGGGACGGGTCTTGCGCCTGCTTCAGCCAGGCCTCGATGGCCACCGGCTCGTGCACCAGGCGCAGTTCGTCGAACGCGGCCTGGGCCTCGGGGTAACACTTGCGCAGGTAGTTGAGCCACTGCTTGAGCCGCCCGGCCCGGTGGCGGCGCTCCACGCGCGCGCTGACCTGCTGCCAGAAGATCTGCAGCAGCGGCGGCAGCACGCGCCACGGCACGCCACCCTGCCCCTTGATGGCCAGCGCCAGCCCGGGGTTGGTCACCATGCCGCGCCCGATCATCAGGTGCTCGCAGCCGGTCACGTCGCGGCAGCGCAGCGCGTCCGCCACGCTCCAGATCTCGCCGTTGGCGATCACCGGGATGCGCAGGTGCGCGGGCAGCGAGGCACGCACCTCGGCGAGCCGGTCCCAGTAGGCCGGCGGGCGGTAGCCGTGCGCCTTGGTGCGCGCGTGGATCACGAGTTCGTTGGCCCCGGCCGCGGCGATGGCGTGCGCGCATTCTTCGGCGCGCGCGTCGTCGTTGAAGCCCAGGCGCATCTTGGCCGACACCGGCACATGGGCCGGCACCGCGCGGCGCACCGCGGCCACGATGCGGCCGATCAGCTCGGGTTCGTCGAGCAGCACCGCGCCGCCGCGGCTCTGGTTCACGGTCTTGGCCGGGCAGCCGAAGTTCAGGTCGATGCCGTGCGGGCCCAGGCCGGCCAGGCGCGCGGCGTTGTCGGCCAGGCAGGCCGGGTCGGAGCCGAGCAGCTGGGCGCGCACCGGCACGCCGGCGCGGGTGTAACCCCCATTGAGCAGTTCGGGCACCACGCGGATGAAGGCGCGCTCGGGCAGCACGGTGTTCGTGACGCGGATGAACTCGCTCACGCAGCGGTCGATGCCACCGGTGCGCGTGAGCACATCGCGCAGGGTGGCGTCGAGCAGTCCTTCCATGGGGGCCAGCAGCAGCATGGGGGTATTGTCCTTTGCCGGGACAATGCTGGTATGTCTCTGTCTTTTTCTCCGACATGTCCGGTCATCGGCGACCGGGGTGACCGGCTCCGCTCATGTCCCCCGGGCTGGCTTCGCCAGCCCTCCTCCTTTACTTCGCTGCGCCGGTCACCCCGGTCGCCGAT
>QZKF01000092.1 GCA_003599455.1 Comamonadaceae bacterium
ACTCATAGTCGTAACGCGCCGCCCTGCCGCGGCCCGCCGCCGCCTGCAGCACGCGGTTGGGCGGTCCGGTCAGGCTCATGCCGATCACCTGCGCGCGCTCGGTCACCAGCCAGTCCAGGCTCTTCACCAGGCCAGCGGCATCGGCCGCGAGCGTGCCCGACGGCAGGCGAAAGAACGGCACCGCCGCGCGCAGCCGCGCGCGCGGCAACAGCCCGGGCAGGCCGGCGCCAGGCTGGCCCACCAGGATCGTGGCCACCGCCGTGCCGTGCGCCGCGTCGCCGGGCGCGCGCGCGTCGGTCACGAAGCGGCGCACGCGCAGGTCCGCGCCCTGCAGCGCGGGCAGCCCGGTGGCCACGCCCGAGTCCACGATGCCGATGGTCTGGTCGCGGCCGCAGAGCGCGCTGGCCACCGGCCAGTCCATGCGCCGCATCGGTTCGCAGCTGGCGCCCTCGCACGCCGCGCCGGCCGCGTCGGCCTGGGCCAGCTGGTAGAGGTGGTGCAGGTCGAACACGCCGGGGTCGCGCTCCTGGGCCACCGCCAGCGCGCTGCGCGCGTCGATGCCGGGCGGCAGGCGCAGGCGCACCACGCGCATCGCCAGGCCGGCCTGCTCGCTGCTCTCGACCACCCGCGCGCCCCACTGGCGCGCGCGCTGCAGGGCCGCCGGGCTCGGGTTGAAGGCGATCAGCTCGTCGGCCACGAAGGCGTCGGCCTGCACCGGCAGCTCGGGCTCGCGCGGGCCGGGATCGGTGTCCTGGCCGCCCGCATCCGCCGCGTCGGCGCTGCCACCGGATGCCGCGCCGCTGCCAGCGTCGTCGCTGTCGTCCCCGTCATCGCCATCGTCGTCGGCGCGGGCCTGGCCCACCCAGGGCGCGGCGTCCGGCAGCAGCGGCCAGCCGGTGGGTGGCAGTGCGTGCAGCAGCAGCGCCAGCGCGAGCAGCTTCCAGCCCCGGTGGATGCGGCGGGCGCGACGGGCTCGGATCAATGGGGGCATGGAGGGGACTTCGGGTGCGGAACCAGCGCACAGGTTAAAACAACTGGCTCGACAACGACCGGCCGGCCGACTTATTCCTTCTGGACCGGGAATACGCCCGCCAGCGGCGCGTTGTCCTGCCAACCACCATGCCCGACACCGACCCCCGCGCCCAGATCATCAGCCTGCTGCCCCGCCTGCGGCGCTTCGCGAGCGGGCTCACGCACGACGGCCACCAGGCCGACGACCTGGTGCAGGCCGCCTGCCTCAAGGCGCTGGAGCGCTGGCACCAGTACCAGGCCGACACCAGCCTGGCGAGCTGGATGTTCCGCATCGTGCAGACCACCTGGCTCGACGACCACCGCAAACGCCAGCGCCAGAAGACCGACGCGGACACCGACGCGCTGCCCGACATCGAAGGCGAGGACGGGCGCCAGGTGGTGGAGCGGCGCAGCGACCTGCGCGCGGTGCGCGCGGCGCTGGAGCGCCTGCCGGACGAGCAGCGCGCGGTGCTGATGCTGGTCACGGTCGACGGCCTGTCGTACCAGGAGGCGGCGCACGCGCTGGAGATTCCCATGGGCACGGTGATGAGCCGGCTCGCGCGCGCCCGCATCCGGCTGGCCGACGCGCTCGCAAGGCAAGGAGCCTGAGATGACATTCGACGACGACACCCTGATCGCCTACCTCGACGGGCAGTTGCCCGAGGCCGACTACGGCCCGCTGGAGCAGGCCCTGAAAGACGACGCCGCCCTGCGCACGCGCCTGCAGGCGCTGGCCGACAGTGGCGAGCTCGCGCGCCGCGCCTTCGATCCGGTGCTGCTCGAGCCGGTGCCGCCGCAGCTGATCGCGGCGATCTGGCGCGCACCCGATCCGCGCGCCAGGCCGGCATCGCCTGGCGGCTCCGCACCCTCGCCGGGTCCGGCCTCGGGCGGGCGGGCGCCGCTGCTGCCCTGGCTGGGCCTGGGTTCGGGCCGGCGCGCCTGGCCGGCTTTCGCCTCGGTGCTGGTGCTGGGCCTGGGCGCGGTGATCGGCTGGCAACTGCTGGTGCCCTCGCCGACCGCGCGCTGGGCGCTGCACGAAGGCAGGCCGGTGGCCGACCCGTCGCTGGCGCTCGCGCTGGAGGTCTCGCCCAGCGGGCGCGTGCTGCGCACCGCGGGCGGCACGGTCGAGGTGCTGGCCAGCTTCGAGCAGGTCGACGGCGGCCACTGCCGCGAGTTCAACCGCAACAGCCCCGACCGGACGCGCGACGAACTGGGCATCGCGTGTCGCGACGCCGAGGGCACCTGGCAACTGGACTTCCTCGCCACCGAGGAGCGCACCGCCGACAGCGCGCCTGCGGGCTACCAGACCGCCAGCGACCGGCAACACGACGCGGCCGACGCCTTCCTGCGCGAGCGGGTGCAGCGGCAGCCGCTGGGCGAGGCGGAAGAAAAGGCGCTGATCGGGCGCGGCTGGACGCCCTGATCCAGGGCCGGTCAACAGACCCGCGCTTCAGGCCGGCTGCGGCCGCACCACCACCGATTCGCGGATCGGCAGGTGGATCAGCGCCGCGCCCACGGCCAGCACGATGTCGATGTACCAGACCCAGTCGTAGCTGCCCGTGGCCTCGAACACCTGGCCACCCAGCCACGCGCCGAGAAAGCCGCCGATCTGGTGCGCCAGCATCACGATGCCGAACAGCATGGCCATGTTGCCGGTGCCGAAGAACTTGGCGACCAGGCCCACCGTGGGCGGCACGGTGGAGAGGAAGGTCAGGCCCATCACGGCGGCAAACGTCAGCATCACGGCCTCGGTCTTGGGCGCGAGCAGGAAGACCAGCACCGCGAGCGCGCGCGTGGCGTACACCAGCGACAGCAGCGACTTCATGCGCCAGCGGCCCACGGCCCAGCCCATGGCCAGGCTGCCGACGATGTTGAACAGGCCGATGATGCCCAGCGCCCAGGCGCCCACCGGTGCCGGCAGGCCACACGCGGCCACCACGCCGGGCAGGTGCGTGGCGAGAAAGGCCACATGGAAGCCGCAGACGAAGAAGCCGGCCGAGAGCAGCAGGTAGCTCGGGTTGGCCAGGGCCTTGCGGATCGCCTCGCCCGCCGGCAGAGCCACCGGCGCGGGCGCCGCACCCGCCACCGCCGCCGGGCCGGGACCCCGCAGCACCCAGGCCGCGGGCAGCGCCAGCAGCACGATCAGCGCGAGCGCCTGCATCGCGCCCGCCCAGCCCAGGCCGAGCGTGAGCGCGGCGGCCAGCGGCGCCATCAGGAACTGGCCGAACGAGCCGCCCGCGTTCACGATGCCGGTGGCCATGCCGCGGCGCTCGGCCGGCATCAGGCGCGCGGTGGCGGCCATCAGCACCGACGGTCCGGCCATGCCGGCGCCGCCGGCCGAGAGCACGCCGATGGCCAGGATCAGGCCCCAGGTGCTCGTCATGAGCGGGGTGATGTAGGTGCCCAGCGCCACCAGCAGCACGCCGACGAGCAACACGCGCCCGGCGCCGATGCGGTCGGCCACCGCGCCGGCAAAGGGCTGCGTGAGGCCCCACCAGAGCTGGCCGAAGGCGAACGCCAGGCTGATGCTGGCCACGCCCAGGCCGGTTGCGGTGTTCAGCGGCGAGAGGAAGAAGCCCATGGTCTGGCGCGTGCCCATGGTCAGCGCGAAGGTGCCGGCGGCGGCCAGCAGCACCAGCCACCAGACGGCGTGTTTCGTGGCGGCGGAGGTCGGGGTGTCAGGCTTCATGGGTGTCTTCCTCGTGGAATGCGGCCAGTCCCTGGTCGAGCAGGTCGTGCAGCGCGACCACGGTGGCCGCGCCGAGTTTGTCGTTGAGCGCGAGTTGTGCGGCCTTCCAGCGCCGCTGCGCCTGGCGGCGCATCTCGCGCCCGGCGTCGGTGATGTGCACGGTGCGGCTGCGCGCGTCGGCGCCCTCGCCCATTTCAAGCCAGCCGGCCGCGACCAGTGGCTGCAGGTTGCGCGTGAGCGTGGAAGCGCCCATGTCCATGCGCCGCGCCAGCTCGCCGGGCGCCAGCGGGCCGAGCCGGTCCACATGGGCGAGCAGCGAGTACTGCGTGATCTTCAGCCCCGAGCCGGCCAGGTGCTGGTCGTAGTGCTGGGTCACGCGCCGCGTGAGCTGGCGCAGCTTGAAGTTGGTGCAGCCCACCGGCGCCGGGGCTGACGCGTGGGTGTCAGTAGTCATGAAATGATTGTATCTACAATGGTTGCATCTGCAAACAGAAGGAGCTGAAATGACCCCGCAAGAAACGCTGGCGCTGTGGAACCAGCAGTACGAGACCGTCATGCAACGCCTGAACGCCGGTGCCGGCGTGGGCCTGGCCAACCCGGCCGACATTGCGGGTCTCACCGGCCTGCAGCAGATGCAGGCCATGCTCGACGGCAAGCTGCCCTACCCGCACATCGCCCACACGCTGGACTTCTCGCTGGTGGAAATCGGCGAGGGCCGCGCGGTTTTCCAGGGCCAGCCCCAGCTCAAGCACTACAACCCGCTGGGTTCGGTGCACGGCGGCTGGTACGCCACGCTGCTGGACTCGGCGCTGGGTTGCGCGGTGCACACGGTCATGCCGGTGGGCCGCGCCTACACCACGGCCGAGCTCGGCGTGAACATCGTGCGCGCGGCCTCGCTCAAGAGCGGCCCGCTGCGCGCCATCGGCACCGTGCTGCACGCCGGGCGCCAGCTCGCCACGGCCGAGGCCCGCATCGTCGGCGCCGACGGCAAGCTCTACGCCCATGCCACGACAACCTGCCTGGTTTTTGAAGTGCCCTCACAATAGCGGTCATGCGACTCCTGCACACCATGCTGCGCGTGGGCAACCTCCAGCGCTCGATTCACTTCTACACCCAGGTGCTGGGCATGCAACTGCTGCGCACCTCGGAGAACCCCGAGTACAAGTACTCGCTGGCCTTCGTGGGCTACGAGGGCAATCCGGCGCAGGCCGAGATCGAGCTCACCTACAACTGGGGCACCGAGAGTTACGAGCTTGGCACCGCCTACGGCCACATCGCCCTGGGCGTGCCCGATGCCTACGCCGCCTGCGAGAAGATCAAAGCGGCCGGCGGCAACGTGACGCGCGAGGCCGGTCCGGTCAAGGGCGGCAGCACCGTCATCGCTTTCGTGACGGACCCCGATGGCTACAAGATCGAGCTGATCCAGCGCGCGGAGCACGCCGCGGGTCAAGGTCTTCGCTGAAGGCGGCCCGCGCACGGACGCAAAAAAAGCCCGGCGAGCCGGGCTTTTTGCATGGGGGCGGGTCGACGGCGCTCAGGGCGCGATCACCACCTCCACGCGGCGGGCTTCGGCGTTGTTGCCGCTGCCCGTGGTCTGCTCGGGCTTCTTCAGCTCCATCGCGGCCTCGGTCACGCCCGCGCCCATCAGCGCGTCGCGCACTACCAGGGCCCGCTTCTTGGCGAGCTCGGCGTTGAAAGCCGGGTCGCCGGTGGCGTCGTGAAAGCCCGAGAGCACCAGCTTCTTGCCGGCCTTGGCAGCAGCAATCGCTTCGCCCAGCGCGTCGAGCGCGCCCGCGGCCAGATCGGCCTTGCCGGAGGCGAAGTAGAACTTGACCACGCCGTTTTCGACCACCACGCTGGCGTCGTCACCGACCGGTGCGGCCACCGCGGCGGCAGCGGC
Organism: Comamonadaceae bacterium; assembly: GCA_003599455.1. Taxonomy (GTDB): domain Bacteria; phylum Pseudomonadota; class Gammaproteobacteria; order Burkholderiales; family Burkholderiaceae_C; genus Hydrogenophaga. The sequence continues at coordinate 5,601 of QZKF01000092.1, forward strand.
CGGCGCAGCGGGCGCGCTGGTGGCGGCGCCGGTGCCGCGCGACTTCTGGATGCCGATGCCCACGGCGAGACCCACGGCCAGCGTCACGGCGGCCATCAGCACGAAAGCGAGTACGCGATTTTCGGGTTCGTCATCCTGAGAGGACATGGGGAAACACTCCGTGAAGAATAATGAGAAGGAACTCGACAAAGATTGTAAATGGCCGACCGTGACACCCTGAAGGCGCGCGCGCTGCACGACCCCGCCCTGCGCGACGGCGCCGCGATGATGGCGCAGACCCTGGCCGAATGGCGCGCCCAGGGCGCCCGCCCCGACCTCTGGGTGTTCGCCTACGCCTCGCTGGTCTGGCGCCCCGAGTTCGAAGCCGCCGAACAGCGCCCGGCGCGCGTGCGCGGCTACCACCGCTGCCTGAAGATGTGGAGCCGTGTCAACCGCGGCACCTTCGAATGCCCGGGCCTGGTGTTCGCGCTGATGCCCGGCGGTAGCAGCGCCGGCCTGGCCCTGCGTGTGCCGCACGAACAGGTGGAGGCGCTCATGCCGGTGCTGTGGGCGCGCGAGATGCCCAACCCGGTGTACGACCCGAAATGGCTGCTGTGCGACACGCCACAGGGCCCGGTGCGCGCGCTGGCCTTCACGCTCTCGCGCCACAGCCCCAGCTACACCGGCACGCTCAGCGACGAGCGCTACCGCGAGATCTTCTCGCGCTCGTGCGGGCGCTACGGCACCACGCTGGACTACGCGCGCCAGACCTTCGAAGGCCTGCTGCACCACGGCATCCACGACCGCGCCCTGGAAAAGCTGCTCCACCTCGCGGATTGACCCGGCGCAAGGCCAGGCCAGCGGCGCGCTCCTATACTGCCCGCATGAACATCGCCGACCTGCGCAAGAGCTACGAAAAGGCCGAACTCAGCGAGTCGGCTTCGCACGCCGACCCGCTGCAGCAATTCGCCCGCTGGCTGCAGGAAGCCATCAGCAGCGAGGTGCCCGAGCCCAATGCCATGACCCTGGCCACCGTGGGCTCCGACCTGCGGCCCAGCACGCGCGTGGTGCTGATCAAGGGCTACGACGAGCGCGGTATCGTCTGGTACACCAACTACCAGAGCCGCAAGGGCCGCGAGCTCGCGGGCAACCCGTTTGCCGCGCTGCAGTTCCACTGGGTCGAGCTCGAGCGCGTGGTGCGCATCGAAGGCGTGGTGGAGAAGGTGAGCGACGCGGAAAGCGACGAATACTTCCACAGCCGCCCGCTGGACAGCCGCATCGGCGCCTGGGCCAGCCCGCAGAGCGAGGTGATCGACAGCCGCACGGTGCTGGTGACCAACGCCGCGAAGTACGGCGCGCAGTTCCTGCTGCAGCCGCCGCGCCCGCCGCACTGGGGCGGCTACCGCCTCAAGCCCGACAACTGGCAGTTCTGGCAGGGCCGCAAGAGCCGGCTGCACGACCGGCTGCGCTACACCGCGCAGGCCGACGGTGGCTGGCTGCGCGAGCGGCTCGCGCCCTAGTCCATTTTGTCGATGCGCTGGCCGGTCACGGCCTGCCGCTGCGCCGCGCTCACCAGGGCCGGCGCGATCTCGGCCAGTGGCAGCAGCACGAAGGCACGCTCGCCCATGCGCGGGTGCGGCACGGTGAGCCGCGGTGAATCGATGCGGGCATCGCCGTACAGCAGCAGGTCGAGGTCCAGCGTGCGCGGTGCGTTGCGGTAGGGCCGCTCGCGCCCGGCCTGCTGTTCGATCGCCTGCAGCGCGTCCAGCAGCGCGGGCGCGGTGAGCGTGGTGGATATCTCGGCCACGGCGTTGAGGTAGTCGGGGCCGCTCGAATCCACCGGCGCGGTGCGGTACAGGCTGGAGGCGCGCACAAGGCGCACACCGGACGTGCTGCCGAGTTCGCGCAGCGCGTCGCGCAGGGCCTGCGCGGGTTCGCCCAGGTTGGCCCCGAGGGCGATGTAGGCCGTGACTTCCGGGCGCGACACGGCCACGCGATCAGCCGTTGCCGTTGGCCTCGCCACCACCGCCATCGCCCTCGGCGCGACCAGCCCCGGTCGGCTTGCGGCGACGACGGCGGCGCTTCTTCGCCGGCGCCGATCCATCGGCCTGCGGTGCGCCGGCCTCGGCGTCATCGGTCGGTCCATCGTCGTCACCGCCCTCCTCGCCTACGTCACCGGCGCTGGAGCGGAAACGCGGATCGGGTTCGCTGGTGCCGGCCGGGTGGTCGCTGTCGCCGCGCTTCACGCGGCGCGCCTTGCCGGCGCCGGGCTTGGCCAGGTTCTCGCGGCGCTGCGCGTCCACCATGTCCTCGCGCATGTCGTCGCTGGCCATGCTGAAGGTCTCCCACCAGTGGGCCAGTTCTTCTTCCACCTCGCCGACCTGCGCGCGCAGGCGCAGGAAGTCGAAGCCGGCGCGGAAGCGCGCCTGGTCGACCAGGCTGAACGGCGAGGTGCCCACGCGCTTGTCGAAGCGCGGCTGCATCATCCAGATCTCGCGCATGTCGGCACCGAGCTTGCCGCGGCCCGACACGTCGCCGATGCGTGCGTCGAAGGCCTCGTCCACCGCGTCCTGCAGGGCCGCGAACGGGGGCGGTGGGCGCTGGCCCGGGCGCGGGTTCAGGCGCTGGTTCCAGCCCTTGCGCACGTCGGCCCAGAGCACGCAGGCCAGCAGGAAACTCGGCGCCACCGGCTTGCCCTCGCCCACGCGGCGGTCGGTGTCCTGCAGCGCGAGCTTGACGAACTCGTCGTCGGCGCGCTGCACCACCACATCGAGCAGCGGGTAGATGCCGGTGTCCAGGCCCACGGCCTTGAGCTGCGCCACGCTGGCCAGCGCGTGGCCGGTCTGCAGCAGCTTGAGCATCTCGTCGAACAGGCGGCTCTGCGGCACGTCGGCCAGCAGCGTATGCGACGAGGCCAGCGGCGCGAGCGTCTTGGCGTCGAAAGTGAAGCCCAGGCCGCTGAGCTTGGCCGCGAAACGCACGGCGCGGATGATGCGCACCGGGTCTTCGCGGTAGCGCGTGGCGGCGTCGCCGATCATGCGCAGCGTCTTCTTCTTCGCGTCGCGGATGCCGTGGTGGAAGTCGACCACGGTCTGCGACTCGGGGTCGTAGTACATGGCGTTGATGCTGAAGTCGCGCCGCGCCGCGTCCTGCTCGATCGGGCCCCACACGTTGTCGCGCAGCACGCGCCCGCTGGCGTCCACCGCGTGCTTCATGCCGGCGAGCTCGCCCTTGCTGGTGCGCTCGTTGCCGGCCACCTGCTCGGCGTCGGCGCTGTCGAGGTAGGCGCGGAAGGTGGAGACCTCGATCACCTCGTGCTCGCGCCCGCGGCCGTAGATCACGTGCACGATGCGGAAGCGCCGGCCGATGATGAAGGCGCGCCGGAACAGGCCCTTGACCTGCTCGGGCGTGGCGCTGGTGGCCACGTCGAAGTCTTTCGGGCGCAGGCCCAGCAGCAGGTCACGCACCGCGCCGCCCACGATGTAGGCCTCGAAGCCGCCCTGCTTGAGCGTGTGCACCACGTCGAGCGCGCGCTGGTCCACCAGCTTGGGGTCGATGCCGTGCACGTCCGCCGGCACGTCCTCGCGCTTGCCGAAGGGGCTGGCGCGCCGGCTGGGGGTGGCGCTGGTCTTGCCCAGCAGCCGGTCGATGAATTTCTTGATCATTCGAATAGGTTCAATATGCGCCAGCCCCGTTCGAGGGCGATGGCGCGGAGCCGGGCATCCGGGTTGGTGGCCACGGGCTCATGCACTTTTTCCAGCAGCGGCAGGTCGTTGATGGAATCGCTGTAGAAGATGCTGTGCTGCACGCGCGACCAGTCCAGTCCGCGCGCAGCCAGCCATTGTTCCACACGCGCGATCTTGCCCTCGCGAAACGAGGGCGTGCCGCGGATCGCGCCAGTGGGTTCGCCCCGGGCGTCGCGCTCGAGCTCGATGGCGATCAGTTCGTCCACGCCGAAGGCTTGCGCGATCGGGCGGGTGACGAATTCGTTGGTGGCGGTGACGATCACCACCGTGTCGCCCGCCGCCTGGTGCCCGCGCAGCAGCGCGCGCGCGGGCTCGCCCATGGCGGGGCGGATGACCTGCTCCATGAAGCGCTCGTGCGCCTGCTGCGAGGCCGCCAGCCCGTGCTCGCGCACGGCGTCGGTGGCGAAGCGCACGTAGCGGTGGATGTCCAGCGTGCCAGCCTTGTAGTCGGCGTAGAAACCGTCGTTGGCCTGGGAGAAGCCGGTGGCATCCCGCCAGCCGAGTTCGACGGTGAATTCGCCCCAGGCGTAATCGGAATCGAGCGGGATCAGGGTGTGGTCCAGGTCGAAAAGGGCCAATCTCATGGTTATTCGTTTTCCAGCATCGACTTGAGCAGCGGGATGGTGATGGCACGCTGCGTGCGCAGCGCATAGGCGTCGAGCTGGTCGAGCAGCAGCATCAGGCTGGAGAGGTCACGCGAGAAGCGGCGCAGCATGAAGTCCATCACCTCGTCGCTGAGAAAAACGCCGCGCTCGTCGGCGGCGCGGCGCAGCACGGCGCGGCGTTCGGTTTCGCTCAGCGCCTGCAGCTGGAACACATGGCCCCAGCCGAGGCGGGTGCGCAGGTCCTCGCGCAGGCGCAGGTCGGCCGGCGGGCAGGTGGCCGCCGCCAGCACCCAGCGCGACGGCCCATGGGCCGGGCTCTGGGCGTTCACGAACCAGTTGAACGCGGCGGCCTGCTGGGCCGCGGTGTAGAGGTGGCAGTCGTCGAGCAGAACCGCCTCCCACTGGTCGTCGAACTCGACCGGGTCCAGCGTGCCGGCGTCGAGCCAGCCCACGCGCCCGCCGTGCTCGCGCAGGGCCTCGCGCACCGCGCGCAGCAGGTGCGTCTTGCCGCTGCCGCTCTCGCCCCAGAGGAAGGTGGGCACGGGCGACCGCGTGGGGTTGCCGGTCCAGAGCAGCAGGTGTTCGATCGCGGCTTCGTTGCCCGCGCCCACGAAGTTGGACAGGGTGGGCACGGGCGCGAGGCCGATGTCCAGCGCCAGCTGTTTCATGGGAACCGGCCCCGTGCTCATGGCTCGGTCTTCCGTGCCACCGGGGTCGGACCGTTCAGGTACAGGTCGCTGGTCATGTAGCCCTGCTGGGCGCGGCGGATCGCCACCAGCAGCACGGCACTGGCGGGCAGCGCGATGAGCACGCCGACGAAGCCGAACAGGTGGCCGAAGGCCAGCAGCGCAAAGATCACCGCGATCGGGTGCAGGCCGATGCGCTCGCCCAGCAGGCGCGGCGTGAGGTACAGGCTTTCGATCAACTGGCCCGCCAGGTACACGCCGGCGACCAGGGCCACGCCGAGCACGGTCTGGAACTCGAGCAGCGCGGCCAGCAGCGCCAGCACCAGGCCCAGGCCGAAGCCGAGGTAGGGCACGAACACGGCGAGGCCGGTGAACACGCCGATCGGCAGCGCCAGGTCCAGCCCGACCAGCGCCAGCGCCACGGTGTAGAGCACGGCCAGCACGCCCATCACCAGCAGTTGCCCGCGCAGGTACTGGCCCAGCACCTCGTCGGTCTCGTCCAGGAAGCTCTGCACGCGCTCGCGCCAGCGCGGCGGGATCAGCGACTTGGTGCGCTCGACCAGCCGGGCCCAGTCCAGCAGCAGGTAATACGCCACGATGGGCATGAGGAACAGGTTGCCGAACACCGCCGCCAGCGCGCTGCCGCCGATGCGCAGCGACGACAGCAGGCCTTCGATGATCTCGCCCTCGTGCCCCGAAATGAGCTTGCCCAGCCACTCGCGCACCAGCGTCACGTCCACCGCGAGGTTGACGCCGAAGCGCCCGGCCAGCGGCGTGAGCCACTGGTTGAGCCGGTCCAGCAGCTCGGGCACCTGCTCGCGCAGCAGCGGCACCTGCTTGGTGATGACGGGCACGATCAGCAGCACCACCGCGAACATCACCAGCATCAGCAGGGCGATCGCCAGGCCGGCGCCAAGCCAGCGCGGCACGCGCCGGGCATGCAGGCGCTCCACCAGCGGGTGCAGCGCATAGGCCAGCACCGCGGCCAGCAGGAAGGGCATGAGCACCGGGGCCAGAAGCGCGAGCAGCAGCCAGATCACGACCGCGATCGCGGCCCACAGCAGGGCGCGGATCTGGTTGGGGGTCAGGGGCATGGGGCGGAGCTCGGCGGGGTGGACGGGGTCGCTGGAGGGCAAACCCTTAAAATCTGGGGCAAATTCTATCGGGCGACCCTCAGGGTACCCGAAAGCCCCCACCTGTATCGCGTCCCGCCCACCGACCCGCCCTGCCCTGCGCCGGGGCCAGCCCGCCCATGACATCCCCCTCCACCCCCCTTTCGTACAAAGACGCCGGCGTTGACATCGACGCGGGCGACGCGCTGGTCGAGCGCATCAAGCCGCTGGCGAAGAAGACCATGCGCGAAGGCGTGCTCGCCGGCATCGGCGGCTTTGGCGCGCTGTTCGAGGTGCCCAAGCGCTACCAGGAACCGGTGCTGGTGAGCGGCACCGACGGCGTGGGCACCAAGCTCAAGCTGGCCTTCGAATGGAACATGCACGACACCGTGGGCATCGACCTCGTGGGCATGAGCGTGAACGACGTGCTGGTGCAGGGCGCCGAGCCGCTGTTCTTCCTGGACTACTTCGCCTGCGGCAAGCTCGACGTGGACACCGCCGCCGCGGTGGTGGGCGGCATTGCGAAGGGTTGCGAGCTCAGCGGCTGCGCCCTGATCGGCGGCGAAACCGCCGAGATGCCCGGCATGTACCCTGCGGGCGAATACGACCTGGCCGGCTTCTGCGTCGGCGCGGTCGAAAAATCGAAGATCCTCACCGGCCAGAGCGTGAAGCCCGGCGACGTGGTGCTGGGCTTGGCCTCGCACGGCGTGCATTCCAACGGCTTCTCGCTGGTGCGCAAGTGCATCGAGCGCGCGGGTGCGAACCTGCCCGCCACGCTCGACGGCCTGCCGTTCCGCGAAGCCATCATGAAACCGACCCGGCTCTACGTGAAGAACGTGCTGGCGGCGCTGGCGGCCCATCCCATCAAGGCGCTGGCCCACATCACCGGCGGCGGCCTGCTCGAGAACATCCCGCGCGTGCTGCCTGAGGGCACCGCCGCCCACCTCGTCAAGGGCAGCTGGCCGCAGACCGAGCTGTTCGCCTGGCTGCAGAAGACCGCGGGCATCGACGACATCGAGATGAACCGCACCTTCAACAACGGCATCGGCATGGTGGTGGTGATCGCCGCCGACCAAGCCGCGGCCTGCGCGGCCACGCTGCGCGGCCTGGGCGAGACCGTCCACGAAATCGGTCGCATCGCGCCGCGCGGCGAAGGCGCGGCCGTGGTCGTGGCCTGAGGCCCCGCGGCATTCAGTCGCTCAGAGCAGGGCTTCCGACGGCAGCACGTGCACACCGGGCGTGGCCGCCAGCGCGGCCTGCAGCAGGTGGTGCGCGATGCGGTCGGCCGGCACCACGCGGTAGCGCCGCGGCAGCAGCGGCTGCAACAGCTTCGAGACACGCACGGCCCATTGTTCGGCCGGCCGGGCTTCCTGTCGCTGGCCGCCGATCAGGCCCGGGCGCACCAGCGTGAGCGAGGGGTAGCCCACGGCCTGCAGGTCGCGTTCGATCTCGCCCTTGGTGCGCGAATAGAACACGCGCGAAGCCACGTCGGCCCCGAGCGCGGAGTTGAGGGCAAAGGCCCTGGCCCCGTGGCGCCGCGCGAGGTAGGCCACCTCCAGCGGGTGGTCGTGGTCCACCTTGTAGAAGGCGGCCTGCGAGCCCGCCACGCGAATGGTGGTGCCCAGGGTGCAGACCACCGCGTCGACCCGCCACCAGTCGGCGTCTTCGGGCAGGCGCTCGAAATCCACCAGCGGGTTGAGCAGCTTGGCGTGCGGCACCAGCGACTTGCGGGTGGGCGCGACCACCTGCGCCACGGCCGGGTCGGCCAGGGCCTGCTGCAGCACATGGCCGCCCACCAGTCCGGTGGCACCGACCAGCATCAGTTTCTTCATGGACTTGTCCGTTGTTGTCGTTGTGTGGAAGGCGTGGCGCGCTGGCGCTGGATGTCCTGCAGCAGGGCCTGGTAGTCGGGCAGGCGCAGGCCACCGAGCGCCACGGCGCGTTCGGCCGCCAGCTGCGCGGCGTCCAGCATGCCCTGTTCCAGCCGCACCTGCGCGAGGTTGTTCCAGGCGTCGGCGAAATCGGGGTGGGCCTGTGTGGTGGCTTCGTAGGCGCGCGCGGCCTCGTCGCGCTGGCCCAGCGCGTAGGCGGTGTTGCCCAGGCCCAGCTGGCTGATGCGGTGCTGCGGCCAGCGCTGCAGGCCGGTGGCGTACGCGGTGCGCGCGGCCTGCGGGTGGCTGCGCTCCAGCGAGGCCACGGCGACGCCCCATTCGTCGGGCTGCGCGGTCACCGGCAGTTGGTCGGGTGCGGTTACGCGCAGGGCCCAGTGCGATGAGCGAGCCCAGGTGTGCTCAAAGGTGGCCAGCGGCAGCACCAGGCGGGGCGTGGTGCCCGAGTGCAGCGTGATGGTGCGGGCCTGCCGGTCGTAGCCGACCACCACCGCGTAGTGCCACATCGGCTGCACCGGCAGCGAGAGGTTCTGCAGCACCAGCACCGGGTGGCCGCTGGCGACTTCGCTCAGCACGGCCTGCAGCGTGGGCGCCAGCGGGTAGGCCACCAAGCCCTGGCGCCGCGCGGCGGCCAGCATCTCGGTCTGCAGCGCGCCCTGGCGACCGGGCAGGTAGACCTGGGGCGTGAGCTGCTCGGGCGTGACCCTGGAACCGGCAGCCTGCGCCACCATGGCCAGCGTGGCGGGGCCGCAGAGCTTGTCGTCCTGCGGGAAAAAAGGCACCTGCTCCAGCAGCACGCGCCCGGGCAGCGCCGCGGGCCAGTCGCGCTGCAAGGCCGCGAGCTGCGGCGGCGTGGCACAGCCCGCGAGCAGCAGCACGCAAAGCAGAACCCCCGCCAGGGCGGGGGTTCTGCGATGAAGTCGCCAGGGCTTCACCGAATGCTGCGGGTGAACGGGAAGACGGTGGTCAGGCCCAGGATGTCGGTGACCAGCAGGATCACGAACACGGTGAACAGGATGCCGAGCACGCCGGCACCGGCGGGCGCCTGGTCCACGCGGTCGGCGAGCTGCGCCACCTCGGCGTCGGACATGGCCTGCACACGCTCGATGGCGCTCTGCGCGTCCACACCCTGCGCCTGCAGCGCTGTCTGCACGTCTTCACGCGCCAGGAAGCCGCTGACGCGCTCGCGGTCGGCGTGGCCCGCGGGGGTGACCAGAGCCTGCTCGGTCGACACGATGGCGGCCTGCGCCGTCATCGGCACACCCGCGAGCAGCATGCAGGGAATCAGGGCGGCGGCGACAAGGCGGTGGAAGGATTTCAGCATGGGACGACCTCGTGGGTGGAAAAACACAGCAGCAAAAGGTTTGCTTCTTGGACCTGCATGGTCCACACGCAGCGGCGGCGCGTCAAACGGAATTACATGGCGAAACACACCCGCGCCAGAGTGGGCCTGCTGTGTGCGCCAGGGCACCGACAAGACGGGCCGCCGCCCTGCCGGCTCGCTCAGTTCAGGGCGCGGCGCAGTTCCTGAAGACGCTGCGCGATGGCCTCGCGGTCCAGCGTGTCGTCGGCGTGCGCGATGTAGGTTTCGAGGTCGCCCACCGCGAGCCGCACGTCACCCATCTCGGCCCAGGCCAGGCCCCGGTCGCGGTACTCGGCCCAGGCATCGGGCAGCAGGATGAGCAGGCGATCGAGCACCGCGATGAGGCGCAGCCAGTCTTCCTGCGTGCGGTGGATTTCCTTCAGGTTGCGCAGCAGCCGCGCCAGGATGTCGCGCGGCGTGGCGGCCTGCAGGTACAGGCCCACCGGCACGTCGAAATCGTCCACCAGCCCATTGCGGCGCTTGTAGGGCTCCAGCCGTTCCGAGAGGTCTTCGCGGCTGAGCGACTGGCCGGTGAACGGGTCGATCACCACCTGGCCATTGGGCAGGTTGACCTTGACCATGAAGTGCCCGGGGAAGTTGACCCCGCGCGCCTTCAGGCCCAGGCCTTGCGCGAGCTCGAGCCACAACACCGCGAGCGTGATCGGGATGCCGCGGCGCGTGCGCAGCACCGCGTTGAGGAAGCTGTTGTCGGGGTCGTAGTAGTTGTTGACGTTGCCGCCGAACCCCATGTCGCGAAAGAAGAACTGGTTGAGCGTGCGCAGCCGCTGCAGGGGGCCGGCGTCGGAGGCGCAGCGCCGGCGCACGCGCGCCAGCATCTGGTCCACGTCGCCCAGCACCTGCTGCACGTCGAGGTCGGGGTACTCGTCCTGCGCAATGGCCGCTGCCGCTTCGAACAGCGGCAGCGCGTCGTCGTCACCCACCAGGGCAGCGAAATAGCCCAGGGGCGTGGGCGCGGGGAATTCGTACGCGGTGGACATGGTGGCGGGCTTCCGGAAGCCTCAGATTACGTCATTTTCGGACGAACTGGCGTAGGTTCAAACCCGCCAGCAGCAGGGTAAGAAAATAGATCAACACGCCGCCCAGCACGCACAGGGTGAGCAGGCCCACGCGCTGCAGTGCCTGGCCCTCGAAGCCCAGCCAGTCGACCCGGGCCGCGACCCACATCAGGAACACCGCCAGCAGCGCGCTGGCCGCGACGACCTGCATGGCGAAGCGCGCCCAGCCCGGCGACGGGCGGTAGGCGCCGCGCCGCACCAGCCCGACCAGCAGGAACAGCGCGTTGACCATGGCGCCGATGCCGATCGCCAGGGCCAGCCCGGCGTGGCCCAGCCGGGGCACCAGCACCACGTTGAGCAGCTGGGTGAGCACCAGCACGCCGATGGCGATCTTCACCGGCGTGCGGATGTCCTGCCGCGCGTAGAAGCCCGGCGCCAGCACCTTGATCGCGATCAGCCCGATCAACCCGGCGCCGTAGCCCATGAGGGCGGTGGCGGTGCGCTGCACATCGGTCGCGGTGAAGGCGCCGTAGTGGTACAGCACGGCCACCAGCGGCTGCGCAAAGGTGAGCAGCGCCACGGCGCAGGGCACGGCCAGCAGCACCACCAGGCGCAAGCCCCAGTCGAGCAGGCCGCTGTAGCGCCCGGTGTCGTCGGCCGCCTTGGCCGCGGCCAGTTGCGGCAGCAGCACCACGCCCAGGGCCACACCCAGCATGGCGGTGGGGAACTCCATCAGGCGGTCGGCGTAGGTGAGCCAGCTCACGCTGCCGACGGCCAGGTGCGAGGCGATCTGCGTGTTGATCAGCAGCGAGATCTGCGCCACGCTCACCCCCAGCAGCGCCGGCAGCATGAGCGTGGTCACCCGCCGCGTGCCGGGGTGGTTCCAGGCCGTCTTCAGGCCAGACCAGCGCAGGCTCACGCGCGGCAGCAGCCCCAGCCGGCGCAGCGCCGGGATCTGCACGCCCAGCTGCAGGGCACCGCCGAGCAACACACCGCCGGCCATGGCAAAGATCGGCTCGATGCCCAGCGTGCCGAACCAGGGTGCGCCCCACCAGGCGGCGGCGATCATCGCCACGTTGAGCAGCACCGGCGTGGCCGCCGGCACCGCGAAGCGCTTCCAGGTGTTCAGGATGCCGGCCGACAAGGCCACGAAAGACATGAAGGCGATGTAGGGGAGCATCCAGCGCGTCATGAAGACGGCGGCGTTGAAGCCTTCTTCGCTCAGGCCGCTGGCCATGGCCCACACCAGCACCGGCGCGCCCAGCACGCCCAGCACGCAGGTGACGCTGAGCGCCCAGGCCAGCACGGTGGCGATCTGGTTCACCAGCACGCGGGTGGCGTCGTCGCCGTCCTTCTCGCGCGCGCCGGCCAGCACCGGCACGAAAGCCTGGCTGAACGCGCCCTCGGCGAACAGGCGGCGCAGCAGGTTGGGGATGCGGAAGGCGACGTTGAACGCGTCGGTGAGCGCGCTGGCGCCGAAGGTGGCCGCCATCAGCAGTTCGCGCACCAGCCCCGTGATGCGGGACGCCAGGGTCAGCAGCGAGACGAGGGAGGCGGACTTGAACAGGGTCACGCGGCGAGTGTAACGACCGGGATCGCCGCGACAGATCGGACCGGCAGCCCATGGGCCACCGGCTTGCCCCGGTTTTCCCGCCCGGGGCACCCGCCTTGCAGGCCCTGACGCCCGTGCTAAAATCGCGGGCTTTGCTGGCATCATCCCCAAACATTGAAGGAATCACACCATGGCAACCAAGCCGAAGAAAAAGAACCCCCGTCTGGCGTCTGGCCGCAAGCGCGTACGCCAGGACGTCAAGATCAACGCAGCCAACACCTCGCTGCGTTCCAAGTACCGCACCGCCGTCAAGAACGTTGAAAAAGCCGTCCTGACCGGCGACAAAGCCAAGGCAACCGAACTGTTTGCCAAGATGCAGCAAGTCGTCGATATCGTGGCCGACAAGGGCATCTTCCACAAGAACAAGGCCGCGCGCGACAAGAGCCGCCTGTCGGCCAAGGTCAAGGGCCTCGCAGCCGCCGCTGCCTGAACCCCACCCGGTCTGGCCAGTCCAGACCACCAGCCCGGGCCCTCGCGGCCTGCCGTTTGAAACGGGTGCGCTGCCAGCAAAAGCAAAAAAGCCGTCGCAAGACGGCTTTTTTGTTGCCCGTTCGGGCCAGCGGAACGAAAAGCTCAGGCGCCGGGGGGCGTGTCGGGCAGCAGGCAGGCCTCGGCCACCTGCAGGCCGTTGTCGCGCGCGAAGTTCATGCAGAAGTCCCAGGCCATGGGCTCGGCCTCGCGCAGGTCGACGTGCACCACCACGCATTTCACGCCGTTGATGGTGTTGGGCACGCACCAGGGGGAGTAGCTGAGGTGGCTGCCGGGCTGGGCACCGCCCGGGCGAAACGAGCTCATCACCCCGGCCAGGCGTTCGGCCCAGTCGCTGGGGCGGAAGGTGCGGCCGTCCTGCGTGACACCCTGGATGAAGACTTGTTTGGCTGTCGGTGAAACCATCGGGGGAAGCCTTCGGATGGAGGGCTCGGCTGGGAGAAAAACCACCGTCGGACCGGGGATCGCCCGGTGGGGTGGATGGCAGGTATTCTATCTTATATAAGACTTGGACTCAGGGATAACCCGGGCCTGCGGGCAGGGGCCGGATCGCATTTCTGCGATGCCCAACAAGCAATGATGATGCCCACCCGCTGCGCCTAAAATCGCGCTTCAACGGCTCAACCTTCGTTGAGCCGCTTTCTTTTTGGCCCTTCCCACCGGAGTCCCCGCATGAACGCCGCCCTCAAGCCCGTCGCCTCGCCCCACGTGATGAACACCTACGGTCGCCTGCCGATCGCGATGTCGCATGGCCGTGGCTGCCGTCTGTGGGACACCAACGGCAAGGAATACCTGGACGCGCTGGGTGGCATCGCCGTCAATACCCTGGGCCACGGCCACCCCAAACTGGTGCCGGCCCTGCAGGACCAGATCGCCAAGCTGATCCACTCCAGCAACTACTACCACGTGCCCGACCAGGAAAAGCTGGCGCAGATGCTGGTGGAACGCTCTGGCATGACCAACGTGTTCTTCTGCAGCACCGGCCTGGAAGCCAACGAAGCCGCCCTGAAGCTGGCGCGCAAGTACGGCCACGACAAGGGCATCGAGCGCCCGGAGATCGTGGTCTATGAAAAGGCCTTCCACGGCCGCTCGATCGCCACCCTCTCGGCCACCGGCAACCCCAAGGTGCAGGCCGGCTTCGGCCCGCTGGTCGAGGGCTTCATCCGCGTGCCGCTCAACGACATCGAGGCGCTGAAGAAGGCCACCGTGGGCAACCCCAACGTGGTCGCCGTGTTCTTCGAGACCATCCAGGGCGAAGGCGGCGTGAACCCGATGCGCGCGCAGTACCTGCAGGACGTGCGCGCGCTGTGCGACCAGCGGGACTGGCTGCTCATGATCGACGAGGTGCAGTGCGGCATGGGCCGCACCGGCAAGTGGTTCGCCCACCAGTGGGCCGGCATCGTGCCCGACGTGATGCCGCTGGCCAAGGGCCTGGGCTCGGGCGTGCCCATCGGCGCGGTGGTGGCCGGCCCCAAGGCCGCCAACATCTTCCAGCCGGGCAACCACGGCACCACCTTCGGCGGCAACCCGCTGGCCATGCGCGCCGGTGTCGAGACCATCCGCATCATGGAAGAAGACGGGCTGCTGGAGAACGCCGCGCGCGTGGGGGCGCACCTGCGCGCCCGCCTGGAGAAAAGCCTGGGCGGCCACCCCGGCCTGAAGGAGATCCGCGGCCAGGGCCTGATGATCGGCGTGGAACTCAACAAGCCCTGCGGCGTGCTCACCCAGCGCGCCTGCGACGCCGGCCTGCTGCTCTCGGTCACCGCCGACAGCGTGATCCGCATGGTGCCGCCGCTGATCATGACCACGGCCGAAGCCGACGAGGTTGCGGACATCCTGCTGCCGCTGATCCACGCCTTTCTCGCCGAATGACCAGGCCCGCCATGACGATCCCGCACTACCTGCAGTTCAAGGACCTCGACGCCGGCACCTACGCCTACCTGTTCGAGCGCGCGGCCTACATCAAGCGCAAGTTCAAGGCGGTCGAGAAGTACCAGCCCTTCGCCGACCCCGACCGCACGCTGGCCATGATCTTCGAGAAGGCCAGCACGCGCACCCGCGTGAGCTTCGAGGCCGGCATGTACCAGATGGGCGGCTCGGTGGTGCACCTGACCACCGGCGACAGCCAGCTCGGCCGCGCCGAGCCCATCGAAGACAGCGCGCGGGTGATCAGCCGCATGGTCGACATCGTGATGATCCGCACCTTCGAGCAGAGCAAGATCGAAGCCTTCGCCGCGCACTCGCGCGTGCCGGTGATCAACGGCCTGACGAACGAATTCCACCCCTGCCAGATCCTGGCCGACCTGTTCACCTTCATCGAGCGGCGCGGCTCCATCCAGGGCAAGGTCGTGGCCTGGGTCGGTGACGGCAACAACATGGCCAACACCTGGCTGCAGGCGGCCGAGCTGCTCGGCTTCACGGTGCATGTGAGCACGCCGGGTGGCTACGAGGTCGACCCGGTGCTCGCCGGCATCACCAACCCGGCTTGCTACAAGGTCTTCAAGGACCCGCGCGAGGCCTGCGCCGGCGCGCACCTGGTGACCACCGACGTCTGGACCAGCATGGGCTTCGAGGCCGAGAACGAGGTGCGCCGCGCCGCCTTCAAGCGCTGGTGCGTGGACGAGGACATGATGCGCGCGGCCCAGCCCGACGCGCTCTTCATGCACTGCCTGCCCGCGCACCGCGGCGAGGAAGTGAGCGCCGAGGTCATCGACGGCCCGCAGTCGGTGGTCTGGGACGAGGCCGAGAACCGCATGCACGTGCAGAAGGCGCTGATGGAATTCCTGCTGCTCGGCCGTCTGGCCTGATGCAAGCCCTGCTCGACGCGATCGCGCGCATCGAACCGGCGCCCGACGCTCGACGCGTCTTCCACGGCCGCGGCGGCCTGCACCCGGGCAACGAGCAGTGGACGCTGGACGCCTTCCCCCCCGTCTGGGTGCTGACCAGCTTCCAGCCGGTGGCCGACGACACCCTGGCCACCATCGGCGACGCCCTGTCCGCGCGCTGGAGCCAGATCGCCCCGGGCGAGCCGCTGAACTGGGTGTTCCAGTGCCGGGGTGACGGCCAGGCCGACACCCGCCTGATGGCCGGCACCGTGCCCGAACCGCATGTGGTGAGCGAGCGCGGCGCGCGCTACCGGGTGCACGTGCTCAAGGGCCAGAACCACGGCCTGTTCCTCGACATGGCCGAAGGCCGCCAGTGGGTGCGCGAGCACGCGGCGGGCCAGAAGGTGCTCAACCTGTTCGCCTACACCTGCGCCTTTTCGGTGGTGGCCTTGCAGGGCGGCGCGAAGCAGGTGGTCAACGTGGACATGAGCGCCGGCGCCATGGCCATCGGCCAGCAGAACCACCCCATCAACGCCCTGCCGGCGGGCGCGAGCTTCCTGGTGCACGACATCTTCAAGACCTGGGGCAAGATCACGCGCGGTGGCCCCTACGGCCTGGTGATCGTCGATCCGCCGAGCCACCAGAAAGGCAGCTTTGTGGCGACCCAGGATTACCTCAAGCTCATGCGCCGCCTGCCCGACCTGCTGCGGCCCGAAGGCCGGGTGCTGCTGTGCCTCAACGCGCCGCAGCTCGGCACGGCCTTCCTGATGGACCAGATGCGCGAGGCCGCGCCCGAACTCGTGTTCGAGCAGCGCCTGCCCAACCCCGCGGCCTTTGCCGACGTGTCGGACGAGCGCTCGCTCAAGGTGCTGGTGTACCGGGCGCCCGCCGTCGTGAGGGCCTCCGCAACAACATGAGCGCCTGCACCACCTGCGGCGCGTGCTGCGCCTGTTTCCGCGTCGACTTCGCCGTCTATGAAATGGAAGACATGGGCGGCCGCGTGCCCTCGGGCCTGGCGGTCGAGGTCAACGGCAGCACCATGCGCATGCGCGGCACCGACCACGTGCCGATCCGCTGCGCGGCGCTCACCGGCAAGGTCGGCGGCCAGGTGGGCTGCGGCATCTACGAGTGGCGCCCGTCGCCCTGCCGCGAGTTCGAAGAAGGCAGCGACGCCTGCACCCGCGCGCGCCAGCGGCACGGCATGCCGCCGGTCGACGGCGCGGACTGAACCGGCATTTACTTCAGGCCTCAACTATTTTCGAGGCCTGTTGGGATTAACCGACACCACGGTTTTTTTCAGGGTGCTACCTTCACGGCACCATGAAAAAACTCTGGGACATCTCCCCGCCGGTGCACGCCGGCGCCCCGGTCTTTCCGGGTGACACCGCCTACGCGCAGCAGTGGGCCGCCACCATCGGCCCGGGCTGCCCGGTCAACGTGAGCGCGATCACGCTCTCGCCGCATGTCGGCGCGCACGCCGATGCACCGCTGCACTACGACGCCGGCGGCGCGGCCATCGGCGCGGTCTCGCTCGACGCCTTCCTCGGCCCCTGCCGCGTGGTCCACGCCATCGGCTGCGGCCCGCTGGTGAAACCCGAGCACATCGCGCATGCACTGAAAGACATGCCTCCACGCGTGCTCGTGCGCGTCTACCAGCGCCAGCCGCAAGACGCGTTCGACAACGCCCTGCCCGCCTTCGCGCCCGAAACCGTGGAGCAGCTCGCCGACCTCGGCGTGCTGCTGATCGGCATCGACAGCGCGAGCATCGACCCGGCCGACAGCAAGACGCTGGACAGCCACCAGACCATCCGCCGGCGCGGCCTGCGCGTGCTGGAAAACCTGCTGCTCGACGACGTGCCCGAAGGCGACTACGAGCTGATTGCCCTGCCCCTGAAACTCACCACCGCCGACGCGAGCCCCGTGCGCGCCGTGCTGCGGGAACTGCCATGACCCTCACCCAACAAGACTGCCGCGCGCTCGACGCGCAAGACCCGCTGCGCGCCCTGCGCGACCTGTTCCACATCCCCGAGGGCACCATCTACCTCGATGGCAACTCGCTCGGCGTGATGCCGCGCAGCGCCCCCGCGCGCGTGGCCGACGTGGTGGCGCGCGAATGGGGCACCGACCTCATCCAGAGCTGGAACAAGAACGGCTGGTTCGCGATGCCGAAGAAGATCGGCGACAAGATCGCGCGCCTGATCGGTGCCGCGCCCGGCACCGTGGTGGCCACCGACAGCACCTCGATCAACCTCTTCAAGGTGCTCAGCGCCGCGATGCACCTGGCCCAGGCCGACAGCCCGGGCCGCAAGCGCATCGTGAGCGAGCGCAGCAACTTCCCGACCGACCTCTACATCGCCGAAGCCCTGTGCCGCGAACGCGGCTTCGAACTGGTGCTGGTCGAGCCCGAAGAGATCGCCTCCGCGCTCACGCCCGAGGTCGCCGTGCTGATGCTCACGCACGTGAACTACCGCACCGGCGCCATGCACGACATGCCCGCCATGACCGCCGCCGCGCACGCCACCGGTGCGCTCATGCTGTGGGACCTCGCGCACAGCGCCGGCGCCGTGCCGGTGGACCTCACCGGCGCCGGCGCCGACTACGCTGTGGGCTGCGGCTACAAGTACCTCAACGGCGGCCCGGGCGCACCCGCCTTCGTGTGGGTGCACCCGCGCCACACCGACCGCTTCTGGCAACCGCTGGCCGGCTGGTGGGGCCACGCCACGCCGTTCGAGTTCACGCCCGACTACAAACCCGCGCCCGGCATCACGCGCTACCAGTGCGGCACCCAGCCCATGATCAGCCTGGCCGCACTCGAATGCGGCGTGGACACGCTGCTGGCCGCCGAAGCCCATGGCGGCATGGCCGCGCTGCGCCGCAAGTCGCTCGCGCTCACCGACCTGTTCATCTCGCTGGTGGACGAGCGCTGCCAGGGCCACGGCATCGGCCTGGCCACGCCGCTGGACCACGCGCAACGCGGCTCGCAGGTCTGTCTGACCAAGGACGAAGGCGCCTACGCCATCGTGCAGGCCCTCATCGCACGTGGCGTGGTCGGCGACTTCCGCGCCGGCGACGGCGCGCGCCACAAGGACATCCTGCGCTTCGGCTTCACGCCGCTCTACATCGGTTTCGAGGACGTGTGGCACGCGGCCGAACACCTGCGCGCCGTGCTCGAGAGCGGCGAATGGCAGCGCGCCGAGTTCAACACCAAGCACGCGGTGACCTGAGCATGTGCCCCTATACCAAACCCGAAGACATCGTGCGCGAAGAAGGCGCACAGCTCGACTTCAGCCGCGACATGAGCTACGGCGACTACCTGCAGCTCGACAGCATCCTGAGCGCGCAGAAACCGCTCTCGCCCGCGCACGACGAGATGCTGTTCATCGTCCAGCACCAGACCAGCGAACTCTGGATGAAGCTGCTGCTGCATGAGCTGCATGCGGCCATCGCACACATCGCGGCCGACGAACTGCAACCCGCCTTCAAGATGCTCGCGCGCGTGAGCAAGATCATGGAACAGCTGGTGCACGCCTGGGACGTGCTCGCCACCATGACGCCGCCCGAGTACAGCGCGCTGCGCCCCTACCTCGCGCAGTCCAGCGGCTTCCAGAGCCACCAGTACCGCTGCATCGAATTCGCGATGGGCAACAAGAACCCCGCCATGCTCAAGCCGCACGCGCACAGCCCCGAGCGGCTGGCCACCGTGCAGGCCGCGTTCGAAGCGCCCTCGCTGTACGACGAAGCCCTGCGCCTGCTCGCGCGCCGTGGCTTCGCCGTTCCCGCAAGCCACACGCAGCGCGACTGGACGCAACCCTACGAAGCCAGCGACGCGGTCGAGCAGGCCTGGCTGCAGGTGTACCGCAACCCCAAGGACCACTGGGATCTGTACCAACTCGGCGAAGAACTCACCGACCTCGAAGACACCTTCCGCCTCTGGCGCTTCCGGCATGTGACCACGGTGGAACGCGTGATCGGCTTCAAGCGCGGCACCGGCGGCACCGGCGGCGTGAGCTACCTGCGCAAGATGCTGGATGTGGTGCTGTTTCCGGAGATCTGGCGGTTGCGGACGGATCTTTGACGGAGGCGGGCAGCCAGACTATCGGTGGCTCCGCGCGATTTCGGGCTTTCGGTTTGCAAGCGTCGAGGGCCGCTGCGCAGCGATTGCTGCTGTGCGCGCCTTTCTAGCGAATGCGCGTTCAGTACCAGTTTGCAGCCTATGTGCAGGTTACTCGTCAACTTTCCTTCCAACAGCGATGCTGTCGAGTAGTTCCTCCGCGGCCCGCGATCTGACATTCTCAAGCCGCTGCTTTAGCCCTTCACCCCCACGGATGTTCAGCAGCGCGTCGAAGCGCTTCAACTCTCTGAACACTGCTTCCCCCTTGTCCGTCAGGCGCCAAACCTTACGGTCTTCCCCTGCGGCCATGAAGCCTCTATCTTCAAGCTCCATCTCTTGATCGACGGACAGTTGTTCAAGACTCACGGCAAGACGCTTTCCATCGGTCGGTAGCTCCGATTTCAAGGTCGGAGCGAGCGCGCGCAAATTCCAGACGCCGAAGTCCTCTTGAGAAACAATACCGCTGCGCCACAAGTGTTTTAGCACTTCCCATTCAACTGGACTCACGTGACTTGACTTTTCCTGCGGACTTAAAGTCAACACGTCCAATAGCTGTTCGCTGATCCGCACCGTGTCCAAAATGGTGTGCAGGGCACGTTTCCCATCTATAACAGCTGAATCACGCGCACTTGCCATATCGATGTACATCCTCCTAGCCTCACCTGCACGCTTCTTTTCAACGTCCAGCTCTCGGTCCGCTGCTGCAGCGTTCGCCTCAGCAAGCTCCTTCGCTGTTACCGCGTCAGCACGCTCAGCGTCTAGTGCACGGACCTTCATTCGAAAGTCAAAATTCTCGACACGCAGTGCATGGGAGACGTCGGCACTGATGCGCTCAACCTTAGCCGCCTCCATCCGATCATCTTCGACCTGTTGCTGATTCTCACGCCACTGTCTGTGCACTGGTCTGGATAGGAGAGGGAGAAGGTAGACGTAGGCCAACGAAACAGCAAATGGCAACGCCACGTTCCATCCCCACCAGTCGCGCGTGGTCTTGTATAGGCCGGTAGCCATCTCGAACGTCTCGCTCACGCTGTTGTCCGAGAACAGGATGACAAGGAACTTCCAATTGATGATCGACCACGAGATGACGAAGCCGCTAACCAGCGGACTTGACAATCTCTCATCAACTATTGACCCGATCGATTTTCCGATGGACTCCAAGCTCATGCCTCACTCCTAGTGCGTACTTCGCATGGTAGCCGAGTGAAATCTCACCCCTTGAGCCTTGGCTCTCTCGCCGTTTGAGGCTCAACCTGACCAACCTATGACGAGAGTAGTTCAAGCACAGACTATTCACGTGTATACACGTTCGAACCGTCTAAGAAGGTGCAAATTTGACGGTTCCTGGCAGCACAGAATGCGCTCCGAACAGCACATCATCACTGGGTGTCTAGTGCATGCACCAGATGAGGTCCAGAGGTGACTACGGTGCACGGATGATGAGACAGTCATCGAAGCATTTGGGTCACCTCAGAGCCTTGCTGGCGCTGCATGCCAAGCCGAGGCTTCCACGATGGTGCGAGGGGAACAACGTCGGGATATTGGGAAGTGGGGAGGCCCCCCAAACTCCGTGTGCACGCACACTAGGAACCCCCACAATCCCACCCCTGCCCGCTCACGATGCCCCCAGAATCACACACCCCCTAGAAGAAATCGTTACCACTCAGATCAACATGCCTTGGCTATCCCGCGATTTCGTGCAGGAAATACCTACACTGATGATAGGAGGCTATCGGCGCGAACATAAACGCGTCTACCCGATTGGGTCAACTGGTATCCAACGTCTCCATATTCAACTTCTTGCACTGCCTCAACGAGCTCTTCATTTGCCAGTTCAACAAGGCAAAAATCGATGTGCACGTTAGACAGCTCTAAAATTTCATAGAGGTGTCTTGCTGTCGCCCCGCGATTATGACCAACTCCTTGCAGGACGGATAACTGATTGTCATCAAACGACGGTGTCACAAGACCTTCCTTCTTTAGACTCCTAATGATTCTCTCGCGCAGTGGACTAACGTCCGAATCATCGGCTTCGCGCTGGCTGTTTAGGTGTAGCTCCAACTCAGCGACAGCTTTCAGATGCTCCTCTTCAGCTGATCCTAGCTTGGCATCGGTCTCCCTTAATTTAGCTTGAACTTCACCGATCTCTTTCTGCAAAGCAGAACGCTCCGCTTGAGCTTCGCTAAGGTGCTGCTGCAGTTTTGCGCGCTCGGCCTGCCGTAATTCCACAGTACGAATAAGCTCAGTCGTTTCCGCCGAATGCTTTTCAGTCAGTCTTTCAAACTCTTCCGACATGCGCTCCAATTCTAGCTTGTACGTTTCACGCTCCTGTGTAACGTTGTGAAGCACATCCTTTAATGCATCTACTTCCTCGCCGATTGTGCGCGCTTTGAGCTCAGCGATTTCACGCATTTGCTCTTTGGCATCCAATCTCATTTGCTCGTTTTCCGCATTGAGGTTTTTCACCTCACTCGTAAGTTCATTAATGCGCTCACGCTGGGTCCTGGATTTAGCCAGTGTCTCGTACGCTTCGCTATCGTACTTGTAATTGGTATCATTTTTCCACTTTTGCAATTTTCGCCAATGTTCATATACGAACTGAGAGGGCTTTGGCAGTACAAATAGGTAGAAAAGTGCCGCGATTAATGGAAATAATATGCCGTACAAAGCACCGGCGATGTAATCAGGAAAACAATATATCTTAATGAGGTGAAGTGTCTCACTAACCGGCGTCTTTGAAAGTAGTATGACAAAGAATTGGTAGTTAATTATCGACCAAGCGAGTGCGAAGCTACTTATTAACGGGCTCGACATGCGTTCGTCGACAACCTCGCCAATCGATTTTCCCAGTGAATCCAAAGCGCTCATGTGGTGCTCCTCCAAGGCGCATTATTTCCGATTCGCCTAGGGAAGGTCTGCACAACCCCCGCCGCAGCGTGAGTTGAGTCGATGGATTTCGGATGTCGACATCGAAGTCGGATGCGGATGGTTTTTGACGGCGGATTTC
>QZKF01000013.1 GCA_003599455.1 Comamonadaceae bacterium
TGTGAACATCGACGGCATGACCCGGGCGGACGAAGCGGCGCCCGCACCCACCGTGGCCGCGCTGGCCCGGGCGGCGGTGGCGTCGCGCCCCGCTTTCAGCCCCCTGAACCCGGGCACGCAGGCGCCCCAGCGCGCCGGCGACGCCACCGCCTCGCACGGCGGCGCCCCCGCCATGGTCTGGCAACGCGGCGCCGTGTCCGGCACCGAGGCGCTGCAGCAGCAACATGCCGACCCGCATGCCCAGGTGCGCAGCACCGTGGCCCTGAACGAGCGCTTCGGTTTCTCGGCTGCCGCCGAGCTCGGCGCGCCGGCCCTGCGGGAATTCGGCGGCACCACCACCGGCCCGGGCGGCCTCGCGGCCCCGGGCGCCGGACTCGACGCGAGCCAGACCGTGGCCGGCGCCTCGGGCGCCGACAGCGCGGGCGGCGAGCACGCGCACGACGGGCAAGCCGAGCAGACCACGGGCGACGCCCCGTCCCATGCCGACGCCAGCGCCGAGACCGAGGGCCCGACCGTGAGCCACTGGGGCACCCAGCACCTGCGCCACGCCAGCCTGCGCGTGGGCGGTGAAGGTGGCGCCGACGCCATCGACATCCAGCTCGCCGTGAAAGGCCAGGAGGTGCAGGTGGCGTTCCAGACCGACAGCGCGGAGGCGCGCGCCAGCCTGCGCGAGAGCGCGGGCGGGTCGCTGGCCGAGCTGCTGCAGCGCAGCGGCATCCAGCTCGGCAGCGTGTCGGTGGGCTCGCACGGCCAGCCGCAGGGCGGTGGGTCGCAACACCCCCGCGTGGCCGGCCTGAGCACCGAGGCCCTGGGCCGCACGCACGCAGCGGCCGAGCAGGCCGGCCGGCCCGCTCCACAGCCCCGCAGCGACGGCAGCCGACCGCTGGACGTCTTCGCCTGACAGCGACCCGGCCGAGAACCCCCGAATAAGCGCCTTTTCAGGCGCTTATCTCATGAACGGCACCAGGGGGCGCGACCAATAATTCTTTCAACCCCACACGGCATGACCCGTGTGAAACGTCGAAGGAACCCCATGTCTGCTGCTGCCACCGCCACCGCCACCGCTGCCGCCCCCGAAGCGCCGAAAAAGAAGAGCAAGAAGCTGCTCTTCATCGTGCTCGGCGTGGTGCTGCTCGCGCTGATCGGCGCGGGCGCCGCGCTCTACGTGCTCAAGAGCAACACCGCCAGCGACGAGGAAGGCGCGGACGGCGAGGAGCAGGTCGCCGAGCACAGCAAGGAGCCGCGCGTGCCGCCGACCTTCCTGGCGCTGGAGAACATGGTGATCAACCTGGCCGACCCGGGCGGCAACCGCTTCATCCAGCTCGGCCTCACGCTGCAGCTGCAGGACGCCAAGACCGAAGCCGATGTGAAGGCCTACATGCCCAGCATCCGCAGCAACATCCTGCTGCTGATCTCCCAGCGCACCGCCGAGGAGATGCTGCAGGTGCAGGGCAAGGAAAAACTTGCCCAGGACATCATCGCCACCGTCTCCAGGGAAATGGGCTACGCCCCGCCCGAGGCCGCCGCGACCAGCGCCGAGGGTGCCGCGAAGAAAAAGAAAGAGAAAGCCAAGGCCGCGCCCAACCCGGTGCAGGCGGTGCTGTTCTCCAGCCTGATCGTCCAGTAACCGGGTCGACACACCATGTCCGAATCGTTTCTGTCCCAGGAAGAGATCGACGCCCTGCTCGAAGGGGTGACGGGCGAGAGCCAGAAGCTGGCCAAGGAAGACGCACCCACCGACGGGGTGCGCAACTACAACCTGCAGAGCCAGGAGCGCATCGTGCGCGGGCGCATGCCCACCATGGAAATCGTCAACGAACGGTTTTCGCGCAACCTGCGGCTGGGCCTGTTCAACTTCATCCGCCGCAGCCCCGAGATCTCGGTCGGCGCGGTGCAGGTGCAGAAATACAGCGCCTTCCTGCGCGAGCTGGTGGTGCCGACCAACTTCAACATCATGGCGATCCGCCCGCTGCGCGGCAACGGCCTGGTGGTGTGCGAGCCCACGCTGCTGTTCGGTGTGATCGACAGCCTGTTCGGCGGCAACGGCAAGTTCCACACCCGCATCGAGGGCCGCGATTTTTCCCCCACCGAGCAGCGCGTGATCAACCGCCTGGTCGACGTGGTGGCCGAGGAA
Source organism: Comamonadaceae bacterium (assembly GCA_003599455.1). GTDB lineage: Bacteria > Pseudomonadota > Gammaproteobacteria > Burkholderiales > Burkholderiaceae_C > Hydrogenophaga. Next base: position 2,135 of record QZKF01000013.1, read on the forward strand.
TACAAGAAGGCCTGGCGCGGCGTCTACCCGATCGAGCTGGCCTACCAGCGCTCGGAGATGCAGCCCCAGTTCGCCACCATCGCCACGCCGAGCGAGATCGTCGTCTCCACCAGCTTCACGCTGGAGATCGGCGACATCTCGGGCTCGCTGCACATCTGCATTCCCTACGCCACGCTGGAGCCGATCCGCGACGTGCTGTATTCCAGCGTGCAGGGCGACGCGATCGAGGTCGACCGCCGCTGGGTCAAGCTGCTGAGCCACGAGATCCAGGCCGCCGAGGTGACCATGGTCGCCGAGCTGGCCCAGACCGAGGCCACGGTGGAACAGCTGCTGGCGATGCAGATCGGCGATTTCATCGAGCTCGACCGCAGTCCCTCGATCCAGGCCCATGTGGACGGCGTGCCCGTTTTCGAGTGCCAGTACGGCACCCACAAAGGCAAATACGCGCTGCGCGTCGAGCGCAACCTGCGCGGCATTGATATGAACTGGCTGGGAGAGTCCTATGTCAACTGAGACCCCGAACACCATGAACGACGCCGTCACCGACGATTGGGCCCAGGCCCTGGAAGAACAGGCCGCCACCGTCAACGTCAATGACGACGGTGCACCCGTGTTCGAGTCCGCCACCGCACCGGTGACCTCCGGCGGCTCGGCCAGCGCCAACCCGATGCAGGACATCCAGATGGTGCTGGACATCCCGGTCCAGCTCTCGGTGGAACTGGGCCGCACCCGGGTGCCGATCAAGTACATCCTGCAGCTCGCGCAGGGCTCCATCGTCGAGCTCGACGCGCTGGCCGGCGAACCGATGGACGTGCTGATCAACGGCTACCTGATCGCGCAGGGCGAGGTGGTGGTGGTGAACGACAAGTTCGGCATCCGCCTGACCGACATCGTGACCCCTTCTGAACGCATGCGCCGCGTCAGCCGGACCTGATCCCCCGAACCGAGCCCGCCCCATGCTGCAAAACGCGATGCCCGCGCTGGCCCTGCTCGCCCTGATGGTGGGCCTGGCCTTTGCCCTGAAATGGGCGCGCCACCGCCTGCCCGGCGCGGTGGGCCACAGCGGCCCCGCCATGCAGGTGCTCTCATCCCTCTCGCTGGGCCCGCAGCAGCGCGTGGTCACGGTGCAGGTCGGCCAGGGCGCCGACCGCGTGTGCCTGGTGCTGGGCGTGTCGCCCGGCAGCGTGAACGCGCTGCACCACATGCCGCTGCCCGCCGACCTGGTGGACGCCACACCGAACCCCGTCACGCCCGCCACCGGCTTTGCCGCGCGGCTGGCCCAACTGACCCAACCGAACAAGGCGAACCCGCATGCCCCGCGCTGACACCCTGCGCAGCGGCCTGCTGCTCGCCGCCCTCACCCTCTGCGCCACCGGCGCATGGGCGCAGGGCGCGCCCGCCGCGGCCGGCCCTTCGCTGCCGCTCATGATTGGCCAGGGCGCGGGCGGCACCAGCTACTCGGTGCCGATCCAGACCCTGCTGTTCTTCACCGCGCTGTCCTTCCTGCCGGCCGTGCTGCTGCTCATGACGGGTTTCACCCGCATCGTGATCGTGCTCTCGCTGCTGCGCCAGGCGCTGGGCACGCAGTCGGCCCCGCCCAACCAGGTGATCGTCGGCCTGTCGCTGTTCCTCACGCTGTTCGTGATGGGCCCCACGCTGGACAAGGTGTATGCCGACGCTTACGAGCCTTATTCGAGGAACGCCATCACCTTCGACCAGGCGCTCGAACGTGGCCAGGCCCCCATGCGCGACTTCATGCTCAAGCAGACGCGCCAGTCCGACTTCGAACTCTTCGCCAAACTGGCCAAGCTGCCCAACGACGTGACCGCGCAGACCGCGCCGTTTCGCGTGCTGGTGCCGGCCTTCGTCACCAGCGAGCTCAAGACCGCATTCCAGATCGGCTTCATGATCTTCATCCCCTTCCTGGTGATCGACATGGTCGTCGCCAGCGTGCTGATGTCGCTGGGCATGATGATGCTGTCGCCGGTGCTGGTGGCGCTGCCGTTCAAGCTCATGCTGTTCGTGCTGGCCGACGGCTGGAACCTGCTGATCGGCTCCCTGGCTGCGTCGTTTGCACAGTAGGTAAAAAAAATGGATCCACAAGCCGCTCTCACGATGGCGCAGAACGCGCTCTTCATGCTGCTCATGGTGGCCGCGCCGGTGCTCGGCGTGGTGCTCGGCGTGGGCCTGCTGGTGAGCCTGTTCCAGGCCATCACCCAGATCCACGAAGCCACGCTGGCCTTCGTGCCCAAGCTGATCGCGGCGATCGCGGTGTTCGCCATCGCCGGCCCATGGATGATGACCACCATGGTCGAGTTCATCCGCAGCACCATCCTCTCGATCCCCAACTACGCGGTCTGATCGCGTCGTCATGCCCACGTTCACCGAAGCGCAGGTCATGGCGCTGGTCTCGCCGGTGTTCTGGCCCTTCCTGCGCATCCTGGCCGTCTTCTCCAGCGCGCCCATCTTTTCATCGCGTTCGGTGCCCATGCGCACCCGCGTGGCCCTGGCCTTTCTGGTGGCGGTGTGCGCCCAGGCCGGCCTTCCCGAGCAGCCCATGGTCGCGCTCAACGACCCCGCGGCGTTTTCCGTCGTGATGCAGCAGGTGGTGGTGGGCATCGCCATCGGACTGGCGGTGCGCATCGTGTTCGCCTCGGTCGAGCTCGCGGGCGAACTCATCGGCCTGCAGATGGGCCTGAACTTCGCCGGCTTTTTCGACCCGAGCACCAACTCGCAGTCGAGCACCGTGGGCCGCTTCTTCGGCAACACCACCATGCTGCTGTTCGTGGTGATGGGCGGCCACCTCATGCTGCTGCAGGCGGTCATCGCCAGCTTCAGCACCTTCCCCGTGGGTGGCAGCGCCTTCGAGTCGATCAACCGCATGGAGCTGCACGAGCTCGGTGCCGTGGTGTTCCGCTACGGCCTGTGGATCGCCCTGCCCATGATCGGCATGCTGCTGTTCATCAACATCGTGCTGGGCTTCATCTCGCGCATCGCGCCGCAGATGAACGCCTTCGCCATCGGTTTCCCGCTCACGCTCTCGGCCGGCCTGGTGGGCATTGCCTTCACCCTGCCCATGCTGGACGCGCCGGTGGCCGCGCTGATGAAGCTGGCGACCGATATCTTCACCGGCGGCTGAGCGCCCGGCCCGCCAAGGCCCCGGGGCTACTCGATGGAGTCCATCGTCAGGCGAAAACTGGTCAGGTTGTGCGGTGACACGCCGCAGCGCAGCGTGTAGATCCGCCCGGCCTCCAGGCTGAGTTCGGCCGCGGGGTAGGCCCAGTAATTCCCGCTGACGCAGCGCGTGATGATGGTGTAGTCGCCCGGCAGCACCGAGATCCGCGTGGGATAACCGTTGCGGGCGTCCCCGACGAAGGTCCGCTGGCCGTCGCCGACCTTCATGAAGGATTCGAACGCGAGGTGGAACCGCACCGTCGCCCCGCCGGTGTTCTCGGGGTCCTGGGCCTGCACGATCGCCAACTCGCTGGCGGGCAACGGCGGGCCGATGTGCACGGGCGTTTTCGGGGCGGCGCAACCCGCGGCGAGCAGCGATGTGAGGACCAGGGCGGCAAAAATTCGTGTGGGCATGGATGGCTTACCGGACGGTGAACTCTCGGTTGATGACAACTTGTCCCCGGTAGAGGACCTGCAGAATCCACTGGCCGGGCAGCAGTTCGCCGGGCTCGCTCAACCGGTACACGAGATCGCCAAAAGCCTGTCCCCCCTCACTCAGGAGAGGGCTCGGGGCGCTGCTGACGGTGCTGATCTTCCCGCTGGGCGATGTCATCGGTGGGTGCACGGCCCGTATCTCGAAATCCTCCGTTTCGCCTTCGGGAAGTCCCAGCACCCGGTAACGGAACCCGAATGTCGTGCCCAGCTTCGCCGCCACCTCGCGAGAACTGCTCACCTGCTTCAACCCATTGTGCGAACCCACCCGGCCCGACGCCGTCCGCTCGGACGGCTTGATCCTGACCGAGCCCACCGGTACATACTGCCCCTCGTCCAGCACCTCCACCCGAAACGGGGTCGACTGCGTGGTGGCCGCCTGTAAAACCGGCATGAACAGCAGCGCGGCGAGCACGCACCCGGCGAGACGAATGTAGGGTTTCATGGAATGACACGTGGATGAGGGACGACCAGCGCTGGGATGTTAGCCGCTGATCGCGTGCGCTTGTTGCGCAGGGGTGGAAGAAGGCGCCGCCGCGGCTGATGGCGCCGTCGCAAGTCGGGCCGGGTCCTGCACGATGATGTGGGCTGCAGCCACATCCCCGGAATCTGCCCATGAACGACGACGACAACGACATCCGCGGCACCGCGGGCTACGGCGCCCACGCCGCGACGCTGGCCGCCCAGTACGAGAGCATCAGCTTTGCCGACGTGCACCGCGACGTGATCCACCTGTTCCCGGGCACGCCAGGCCGCGTGCTCGACATCGGCGCCGGCTCGGGCCGCGACGCCGCCGCCCTCGCCCGCCTGGGCCACCAGGTCACCGCCGTCGAACCCACGCCCGAACTGCGCGAGCAAGGCCAGCGCCTGCACGCCGACCTGCCCATCAGCTGGCGCGCCGACCACCTGCCGGCGCTGGCGCACACCCGCGCCACCGGCGAGCGCTACGACCTGATCCTGCTCACCGCCGTGTGGATGCACCTGGACGCGCAGGAGCGCAGCACCGCGATGCGGGCGCTCGCGGAACTGCTGGCCGATGGCGGGCAGATCGTGATGTCGCTGCGGCATGGGCCGGTGCCCGAGGGGCGGCGCATGTTCGACGTGTCGGCCGAAGAAACCATCGCGCTGGCGGCGGCGCAGGGCCTGAACGTGTGCCACCACAGCGAGCGCGAGGACATGCTGGAGCGGCGGGACGTGCGCTGGAGTTTTCTGGGGTTCCGGCGGGCGACCGACTAGGTAACGTGATCTCGATCCCGGGGACAAACCTCATTCTGGTGTCGCCCCTGACTTGTGCTCCGGATCGACGATGTATGCGGATAGCCCCACTCCGACTTCGAAGGAATTCCTGGCCACGAGTCGCATGGTCAACCCCTCGTATTCAAGATCGTACGTTTGTAGGGAAGTGCTACTCGGAAGCACCGTACTCAATGTCGTGTGGTGCTTCGGGTTGTGCCTTGGTTTGATTCGCTGTCGTACTCCGTCAGCATCAATGCGAATTACATCAAGATCAAGTGTTGGATTTCCTTCTCGAAGATCGCCCCAGTCGAGGCGGAGCGTTAACTCAAACTCTCTGTGCCGAACTACTTCAGAGAATATGCAGCGACTTCCTTCTCGATGGAATGTGACGATCTTCTTGTTTGCAACCAGGTCGTAGAGCTCAACGGCCAGCACCGATTTTCCCAACGGCAATTGAATCAGCGCGACTGCAGGGTCGGGGCGTGTCATGGGTCTGCGTGCGTGTCATGGGTCTGCGTTTGAGTTTTATATGAGTGGCGGACTACTGGCGCAGCCCTTGATCCTTCCGCTCGATGGAAGGGGCATGCGTCTGGTTGAAAAGCAACTCCGCCAGAACCAGATTGGGCAGCCAGCACAGCCAGGCAATGACCGGGTAGGCGAGTTCGAACGGGATGCCCGACACGACGGCCGCGGGAAGCCAGAGCCTCAGCGTGACGGCCGCGAACGTGAGCGCGAAATTCCGGACCATCCAGCGACGGTGCGAAGCCGTGTCTCCGCTGCGGATGGCCAGCCAGGCGCGCAGCCCCGTATACAACCAAGCCACGGCCAATGACCCGAAGCCCAGGCGCGACACCAGTCCACCGTACGCGTGGAAGGCCATGAACAGGCCTGCGAGGCCGCCCACCAGCACCCCGACACCCAGATACAGCCGGCCCATCCACCGATGCAGCCCAAGATGCGCGCTGCGCAACCGCGCCGACAACTGAAAGGGGCCCAGCACCAGCGCGATGACCGAGGCAAAGACGTGGGTGTAGATACCCACGGGGTGCGCCTCGAACGCGACGCGCATGTCCGGATGCAGCGCGCGGCCGAGTGGCCAGAACGCATAGGCAAAGACAGCGTAGCCCGCGACACCGAGCGACAGAAAGGCGAGTGCGAAGAAGCTGGCGCGGCGCATGAGGCTGAGGTTCACCACCCAGGGGGCTTGTGAGGTCTGACGTTGACCTTGAACGGGGCCGCAGCGGCAGGACAGCTGGCCCAGTCGCGCATCATGCACGGGCAGCGCCCCGTCGCCAAGACGCTGGCCGGCGCCTCCGCCCCCCACTGGCACACCGCCCCCAATCGGCCTATGCTCGCAGACCCGGCGGCTGAACCGGTCGGCCATTTCCGGCGTGCATCCGGTGTGGCAGCGCTGGGCGAAAGGACTGCATATGCTGAGCAACGCATCCGTCACGACCATGCTGCCTGTCATCGACATGGCACGCGCCCGCGCCTTCTACGAGGGCTCTCTCGGGCTTGAGCCCGGTGGCCTCAAACCCGACGGCAAATTCGTCTACGTGGTCGGGGGCAGCACGCTGGCGCTGTTCCCCAAGCCCGAAGGCACGAAGGCCGACCACACCGCGATCAGCTTCCAGGTGCCCGACATCGCCGCCAGCATCGCCGCGCTCAAGGGCAAGGGGGTCGTCTTCGAGAACTACGACTTCCCGGGCTTGAAGACGGTCGACCACGTGTGCGTGCTGGGCGCGGAGAAAGCGGCCTGGTTCAAGGACCCCGAGGGCAACTACCTCTGCCTTCACGAGGACCTGGCATAGGGGGCGGCGCCTTCCTCACCGCTCCGCAATGTAGTGCGACATGCGCGCACTCTCTCCCTCGGCCAGGAAGGCCCGCACCTCGGTCTCGATCTGGTGGTCGGCCACGGTGGCGCGGGCGCGCTGGTGCAGGTAGTCGGCCCATGAGGTGACGATGAAGCGCTCCACATAGCGCGAGGGTTCGCCCAGGTCCTTGTAGACGCGCCAGAAGGTGGCGCCGTCGCGCCGGCGCGGGGCTTTCATCTGGCTGATGGTGTCGAGGAAGGCCTGGTCCGCGCCGGGGCGGATGCGGTAGCCCACCTCCACCGCCACCGGGCCGGCCTCGGGGCTGGGTTCGGCTTCGATGAACAGCTCGTCCCACGGCGTGCCCTGGGTCACCTCATGGTCGGCCCCCACGCGCAGCGGGAACGGCCGCGCCAGCAGCAGGCCCGCGGCCATGACGGCGCCGGCGGCCACCAGCGCACTGGTGAGGCCGGCGATGTCGGACACCGCGCCCCAGAACGCCGAACCGATGGCGAAGGCACCGAGCGCCGAGACGATGTGCAGCGCGACCGCGCGCGAGCGCACCCAGGGCGGCGCGCTGGCCTGGGTGGCGGTGTTGAAGGTGGACATGGTGGCCATCCACGCGGCGCCACCAAAGGCCATGGCGAGGTACACCACCCAGGGCACGCGCACCCAGGCGGCCAGCAGCATGACGCCGGCGAACACCACGCAGCTCACGGCGACGATGCTGTCGAGCCCGAAGCGCGCGCGCAGCCGGCCGATGACCAGGCCCGAGGCCACGGCGCCGGTGCCCAGGCAGCCCATGAGCAGGCCGAAACCTTCGGCGCCGGTGCCGAGCTGGCGCTGCGCGATCACCGGCAGCAGCGCCCACAGCGCCGAGCCGGCGGCGCTGAAGGCCATCACGCGCACCAGCTGCGCGAGGATGATGCGCGAGTGCCAGGCGAAACGCAGGCCGCTGAGCGTGCCGCCCCACAGGCGCTCCGGCGGCAGGCTCGAAGGCGGGTGCGCGCGCGGCGGCCAGCGGCGGATGGACTCCCACATCACCAGCGTGGTGAACACGGTGACCACAAACACCCAGCCCGCGCCCAGGCGCGCGAACAGCAGGCCGGCCAGCGTGGGGCCGATGGCGCGCGCGGCGTTGTAGGCGATGCCGATGGCGGTGATGGCCTGCGGCCACTCACCGCGCGGCACCGGGTCGACCACCGAGGAGTTCCACGCCGGCGTGAGCACCGCCGTGCAGCAGCCGCACACGAACACCAGGAACAGCACCGAGGCCGGCCCGCCCCAGCCGCCGAGCACCAGCCCGGCCAGCAGCGCGCACGCGGCCACCTGCGAGAGCAGCGCACCCGAGATCAGGCGCCGGCGGTCGGTGGTGTCGGCCAGCACGCCGGCGGGCAGCGCCAGCAGGAACATGGGCAGGAACACCGCGGTCTGCACCAGCGCCGCGAGAAACGACGAGCCGGTGAGTTCGACCATGAGCCAGGCCGCCGCCATGGTCTGCATGCCGGCGCCAATGAAGAAGATGGCGCCGCAGATCCAGAGGCCACGGAAGGCAGGCTGGCGCAGGGGGCTCCAGATCGAGAGGGCGGGCGTGGCGGTCGGCGGCATGGGCCATTATTCCGCACGGCCCGCGCCGGCTACACGATGCCGTTGCGGATCGCGTAGACCGTGAGTTCGGCGTTGTTGGCCAGGTGCAGCTTCTCCAGCACGCGCGCGCGGTACACGCTCACGGTCTTGGGGCTGAGCATGAGTTCTTCGGCGATGTCCGAGAGCTTCTTGCCCGAGGCGATCTTCTGCAGGGTCTGCAGCTCGCGCTCGGACAGGCTGGCGTGCAGCTCTTCGCTCTCGGGCGCGTTGAGCGTGTCCACCAGCATCTGCGCGACGTCGGCCGTCACGTACTTGCGGCCCTGCATCACGGTGCGGATGGCGGCCACCAGCTCGGCGGGTTCGCCGGCCTTGTTGAGGTAGCCGCGCGCGCCGGCGCGCAGGCAGCGGATGGCGTACTGGTCTTCCGGGTACATGGAGACCACCAGCGTCTTGACGGTGGAGCCCTCTTCCTTCAGCGCGGCCAGCACCTCCAGGCCTCCGCGCCCGGGCATGTTGAGGTCGAGCACCAGCACCTCGGCCTCGACCTTGCGCATGAGCTCGCGCAGCTCGGGGTAGCTGCCGGCCTCGCCGACCACCTGGATGTCCGTCGCCTCCGAGATGGTGTCGCGGATGCCGCGCCGCACCATGGCGTGGTCGTCACACAAAATCACCTTGATCATGGGGTTCCTCGCCGGCTCTCGCCGCATTGTCCGGGTTGCTTGAAAAAGTCTGCAGGGGCACCGACAGGATGACCGAGGTGCCCTTGGGGGATGAACTGACGTCGAGCCAGCCGCCGACCTTGGCCGCGCGCTCGCGCAGGCCCAGCAGGCCGAAGGACTTGGCCTTGCGCAGCGCCTGCGCGTCCAGGCCCTTGCCGTTGTCGCTCACTTCGAGCGTCAGCACGCCCTCGCGGTCGCTCAGGTCGATGTCGACCGCGCCGGCCTCGGCGTGCTTGCTCACATTGGTCAGCGCTTCCTGCGCCGTGCGGTAGGCCACCAGCTGCACCTCGCGCGGCACGTCCAGCGTTTCGGACGAGCGCCGCACGATCACGCGCAGGCCGGTGCGCCGCTCGAAGCCGGCGGCCAGCCAGAGCACGGCGGCCACCAGGCCCTGGTCGAGGATGGGCGGGCGCAGGTTCATCATGATGCGCTGGCTCGCGCCCAGCGCGTGCTGCAGCATTTCCATGGCAGAGCCCAGGTGGCGCTGGATCTCGTCGTCGGCCTCGCGCCGCCCGACCCAGGCCAGGTCGAGCTTGACGGCCGCGAGCGCGCCACCGATGTCGTCGTGGATCTCGCGCGCAATGTCGGCGCGCTCCTGCTCGATGCTGGTCTGCAGGTGTTCGGCCAGCTCGGCGAGCCGGCGGCGCGATTCGGCCAGCTCGGCGTCGGCCGCGGCCTTGGCGCGCCGGGTCTCGCTGATCTCGATCGCGCGCGCGATCACGTGCGAGAGCCGGTGCATGCTGTCCTTGAGCAGGTAGTCGCTCACGCCGCGGTGCATCGCATCGACCGCCGCGGTCTCGCCGATGGCGCCCGAGAGGATGACGAACGGAATCTCCAGCTTCATCTCGCGCACCACGTCCCAGGCGTCCATGCCGGTGAAGCCGGGCAGGTGGTAGTCGGCCAGCACGATGTCGTAGTGCGCGGTCTGCAGTTCGCGGCGGAAGTCGTCCACCGTGTCCACCAGCACCACCTCGCTGGCGAGCTGGCTGCGCTGCAGCGCGAACTTCACCAGCGCGTGGTCGACCCGCGAATCTTCCAGATGCAGGATGCGGACAAAAGGTTTGTCCGTTGGCTCAGGCGGTCCGCTCATGTGTGGTGCTTCGGGGTGCTGAATGCCACTTTGCGCCCAGGGCTGGGCCGGCAACGCGGGAAATTGGTGCTGAATTCGGCCGGTTATCTGTCGATACAGCGTCAGACAGATGTTGAAAATTGTAATGCCCGACCAATGCCGAGCCCACACCACCCCACCCTGGAACACCCGACGATGCAGCAGACCCTACCGTCCGTCTCCCTGCCCGTGAGCCTGGTGGCCGATCTCCAGGACTCCCTGCTGATGGCGATGACCGACCTCCAGCGCCTCGAAGGCCTGCTCGACCACGCCACCAGCAACCTGCTGGAACGCTTCGGCTCGGCCAACCAGGCCCTGGGCGACCTGGGTGGCGACCGCGGCGAAGAACTCATCAGCCCGATCCGCCACAGCCTGCACCAGGCGGTGACGGAGTTGCAGTTCCACGACATGGCGACCCAGCTCATCGTGCACACCGGCAAGGTGCTGCAGAGCTGCGCCTGGCGCCTGGCCGACCAGGCCATGGAGCCCGAAGACGGCGAGGTGCCGCTGGAGCTGGACCCCATGCCCGAACGCCCCAGCCCCGTGACACAAAGCGAGATGGACGCCGGTTCCATCGACCTGTTCTGAGCGCTGGCCGATTCAAGCCAGTGCCCCAATTGCCGATATTTGAACAAAGACGGAGTAAGCCATGCGATCGATTCTTGCCGTAGACGACTCGGCTTCCATGCGAAAAATGGTGGCATTCACGCTCACCGGAGCGGGCTACCACGTGGTCGAGGCCGTGGACGGGCAGGACGCCTGGGACAAAGCCCAGACGCACAGCATCGACCTCGTGCTGACCGACCAGAACATGCCCAACATGGACGGGCTGAGCCTCACGCGCAAGCTGCGCGAGCACTCGAAGTTCAAGACCGTCCCGATCCTGATCCTGACGACCGAATCGAGCGACCAGATGAAGCAGCTCGGCCGCAGCGCCGGCGCCACCGGGTGGCTGGTCAAGCCCTTCGATCCGGGTCGCCTGATCGAAGTGATCCAGAAAGTCATCCGTTGATTCCGAATGAGTGCAATGCGCTGCCCCACCGCCGCCAAGGAGACCCCACATGGGTGAAATGATGAACGAGGGCCAGAACCTCGGTGACAACATCGACCTGAGCCAGTTCTACCAGATCTTCTTTGAAGAAGCGGGCGAGAACCTCGACCAGATGGAGCAGATGCTGCTCGCGCTCGACCTCGAAAAGGCCGACGACGAGGAGCTCAACGCCATCTTCCGCTGCGCGCATTCCATCAAGGGTGGCGCGGCCACCTTCGGTTTTGCCGACGTGGCCGAGCTCACGCACCAGATGGAGTCGCTGCTGGACAAGCTGCGCCGCCACGAGCTGAGCCCGACCTCGGCCATGGTGGACGTGCTGCTCGAATCTTCCGACGCGCTGCGCGGCCTGCTGGGCAACCACCAGGGCCGCGGTGGCGAGCCGGTGGCCACCGCCGACCTGGTGGCGCGCATCAGCGCGCTGGCCAACAGCGAGGACGACGCCGAAGCAGACGAGGCCGAGGCCGCGCCCGTGGCCCCGGTGGTCGTGGCCGCCCCGGCACCGGCCCCCGCGCCCTCGCGCAAGGCCGCGGCCAAGGTCGAGCGCGACCTGGAAATCCACATCGGCCCGCTGGAGAACCCGGCCCAGGCCGACGGCATCGCCGAGCTGTTCCGCGACATCCCGGGCCTGGGCACGGTCGAGGCCCTGCCCTGCGACCTGAGCACCAAACGCGTCTGGCGCGCCCGCACCACCGCGAGCGACAACGACCTGATGGACCTGTTCACCTTCCACGTGGGCAAGGACGACATCCGCATCGTCGACAACAACGCCTCTGCCGCCGCGGTGGCGGCGGCCGACGCGGTCGATCCGCCCATGGGCACCGGCCACCCGAACCCGACCACCGAAGGCCGCGACTACGGCTTCTTCGACGGCGCTCCCGGCGTGCCCGCGCGCGCCGCCGCCGCGCCCGCGGCCGCCGACGGCAGCGCCCCCAAGGCAGCGCCCAAGGTGGAGGCACGCGCCCCCGCCGGCGCCGGCCTCGAGTCGAGCACGCTGCGCGTCTCGGTCAGCAAGGTCGACCAGCTCATCAACCTGGTGGGCGAACTCGTGATCACCCAGGCCATGCTGGCGCAGAAGAGCCGCGAGCTCGACGACAGCGCCAACCAGCCGCTGCTGGCCGGCCTGGCCGACCTGGACCGCAACACCCGCGACCTGCAGGAAGCGGTGATGTCGATCCGCATGATCCCGATGTCGGTGGTGTTCAATCGTTTCCCCCGCATGCTGCGCGACCTCGCGAGCAAGCTGGGCAAGAAGGTCGAGCTCGTCACGCAGGGCGAATCGACCGAACTCGACAAGGGCCTGGTGGAGAAGATCACCGACCCGCTGACCCACCTGATCCGCAACAGCTGCGACCACGGCATCGAGATGCCCGAAGACCGCCGGGCCAAGGGCAAGACCGAGCACGGCACGATCACGCTGTCGGCCACGCACGAGGGCGGCTCCATCCTGATCGAGGTGCGCGATGACGGCAAGGGCCTGTCGCGCGAGAAGCTGCTGAAGAAGGCGCGCGAGAAGGGCATCGACGCGCCCGACTCCATGACCGACAACGAGGTCTGGAACCTGATCTTCGCGCCCGGCTTCTCCACCGCCGAGGAAGTGACCGACGTGTCTGGCCGCGGTGTCGGCATGGACGTGGTCAAGAAGAACATCACCGCCCTCAACGGCACGGTGGAAATCGATTCGGCCGAGGGCTTCGGCATGCGCGTCTCGGTGCGCCTGCCGCTGACCCTGGCCATCATGGACGGCATGTCGGTGCGCGTGAGCGAAGAGGTCTACATCCTCCCGCTGTCCAGCGTGATCGAGTCGTTCCAGATCAAGCCCACCGACATCAACACCATGGGCCAGGGCGCCCAGGTGGTGAAGGTGCGCGACGAGTACATGCCGGTGGTCGAGCTGGAGCGCGTGTTCCAGGTGCCGCGTTTCGAGTTCAACGGCACCAGCCCGATCATGGTCGTGGTGGAAGCCGAGGGCTCGCGCGTGGCGCTCATGGTCGACGAGCTGCTCGGCCAGCAACAGGTGGTGATCAAGAACCTGGAGTCGAACTACCGCAAGGTGCCCAACGTCTCGGGCGCCACCATCCTCGGCGACGGCAAGGTCGCGCTGATCCTCGACACCTCGGGCCTGGTGCGCCGCTCACGCCACTGATCTGATCTCCCCATCCCGCTTCCTGGCGCGCCCTTGCCTCCCACCAGTCAGGACCCCATGCTGCTGCAGACCTCTCCCACCCCGCGCGCGCCCCTGTCGGGCGGTCGCGTGCCCGCACCCGCGCCCGAGGACGGTCCCCTGTCCGAAGGCCGCGAGTTCGTCTGGTCCGACGCCGACTTCGCGCGCATCAAGGCGCTGATCTACAAGAAGGCCGGCATCAGCCTGCACGACGGCAAGCACGCCATGGTGTACAGCCGCGTCTCGCGCCGCCTGCGCGAGACCGGCCACGGCAGCTTCAAGACCTACCTGGACTGGCTCGAACAGCACGACGGCGCCGAGTGGCAGGAGTTCATCAACGCGCTGACCACCAACCTCACCGCGTTCTTCCGCGAGCAGCACCACTTCGGCATCCTCAACGACCTGCTGGCCGCGAAGCGCACGCAGGCCTGGCGCATCTGGTGCTCGGCCGCCTCCACCGGCGAGGAGCCCTACTCGATCGCCATGACGGCCACCGAGGCGCTGGGCGCATCGGGCTCGTTCCAGATCGTCAACAGCGACATCGACACCAAGGTGCTGGCCACCGCGCAGCGCGGCGTCTACAAGGCGGACGGCGTGAAGGGCCTGAGCCCGGAGCGCATGCAGCGCTTCTTCATGCGCGGCAAGGGCGGCAACGCCGGCCTGATGCGCGTGAAGCCCGAGCTGCAGAAGAACCTGGAGTTCCTCAGCGTCAACCTGATCGAGAACCTGCCGTTCCGCGAACCCTTCGACATCGTGTTCTGCCGCAACGTGATGATCTATTTCGACGCCGCCACGCAGCGCGCCGTGCTCGAGCGCATCCACCGCGTGATGAAGCCCGGCGGCATGCTGTTCGTGGGCCACGCGGAGAACTTCAGCGACGCCCGCAACCTCTTCGCCCTGCGTGGAAAGACGGTGTATGAGCGCATCTGACGCCTTCGCCACCGCGCGCGCCCCCGCCGCGGCCCCCTCGCGCCTGGACGCGCTCAAGGCGCGCAGCAGCAAGCCGGGCGAAGCCAGCTTCTTCTACCAGGACCACCACTTCAAGAACGACGCGGTGAAGGTGCTGCCGGGCGAGTACTACGTGACCGCCGACGACATGATGGTCATGACCGTGCTGGGCTCGTGCATCGCCGCCTGCATCTGGGACCCGCGCGTGCGCGTGGGCGGCATGAACCACTTCATGCTGCCCGACGGCGGCAACGATTCGAGCGGGCGCTACGGTTCCTACGCGATGGAACTGCTGATCAACGAAATGATGAAGCTCGGCGCCCGGCGCGAGACCATGCAGGCCAAGGTGTTCGGTGGTGGCCAGGTGATGCACACCTTCACCACCATGAACGTGGGCGAGCGCAACACGCAGTTCGTGCTGGACTACCTGCAGACCGAACGCATCGCCGTGATTTCCAAGGACGTGCTGGACATCCATCCGCGCAAGGTCTGCTACTTCCCGGCCACCGGCAAGGCCATGGTCAAGCGGCTGGCGCACTCGCACCCGGAAACACTGGAAACGCAGGAACGCAAGAGCAGCGCGGCGGTGGTCGCCAAGGCGGTGGCCGGCGGCTCGGTGGACCTGTTCTAAGGGAAAACACAAAATGGCCAAGATCAAAGTGGTGGTGGTGGACGACTCGGCGCTGGTGCGCAGCCTGCTCACCGAGATCATCAACCGCCAGAGCGACATGACCTGCGTCGGCGCCGCGGCCGACCCGCTGGTGGCGCGCGAGATGATCCGCGAGCTCAACCCCGACGTGATCACGCTCGACGTGGAAATGCCGCGCATGGACGGGCTGGAATTCCTGTCGCGCCTGATGCGCCTGCGCCCGATGCCGGTGGTGATGGTCTCCACCCTCACCGAGCAGGGCGCCGAGATCACGCTGCGCGCGCTCGAGATGGGCGCGATCGACTTCGTGGCCAAGCCGCGCATCGGTGTGAGCAGCGGCCTCAACGAACTCGCGGGCGACATCGTGGACAAGATCCGCGTGGCCGCCAGCGCCCATGTGAAGCGCCTGGCGGCGCCCGCCTCGGCCGGTAGCCCGGCGGCCGGCACCCCGGGCCAGGCCGAACCGCCGCGCGCTCCGCTGCCGCGCATGTCGACCGAAAAGATCATCTGCATCGGCGCCTCCACCGGCGGCACCGAGGCCATCCGCGAGGTGCTGGTGCCCATGCCGGCCGACGCGCCCGCGATCGTGATCACCCAGCACATGCCGCCGGGTTTCACCACCAGTTTCGCCAACCGGCTCAACACGCTGTGCCGCATCCGCGTGCAGGAAGCGCGCGACGGCGAGCGCATCCTGCCCGGGCACGCCTACATCGCGCCGGGTGGCCGCCACTTCCGCATCGACCGCAGCGGCTCCAACTACGTGGCCGTGGTCGAGGACACCGAACCCGTCAACCGCCACCGGCCCTCGGTGGAGGTGCTGTTCAAGTCGGCCGCGCGCGTGCTCGGTCCCAACGCGCTGGGCATCATGCTCACCGGCATGGGCGCCGACGGCGCGCAGGCCATGCGCGAGATGAAGGACGCGGGCAGCTACAACTACGTGCAGGACGAGGCCAGCTGCGTGGTGTTCGGCATGCCGCGCATGGCGATCCAGCACGGCGCGGCGCACGAGGTGCTGCCGCTGTCGCAGATCACCAACGCGGTGCTGGCCCGGCTGGCCAGCTCGCCCTCGGGCGTGCGGCACCGGATCTGAACCCGGGGTCAGACCCGGTGGCTGATCAGGCTGCCCGCTTCCTGCGGCGCCAGGCTGCTGTTGCCGCGCTCGTCGTAGGCCACCACGTCGCCGCCGCCCCGCCCTTCGATGGCCGTGGCGGCCACCTCGGCCCCTTCAGCCAGGCCGGCCTCCTCCGGCACTACCGGCCAGGGCGCGGGCTCCAGCGCGGGCGGGGCCGCCCGCTGCGGCACCGGCAGCGGCTTGCGCGGGATGGTGGATGCCGCCACCTGCGAGAGATCGGGTGCGGTGTCGCTCTGGTTGCCGGGGGCAGCCGGCTCGCGGCCCAGCGCGCGGTCCACCACGGCCGCGCTGGCCTCCCACATGTTGGACAACATCGTCTGCAGGTGCTCGATCGCCTCGCGGTCCCTGGTCTTTTCCTGCTCGGCCACGCGCGCGGCCTCCTGCCGCGCCTGGCGCTGCGCGACCGCGTCGGGCGGCGCCGGTGCCCTGGGCAGCGTGTTCGGGTCGCGGGGCAGCGCGGAGGGCGCACCCTCGGCCGGTGTGCGCGTTTCCGCGCCGCTGCGTCCGGTGGTGGCGTGCCGCTGCTGGGGCGCCCGGCCCTCGCGGCCGAAGCCGGTCTGGGTCTGGCCGTCGCTGCCGCCACTGGCCTGCGCGGGTTGCACGGCGGCGACCGGTGTCACCGGCGCCACGCCGGTGGCCACCGGCGTCGGCCAGGACACGGCAGCGGTGCTTGAAATGTTCAGCATGGACTTCCCCTTTCGGCGGCCACCGGGCGCAAACAATCCCGGTGTTCTCACCGCCATTTCGACCATCCCGGCCGGAACTTGAGGGATTTGCGGCGTTTCAGACGCCGCCGGTCGGGTGGGTCGGGTCGACCCACAGCACCTGTTCGGGCTTTTCCACCGGCTCGATGTCCAGGTTGACGGCCACCGCCTGCCCGTCGCTGCGGCACAGCACGCACTCCAGCACCTCGGTCGGGCTGGCGTTGATTTCCTGGTGCGGCACGAAGGGCGGCACGTAAATGAAGTCGCCTGGCCCGGCCTCGGCGGTGAATTCCAGCCGCTCGCCCCAGCGCATGCGCGCCCGACCCTTCACCACGTAGATCACGCTCTCCAGCGGGCCGTGGTGGTGGGCGCCGGTCTTCGCGTTGGCGTGGATGGTGACGGTGCCGGCCCAGAGCTTCTGCGCCCCGACACGCGCGAAGTTGATCGCGGCCTTGCGGTCCATGCCGGGGGTGGAAGGCACATTGCCATCCAGCTGGTTGCCCGGGACCACGCGCACGCCGTCGTGCTTCCAGGCGGGGGCGTGGTGGTCGTGTCCATGCGGGGGGTCGTGGGGGTGGTCGTGCGTCATGGCGGGCTGCTCCGTGGGGGTGTCCTCAGTGTGCCACCGCAAGGCCGGCGCATGACCGAAAATCTCCCCCTGGCCCCGAGCCGCTGGAGAGACCGTTTTGCCCCTGCCCCCACCCCAAGCACGCACCCCCATGCACACCCGCCGCGTCGAATACCGCGGCTTCCGCCGCGACGACGGCCTGTGGGACATCGAAGGCGAGCTGCACGACAGCAAGCCCCACACCTTCGAGATCGAAGGCGAAGGCCGCTGGGAAGCCGGCGAGCCGGTGCACCACATGCGCCTGCGCGTCACCTTCGATGAGGCCATGGTGATCCGCGACATCGCCGTCGCCATGGACGCGCACCCGCACGACCCCTGCCCGCAGGCCATGGCGCCGATGCAGCGCATGGTGGGCGAGGTGCTGGGCCGTGGCTGGCGCCAGACCATCCAGCGCCACCTGGGCGGCATCCAGGGCTGCACCCACCTGCGCGAGCTGCTGTTCAACCTGGCCACCGCGGCATTCCAGACCCGCTCGGCGTCGTTCGCCCCACCGGCCGACGGCCGCCCGCCGGCCCACCTGGGCCAGTGCCTGGCCTGGGACTTCGACGGCCCGGTGGTGGAGAAGGTCTACCCGATGTTCTTCCGCTGGCAGCCGCCGGCCAGGGCCTCGTAGCCGGGGTGACGCGGACGGAGGAGTCCCTTCGGGCGTCAACGTTGACCGCCCAGATTGAGCATGACGACGCCGGCCACCACGCACACCAGGCCCAGCGCCTTGACCGAGCCCATGTGCTCCCCGAAAAACGCGATGCCAACCAGCGCGGTGGCCGCCGTACCGCTTGCGGCCCAGACGGCGTAGGTGATGCCCATGTCGAGCTGGCGCATGGCAACAGCCATGAGCCAGATGGCCAGCGCGTAGCAAGCCGCCGCTGCGCCAGAAGGGAGGAGTCTGGAGAAGCCGTCGGAGTATCTGAGCGCGACGGTTCCGACAACTTCTGCGACGACGCTGATGGCGACGAGCAGCCAGGCCGACAGGCTTGGGTTCATGAGGCACCTCTTCCGGACTTGCGCGTTGGTCACTTGTACCGAGTGACACGAGCAGTGCGGTGGAGCGGTACCTGCAGAAGGCTTTCAGTGTAGCAAGGGGGCGGACAAAATCGACGGGGATGCAAGCGCCAGAGAACATTGGAGGAGCCTGCAGCTCACCGGCGGATTCGCATGACGAGCGCGACGACGGCCCACCACACAAGCCCCCACATGACGACGAAGGCCAGCCAGCCCAGAAGGCTTGGTGCTGCCCAGCCGCCCGACTCGGCAGGTGAAAAGACCGGTATGCCCAGTGCGGAGAGCGGCCACAGCGGCAGGTAGATGGTGCCGGCGACGACCGGTGCGATGGCGGCAGGCAGTGCGTCGCCTGCCGCCACGAGCGCAAGGTGAACCAGGATGAGACCGAGGATCGCGATCTGCCGCATACCAAGCTTGAGCAACGGGCTCATGTTTCCGCCGTGACAGGCGCCGCGGGTGGTGGTTCGGAACGCTCCTGCGGCAGGCTCTTCAAGCCAGTGAAGCGTTCCGGGTTGGCCCAAGCCTTGTGGCCGAGCAGCGATGGGAGTGCAGAAAATGTACCGCGTACCGCGCCGACCGGGCCAGGGAGGCTTGACACCGCCCCGCCCGCTCGCGTGAAATGCCGCCGGTGGTTTCTCCACAGGAGGCGGAACGATGACCAGGAAAACATGGATGCGGGCGCTGCTCGCGGGGCTGGGCGCGCTGGTGCTGCTGGCGGCGGCCGCACTCGGCCTGGGTGTGCTGCTGGCCGAGCGCAAGATGCAGCGCACGGTGAACGTGCAGGTGCCCACGGTGGCGCTGCGCGACGATGCGGCTTCGGTCGAACGGGGCAAATACCTGTTCTCGTCGCGCGGCTGCGTGGACTGCCACGGTGCGGCCGGCACCGGCCGCACCTTCGTGGACGACGGCGGCCTGGTGATCGCCGGTCCCAACATCACCACCGGCCCCGGCGGCGTGGTGGCCGCCTACCAGCCGGTGGACTGGGTGCGCGCCATCCGCCACGGCGTGAGCCCGCAGGGCCGCCCGCTGATGATCATGCCCAGCGAGGACTACAACCGCTTCACCGACGGCGACCTCGCTTCGCTGGTGGCCTACGTCCGCCAGCTGCCACCCGCCAGCGGCCAGGGCGCGGTGGTGAAGCTGCCGCTGCCGGTGAAGGCGCTCTACGGCTACGGCGCCATCAAGGACGCGGCCGCGCGCATCGACCACACGCTGCCGCCGCAACAACCCGTGCCCGAGGGCGTGACGCCGGCGCACGGCGCGTATGTGGCCAATATGTGCATCGGTTGCCACGGCGCGGGCCTGGCCGGCGGCAAGATCCCCGGCGGCCCGCCCGACTGGCCGCCGGCTTCGAAGCTCATACCCGGCGAAGGCAGCGTGATGGGCCGCTACCCGGATGCGGAGGCCCTGATCGCCATGTTCCGCAGCGGCCAGCGGCCCGACGGCACAGCGGTGAAAGTGATGCCCTTCGAATCGCTCAAGGAGATGAGCGAGACGGATCTGCGGGCGCTGCACCTGTATCTGAAGGGGTTGCCGGGCAAAGGCTGAGGGAAGAGCGGCCCGGCACAGGTCAGCTCAGACGCGCAGCGAACCGCGAAAGCCCCTGGCCGCGTAGTACGACTGCGCCCCGTTGTGGTACACGAAAACCACGCCATAGCGGCGGTCACAGAAAAGTGCGCCGCCGAGCTTTCGGACTTCAGGCGGCGTGCGGACCCAGCTCGACGTCTTGACGTCAAATTCGCCCAGGGCCTGCAGCGCCCGGTACTGCGCTTCCGTCAGCAACTCGATGCCCATCGACGCCGCCATCTCGACGGCGCTGCCCTCGGGCCTGTTTTCCTTGCGCGCGTCCAGCGCTTCGCGGTCGTAGCAGAGACTCCGGCGTCCCGCCGGGGTCTCCGCGGCGCAATCGCAGAAGGTGTGCTGGCCCGTCGCGGCGTCGTACCCGACGACATCGGGTTCACCACCCGTCGCCTCCATCTCGCGCAGCGCGTTCAGCGCGGCGGGCTTGCCCTGGAGCTTGCCCAGCACGTCGGGCCAGGCGACGCCGGGATGGCGGTGCATGTTCGCTTCGAAACGGCTCTTCAGCGTCTGGAGCAACGCGTCTTGTTCTTTCGGCTTCATGGTGTCTGAAGGCGATGGGAGGGTCAGGCCTCGGGTTTGTGGCACACCGCTTCAACGTTGTGCCCGTCGGGTCCGATGACGAACGCGCCATAGTAGTTCGGATGGTAGTGAGGACGCAGACCAGGAGGCCCGTTGTCCTTGCCGCCGGCCTCGAGGGCAGCCCGGTAGAACGCTTCCACTTGCTGGCGATTGCTCGCCGCGAACGCGAGGTGAAGATGCGCGGGTTTCTCGGGGGATTGACTCAACCAGAGCAGCGGCTTGCCCGTGGGACCGAGGCCAACGCCATAGGGCCCCTCCATGACGACGCCATAGCCCAGGGGCTGGAGCGCCTTGAGGAAGAACGCCTTGCTCGCCGCGTAGTCACTGACACCGAGTCCGATGTGGTCCAACATGTGAAGCTCCTTGTTGTGCGGGTTCGATAAAGGGCCTGACGATTGGACGAGTCTTCTTCCCGGGTGATCCGTGCACTTGCGGGGTACGGCCATGCAGTGCCACGGTGGGAAGCGCAATCCCTCATCAACTCACGCCTTGCCTGGAGGGGGAAATCCATCGGCATTGTCACCATCGGACTCGATCTCGCCAAGATCATGTGTGTCGTTCATGGCGTGGGCACTTCACCCCACCTTCACCCCACCACCGCCCCATACACCAGGCCCCGCATCTTCATGCGGTAGTGAATCCTCTGGTTCGGTGCCTGCGCCATGAAGATGGCGAACAGCTCCTGTGCCGGGTCGACGAAGAAGTGGGTGCCGCCGATGCCGCTCCAGTGGTAGGTGCCCAGGGAGCCGTGCACGTTGGCTTCGCCCAGGCGCGTGCGCACGGCAAAGCCCAGGCCGAAGCCGTGGCCGGGGGGCAGCAGCGGGTTGTCGGCGTGGGCGATGGTGCCGCCCAGGTGGTCGGCCGTCATGAAGGCCAGGGTGTGCGGTGACAGCAGGCGCTGGCCATCCAGTTCACCACCGTTGCTCAGGCACTGCAGGAAGCGCGCGTAGTCGTGCAGGGTGGACATGAGGCCACCGCCGCCCATCTCCATCGCGGGCACTTCGCGCGGGTCGTGCATGGCCATCTGCTCGCCGCCGTCGGGGTCGTGTTCGAAGGCCTCGGCGATGCGGTGGTGCTGCGCGGGTGGCACGAAGAAGGCGGTCTCGTGCATGCCCAGCGGCTGCAGGATGGCCTCGCGCAGGAAGGCACCGAGCGGCTGGCCGGTGATCACCTCGATCACGCGGCCCAGCACGTCGGTGGCGCGGCTGTAGGCCCAGGCGGTGCCGGGCTGGTGCGCCAGCGGCAGCGCGGCGATGCGCTCGCACAGCTCGGCATTGGTCTGCTGGCGGTCGCCCAGGCCGGCCTGCGAATAGAGCGCGTTCACGTGGCCATTGCCGGTGAACTCGTAGGTGAGGCCGGCGGTGTGGCGCAGCAGGTCCTGCACGGTGCTGGGCTGCGTGGCGGGCACCAGCGCCACGCCGTGCGGCCCGGGCACGGCCACCTGCTGCCGCAGGAAGCCGGGCACGTACTGGCCCACCGGGTCGCTCAGCAGCAGCCGGCCCTGCTCCACCAGCATCATGGCCGCCACCGAGACGATGGGCTTGGTCATGGAATAGATGCGGAAGATCGCGTCCGTGCCCATGGCGGTATCGCGCGCCGGGTCGAGCCGGCCCACGGCGGTGTCGAGCACCACGCGGCCGCGCCGCGCGACCAGCACCGCCGCGCCGGGCAGGCGGCCACGGTCCACGTCGTGCTGCAGCACCTGCACGATGCGCTGCGTGCGCTCGGGGCACAGCCCCACCTCGGCCGGCGTGGCCGCTGGAAGTCCGTGCATGGTCATTTGAAAACCTCCGCGCAACGCGCTGCGGTGCGAGCGCCTTCGGGCGGCCGGGCGGCGCTCATACTCCGTACCGTTGGCGGGCGAGGGCCGCACCCCGGGCCAGCGCGTCGAGCTTGGCCATGGCCACCTCGCGGCTCATGGGCGCCAGGCCGCAGTTGGTGCAGGCGATCAGCTTGTCCTTCGGCACGTACTGCAGCGCCAGGCCGATGGTGTCGGCCACCTGCTCGGGCGTTTCGATCACGTCGCTGGCCACGTCGATCACGCCCACCATCACGTCCTTGCCGGCGAGCAGCTTCATCAGCTCGGGCGGCACGTGCGAGTGGAAACACTCCAGGCTCACCTGGTCGATGCTGCTTTTCGCGAGCGCGGGAAACACCTGCTCGTACTGGCGCCACTGGTCGCCCAGCGTTTCCTTCCACTTCACGTTGGCCTCGATGCCGTAGCCGTAGCAGATGTGGACCGCCGTGGTGCAGGTCAGGCCGCGCGCGGCGACTTCGAGCGCGGCCACGCCCCAGTCGGCCGCCTCGGCCATGTAGACGTTGAAGGCCGGTTCGTCGAACTGGATGATGTCCACGCCGTCGGCCTGCAGCGCCAGCGCTTCCTGGTTGAGCAGTTCGGCGAAGGCCATGGCCATCTTCACCTTGTCGCCGTAGAAGCGGTCGGCCACGGTGTCGACGATGGTCATGGGGCCGGGCAGCGTGAACTTGAGTTTCTTCTTCGTGTGCGCGCGGGCCAGCTGCGCTTCGAAGGCATGCACGCGGCCCTTCAGGCGCAAGGGTGCGATCACCTGCGGCACCTGGGCGTCGTAGCGGTTGTTGCGGATGCCCATGGTGACCTTGTTGACGAAGTCGATGCCTTCGACCTGCTCCACGAAGCCGTGCACGAAGTGCTGGCGCGCCTGCTCGCCGTCGCCGATCACGTCCAGGCCCGCGTCTTCCTGCGCCTTGATCCACAGCAGCGTGGCGTCGGCCTTGGCCTGCAGCAACTCGTCGCCCTGCGCCTTCCACTGAGGCCAGAGCTTCTGCGTTTCGGCCAGCCAGGCCGGCTTGGGCAGGCTGCCTGCGATCGCGGTGTCGAACATGCGTGTCTCCAGTGTTGTAGGTGCAAGGGGGTACCGGCATCTTAGCCAGCGGCGCGCCCATGCTTCGGTGCGCACCGAAACCACCCCACCGTGCGGTGGGGCACAGTGGCGGTCATCGTTTCCATTCAAAGCGCACGCCATGTCCATCACCTGTTTCATCCGCTACCAGATCGATCCCTTCCAGCGCGAGGCCTTCCGCCGCTACGCCGAGGCCTGGGGCCGCATCATTCCGCGCTGCGGCGGCGAGCTGATCGGCTACTTCCTGCCGCACGAAGGCAGCAACGACATCGCCTGGGGCCTGATCGGCTTCGACAGCCTCGCGGCCTACGAGCGCTACCGCGCGGCGCTGCGCAGCGACGCCGAGGGCCGCGCCAACTTCGAGACGGCGCAGCGCGAGCGCTTCATCCTGCGCGAGGTGCGCAGCTGGCTCGAAGACGTGGCCGGCACCCGCAACCAGCCGCGCCTGCTGCAGCCCTGACTGCGTTACGCTGGCGCGCATGAAAGCCTCGCACGAACCCCGCCTGGCCCGGGTGGCGGCCATGGTCGCCGACCCGGCGCGCTCGCGCATGCTGGCCTACCTGATGACGGGCGAATACGCCAGCGCGGGCGAGCTCGCGAAGGCGGCTTCGGTGACGCCGGCCACCGCCAGCGGCCACCTCGCCCGACTGCAGGACGCGCACTTCGTAGTGTGCGAGCCGCGCGGGCGCCACCGCTACTACCGGCTCGCCGATGCCGACGTGGCGCATGCGCTGGAAGCGCTGGCGCTGGTGGCCGAGCGCGACGTGCACGACCAGGCCTGGGCCCATCCCGAGCGCCAGCGCCTGCGCTATGCGCGCTGCTGCTATGGCCACATGGCCGGGCGCCTGGGCATCCTGCTGTTCGACGCGCTGCAGGCCAGCGGCAGCCTGGAGGCGGCGGCCAGCGGTTACACGCTCACGCCGGCGGGCCAGGCGTGGCTGGCCGGCCTGGGCCTGCAGCCCAGCCCGCCGCGTGCGGGCCGGCGCTTCGCCTACCCCTGCCTGGACTGGTCCGAGCGTCGCGACCACCTCGCGGGCCAGCTCGCCGACGAAATCTGCCAGCACCTCACCACCCGCGGTTGGCTGCAGCGCGGCGCCGGCCGCACGCTGGAACTCACGCCCATCGGGCAGCGCGAACTGCTGCCGCGCCTGGGGCCAGCGGCCCACCCGCCAGCTGACGCCTGATCACAGCCCCGCGAAGACCGCCGGATCGCGCCCGCTGCGCGTGACCAGGGTGCGGCGCGAGAGGTAGGTCACCGCATCCAGAAAGACCCGGCAGCGCACGATGCCGGCCGCCACGTCGGCCACGCCCACGGTGTCCGGCAGGGCCTGCGCCCAGCCCTCGAACGGGCCGGGGTAAGGCGCGAGCGCGTAGTGTTTCTCGGCCGCGTTGCGCCAGTCGACCGGGCCCGAGCGCTCGAGCAGGTAGAGCAGCCAGGCCTCGGTGGCCGAGAGCCGGTAGAAGGTGAAGCTCACGTTGGGCGCATGGCCGGGCGCGCAGGCGTGGCGCACCACCTCGGCGGGCTCGGCCGGCGTGCCCGGCCCGTAGAACAGCGGCGGTGGCGCGACATCGGTGGCCACCGCGGCGGCACCGGCATTCGCATCGGCCATGGCGAGCCAGTTGCCGTAGATGCGGCGGCTGCGCGCCTCCAGCCGGGCACGCGCCGCGGCCACCTGCCCGAGCGTGTCGGGGTGGTGGCCCCACAGCAGCTCCCCGTGCTGCTCGAGGTATTGCTCGGCGGTGTGGCGTTCGCGCAGCGCCTGCGCCGGCGGCATGCGGCAGCGGTAGACGGCCTGCGCGCAGCCGGCCTCGCACGCGGGCGGCGCGGCGTCGTCCACCTGCACGAAGAGCTGCAGTTCGACCCCGGTGTCGAGCCGCATGCGCGCCACCGGTTCGTGCGCCGCCGCGCGCACGTTCCACTGCACCTCGCCCATCGGCTGCGCGTGCCACTGCAGGTCCTCGTACAGGTTGACAAGAGCGCCGGCGATCGAGACGCGCTGCTGGTAAGGCGGCAGCAGCAGGCCGCTGGTCTGGCTGCGCGCCTGCAGGAGCTCGATCGCCAGCCGGCGCAGCATGTTGAACGCGCCGGCCCTGCATTCGGGCCGCTCCTGCGAGGCTTCGTGCGCGAAATGCCAGTCGTTGGCCGAGCCCTGCCGGGCCACCAGGGGCTTGGCACATTCCGGGCAGGCACAGCCGCAGTCGGCGCCGCGCTGCACCTCGCCGATGAAGCGCATGGCGCCCCCGGCATCAATGGCGGCAAAGAGTTGGGTCACAGGGCATCGCGTGAAGGATGGAACGCAGGCACGGCGGGCGGACGCGGAAGAACCCGGCCGCGGCCGGGTTCACCCACCCCGCATGCCCGCCGA
>QZKF01000072.1 GCA_003599455.1 Comamonadaceae bacterium
CTTGTTCAGGCCAGCCTCGGACGGCATCGTCAAGGACGAAGGCGTGCCGTTTTCGCTGGCCGAGATGCTGACCAGAACGGGCAAAACATGACAAGCGCCACAAAAAACACCACCGCTGAGGGAAAGATTGTTTTCCCTAAGGATTTATCACGGTGATAAACTATCTGCAGGTTTTCTGGCATATCGATCCCAGTTCGATCCCGGAGGTTGACCCGGGAAGACGCTCCAGCCGCAGGATCGTCGGCGGGCCCTTGATCAAGCTGGAGGCCGTACAAGCGCTGCTAAAGAGCGGTGATTTCGACACTGACCAGTTGTGGCTGGCCACATACGACTGTGAAAAGGATCTTCAAAAGGAGAAGTGGTCGGTCAGCGATGTGCTTCAAATGCTGGTCGATATGGAAGGCGCGGCTGACTATTACAAGTCCGAATGGTGTGAGGTGCTGGGTGAGCGGTTCGTGCCCTGCGATGTCTACCGTACCCCATACGACGCGGAACGCAAGCGCCGGCACCCCAAAGGATTGCGGGTTTACATCAAGTTTTCGATTGAGGTGGATGGGACGCTGACCATAGCGCTCGTTTCTTGTCACGCAGCCTGAACGAAACAAAGGAAGAGTCATCATGAACAGTACAAAAAGCCTCCCCCTGTGCCCAGCCTGCCGCAAGGGGCACCTGCACTCGATCACGCACACCAAGGTCTTTAGGCCGCGCGGTGCAGAGGTGACTGTGGAACTACTGGCCTCGAAGTGCGATGCCTGCGGTGTGCAGACCACCCGTGCAGCGCAGCATGACGAGAACCTGCGCCGTTTGGCAGCACGGAAACCGCAATACGGCAATGTGCTGATGGGCGAAGAGATCGTGGCGCTGCGCAAGCGCTATGGCCTGACGCAACAGGCCGCTGCCAAGATTTTTGGCAAAGGCAAGATTGCCTTCTCTCGCTATGAGAACGAGGTGACCTACCCCGACGACGGCACCACCCTGATGCTGAGCATGGCCCTTGAAAAACCCGACAGCCTGAAGTGGCTGGCCGATAGGGCAGAGGTGGAGCTACCCCTGTGGCCTGAGCGTTGTGAAGACCGCCGCATGTCACTTCGCAGTGTGCCAACGGGGGATCGTCGCGTTTCCGTTGTTGGGCTGGTTCGGTATCAGAGCTCGGCCGCTGATTCCGCTGCGGCTGGTGGAGGGTGGCAGTCGATTCCACCGACAGGGCGTAGCCAAATAGGTGCACTGAAGAGCATCTTGGTTCCCATGAAGGAGGCGGCATGAAGCCGAGCCCGGTTCAGCTGATGCAGCTGATGTTTAAGCACGTGAAAGTTGAACTCGACCCGGAGCACCAAGCCCCTGAGCTGCTCAACCCACTGACTTCTGTCTTTACCTTCAACGGTGTCAGTTTGAGGTCTGAAATTGGCATCGGCGAGGCCGACATGAATCATGAGCGGGGTAGGTTGTACTTCGTTGAGCTGCGGGCGGTGGTCGACAACGAGCCGAACCCGGAAGAATCGAAGCAAAGTTTTGCGCCGTACAAGATCGACGTAGCCGTTGAAGGGCTCATCCTGATTCCAAAAGGTGCGGAGAAGCTGGGTGATCCGGAAGACCTTGCCGCTGTAAATGGTGCGTCGATGCTTTGGGGGGCGGTGCGTGAGCAGGTACAGACGATCACCTCCCGCATGCGTGCAGGTCCCGTGGTGATACCCAGCATGAATTTCCATGATCTCAAGAAAGCGAACGGATCGTCGGATGCCCTCGCGCCTGAAGCGTCGGTCCTAAAGACACGCCGCTCAAAAAAACGCGTGAGGTTTCTTGAGATCTGAACTGATGAAAAGTATCTGATATGACTTTGCTCAAAGACCTGATCGCCATTCCTGAAAGGGTGCACCAAGGCGACTTCGTTCTGCAGCTTTCCAAGGGTGTGACCGAACCCGAGCAGACCCTTCGAGACTATGTCGTCACACCGCAACTGGTGGATGCATTTGCCAATGCCCTGGGGTTCATCCAGCAGGCGGTGCAGACGGGCGGCAGCAAAGCGGCTTACCTGCACGGCAGTTTCGGCTCCGGCAAGAGCCACTTCATGGCCGTGTTGAATTTGCTTTTGGCTGGCAACACACATGCCCGGGCAACGCCTGAGCTGGCCGACGTGGTGGCCCGCCACGGGTGGACGGAGGGGCGCAAGTTCTTGCTGGTGCCGTACCACATGATCGGCGCGCGGGATATGGAGTCGGCCATCCTGGGGCAGTACGCCGATTTTGTTCGCAAGCAACATCCAAATGCACCAGTGCCAGGCTTCTACCTGGCGGAAGGCTTGTTCAAAGATGCGCGCTTGATGCGCGAGAGCCTTGGTGATACCGCCTTCTTTGCCAAGCTCAACGAAGGCTCCCATGGTGCTGGGGAAGGGGGGTGGGGTGCGTTCGAGAGCGGCTGGGATGCTACGGGGTTCGAGGCAGCGATGCTGGAAGCACCAAACGGGGAGGAGCGTTCGCGCCTGGTGGGCGACCTGATCACCCAGTTCTTCTCAGCGTATCGGACGTTGGCAGGTAGTGATGAGTCGTTCGTGTCTCTCGACGATGGCTTGAGCATCATGAGCCGACACGCCAAGGCTCTGGGCTACGACGCTGTCATTTTGTTCCTCGACGAATTGGTGCTGTGGCTTGCCAGCCATGCGGCCGACGTCAACTTCGTCAGCCGTGAGGGCACCAAGCTGGTGAAGCTGGTCGAAGCCACCAATGCCGACCGGCCGATTCCGCTGGTCAGTTTTGTGGCCCGGCAGCGCGACCTTCGTGACCTGGTGGGCGAGAACCTGGCCGGTTCGGTTCAGGTGCAGTTCAGCGATGTGCTCAAGCACTGGGAAGCACGCTTTCACCGCATCACACTGGAAGACCGCAACCTCCCGGCCATTGCCGAGAGGCGCGTACTGCGGCCAGTGAGCGAGGCCGCACGGCAGACCTTGCAGGGCACCTTTGACGATCTGTTGAAGATGCGCAAGGACGTGCTGGACACGCTGTTGACCACCACGGCTGACCGGGACATGTTCCGCAAGGTGTACCCGTTTTCACCGGCCTTGGTGCAGACGCTGATCGCCGTATCTGCCGCTTTGCAGCGAGAGCGGACGGCGCTCAAACTCATGCTGCAGCTGTTGGTGGACCGCAGGAATGACTTGGAGTTAGGGCAGTTGATCCCAGTGGGCGACTTGTACGACGCGATTGCCGAGGGCGATGAGCCTTTCAGCGAAGGTATGCGTTTGCATTTTGAGAACGCCAAGCGCCTTTACAACCAACGTCTGCTTCCCATGTTGGAGCGGCAGCACAACGTCACCTGGGAGGCGATCAAGCTGGGGCAGGCCGACCCTGCCGCGGCCAAGAACCTGCGCAACGATGCCCGTTTGCTCAAGACGCTGTTGTTGAGCGCGTTGGTGCCGGAAGTCGAGGCACTGAAGGCACTGACGGGGCCCCGACTGGCCGCCCTCAACCACGGTACTTTCAAATCTCCCATTCAGGGGCGCGAAGGTGCCGACATCATTCGAAAGTGTCGCGACTGGGCCAGCGAGATTGGCGAAATCAAGATCACCGAAGACCTGCAGCCAGTGATTTCGCTGCAGGTGACTGGCATTGACATTGAGCCGATCCTGCGGGCGGCTGAAGCCAACGACAACCCTGGAAACCGGCGCAAGCGGATTCGTGAGGCACTGTTCAAAGAACTTGAAATCGCGGACACAGGCGACCTGTTCAACACCTATGCGTTCAACTGGCGCGGCACGCGGCGCGAGGTCGAGGTGCTGTACGAGAACGTGCGAGAGATGACGGACGATCGGCTGCGTGGCCGCGCTGGCACCTGGACGGTGGTGCTGGACTTTCCGTTTGACGATGCGAACTTTGGCCCTGCCGATGACATTGCGCGGCTCGCGACCTACCGAGGCGGAGACACCAAGACGCTGGTGTGGATCCCCTCGTTCTTGAGCAACAAAGCCTTGGCCGATCTGGGGCGCTTGGTGGTGCTGGACTACATCCTGCAGGGGGAACGTTTTGAGACCTATGCGGGCCACCTGTCGTTTGTGGATCGGGTTCAGGCAAAGGCGATGGCCCGCAACCAGTTGTATCAGCTGCGTATCAAGCTGCGTTCGCAACTGGAGGTCGCCTACGGCGTCAGCACCGAACCCCGAGATGCTGTGAGCAGTCCGCTGACTGCTGATCAACAGTTTCGCTCGCTAGACCCAACCCTTTCGCCTCGTCCCCCCATAGGCGCAGATTTCAAGTCGGCTTTCGAGAGCTTGCTGGGGCAGTTGTTTGCTCATCAGTTTCCCGCTCACCCCGAGTTCGACACCGAGATCAAGCCGGCAGTCATTCGCAAGATTTGGCCTGAAGTACAGAAGGCAATTGAGGCGCCGGGCCAACGCGGGTTGGTACAGGACTCAGGCGTTCGCAAGCTGGTGCGTTCCGTGGTCAACCCTTGTCTGTTGGGGCAGATGGGTGAAACACATCTGCTTATCGAGCCACATTGGCAATCGCGCTTTTCGCAAAGCCATGCCCGTGATGGTGGTGGACCGATAACCGTAGGCAAGCTTCGACTGTGGATCGATACACCGGCGCCCATGGGTCTGCCGCTGGAATTGCAGAACCTCATCGTCCTGG
Organism: Comamonadaceae bacterium; assembly: GCA_003599455.1. Classification (GTDB taxonomy): domain Bacteria; phylum Pseudomonadota; class Gammaproteobacteria; order Burkholderiales; family Burkholderiaceae_C; genus Hydrogenophaga. The sequence continues at coordinate 4,620 of QZKF01000072.1, forward strand.
CATTCGCTGCGTCCACCAATAGACGCTTCACGATGCGTGGCGGCCCATACGAACCTTCGGTAGACAGCTTGCCGGACGAGCTGGAACTTCGAGAGCAAACGCTGCCCAATCCGAGCGATTGGCAACTCGCCTTACAGCGTGCATCCAGCTTGTTTGGTTTGACCCTTGGCCAAACGCTGAACGCCGCTAATGTGGGCAAGCTGGTGGACGAGGTCAAGCAAAGGGTCGTGGACAAACGAGATGCTGTGACGCGCTTGGTGGTCCAGGTGCGAGATCGATCGGGCCGATATGCGGCCGGGGCAATTGGTGCTCGCCAGCAAACTGCTGAGTCTGCGCAGTCCTTGCTGGCTGCGGTGGCATCAGCAGCGGACTCAGAGGTGGTCGCCGCGCTGGCGGCGGTCGATCTGCAAACGTCAGAAGCTGCAGTTGGGCGAGCATTGGGCCAGGCGAAGAGCTGTGCCGATGCGCTGGAGACAGGCAGCTACTGGCAGCTGTTTGATGTTGTCTTGAAACTGAGCGATCAGCGTTCAGTTGCGGCTCAAGTGATCGGGCGGCGCTTGGCCGAGGTGTTGACCAGTGATGAACATGTGCTGGGGTTGAAAGGTCGGCTCGATGAGCTGCAACGCGACGCCATGGGCTTGCTGGCTGCTGCGACACCTGCGCCAGAACCGGCGCCGATATCGATGTCGATGCCAGGCGTACCTGCTACTGCTCCCGTGACTATCCCGCCTGTGCCGGCCAATCTGGCACCGGAAGTGGTAGCCGAAAAGCAAGAGTTGCATCTCACCGGCGTTGAGGCTGTGGCTGCGCTGGATGACCTGAAGGCACGCATGACAAACGAACGTGATCTGGAACTGACGCTCAGTTGGCGACTGCAGCGCAAGGGCACCCAGCTATGAGTTTGTCGACGCCTCAGATCAAGGCGCAACTGGAGCGTTTGCTGGACAGTGACCCGACGGCTAAGACTGTTGCGATTCGGGCCATGACCAAACAGGGCTGGCCAGAGTCGGTCAGTCCGCACGGGAAGCATTTCATGCTGCGCTGGTGTGAATCATCGCTGGCCATTCGCGAGGCGCTTTGCGAGCAGGAACAACTTGCGCCTCGGGCGTCGGGCATGGTGGTGATCACCCCGTTGTCAACGCATGAGGTTGCGGAGGACATCGCCGCTAGGCTGGCCCGTGCCCGGGTGTTTCAGCCAGAAGGGTGGGACATTGTTCGGCTGATGTTTCAAGCCAAGGAGACAGACGCTCGATTGGGCCGCTATGCCTGGATGCCACAGGCCCTGATTGATGGCGCGGCGCAGGGTGACTATCAGCCTGTTGCCAACGGATTTCTGGACATGGAAACCGCTTGGCGCGAGGTGTTGTGGCGCTTTGCAGGCATCGATGTGGCCCGACCGGACGCAGTAACGTTATTGACTTGGTCGATATCGCCGGACGCAGATCCTCGATTGGGGCCTTTGCCGGCCGCAATGCGATCGGCTATCTTGACCTGGCTGGCTGAGAGCGCGGGTGTAGCGGGTGCCATGGTGCTGGGCTGCGTCGAATCCGGCCGCACTGGCGATGCCTTGCCTCTGGGGTTGGTCAGCGGGGTGATATTTGCGCCTGGCGGTGAGGGGCAAGCCGCGCTGGGTCAGGCGGCCATCCGCTTGGAACGCTTCGTTAACGACAAGCACGTGGGCGTGAAAGAGGGGCGCGACTGGGCCACCGCTGCGGAGCAGGTGGTTCGGCGCTTGGGCGTGGAGACTTGCAGGGCTGCGTTGGACCGAGCCGATGTCTTGCTGCGAGATCTTCGTATCTCAGAGGTTGCGCATTTGAGCGATCTACTGCCGTCCGCGCTGGATCAGCGGTTGATCGAGTTTGCTTCGGCGCTGAGAGCCCATGCGGTGGAGCCTACGGAAGTCACCCTCCAGCAGGTGGAGCAGCAGGCGGATCGCGCGTTGAAGCACGTTTTGATGAACGACCAATGGCCACGCATGGAGCGTGTCGAGATGGCCCGGCGTTTGGCCCGCTGGCTGCTTAGCCCGATGCCCTCCGGGGCTTCAATGCCAGACTCAATGGAATGGCAAGCCGATCAGGGTGCCTACGTGGACTGGGCCCGGTTCAGGTTGTTGGGTGGGGATGAGCTGACCGAGCTGTCGGACGCCTATGCCGTGTGTCGCCGGGTGGCTATCACGCGTCGCGATGGCTTCGCCAAGTCCTTGTCGCTGGCTTTGGTGCAGTGGAACGCGCAGACCCCTGCAAACACGGGTCGGGTTGTACCTCTTGAACAGGTCTTGGACCGTGTGGTGGCTACGATTGCAGCTGAGCAACCCGTGTTGTTACTGGTGATGGATGGTTTGAGCAACAGCATCTTTCGTGAGCTGTTTGCGCGGGCTGCGAGCCACGGCTGGGCCGAGCTGGTACCTGCGTCGCAAGGCAGGCCCTTTGTCGGCGTTGCCGCCGTTCCTACGATCACCGAGGTGAGCCGGACCAGCCTGCTGTGCGGACGACTGACCACGGGCGCACAAGCGCAAGAAAAGCCGGGCTTCGCTACGCATCCAGCCTTGATGGCAACCAGCCGCGCAGAGTACCCACCCAAGCTGTTCCACAAAGGGGAACTTGCCGAGGCAGGGAATCTGGCACCGGAAGTGCGTGCATCAATCGCCAACCAAAAGCAGCAGATTGTGGGCGTGGTTTACAACGCGGTAGATGACCACCTGAGTGGTCCGGATCAGCTCAACCAGCGCTGGACACTGGAGGACTTGAGGTTGCTGTTGCCTTTGTTGCGGGAAGCTCGCGAAGCACGCCGAGTGGTGATCATCACGGCTGATCATGGTCACCTGCTGGAGGATGGGACGACTCAGATACCCGGCGGTGAAAGCGATCGCTGGCGACTGGGTCAAACTCCCGCGTCGCCTCATGAACTGGCGATCCGCGGTGGTCGCGTGGTCACCAGCGACGGCTCAAATGCAGTTGTTTGCCTGTGGGGGGAAAGAAGCCGGTATGCAGGTCGCAAGAACGGATACCACGGTGGACTGTCACCCCAAGAACTGACAGTGCCCCTGAGCGTATTCGCTCCCTTGGGATCCAGCTTGGCAGACTGGGGGGCTGCTCCTCCGAACCAGCCGGAATGGTGGGAGCTGCCACCACTTGTGCAGTCCAAGCCACCGGCAGTTGTGGCAGCATCTCAAGCCAAGCTGCCCCGCAAGAAGCCGGTGCAGCCCGAGGCACAGCCTGCTCTCTTCGCTCCCGTTGATCTGCCGACACCGTTGGTGGATTTGATCGCGCAGGATTGGATTGACGGTCTTCTGGCTAGCCCAATCTATGCGTCTCAGCGTCAATTGGCCGCCAGGGTCGCATTGTCAGACGACAAGATGAGACTGCTGTTAGAGGCGCTTGCGGAGCGTGGTGGAAAGTTGTCTCGGACCGCTCTGGCAAATCGACTTTCTTTGGCAGAGGTCCGCATGGGTGGCCTACTGAGCGCAGTGCGCAGGATGCTGAATGTGGACCAGGCGGCTGTGCTCACCGTCGATGAAGCAGCTGGATCGGTTGACCTCAATATCACCCTGCTGCAACAGCAGTTCAAGCTGCCCATGCAGGGGGGCGCACGATGATCAGCCCGGCTAGAAGAGAAGACATTGTTAGTGCATTGCGACGAGGCACTGTTCCAAGCAGTGGTCTGGATGCGCTGGCGGTTGGTATTGAGACCTTCGCTCCGACGCTCAGCGAAGAGCTGGAGTCGGTGGCATCTGGCCGAGGAGGCTTCAAGGCGGTGCGCGGTGAGTACGGTACCGGCAAGACATTCTTCGGGCGCTGGTTGCAGGAGCGCGCGCGCTCCCGGGGTTTTGCGGCGACCGAAGTCCAGATCAACGAAACCGAGACGCCGCTTCATCGGTTGGAGACCGTCTACCGGCGTCTGGTCGAGCATCTGGGGACCGCGGACACTTCCAGCGGCGCCTTCAGAAGCGTGATCGACGGCTGGTTCTACGCCTTGGAACAGGACGTGCTGGCCGATCAGTCGGTAGATCCTGACGATGCGCAGGGCTTATTGCAGCGCACGGACGCGCTCATGGAGGCCCGGCTCAGCACCATCAGCAAAGCGGCGCCCGCCTTCTCGGCCGTGCTCCGCACATACCGGCGCGCGCTGTCCAATAACGACGGCATGTTGGCCGAGGGGTTGATCAGCTGGTTGGCCGGGCAGCCCAACGTGGCCGCCAGTGTGAAGCGTGCAGCGGGCATCAAGGGCGATCTGGACCACTTCGGCGCCAGCAACTTCCTGGTGGGCTTGCTGACCATCCTGCGAGACAGTGGTTTTGCAGGCCTGGTGTTGGTGTTGGACGAAGTCGAAACGCTCCAGCGCATGCGCACCGATACCCGCGAAAAAGGGCTCAATTCTTTGAGGCAGTTGATCGACGAGATTGATGCAGGGCGTTTCCCGGGGCTGTACCTGGTTATCACTGGAACCCCCGCATTCTTTGATGGCCCTCAGGGCGTGCAGCGCCTGGCGCCTCTGGCCCAACGGCTGCATGTGGACTTTGGGACCGACCGCCGTTTCGACAACCCTCGCGCTGTCCAGATTCGCCTCGCCCCGTTCGATCACAGCGCGTTGCTTTCGGTGGGACGGCGTGTGCGCGACATTTTCGCGGAGGGGCGAGCTCATGAACAGCGTCTGCGGGCTGTTGTTGATGATGCTTATCTGGATACCTTGGCTCGGGCAGTCGCGGGCGGGCTAGGGGGCAAGGTGGGTGTGGCACCTCGCTTGTTCTTGAAAAAGCTTGTTGCAGACGTTTTGGACCGTGTGGACCTGCATGCGGAATTCGATCCGCGTCAGCACTACTCGCTGACCATTGCTGAGACCGAGATGTCTGCCACTGAGCGGGCTGCGGCCAGCGCGAACTCTGTGGACGACATCGAGCTGTGAGCGAATTCGAGCAGCTGCATCCATCCCTTCAGTACCACGTGGTCAATACGTTGGGGTGGAGCACGCTGCGTCCTACGCAATTGGCTGCCATTGCACCGATTCATGCCGGGGCGCACTGTCTTTTGCTGGCACCCACCGCAGGGGGCAAGACGGAGGCGGCTGCTATTCCCATTCTGTCCAGGATGCTGAAGGAGTCCTGGCCCGGGACGAGCGTGTTGTACATCTGCCCAATCAAGGCGTTGTTGAACAACTTGGAGCACAGGCTCACGCACTATGCGGGCCTTGTCGGCAGAACGGTGGGGGTTTGGCATGGCGATGTGTCGCAGTCGCGCAAGAAGAGGGCGCTGAAAGAGGCTCCCGATATTCTGCTGACCACGCCGGAGTCGATCGAAGCGATGCTGATCTCAGTTCGGGTGGACCGACCCACTTGGTTCGGCAACCTGCGGGCGGTGGTCGTGGACGAGTTGCACGCGTTTGCTTCTGATGACCGAGGTTGGCACATGCGCTCAGTTTTGCAACGACTTGAGCACTATCTGCCGCTACCACTCCAGCGCATTGGCCTGTCGGCGACGGTCAGCAATCCGACTGAGTTGCTGGACTGGTTTGCGCCGGTTGGAGAGAAACGCGTTGTGGGTAGTGCTTCAGTCAGCACTGAGGCTGATGTCACTATTGATCACGTTGGCAATCTTGAAAACGCAGCAACGGTGATTTCTCGCCTTCACCGAGGTGAAAAGCGGTTGGTGTTCTGCGACTCGCGGAGCAGCGCGGAGCAACTGAGCAGCATGCTGCGAGAGAAAGAGGTACGGACCTTCGTCAGCCATGCATCGTTGAGCGTTTCAGAGCGCAAGCAAGCTGAGACGGCGTTCGGCGAGGAGAAGGATTGCGTCATCGTTGCAACGTCCACGCTGGAGCTCGGCATCGATGTTGGGGATCTGGATCGGGTGCTTCAAATCGACTCGCCGTCCACCGTGTCGTCGTTCTTGCAGCGCATGGGACGCACGGGTAGGCGGTCTGGGAGTTTGAGGAACTGCCTTTTCTTGACGACGAATCAAGACGCGTTCATGTTGGCATTGGGTGTCACCCATCTGTGGTCGCAGGCCTGGGTAGAACCTGCGAGACCACCTGAAGAGCCCTGGCCGATCGTGGGGCAACAGATTCTTGCTGCCACGCTGGAGCGTGGCGAATGGCCTGTGAACGAGGTCATCTCACTATTGACCATTTGTTTCCCTGAGCTGCCGGTAAATGGCTTCAGGTCTACGGTGGAGCACATGATTCAGCGGGCCTACCTAGACAGCGCAGAAGGGCTGGTTCGTATTGGCCCGGAGGCAGAACGCGAGTACGGCCGTGGCCACTACCGCGATCTGTTGGCATCTTTCAGCGGTACTCAACTCCTAACAGGGCGGTGCGGGAATGCCGAGGTCGGGTACATCGACCCCACGGTGCTGACTGGCGAGGAGCCTCGGCGGCTTCTTCTCCTGGCCGGTCGCAGTTGGCTGGTCAAGGAGATTGAGTGGGCCAAGAAGGTTGTTTGGCTGGAGCCTGCGAAGGAGGGTGGCAAGGCCCGATGGATGGGCGGCGCACGCAGTCTGAGCCGCGAGGTCTGCCAAGGTGTCCGTGCCGCGTTGGTTGGTGGTGCACCGCCTGCTGTCCAACTTTCGCAGCGAGGGAAGATCGAACTTGCTGCTTTGCAGGAGGACCTGGCCTTATCCTCTGACGCGGACTTCATGTCCAGAAGCGAAGACAGCCAGATGCGCACATGGACTTTTGCTGGTACGAAGCAAAACCGAACTTACGCACGCGCTGCGGCCAATGGAGGTGAGCGCATCAAGTTTGATGCCCTTAGCGTTCGGGCTCCGGCAGCCGCATTGATGCTAGAGGACCATGGAGAGAAGCCCGTCCAACTGACCGATAGCGAGCTCGCGAACTTTGCTGAGGGAGTCAAATTCGCCTCGTGCGTTCCGTTGCCCTTATTAGGCAGAACGATCATTGTGCGCATGTTTGCGAGTTCCGGTTCGCACACGTCGAGTTGAAACAGGATTGCGAGGGCAATCAGACATCGCCTATAGATCCGAGCCCTTCGGATTGGCTCCTGCCCTTGACGTATCGAAAACGCATGTTATCGATACAGGGACCCCCAGAGTTTTCTGCAGCGTGCAGGGAAGGGGAGACACCCACCATCGATGTACCTTCGCGAACAACTCTCCGACCCCAGCCCCTCACGGACTCCCTCCCACGTCCACAGTCTCCCCTGCGTCCCCGTGCTCGACACCGAACGCGACAGCGCAGCCAGCCGCTTCACACAACTGGGCATCATGGCCATCGAGAACCAGTGGCTGGCCAACTTCTCCAGCGCCTGCACCCGGCGCGCCTACGCCGCCGACGTGCGAGACTTTGCCGCGTTCTCAGGATTGCAAACCCAGTGCGAGTTGCTGCGCGTTGCGCGCTCCCATGTGCTGGCCTGGCGCCACCACCTGCAGGCCCAGGGCCTGTCGCCGAGCACCCAACGCCGCAAGCTCGCGGCCCTGTCCTCGCTGCTGGAGCGTCTGGTCGATGAGCAGCTCATCCCCACGAACCCGGCACGCGGCGTGCGCAGGCCTCGCTTGGAGAGTCACGAGGGCAAGACCCCGGCGCTGTCCCTTGAGCAAGCCCAGGCTCTGCTGGAGGCGCCCGATGCGAACACGCTCAAGGGCGTGAGAGACCGCGCAATCCTGGCCGTCATGCTGCTGGGAGGTTTGCGCCGCGCCGAGGTGGTGGCCCTCAGGGTGCGGGATTTTGATTGTCAGCGCGCGGGTGTGTCGCACCTGCGAGTGTTGGGTAAGGGTGGCAAGACGCGGTTCATTGCCGCTGCACCCCTCATGCGCGAGAGGGTGCAGCGCTACCTTGCGATGAGGGGCGCACAGCCTCAAAGCGATGAGCGCCTGTTCGTTCGGATGAAGGCTGTCCGCCGTCACTCCGGTGCCGGGTGCGATGTGAATCCTCAAGGTCGTCCTATCGAGGAAGACGGTGGGCTATTGAATGACAGCGGCAGCACCGGGCGACGCACCAGCGCGCCCCTGGACATCGCGCCGTACACCGCGTCGTTCGAGCGCAGGCCGAAGAGTCCTCAAAATCTACAGACCAACGCTTCTAATCAGTCGCGGCGTCAGGGGCAGCCCGACACACCACTCAAGTCTTCTGGACTCACTGCGGGCGCTGTGGCCCAGCGCATTGTGCAGCCCTACTTGGCGCAGATCGGAGTGGTGGGGGAGCGGTTTTCTGCGCATGCGCTGCGGGTCACGGCCGCCACGCTCGCTTTGCGTGAGCGCGCCGATCTCAACGAAGTGCGGCACTTCCTGGGGCACGCCTGCATCTCGACAACCACCGCCTACGACCGGCGCTGGAGCGATGAGAACCAACCAGTGAGCCTGGTCCTTCCGCTGGGCTGAGGTCCTCGGCGGCAGGGGGCCTGCGGCAGTGCAGTGTGTGTCGATGCCCATCTCATTTTGGTTATCGACATCTGAGCGAGAGGATCTGCAAAAAGAGGATCTTGTGGACTTGACGCGGAGAGATTTCGTGAGAGCTTGGATGAAAGGAGATCACGAAATGACAACCGTAGCGACCAAACCATCCCATTGCGTTGAACCAAAATTCACCGCCGAATGCTCGCATAAACGCATATCCAAATGCACGCCCGAGGTCGGTCTCGTGCACCGTATCGACGTCGGTATCCACATGCTCGCCACCGAGCGTCTCATCATCGAATTGCGCAGCATGGACGCAGGCGAACTGACCACCCTCTATTCTTGGGTGGGTCGGGTTGTCGATCCGGCATGGGTGCGCACTCTCATTGCAAGTCCACAGGCGCTGGAGTGGCGCGATGTCCGGCGTAACCATCTTCGTGGGGGTGAGTCGTACGCCCGTCAACACACACTGTACGTTCATATCTACGCACCTTTCGAACCTCGCGCGAACGACGCGAACACCCATGAGCGTGTTCAGTGTCGCTTCCTCGATTGGTACGCCTCAGGGGTTGCCAGTACTTCACGTCAATCTTGAGCGTGGTATCCGCAAAAGATTGAATGCGACCATTTTCAAAGTTAGCCAGCTGCGTTTTGCTCATAACGGTTGTGCCGCTGTGGTTCTTAAATGCCTATTTATTCCAGACCAGGGCCGCCCGCGGGCGACAACTGACGTTGAAAGCGTGAGCGTCCCTGAGTTGTTCTCGAACGGAACCCCAGTTCAGTCCCACAAAGCAAAGCTTCACCAGCTTTACGAACTTGACGGATAAATCGGAGTGATCGAAAATGTACCCATGTGCTGCAATGAAGCAGCTCGTGAACCGGAGAGCACACATGTTGACTTGGACTTGGGACGAAACCACGGACTCTGGCCTCCCTCAAATGTCAGGGGTTTACGCCAGCTACAAGATCATTTGCCGTAATGGCACCGTCGCGCCGTTTGAGCCCTCCAGAATCTCTCAAGCCATGATGAAGGCCTTCCTGGCGGTGCACGCCAGGACCGAGTTCGCGCAGCGCACCTGCAGTGCGTGGCTCCAAGGCATGTGGCGCGTGATCCTGCCAACCAGGGTCAGCGCACCTGCAATGGCGCGATCAACTGAGCTCGATCGCCCGCGCTATTTGGCCTCGCAGCAAGGCCAGACCAAGCCGCATCGGTTCTTCGGCAACAGCAAGCCCGACATGCGCAACGCGCCCTGAACGGGTGCTCATGACTCGATCGCCATGAACACATTGACTTCTCCTTTTTCTGTTGCCTTTGACTCTGTCAACCCACGTCGCTCCAGTACGGTCGACCCCTACGCCAGTGAGGCGCAGACGACTGCGTTGCTGCGCCGTGGTGCCGAGTACCGGCGCCAACGCATCAATGCCTCGGACATGATCACGACTGAAGAAGCGGCTGAGCTGAGCGGGACGACCCGTGTGACGATCAACGCTTGGATCAAGAGTGGCCGCTGCATTGGCGTGACGCATTTGCGTCGAGGCTTCAAGATCCCGAAGTGGCAGTTTGAGCCCTACGTCTTCCCGGTGATTCAGGCGCTGTCTGAAGCCTTGGGCACCACAGATGGGTGGCAAATGCTGTCGTTTTTGGAAGCGCCGCACGAGGCACTTGACGGACTGGCGCCACGCATCGCCCTGGAGCAGGGCGTGCCTGGCCGGCGCATCGTTGACCTGGCAACAGCAGAAGGGCATTGAGCCTGACTGCCCATGAAATTCAAAGATCTCCAACCACCCGTTATAGAACTGCCTGCACCCCGCGTTTTTCATCGCGTCCAGTTGATTCGGCCCCGCGCCCACAGCGTTCGAATGAATGGCTTGTCGCTGCCGCCGGTTGGCTTGATGCAGGGGCGCTTTTGTCTGTCCAGTGAGCCGGTGGCCTATCTGGCGGATAGTCCGCAGACGGCACTGTACGAATCGCTGCTCAGGCGCGAAACGGTGAGCAGAACCCTCTCGGAACTGCGCCGCAGATGCCTGGTCGAGTTCGTCACATCAGGGCCTCTGCGTTTGGCCGACGTGCGCGGCCTGGCCGAGCCCTACCCTGTGCTGCAGTCGTTTCGTGTATCTCAAACACAGGAACTGGCCGCTGAATGCCGGGCCATGGCGCTGGATGGCGTGGTGTACGCTTCTGCGCAGCATCCCCAGCACGCCTGTCTCGCGCTGTTCACTTCCGGCATCGTCCGGCTCAGCAAGCGCAGCTCCCGGCGACTCGTCAAGCCGGGGACCAATCGGCTGCTGCAGGTGTTGCAAACCGCGTTATGGAGCTCGGGCGTGCCGTTGGACGAGCGTTGATTGTTGTCGGGAGGTGGTGAGCGGCTGCGCGCATGAGGCTGGGAGCATGGCGATGCTTGAACGCCTGCTCACAGCGTCCTCTTCTTGGCACGCGACGGTTTCATACGCTGTACAGCGTATTTGGCATTTAGAGCGTATCATCTGCTCAGGCGAATCAATACGCTGTACAGCACTTCATCCACGGAGGTTGCGCCATGCTTCTGGAACGCCACGTCACCGAAAAGCTCCTCGATCACTTCCGCACAGCACTCAGTGAACGATTCCCGGTTCAGAGCATGGAGGTCGAGCACGAACCCAGGCTGCGCGACGGGCGCCGCGGTGACCTTGGTCTGGCGATCACCATCGACGGCGAGCAGAACCATGTCCTGGTTGAATTCAAGCGACACGCCTTTCCGCGGGATATCGAGGTGGCGCGAAGGCAACTCGCTGACCTCGCTGGCGCTGACCCGCGCATCAACCAGGTCATGGTCTGGGCGGAATCGCTCAGCGAAGGGGCCCGCAAATCGCTTGAGTCCGCCGGTATCGGCTACTTCGACGGCAGCGGCAGCCTCTCCATTCGGTTGGGCGCGCGCCAACTGCTCATAGACCGCCCCCCCCTGAAGCCCAGTTGGCGGGACGTAGGCTCTCTTTTTACGCCCGAGCGCGAAAAAGTGCTGCACGCCCTGCTGCTGCACTGGGACGCCTGGCGCACAGGCTCCGACCTCGCGCAGGCGTCAGGTGCCAGCCCAAATACGGTCTCTGTGCTCATGCGCGAGTTGGAGAAGCGCGGCATGGTCCAGAGCGAAGGAAACGGGCGCAGTGTGCGCCGCCAGCTAACGGATCCAGAGGTCCTTCTGGACACATGGGCAAAGGACTGGGAGAGCAGAAAGGTCAGCAAGCCCCGCTGGTTCGCCTTCACCCAGAACCCGGCCTCCCTTGGGGAGACGCTGGCCAAACGTATGGGAGAAGGACATCACAATGACTGGGCCTTCACTGGACAGTACGCTGCGAACAGCATTGCGCAACTTCTCACCGCCGTCAGCGGCTATGACTTGATCGTACCGATAGGGGCGACCTCGGCTATTGCCGAGCATCTGGGACTCAAGCGCACCGACAGAGGCTTTAACGTCACTCTCCACGAGTGCGAAGATTTCGCTCTGCAGCATCGCCTCCACCTGGCTGCTCGACCGGGATGGTTTGCCAGCCCGGTTGTCCAATACTTGGAACTGGCAAACGCAGGCGGGCGCAGCGGGGAACTGGCAGGCCAAGTGAAGAAGCAACTTCTCGCTGGAGGTGCACGCGATGTCTGACTCCAAGCCAGAAAGCGCGTCGGGCTATTCACTTGAAGTCACCGAGGCTTGTGAACAGGCGCTGGTCACCGTACTCGGGTGCATGGGCAGCCTGAAGGACACGGTACGGTTGGTCGGTGGACTGGTGCCCAGGTATCTCACCCCGGAGAGCCCGCCTGAGGTGCCAGCGCACGCGGGCACCTCTGACCTTGATCTGGTGATCGACCTCGCTGTGATCGCCGCCGGCGAGGACTACACCCCCATCTCGACCCGCCTTAAAGAACGTGGGTTTTCGAAGATGAAAAGGGAGCAGGGCGGTGTGTCCTCATGGCAGTGGGAGGCCAAGACAGAGCGGGGCGTGCCGGTGCGCGTGGAGTTTCTGTGCGATGCGACTGGCGACGAACCTGCGCGGCTTCGCTCGCTGGGTGCGGAATCGATTTCGGCGATGGCCATCCCTCACATGTCGATTGCGCAAACCCTCTTTGAAACCAAAGAGGTGAAAGCGCAATTGCTGGACGGCAAGGGCATTGCCGTGGAGCGCATTCACTACGCCAACCAGCTGGCATTTGTTGTGCTCAAGGCCATCGCGTTCGACCAGCGCGGCGCGAACAAGGACGTGGGGGATCTCATCCACGTTTTGCAGTACGGCAGCGACTTGGAGGAGGGCGCTCGCGCGTTCGCGGCGCAGTTCAAACAAGGTACCCACCGTGCTGCGCTGGAGAGCGCGTTGGACTGCCTTCGACGCAGCTTCTGCGCCCGCGGTGACACGGAGGGCCATTTCATGAAGGGCTCGGTCGCGTACGGCCGATTTCACAAGCCCGACAACGTCGACGAACGCCTGCAGTTGCAACTTCAGGCCAGTGCTCTGGTGGATATGTATGTACAGCTGATCCAGGCGGAAATCGAAAAGGGCTGAGTCCGCGATGGCCCGCAAACGAAGCTTGGTACACGGCGAGGCTGGCCGCAGACTGCTCGAAAAGAGAAAGAGGGCACGATAGCCCCTCTGCACGAGATCAGCGCCGATTACAGAGCAGCGTCCTTGACCTTCTTGAAGAAGCGAGCCTTGACCTTGACCGATGCGGGCTTGGCGGCAAACATGCGCTCAACCTTGGTGAATGGGTCAATTCCCTTGCGGGCCTTCTTGGCTGGCACGTGGGTGGCAGCGACTTTGAAGACGCCTGGCCAAGTAAACTCCCCCGCGCCCTTCTTGGACAAAGACGCGAGGATGGCCGCCTCCAGTGAGCCCAGCACGGCCTTGACCGTTTTGGGCTCGGCACCGGAGGCTTGCACCAGGTGAGCGACCAGCGTGGTCTTGTTGAAAGTTTCCTTGATCGGCTTGAGCACGCTCACCTGTTTGGTGACGGTCTTCTTCGCGGCTGCCTTGGGGGCTGCCTTCTTTGCAGTGGCCATTCTTTTGTGACTCCACGGTTGGGTAAATAGGACGCTGCGCCATTCGCGCAGTACGTGGATTTTATGGCGGCAGGAGAGGCGCCTTTTTCTCGCATGGCATGAGTTGCTCAATCCATGTGCTGGTCTCGACACCGCAGCCGGTCTGTTGAGCGCCACAAGTGTGGCCTCTCAGTGGAACGTTGGCGGGCGGGTGTAGACGTTTTGCCGAGCGATTGATAACCTGTAGATGTTTTTCCAGTTTTAAAGATGTTTTGGCGATTGCAACGTCCTGCTGGTCGCTTAAACACACAAAACCCATGCCGCATCCCAATCCTCGTCTGTACCTGGGTTACGAGTCGCTGATTCGACGTTTCAGTTTGCGCGTGCCGCCTCTGCTGCGGATTTTTGTGGCGACCGAGCAGACGCTGGAGAAGCACACCTTCACCCCTGACGGCAGCGAGCGCATCGAGTTGCCTTTGAGGCGCTTGAGCGACACCGAGTCGTAAGCGGGCCAACTCACCTTTGCACTCAAGCGAGAGCACTTGAACCTGACGGTGCTGGGGGTGCTCTTTGAACATCAAGAGGCTCGTGACGACGTACAGGAATGGCTGCACGCCATGCCCAGCTCGCGTTACTCTCGAATGGCTGTGGGCGTCGCAAGGTCCACGGCACGCGGCACGCGGACATGCGATCACCAGCACCGCCAACGCGTTCAGGAGTGCCTGCTCCCTGTCACCGGTGCCCAGGCCTCAGCCCAACAGGGTGTGGTTAGCGATCAACAGCACCACCGAAACAAGGACGGCACTCACGCGGTCAACGCTACGCTGTATCGGCGCTTTCTCGGCCTGCGCCGACTCGACCATACGAACGATGCGCGAGAGCGTGGACTCCGCGCCCACCGCAGTGGTTTCCACCAGCAGCAGTAACCGGGCATTGACGGCGCCGCCGGTGACCTTGTCGCCCGCGTGCTTGGCCACCCGGCGGACTCTCGCCTGTGATCAGCGATTCGTCCACCCGGCTGGAGCCGATGGTGACTACACCGTCGACCGGAATACGCTCTCCCGGGCGCACCACCACGATGCCCCCGATCTTCACCTGCGAAATCGCAATATCCACATTGCCATAAGGCATACGTGCGCGTGCCACCTCGGGCTTGAGAATGTTGAGCGCCGCGATGATGGCGGTGGTATGGCGCTTGGCGCGCGACTTGAGCCATTTGCCTAGCAGAACCAGTGTGACGATCACCGCTGCGGCTTCGAAGTACGGGTGCGGCGTGCCGTGCTCCGCGTGCTTGAACAGCAGATAGACGCTCAGGCCGTATCCGGCGCTGGTACCCTGGGCCACCAACAGGTCCATGTTTCCGGCACCTGCTCGCACGGCATTCCAGCCCGCGCGGTAGAGGCGCGAGTCCAGCAAGTACTGCGCCGGTGTGGCCAGTGCCAGCCTTCCAGTCTGTTCGGTGGCGAACCGACCATGGTGATGAGCCGCCGCACACTTTATTGGCCGGGGACCGTCTTCTGGCCAGCTTTCTTGATTTGCATCAAGGCGGCTTGAGCCCACATGTTTAGCCTTGAATTGTTTCCACAGTTCGTCTGACAAAGATGCACATTCACCGCCGCTCGCTGCGCCATGCCACCAGAATCATCCTGGCGGTGTGGCTGTTTGCATTGGGCGCCGGGGTGGCCAATGCCTGCCTCTTGAGCGAGCCTGACCGCGGCGCTCACGACTCTTCAACGGCGTCACCAGACCATGAATCGGTTGCACAAGGCCATCACCGCGCACAAAGCGACCCTGTTGATGCGGGATGCTTGAAGTTTTGTGATGAGGCACCGCTGGCCATCACCAAGGTTGATCAGCCCCTCGCCGACGGCAGTTCGGGTTGGGTGGGCGTGCTTTCGCGGACTGCGGCGCCAACCATGGCTACACCCACCGCAGTTCAACTGCGGATACACGCTACCAGACCCCCGCACATGGCTTCGCCCTTCGCTGCGCGACCCCATCGTTTGACCTTGTAGACCGCTTCGCAGCCCATTGCGAAGAGCGCTCTTGCTGTCTGAGTCACCCAGATGGCGTCCCCATTTTGTTGCCGCCTGCGGCAGCTCCCCATTCCTTCGAGACCACCATCGTGAAAACCATCCACACCTTCCTCATGCTTTCCACCGCTGTTTTTCTGACTGCTTGCGCCAACCCGAACGCCCCGGGAGCAGGTCCCATGTCGGCGGCCAAAGTCGATGAACACGCTGCCCATCAAGCCGCTTCGGCACCATCTGGGGCACCGTCTGCCATGCACGACCATATGAAAAAAATGCAGGTCATGCGCGACAAGATGATGAATGCCAAGACGCCAGCAGAGCGCCAGGCCTTGATGGACGAGCACATGAAAACCATGCACGAAGGCATGACCATGATGAAAGGCATGAAGGACATGAAAGACATGAAGGAGATGGGCGGCATGCACGGCAAGCCGGGAATGCCGGGAATGGCGGGCATGAAGGACATGCCCATGGACATGTCCAAGCACCATCAGATGATGGAGATGCGCATGGACCTGATGCAGACCATGATGGAAATGATGATGCAGCGCATGCCAGGTGTAACCATCCCGCCCGCCGGAAAGTGAAGGAGATCACGATGAACATCATCGATCTCGATGTGCAGGGCATGACCTGCGGTGCCTGCGTCCAGCGCGTCACAACGGCCCTGGCTCCAATCGACGGTGTGCAAGACGTCGCTGTGGATCTGCGAGCTGGCCGTGTGAGGGTCACAGCTGAAGCGAACGTGGCGCCATCGCAGCTGATTTCTGCATTGGCGGCAAGGCGCTACGAAAGCGTGGTGGTCACCAATGGCGCCCCGTCAGGTCAGGTAACCGACAGTCCGCCACCGCCCGCTGCGCCCAAGGGCGGTTGCTGCTGCAGTTGACCTCACCATGGGCCTGGCAAAGCCAGCCCGAAGATCGGATCCACGCCATGGAGTCACATCGTCATCACGAACACCGTCACGCTGGAAGCCCGGGTACGCCGGCGTCTCCACCCGTGACATCTCCGCTGGAGGGCACGGTCTACACCTGTCCGATGCACCCGGAGATCCGCCAGGACCAGCCGGGCAACTGTCCCAAATGCGGCATGTCGCTGGAGCCGGTCATGCCGGCGCTGGACGAGACCGAAAACCCCGAGCTGCTGGATTTCCAGCACCGCTTCTGGTGGACCTTGCCGCTCACCGTGGTGGTGGCCGTGCTGGCGATGGTTGGCCACAACCTGGGCTGGTTCGAGATGGCCACGCAAAGCTGGATCGAACTTGTGCTCACGGCACCCGTCGTGCTGTGGGCCGGCTGGCCGTTTTTCGTGCGGGGCGCGCAGTCAGTGCTGAACCGCAGCCCCAACATGTGGACGCTGATCAGCCTGGGCACCGGCTCGGCGTTTGTCTACAGCGTCGTGGCCACGGCGGCGCCGCAGGTGTTCCCCGATTCGTTCGTCTCCATGGGGCGCGTGTCGGTGTACTTCGAAGCGGCGGCCGTGATCATCTCGCTGACCTTGCTGGGCCAACTGCTGGAGCTCAAGGCGCGTTCACAAACCTCGGCGGCCATCCGTTCGCTGCTGGGGTTGGCGCCCAAGACCGCGCGTCGCATCACAGCCGACGGGCAGGAAGAAGACATTCCGCTGGCCCACGTGCATGTGGGCGACCTGCTGCGCGTGCGCCCGGGCGAGAAAGTGCCCACCGACGGCACGGTGGTCGAAGGCAGCAGCGCGGTGGACGAATCGATGCTCACCGGCGAGCCACTGCCGGTGACCAAACGCGTGGGCGACAAGCTGATCGGTGCCACGCTGAACGCCAGCGGCGCTCTGGTGATGAAATCCGGGCATGTGGGATCGGCCACCGTGCTCTCGCAGATCGTGCAGATGGTGGCCATGGCGCAGCGCTCGCGCGCGCCCATGCAGCGCATGGCCGACCACGTGGCGGGCTACTTCGTGATGGGGGTCGTGGCGGCGGCATTGCTCACCTTTTTCGTCTGGGGCTGGTTCGGGCCCGAGCCGAGCTGGGTGCATGCGCTCATCAACGCCGTGGCGGTGCTGATCATCGCGTGTCCCTGCGCACTGGGGCTGGCCACGCCCATGTCGATCATGGTGGCCACCGGTCGTGGCGCCACCCACGGTGTGCTGTTTCGCGACGCCGCCGCCATCGAGAACCTGCGCAAGGTCGACACGCTGATCGTCGACAAGACCGGCACCCTGACCGAAGGGCGACCGACCTTCGAGCGAGCCATCGGCTTCGGGCGCTTTGCCGAAGATGAAGTCCTGCGCCTCGCTGCCAGCCTGGATCAGGGCAGCGAACACCCGCTGGCCGCCGCCCTCGTGGCCGCGGCGAAGCAACAGGGGCTTGCGCTGGACAAGCCCGAGCAGTTCGACTCGGCATCCGGCATCGGGGTGCGAGGCAGTGTGAGTGGCCTGGCCCTGGCCCTGGGCAACACGGCGCTGATGGAGCAGCTGGGCGTGGACGAATCACCGCTGGCCAGCGAGGCCGAAGCGCTGCGTGCACAAGGCGCCAGCGTCATGTACCTCGCGGCCGACAAGGTGCTGGCCGGTTTGCTGGCCGTGTCCGACCCGATCAAGGCCACCACGGCCGATGCGCTGGCGTCGCTGCGCGAGGCCAACATTCGCGTGATCATGGCCACAGGCGACGGCCTGACCACCGCGCGCTCAGTGGCCCAGCGCCTGGGCATCGACGAAGTGCACGGTGAAGTGAAACCGGCCGACAAACTCAAACTGGTGGAGAAGCTCCAGGCAGAGGGCCGCGTGGTGGCGATGGCGGGCGACGGCATCAACGACGCGCCGGCCCTGGCCTGCGCCGACGTGGGCATTGCCATGGGCACCGGCACCGACGTGGCCATGAACAGCGCGCAACTCACGCTGGTCAAAGGCGACCTGCGCGGCATTGCCACAGCCCGGGCGCTCTCGGTGGCCACTGTGGCCAACATGAAGCAGAACCTGGCCTTTGCCTTCGTCTACAACGCGCTGGGCATTCCGCTGGCCGCCGGCTTGCTGTATCCCTTCACGGGCTGGCTGCTCTCGCCCATGATCGCTGCCTTGGCCATGAGCCTGAGCTCGGCTTCGGTGATCGGCAATGCCCTGCGCCTACGGGCCGCTGCGATCCAGGGAGCGTGACGAGTAACAAACTCCGGGGTTCTCGTTGCCTCCAGGGGCAACAGGATCCTCATCTCCTGATTGAGAAAAGATGATGTGCAGTTCGTCCATAGCTGGTCATCTTCCATTTGCGCATGGCAACCTCCCTCTTAACTGGGGCAGGTCTCCTGACCTGCTTCGCCCGTAACCTCCTGGATAGGAGTGGTTGACACTGTAGCGGCTCCAGGGTTTCCAATGCAGGCATCGAAAGGAAAACCATGTCCGCCCATTGCTGTGACCACGACACCCCCAAGCCCGAGACGCTCGTCAACCTGCCCCGCTACCGCAAGATCCTGTGGATCGCGCTGATCGTCAACGCCGCCATGTTCCTCATCGAGATCGGCGCGGGCCTGCAGGCCGGATCGCTCTCGCTGCTGGCCGACGCGGTGGACTTTGCGGGTGACGCGCTGAATTACGCCGTGTCGCTCGCGGTGCTGGCGTCTGCGCTGGCCTGGCGCGCGCGCGCGGCCATGCTTAAGGCGGTGAGCATGATGGGCTTTGGCCTGTATGTGTTGGGCGCTGCAGTGTGGGCTCTGTGGCACGGTGGCGTGCCGCAGGCCACGACCATGGGCGCGGTGGCGCTGCTGGCGCTGCTGGCCAACGTGGCCGTGGCCTGGATGCTCTACGCGTTTCGCGAAGGCGACGCCAACATGCGCAGCGTGTGGCTGTGCTCGCGCAACGACGCCATCGGCAACGTGGCGGTGTTCATGGCCGCGCTCGGTGTGTTCGGCACCGGCTCGGCCTGGCCCGATCTGGCGGTGGCCAGCCTGATGGCGGCGCTGGCGCTGCATGGCGGGTGGACGGTGATGCGGCAGGCGTGGGGTGAACTCGGTGATGACAGCGCAAAGGACCACCATGGCCACGTCCACTGAGCCACCGTCCACTCGCCGGTTCGATGAGACGACCCATGCCCGATTGATGCACGAGGCGAATAAGGCTAGTTCGAGTGAACAAGCCTGGTTGTACCTAGAGGCAGCGCATGTGGTGGGGCAGCTCCACATCAGGCCGCACTTGCAGACGCACGTGCACATGCTGGGACTGGCCTGGCGCATGCGCGACTGGTCTGAGGCCGCAGGTCAGGTGCTCCGGCTTGCCTTGGTGCCCTTGGGCCACTTGAGCGGGCGCTTGCCGCTGGGCAACCCGGGTCGATCCACTGTGAGCGCCTTCGAGCCGCTTCCGGTACGCCCGGAGCTGGCCGGCTTGATCGCCCAGGCACGCACTGGTAGAACGCCTGCCGCATAAAATCTATTTATGCGTGTTCTCCTGTTCCTGCTGATGCTTGCGCTGCTGCCGCTGCAGTTCTCTGCGGCTGCGGCGACCGAGTGCTGCGGCCACGTTGCGGTGGCCCAAGAACTCCAAGCCCAACACCATCAGCCCACGCATCTGTTGCCGGTTCAGGGTACAGAAGATCTGACCGCCAACGGACTGGGGTTTGATCTTGACTGCGGAACCTGCCACGCCAACTGCGCTGCCGCTGTGTCGGCAACGGCAGCGATCATGGTTGACCCTGCTGGCATTGAGCGGGGCCAACACCTCGTCGAACTGATCCTGCCGCCCTGGCACGAGCGACCCTACCGTCCCCAATGGTCAGCCCCGAAACATTCGGGGCTGAACCGGTCCGTCTGACGCGCTGACGGGCACCTCTTCCCCGATCCCCTGGCTTCAAGTGGCCGCCGTCGCACACGGTGGCCATCCCCGGATCGTTTTGGAAGGACTCTCACATGAATGTTCGCTGGACCCAGCGATACCAGCGATGGACGTGGCTGGCCGCCGTCTCGGTGCTTTTGTTTGCTGATCAACTCAGCAAATCGTACTTCTCAACCACCCTTGACCTCGGTGAAGCCATCAAAGTGACCGAGTGGTTCAACTTTGTGCATGTGCTCAACACGGGTGCGGCCTTCTCGTTGCTGGCCGATGCAGGTGGCTGGCAACGCTGGTTTTTCATCGGCGTGACAGCGCTGGTGGTGGGAGTTGTCTCTGTGCTCTGCCTTGCACGGCAGGCCGAACCGCTGGATCGGTGGGTCGGCGCATTTGTGGCGGGCGGTGGCGGCGGCAACCTCGCGGATCGCGTCCAGATCGGCGCCGTGGTGGACTTCCTTGACTTTCACTGGCGCAGCATCCATTGGCCGGCTTTCAATCTGGCTGATATCTTCATCGTGTGCTCCACGCTGGTCTGGTGCTTCGCATCACTGAAATCGCCACCACGCAAAACGACTAGCAAGACGTCTGAGGAGCTGCCCTCATGAAGCGGGGTTGGTTCTGGATCATGGCCGCCTGGGCCTTGGCCCTGGTCTCAACGCTCGGCGCGCTCTTCATCGGTGAAGTCATGGGCATGACGCCCTGTCTGCTGTGCTGGTACCAGAGGATCTTCATGTTCCCGCTGGCACTCATCCTGGGCATGGCCGCCTTCGCTGAAGACCGGAGGGGTGCCGTCTATGCGCTGCCGTTGGCGCTGGGTGGCGCAGCCATGGCCGGCTACCACTCCTCGCTGATCGCCGGCTGGGTGCCGAAGTGGTGGGTTCCCTGTGGCACCGGACCCTCGTGCAGCGAACAAAGTCTGGAGATTCTGGGCGGCATCCAAATTCCCTGGTTGTCACTCGCAGCCTTCGTCGCCATCGTCATCCTGCTTTTTGCTTACTTGAGAAAGACCCGTTCATGAACGCCAAAAAATTCACCGTCATTGGCCTGGTGGCCATTGTTGCCCTGTTCTTCTACCTGGGCATGAACGCCTATCACAAGCGCGTTCAGAACGCACAGGAAGTGCAGGTCAAGGCCGAGCAGACCCGTTTGGTTCGCATGCACTCGCCGGTGTTTGGCCCCCAAGGTGCCCCGGTCACCATCGTCGAGTTCTTCGACCCCGCCTGTGAGACTTGCCGTGCCTTCTATCCCATCGTCAAGAACCTGATGGCGCAATACCCCAACGACGTGCGACTGGTGATCCGGTATGCACCTTTTCACCAAGGTTCGGACCAGGTGGTCAAGCTGCTGGAGTCGTCCAAGAGCCAGGGCAAGTACCAAACTGTTCTTGAGGCTGTGCTCGCCGCACAGCCCGCCTGGGCGGATCACGGCCAGCCAAACATCGAGACGGCATTCAAAGTGGCGGAGCAGGCCGGACTGGACCTCGTCAAGGCCCGCCAGGACATCGAGAAGCCCGGCATGCAGTCTTTGTTGCAACAGGACATTGAAGACCTCACCGCGCTGCAGGTCACCAAAACGCCCACCTTCTTTGTGAATGGTCGAAGCCTGCCGAGTTTTGGACCTGAGCAGTTGGCCGCTCTGGTGGCGGAAGAGGTTGCCAAGGCGAAGAAATGAAGTCCATGACACCCACTCTTCCCTTCAACCGACGCAAGGCTCTGGCGCTGGGTACCTTGTGGCTCGCCGCGGGCGGCATGCTTGCTGGTTGCTCGCCTGAGACACCCACGTTCAAGAGCACGGACATCACCGGCGCCGCTTTTGCACAAGACCTGAAACTGACCGACCACACTGGCCAGGTGAGGACCATGGCAGATTTCCGCGGCAAGGCGGTGGTGGTGTTTTTCGGCTTCACGCAGTGCCCGGATGTGTGCCCCACCTCCATGACCACCTTGGCCGAGGTCAAGCGTCTCATGGGTGATCGAGGCAACCAGTTGCAGATCCTCTTCATCACGGTGGACCCGGAGCGAGACACGTTGCCTCTGCTCAAGGAGTACATGACAAACTTCGATCCGACCTTCCTGGCTCTGCGCCCCGACCCAGCTGAACTCAAGGCGGTGGCAGACAGTTTCAAGATCTACTACCGGAAAGTCGACGGACCCACACCGACCTCCTACACGATGGACCATTCGGCGGGCAAGTATGTGTTCGACAACGAAGGCCGGGTCCGTCTGTTCTCATCCTATGGGACCGACGCTGCGACCATCGCGGCGGACATCAACACGCTGCTCTCCAGCCCGTGACTTCCGGATCGCTCACAAATCGACGAGCGCTGCTCGTCAAAGCCGTGCTGACAGGCGTGCCGCTTGTATTGCAGTCCGGGCAGGCCGGCGCCCAGCTCACAAAGAGCGCGATGGCCAATGGTGCTGGAACGGCGGCTGGAGCTGCGCTTACTGGCTCACTGCGTTCGTCTCCAGAGGCGCGACTGATCGAAATCTACCAGGCCATCGGATCGGGAGACCGGAATGCCTTGCCTCTGGCTGCATCGCTCGTGCGCGATGTTCCTCGATTTCAGTTGGGACAGCTTGTTTACGGAGACCTGTTGCTTGC
>QZKF01000067.1 GCA_003599455.1 Comamonadaceae bacterium
GATGGTGCGCACCCTGGCCAACAGCTCGGAGAACGAAAACGGCTTGACCAGATAGTCGTCCGCTCCGAGCTCCAGACCCTTGACGCGGTCGTCCACATGGTCTTTGGCGGTCAGGAAGAGCACCGGCATCTCTCGGCCCTGGGCACGCAGACCTCTGAGCACCTGCCAACCGTCCATGCCGGGCAGCATGACGTCCAGAATGATGAGGTCGTGGTCGCCCTCCAGCGCCTGGTGCAATCCGTCCACACCGTTGTTGAGCAGCTCTACCGCGTAGCCCGCCTCACGCAGTCCCATGCACAGGTACTCACCCGTTTTTCGTTCGTCTTCAACAATCAAGATTTTCACATGAACTCCTGGGCGGGATTTTCGCTGCCAACGGGAGTCTGCGACCGAACCTGACAACTTTGTAATGAAACCGACAGGTTCGTGACGGGTGGCCTTTTGCACACTGCGACCAGCTTGAAACAGCCGAACAGGAGCAAATCAGTGATTCATCGACGTTACCCTTCCTCAGCACTGCGGGCCATTGCAATAAGCGTTCTGGCGCTGCCTTTGGTGGTGTCGGCCCAGATTGCACCGGCGCCCGCCGAAAAGAACTGGCGCGAAGCCAACGACGCGGTCGGCCAGTTCAAACGCGGCCATGCCGACATTCTCAAGTGGGAGAAACAGAACACACCCGTCGTGCAGCCCGAGGCATCAGCTGCTGCCCGGCTGAGCCTCATGTCCCCCGAAGACGCCGTCCGGCAGGCCTGGTTGTTTCACCGTGGGCTGGTCAAGCCGATGAACAGAATTGGTGCGGCCAACGTGGATCTGATCGCCAAAGGCCAGTGGGCAGATGTCGATCCGGTCTGGCAGCGCAAGGTGGACGACTTCGGCGAACTGCTGGAGGTGGCTGCACAGGGCCGCAAGGCCTGGATTCAAGCTGTCGCGGCCCGCCAGGTGCTCAAGCAGCACCGCGACACACTGGACGCTGCCGAAGCCGGTAACGAGTTGGGTCGTCGCATGGTGAGCGTGGGCAACTGGAGCAAGCTTCAACAAGCCCAGGTTCAGCTGGCGCAGTCCTCTGCCCAGATGAATGTGCGCCGCGCCCAGCACGCAGCTACCCAAGCGGAGGCCACGCTCATCAAGACATTGGGTCTCACGGGTGTGCATTCCGCCGTCACCTTGCCCGACCGTTTGCCAGACATGCCCGCCCAGGCGCTGTCGCCGCAGGTGCTCGATGCGCGTGCGGAGGCCATTGCGGCACAACTGCCGCGAGCCGAGGGCATGCGCAATGGCGCCAACGCTCGCCTTGCCCGCCAGGCCTACCTGGCCAGCCACGCCCTGGCCTTGAGTTCACGCGACGAGGTCCTGAAGGTTCGCGAGTTCATCACCGAAGAAACCGTTCTTCACTACAACGGCATGCTCAAGAGCGTGTGGGACTTGTTGGGTGAGGTTTCCAGCCAGTCCCAAGCGGTGGCCAGTGCCATCGAGGCGCAGCGGGACTTCTGGATCGCAGAGACCGATCTGCAGTGGGTCCTTCAAGGCGGTGCGCCCGACAGCTTTGTCTCTCTGGGCGGTGGAGGCGGTGAACCCGCTGCCGCCGCTGGCCACTGATCGAATAGAACGCATTGAAAGAAAATCAACATGAGTCTCCTCAATTCACGTCGTCAGTTTTTCGCGGGTGCTGCCGCTTCGGTGGCCGGGCTGGCGGTTGCGCGCTCCGCCATGGCCGCACTGCCAGAGCCTGTCTACCAAACGTCTGTCGACACAGCGCCTCCATTGGTGCCCACCACAGGTCGGCCGTACAACCCAGTGGTCACGCTTAACGGCTGGACCCTGCCCTGGAAGATGAACAACGGCGTCAAGGAATTCCACCTGGTGGCAGAACCCGTGGTGCGCGAGGTCTCCCCGGGCTTCAAGGTCAACATGTGGGGCTACAACGGCCAGAGCCCAGGCCCAACCATCGAAGTGGTCGAGGGCGACCGCGTGCGCATCTTCGTCACCAACAAGCTGCCCGAGCACACCACCATTCACTGGCACGGCCAGCGCCTGCCCAGTGGCATGGACGGTGTGGGTGGCCTCAACCAGCCCGCCATTCCCGTGGGCAAGACCTTCGTCTACGAATTCGAAGCACGCCGCCCGGGAACCTTCATGTACCACCCCCATGCAGACGAAATGGTCCAGATGGCCATGGGCATGATGGGCATGTGGGTGACCCACCCCAAAGCCAAGCACCCGCACATCAGCGAGGTCAACCGTGACTTCTGCTTCCTGCTCAACGCGTTTGACATCGAGCCGGGCAGCAAGACGCCCAAGATCAATACGATGCTGGACTTCAACATTTGGTGCTGGAACAGCCGGGTATTCCCGGCCATCGACACGCTCAACGTGCGGCTGAACGACCGCGTGCGCATTCGTGTGGGCAACCTGACCATGACCAACCACCCGATTCACCTGCACGGGCACGAGTTTCTGGTGACTGGCACCGACGGCGGCCCGACGCCACCCAGCACGCGCTGGTACGAAGTGACCACCGACGTGGCCGTGGGCCAGATGCGCCAGATCGAGCTGATCGCCGACGAAGAAGGGGACTGGGCCATGCACTGTCACAAGAGCCACCACACCATGAACGCCATGGGCCATGCGGTGCCCACGATGATCGGCGTGGACCACCGCGGCCTGGTCAACAAGATCCAGAAAGTGGTACCCGACTACATGCTGATGGGCGAGCGCGGCATGGCCGACATGGGCGAAATGCAGATGCCCATTCCCGACAACACCGCACCCATGATGACGGGCACAGGCCAGTTCGGCCCGCTGGAGATGGGCGGCATGTTTACCGTGTTCAAAGTGCGCAAGGACCAGAAGCCGGGCGACTACAGAGATCCTGGCCCGTACAAGTTCCCCGAAGGGACTGTTGCGCACGAATGGACCGGTGCGCCGTTGCCCGCCGTCAGGCCCAAGGCAAGTGCAGACACAACCCCGGCGATGGGCACAGCGGTCAAGCCCATGGGCAAGGGCATGCAGCACTGAACCGTGCGTCTGAACACACTTTTTTTCCGCTTGTTTTCTCAACCCACCAAACCAGAGAGTTCACATGATCTTCACCCATTCCCCTCTTTCCAAGCGTTCGAGCCTTTTGTTCGTTGCCGCCCTTCTGGCCGCCTCGGCCGCCACAGCGGCGGGCACGCACGGCGGCGGCCACAACGAATCGCCCATCGGTGAGCCCGGCGTCGCCAGCAAAGCTTCCCGCACGATTCAGGTCGACGCCGCCGACAGCATGCGGTTCACGCCAGCACTGGTGGACGTCAAGAAGGGCGAAACTGTCCGTTTCGTCGTCACCAACTCCGGCAAGGTGCCGCATGAGTTCAGCTTGGGCACGGAGAAGGAGCTGAAGGAACACTACGAAGTGATGAAAAAGTTTCCCGGCATGGAACACGATGAGGCCAACAAGATTTCCTTGAAGCCTGGGCAAAAGGGCGAAGTCATCTGGCGTTTCACAAAAGGTGGCGTCGTTGATTTCGCCTGCCTTCACCCCGGGCACTACGACGCAGGCATGAAGGGTCAGATCAAAGTGACCACCAAATAAGCCGGCAAAGCTCGCTTTCCGGTACCCCACATCCACACCTGATTGAAGGAACATCTCATGAAAACACTGAACCTGAGTCTGGCCGCATCAGCGGTCGCCCTCTCCTTTGCCTTCGCTGGACCCGCGCTGGCTCAAATGACCATGGACCAAGGAAAGATGGGAATGGATCAGGGCAAGATGGGCATGGCGGCGACACCCGGCATGACCGACGGCGAAATTCGCAAGATAGACAAGGAGAACGGCAAGGTCACGATCAAGCATGGCGAGATCAAGCACATGGACATGCCTCCGATGTCTATGGTGTTCAACGTCAAGGACAAGGCCATGCTGGACAAAGTCCAGGTGGGCGAGAAGATCCAGTTCATCGTCATTCAGGACGCCGGCAAGATGGTCGTCACCGACATCAAAGCGATGAAGTGATTGAGCCAATCCGATCCTATGGGTCGGTTGTGGTGAAGGGATCGGTTGTGACGACCGATCCCTTTTTTGCATGGGTGACGTCCTCGCTGCTGTGTGAAACCGGCCCGACACAGCCTCGCAACCCATGGGCAGGCGTACGTTGGCGCACAGTCAATCCGAGCATCGATGTCGATGATGATGAACCCGCCTTCGGGTAGCTTCAAGGAAGTCACATGAACCATCAATCCACCACAAAACGCTTCACCACTGTCCCTGTCAAGGCTCTGTGTGCCGTTTCGCTGACTGTGCTCATGTCGATGTCGGCGCATGCTCAGTCCACGCCAGCCACAGGCCCAGCGACGACGCCCATGTCCGATATGCACAAAGGCGCCACAGGTGCACACGACATGAAAGGTTCCATGATGATGGGCATGGAGGAAATGCAAAAGATGCCCATGTCGGGCAATACCGACAAGGACTTCGCGATGATGATGAAAATTCATCACCAGCAAGCTTTGAACATGGCCGAGATGCAGCTCAAGACCGGTAAGTCACCCGAGATGAAGGCCATGGCAAAACAGATCATCGTGGCGCAAAAGAAAGAGATCGCTCAGTTCGACAAGTGGCTTGCAAAGCAGAAGTGATCTGTGTGGCAAGGGCAAAGCGGCGGTGCTGCTGACATACGCATAAGCGCTGGCTCAGGCACTCAACGAAGCGTCGGTCTTCAAGGCTGCAATCAGCGGGCATCGCACCTTGCCCCTGGATGCTCCGCAGAGTCGAATCAATCCCTCAAGCACTCCTTCAATCCGGTGCAGGTCCTCAAGCCTGCTCTTCACATCCGCGAGCTTGGTCTGTGCTTTGGTTCGGCCTTGGACACAGCTGGCGCCATCGTCGAGTTGCAGCAGCTCGGCTATCTCGTCCAGGCTGAATCCGAGGCGCTGCGCCGACTTGATGAAATGAAGGCGAGAACGGTCAGCTTCTGCGTAGCGGCGAATCCCGCCGGATGGGCGGAGCGGCTCAGGCATCAATCCCCTCCGCTGGTAGAAGCGAATGGTCTCCACATTGACTTCGGCTGCCTTGGCCAATCCGCCAATCGTCATGTTGGAGGCGGAAGGTGTGTGGATATCGCTCATGTCGCTTGACTCCGTACTTGGGTACGGCTTTAAGGTTATCTCATGCCAGCGCACTCCACCACCCCGAACACACCCATCTCCAGTCCCGCTACCGAACAGGGCGGCAAAGCCCTGCTGGCCGGTGGTCTTGCAGCCCTCTTTGCATCGGCCTGCTGCCTGGGCCCACTGGTGTTGATCCTGGTGGGCATCTCGGGCGCCTGGATCAGCCATCTCACGGCCTTGGAGCCCTATCAACCGCTGTTCATGGGTGTATCGCTGGCGGCGCTGTTCTTTGCGGCAAGAAGCATCTGGAGGCCAGCGGCTGCCTGCGAACCAGGTCAGGTGTGTGCGATTCCCCGCATCAACCGCATCTACAAACTGCTGTTCGGTGTCGTGGTGCTGCTGCTCACCACCGCAATGGCATTCCCGCTGATAGCTCACTGGTTCTATTGATGAAAGGCCTGGCTGTGAAACACATCTTGATTGCTGTCGGATTTGTGCTGAGTCCGCTTGCATGGGCAGCGCAGAGAACCGTCACTCTTTCCGTCCCCGGTATGTCCTGCGCCACCTGCCCGATCACGGTCAAGAAGGCGTTGACGAAACTGGTTGGCGTGGTCGACGTGGAGTCCAATCTCGGCAGGCGGGAGACCTCGGTGGTTTACGACGACACCCAGGTTTCATTGGACGCTCTGACCCGGGCGACCAAGGACGCTGGCTTCCCGTCAACCGTCACGGGAGTTGAGCCTTGACCGAAGTGCTCCTGACGTCGGTGTTGACCTGTCCTGAGTGTGGACAAGCAAGGACTGAAGTCATGCCCACCGATGCTTGCCAATGGTTCTATGAATGCGAAGACTGTCACGCGATCCTTCGGCCGAAGACGGGTGACTGCTGCGTGTTTTGCAGCTACGGAACGTTGCCGTGTCCACCGATTCAAGGAGGAGGCCAATCGGGTTGCGAGAGGGCCTGCTGACTTTGCGCTGACCGAGATGTAATGCATTCGCAAGCTGCCGGTCATGGGGATCTCACTACATTGAACTTGTACCTCGTACCGCATTGATTCAGTCGAACAATGTGATTTGTTCTTGAAGGAGACACCCCATGATTCGCAAGCTCAGCATCCTCGTCCTCTCATTGGCAGCATTGGCCCCGGCATTCGCGATGGACGCAGCCAGGTCCGAGGCCAAGCAGGTCATCGCACTGCAGAACGGTGAAACGCTCTACGTCTTCAAAGACGGACTGATGGCCAAGGAAAGCAAGTTTGGAAGCGTGACTCACCTTAGCAAGGGTCAAGTCGTCCAGACCGTCGATGGCAAAAGCATCACGACGATGGGTAACGAAGTTGCGCGTCTGAGTTCCCTGTTGAACAAGGGGCACGGGAACTGACCTTCAGGCGATTTATCCAAACGGGGACGATCGAAAAGTCTCTGACCACGCAGCCCTCCCGCCGACATCGGTGCGAGGGCTGCTTTTTTTGGTCAGCGATCTGGACGCAGGTCGCACTGCAACCCCTTCGTCTGAGCAAAACGCCACTCAATTGCTACGGCCTGTAATCACGGAAGAAACCGGTCAAGTGGAGTTGGCCGAGGCTCGCAGAACCGACCCGTTATGGCTTGCCGCGCCGCAAACGCAGCGCATTGCCAATTACCGACACCGAGCTCAAGCTCATGGCCAGCGCGGCAATCAACGGCGACAGCAGCCACCCCGTCAGTGGATACAGCACGCCGGCCGCAATCGGAATGCCCAGCGCGTTGTACAAAAAGGCAAACACCAGGTTTTGCTTCATGTTGCCTACCGTGGCTTCCGACAACGCGCGCGCAATCGCAATTCCGCGCAGATCGCCCTTGACCAAAGTGATCTGCGCACTGTTCATCGCCACGTCAGTCCCGGTACCCATGGCCACTCCCACATCGGCCTTGGCCAGGGCCGGTGCATCATTGATGCCGTCACCTGCCATGGCCACCATGCGGCCTTCCTTTTGCAACCTTTCCACCAGCAGCAGCTTGTCGGCCGGCTTGACCTCGCCGTGCACTTCGTCGATGCCCAGGCGGGCTGCAACAGCCTTGGCCGTGGTCAGTCCGTCGCCAGTTGACATCACGATGCGCAGACCGGATGCCTTGAGGGTGGCTAAGGCCTCCGGTGTGCTGGCCTTGACCGGATCGGACACTGCCAACAGGCCCATCAGCTGTCCATCAACAGCCAGGTGCATCACGCTGGCACCTTCTGCGCGCAAGGCCTCGGCCTGCGGCACCAGCGCACCAACCGCTACACCGATCTGCTCCATCAGCGTGGTGTTGCCCAGAGCCAGCTGACGACCTCCCACTTGCCCACGCACGCCAATGCCCGAGCCAGATTCAAAGTTCTCGGGTTTGTCCAAAGACATGCTGCGCTCGCGGGCGGCGCGCACGATGGTCTCGGCCAAAGGGTGTTCGCTGCCCTGGTCCAGGCTGGCGGCTAGGCGCAGCACCTCATCGGCGTCAAAGCCTGGCGCGGGAACGGCGCGCTCAAACGTGGGACGGCCTTCGGTAAGCGTTCCGGTCTTGTCGATGATGAGGGTGTCGATCTTGCGCATGTTCTCTATGGCCGCTGCGTCCCGGAACAACACGCCGTGTGTGGCGCCGCGACCGGTGGCGACCATGATGGACATGGGCGTGGCCAGGCCCAGCGCGCAAGGACAGGCAATGATCAGCACGGCCACCGCGTTGATCAGGCCGAACACCCAGCTTGGCTCGGGACCGAACAGACCCCAGCCAAAGAAGGTCAACAACGCAATGCCCACCACAGCGAGGACGAAGTAACCCGCCACCACATCGGCCATGCGTTGCATGGGCGCACGGGAACGCTGTGCCTGGGCCACCATCTGCACGATCTGCGACAGCATGGTGGACGCGCCGACGCGCTCAGATCGCATCACCAGCGCGCCGCTGGTATTGAGCGTAGCGCCGATCACCTTGTCGCCCACGCGTTTGGTGACGGGCATCGGCTCGCCCGTGAGCATGGATTCATCGATCGAGCTGCCGCCCTCCGTCACCTCGCCGTCCACCGGTACTTTTTCGCCTGGGCGCACGCGCAGCAAGTCGCCTACATGCACATGGGTCAGTGGCACATCCTCTTCGGTGCCGTCTTCCCGGATGCGCCGGGCGGTCTTTGGCGCCAGACGAAGCAGCGACTTGATGGCCGCCGAGGTCTGAGAACGGGCCTTTAGTTCGAGCACCTGCCCCAGCAGCGTAAGCGAGATGATCACGGCGGCGGCTTCAAAGTAAACGGCCACGCGGCCCATGGAGATGAACGAGTCCGGGAACACCTGCGGGGCGACGGTGGCCACCACGCTGTAGACGAAAGCGGCGCCGGTGCCCAGGCCGATCAGGGTCCACATGTTCGGGCTGCGGTTCACCACCGACTGCGCGCCGCGCACAAAGAATGGCCACCCGGCCCAGAGCACGATGGGTACCGCCAGCACGAGTTCAATCCAGCTTTGGGTACCCATGTCGAACCACTGCAGCCGATGACCAAACATGGCCAAGACCGTGACCACCACGGTCAGCGGCAGCGTCCACCAGAAGCGGCGCTGGAAATCGCGCAACTCGGGGTTGTCATCGTCCTCAAGGTCAGGCAGCAAGGGCTCGAGCGTCATGCCGCACTTGGGACAGTTGCCCGGATGGTCCTGGCGAATCTCAGGGTGCATCGGACAGGTGTAGATCGCGCCTGCCACCGCTGAAGAGGCCTCCGCGGGTGGCTTGGGCGCGAGGTATAGAAGCGGGTTCGCAGCGAACTTGCCTTGGCACTTGGCACTGCAGAAATAGAAGGTGCGGCCCTCGTGGGTCAACTTGTGACCCGACTGCGCCGTGACGGTCATGCCACACACGGGGTCCTTCAGCTCCGTTGGCGAGGCCGTCTTGGATGGTGCACTGTTGCCGTGATTTGGGTGTGCCTTCATGTTCATCTTGCTATGTCCTGTCGTTGTGTAGACGTCCGGGCTCTGGCGAATGCCCGCCAAAGCTCACATGGCTGCTACCCCGCAAGAACACTCTCGCGCACGATGTCTCAACTGGATCATGCACGTGCACGTCAAGCCTGGACGAGGTAGTTGCGCATCAGTCCAGCATCTTCGTGCTCCAGCATATGGCAGTGATACAGGAACAGCCCAGCGTAGTCCGAAAAACCTACCAGCACTTGAACTCGTTCGCCAGGCATGACCAGCACGGTGTCTTTCCAGCCTTCGTCGACCAATCCCGCGCTCACCGTTTGGTAGGCAGCAGCAAACGAGCTTGAGACCTGGCGTTTGAGCACGCGGAACTGTACGCCGTGGATGTGCATGGAGTGGGCCATCACCATGCCCATCATGCTGCCTTGACCTTCATTGCGAAATTCCCAGACCTCGTGGGTTCCCAGTTTGACGGTCTCTTCAGGGCTTGCCTGCAGCATGTTGAACGAACGGCCGTTGACACCCCACGCCATCATTCGCATTGTGAGGTCGAACACCTTTGGTAACCCTGCATTGATGGCACTCTGTGGCTGCGCGTCGGGCAGATGTGCAAGTCGCTGTGGCGGTTCTAGGGCCGCGCTTCGATCTCCCCTCAGCACTGCAAACTTGAGCACATCGAATCCCGACCCGTCAGGCAGCCTGGAGCCTCCCCTCGTCATTCCCCCATCAAATTCCAAGCTCCTCAGTACGACTGGTGCGCCGGGATCCCAGCGCCCAAAATCGGCCCAGATATCGATACGCTCGGCAGGCGCGAGCATCAGGTATTCGCGTTCCTGAGGCCTGTCGAGCAGGCCGCCATCCGTGCCAATCACCGTCAAGGGAGAGCCGTCGCTCCACGCCAACTTGAATGTACGGGTGTTCGCTCCATTGACCATGCGCAGCCGGTACGCCCGGGGCAGGACTTCCAAGTCTTTCGACGATCGTCCGTTGACGAGCAACTCGTCGCCCAGAACGCCCATCATTCGGGCCATCATGCCGGCCATTGCACTTCCGCTCATCATTGCGCCGCCATGCATGCCGCCTCCGTTCATCATGGCGTTCGACTCATTGGACGCGGGGTAGACCAGTTGCTGGTCAGCATCGAATGTCCGATCCTGAAGGACCAGTGGCAAGTCATACCCGCCGCGGGGCAGAGCCAAAGTCGACTCCTCGTCATCGGACACCAGCAGTACGCCGGCGAGGCCGCGGTACACCTGAGATCCCGTGCGGCCGTGGGGATGAGCGTGATACCAGTATGTCCCAGCGCCATTGAGCACGGTGAACTCGTAGATGTAGCGCCCTCCAGGCGCAACCGCATGCCGCGGGTGTCCATCCATGTCGTCAGGCACGTGCAGCCCATGCCAGTGGATGGTGGTCGCCTCAGGAAGCTCGTTCGACAGTTCGATTCGCACGCGCTGTCCGCGACTCAAGCGGATGGTGGGACCTAGGTAAGTTCCGCCTTCCATCTGCAGCGCCGCAGCGTCGCCGGCGATGAGCCGGCCCATGTAGCGCCACACGGCTGTCGGTTTGCCTGGCCGCAGTGTCACCTCGTCGCGGATCGCCCGCAGCTCGATGTGCACGTCTGGCAACCGCGAGCTGGGTGTGCGACCGGCCGCCATGCCAGGGCCCGCCAGCGCGACGGCGGCCAACGCAGAGCCTGCTTGAAGGACGCGTCGTCGGTTTCTGTTCATGATGGACTCCTCACGTGCTTCACTGCATCAGCAGGCCCAGTTGCCCATCATGGAGAAATGCGTTACGACCATGACGGCAAAGCCGACGATCGCGATCACACCGAACACAGCGAGCACGGCAGTCGTGACCTTTGTCAGTGTGCTCATGGACGACCTTTCATGCCTGCTACGGCCGGGTCCGCCACTGTTGCTCCTTGATCTGCAATGCGCGACCAACTTTTGCCAGCGTTCTGGCTGATGAAGATGCTCTTCTTGAACGTAGCGATCGCCATCTCGCTCGTCCGCACGGGGTTCTGCGCGATGAAACTGACGGCATCTTCTCCCAAGTCAGGCAAATTCACCGTACGTGGCTTCTCCCCGGAGCGCAAGTCGAGCACTGACAGCGTGGGTCCACCGTCATAACCGCTCCACCAGATCTCGTTGCCGTTGAACGTGAACGTCGCGGCCAACACCCGCTTGCCGCTGGCAACGGGCTTGAAACTCACGCCTGCGTCCTTTGAGAGAAACAGCCCCTGATCGGCCGCCGCCACCACGGTGGTGGAGTCCGAAGGGTGCACGGCCAATCCGTGGATCCGTCCTGCGAGACCGGCGGCTTCAGCGCGCTGCCATTTCTCACCATCGTTGGTCGTGAAGTAGACACCTTGCGTTCCCATCTGCGAGTTCGGATGTGGGTTCACCACATACACGGCATTTGTTCCGTAGCTTGCGGCCAGCGTATGAAAATCGGACTCCCCTTGTAAGACGAGCTGCTTCCAGCTCTTGCCGCCATCCGTGCTTTTGATCAAGCCAAAGGGATTTTTAAGGCCCGAACCAGGCGCAGGATGTCCGCTGCTGTACAGCGCGTTGCGGGTACCGGTAAAGCCCATGTAGTCGTGCTCAGGGCCTGGCGCTTTGCTCCACTGTCCCGATGAGTAGACCGCCAGTCCGTGGTGGCTCGGGACCAACAGCGTGGCTCCGTCGGCAGCATAGGTGAGTCCATGCACATGCGTCAGTGCGACGCCAGCTGCGGCATTGGTGCTCCACCATGCCAGTGGAGTCATCGTGATTGCCAGCGCTATCGCACGGAAGGTGTTGCGCTTCATGACACCTCCTTGGTCGGGGTGATTGACTCCGCGGCGGGCGCACGTGGCTTGGACGTACCGCTCGTGCTCTGATCTCCATCGGAACTCGAATGCATGAACTTCATCATCACCAGCATGGAGATGGGACACAGCAGTACAACAAGGATGGGCAAGCTGGCGAGGATCCCGGCCCGCGCCTCCTCGAAGGTGAGGTAGGCGAATCCGGCCGCTGCGGCGATGAGCGCGGCAACAGACAGCATGACTTTCAGATTGCATTTCATTTTGAACTCCAGAGGAAAATTGGACCAACGCGCGAGTTCGAACCCGCTGCGTCGGCGAAAAAGGGGAGAAGAGATTGCCTGCGCGGTTCGCGCAGTCACAACAGCCAAGCGGCGCCAGGCGAAAAGTCAGCCGTGGTGGATGCGGGGCGGCCTGTCCTGGCCATCGGTGAGAAAGAGGACGGCCGCAACTGGGGACGTGGGCTCGGGACCCGCAGAACCAAGCTTGAGCGGCGCGGAGGGCTGAGGCGGCAGGAGCGCCATGGCATTGCAGCTGGCTGCAGCGGCAGCACCACAGTCCTGAATAAGAGCCATTTCCCCAGTCTCTGGCTCGTGCTGCGTGTCAGCAACCGCAGAGGAGATGTCCTCAAGGGCGATCTGCAGCATGTCTTGACCCTCAGGACATTGGTACGCACCCGCCCAAGCACCTTGGAACGAGAGTCCAACTAGCAGCAGCGACAACAGTGCGATTCGGAGCAGGCGAGCCATGTGGTGATCAGAGCGAGGAAGCGGGAGAAAGTTCGATACTGAACAGCAGACTGTTTGAGCGGCGACGTCAAACCGTCGGATAGGCTGCAAGCGCGGATGCTTCGACGAAATCGTCGCGTTGTCGCAAGGCTTCCACCGTGATGTGTCGGGCGTTCAAGTCGACTTCCACTCGAACGGTTGGACCTGTGAATTCAAACATGGGGAACTCCTCGTAGTGCACTCACTGTGAGGCTTGCCTCTGTGGGAAGGTCAATGGGCATGCGGAATTGCCCCTCTTGGCCAAGCAGGATTGTTCGCAATGAAACGCCCCGGGATTGAACTGACCCGATACACCCGCTTGGGACTGACCCGCGCAGCGTCCACGCTCGCGCGTTGGCGATTGAGCAGCGCGCACGCGCGCCGGTAGCCGTAGCTTGGCAAGTCCGTGATCTGCTCGCGGATGTCCGACAGAAGTTGTTCGTCACCAATGGGCGTGGGCCCGGTGCGGCCATCGAGCCACGAGGCCGAGCGGCGCAGGTGGATATGAATGTTCGAGCGCGCCAACCCCAGCGCCTGGCAGACGGCCATCATTGGCCGTCCCCGGGCAACAAGGGTGAGCGCGCAATCCACTTTTATTCGGCGGCGTACTCCACTGCCTCTTTGAGGATTTCGTTCTCCAGCGTCTTCTTGCCCAGCACGCGCTGCAGTTTGGCAATCTCGGCGCGCGCAGCGGCAAGCTCCGAGGCCGGAACCACGGATTCGCCGGCGGACACCGCCATCAGTGCGCCCTAGCGTTCAAGCTTGCGCCACTGGAACAGCAGGCTTGCCGCAACGCCCTCCTGCCTGACCACGAGCGAGACACTCAAGCCCGGCTCGTAGGTACGCCTGACCAGCGCGGACTTCTCCGCAAGGGACCAGCGCCCTTGCGGCCCAGCTCCTTGCCCTCCTTGGAAAAGTTCTGTTTCAGATCGACCCCGGCGTCCTTGGCCGCCGCCACCAGCTTGGCGCGCGCAGTCTCCAGCAAGCGGCTGTCGGTGGTGTGGGCAATCGCCTTGTGTTGTACCGTGCTGTCCACGATCACGCGGGCGAGCTCCTGCGATTTGATCAGCTTGAGGTCCACGGCCACGTTGATGGTTTGCGCCAACAGTTCCTCCACGCCTTCCTCAGCCAAGAACTGGCGGAACTTGATCAGGGTGGTGGCATCGCAGGGGCGGCGGTGTTCAAAGTACGCCTGGCCCGAGAAGAACTGCCACGTTGGCGTCTCGCCCCAGCGCTCAACGACGCCCTCGTCGGACTATTTGAAGGCGTGCTTGAGGTACAGCAGCGCAATCATGATGCGCAGCGGCACACGAGGGCGTCCTGCATTGCTGGGAACAGCGGCACGCTGCACCTGTTCGCCGAAGAGATCCAGGTGGGGCATGGCTACACCGGCGCGGCCTCTGCGAGAGAAGACCTGGGCCACCCGCGCTTCGATCTCCTGCCAGGGCATGCGCGAGGTCAGCACCGCCAACGGATGGCGCAGGTCGATCATGTGATTGATGCGCGAACGGAAGAAATCATCGGTGGCGGGACAGGCAAACAGCACGGCAGAACTCCCAGAAATCTGCCCCTAGTGGAATTCAAACTGAGAGTTCCGGCCATCCGAGATCACCACACAGTCCAGTGCCTACGGGGGCTCCGGGGATTCTTCAGGGACGACGAAGTAGTCGCGCTGCAGGAAATTGGGCACGTACAGTACGTGGTCGAATGTTGCGAGAGCAGTCATCGGCCTGATTGGCGCATCCCGCAAGAACGGGAGACTCAATCGGTTTCTTCGCTCACACACGCAAATTACAAGGCCAGATGACATTGCGGTGGTGTTGATCCCCACTTTGAAGCCCGCTCAACAACGATAGCGAGTGACTGAGTGACGGAGCCGGCAAGGCTCGCTCATTCTTCACCCACTTGGCGGTACCTCAGTTGAACTTCACACATCTGCTCCATGCCGGAGGCATGGAACAACCCAGGTCTACGGCCCGAGACCGTGGACTAGACGCTTGAGCGTTTGCGCAACCGCTGGCAGTCGTTCTCCAATTACTTTCTTTGATCATGCCTCGGGTCGTCGCGAGGCTTGCTCGCGAAAATTCCTGCAGAAGGGTTCGTTAGGCAGTCGTTCAACGGCCTGAGCCCAGAATTTGCCGGCGTGAAAACCAGACCACAAGTGGGGGCAGCACCACCCACTGAAGCAGAGGTGACAGACCGACTCCGATACCGGGGACCACCGGCATCAACGACGAGTATCGCCAACCGCCGAGCCATAGTCCTGCAACAGCCAGCCTCTCGATGGCTATCGTGATCACGACACCCGTCGCAGCAAACATCAAGATGCGTGCCGCGCTTGGCGCCAGCACCCACCACCGGTTGCAAGCCACCAAGCCAACTGTCCAATAGGCGATGAGCATGATCACGCCATCTCCCAACGTCGCTCTCGTGCAAGTCCTGATCGCATCCCAGTGTGCAGCCTGGGGCATGTCTGCGAACAACGGAACTTGCAAGAATTCCCAAGGATAGTTGAGCAGCAAAGCAAACACGATCACGTTGAATTCAGGCAGGCGTGAGATGTGGTCGATTTCAGGCAATAGGCGCATGGCGTGATTCTGCCTGTGAACATGACCGGCCGTGGCGTTGGAACTTGACTCACCTCGCACGCTCACCGGCGAGCTTTGCTGAAGCGACCACCAGCCAGTGCTGATCCTGGCGGGGCAGGAACATCAGCGCAGGTTGCGTCAACTCGAACCGCCTCCGCCTCGCGCCGGGCACCTGAGCCGATCCGCTGCGGATCAGGTGGGGGTGTCGACGCTGGGTGAGACCAGGTCACGTCGACAGGCGTGGCGTCTGGTCAACGATTCCTGAGAATTGGCGATTATTCGTCTCGAAGTCGCTGGGAATGCAGCAATGGCTACCAGGTCGCGGCCTCGAGGGTGGTGGCCTGAAGTGAACCTTGCTGCGCGGCTTGGCACAGGCGCGGCAGCATGCCCGGCTGGGGCGTGACCAGCCCGGCAAAACACAGCGTGCTGGCGGCATCCACGCATGCGGCGCGGAACAGAACGCAAGTCCAGTGCGCCCGCGTTGTCGCAGACGTCCGCGTTATCCACGTCGACGCCGGGCAACTGGCGCGGGGTCCCGTTGCGATCACGAGGTTGCGGGCGGTCACCTCTTGGGTGGAAACGGATCGCGTGACGGCCACCCTGAAGACGCCATCCTTGCGTCCAACGATCATCGCCCGGCCCTTCAGATTGGCAACCTTGTTCTTGCGGAACAGGTATTCGATGCCTTGCGCCATCTTGGTGACGATCGCGTCCTTGCGCGCGATCATGGCCGGCACGTCCATCGTGGCGCCCGCCACGTGGATGCCGTGCGCGAGGACGTGCTTCTGGATCTTCTCGAATTCTTCGCTCGACGACAGCAGTGCTTTCGACGGGATGCAGCCGACGTTCAGGCAGGTTCCGCCCGGACGAGGTTCTCCTTTCGGATCCGCCTAGGGGGTTGGCCTCCGCGCATGCGACTTTCAGGCCGAGCTGACCAGCCCGGATCGATGCGATGTAGCCGCCGGAGCCCGCGCCGATGACGAGCACGTCGAAGGGTTGTTGTTGGGTCATCTGGGAGATCTTTCGAAGCGCCATTCTAGGCAGCGCCCAGGTCTCGCCGATCCAATTCCCCCATGCTCACGCGGCTTGCGCTGCTCCCGCTTGACCTTATAGCGACTATATGGTTTCTAATCGATGGTCCTCTGCCTTTGGTAGCCTCATGAAACGAAGACTTTTTGCCGGATCTCTCTTTGGTCCCTTGGTCGCATGGAAGGGGTCTGCGTTTGCGCAGGATCGTCCCGTGGAAGGCCGCAACTATCTTGTCCTGCAGTCGCGGCAGCCAACGCGCGACGCGAGCAAGGTGGAGGTTCTGGAATTTTTCGCTTATAGCTGCGGGCACTGCAACGCCTTCGAACCCGTGATCGACGCGTGGCAGAAAAAGCTGCCGCGCGAGATTCTCTTCCGCCGCATCCCCGTCGCGTTTCGAGAGGACCTCATCATCCACCAGAAGCTGTACTTCGCGATCGAGACGATGGGTCTCGTGGAGCAGTTGCACCACAAGGTGTTCACAGCCCTTCACAACGAACGCAGGAAGCTCGATACGCCCGATCAGATCGGGAGCTTCGTTGCGGCCAATGGCGGAGACCATGTGCGGCTCCTTCAGGTGCTGGACTCCTTCGGCGTGATGGCGAAGGTGAGGCAGGCCACCGCTCTGGCGACCGGCTATGCGATTGAAGGCACGCCGTCGATCGGCGTGAACGGCCGCTGGCTCACATCCGGCTCGCTGGCCGGATCGAACTCCAAATCTCTGTCGGTGGCCGAGTACCTGCTGGACCTGGCGCGAAAGGGCGGATAGTGGACGATGACGACGCCCCCATGGACCTTGCGTCCAGCAACGCGCAGGACCGCAGGATCCTCTGGTACGTGCTGCTGATCAATCTGGCACAAAGTGCGCTCGGAATGGGCGTGGGTATGTGGGCGTCATCGACGGCGCTGATCGGCGCGGCGCTGGACAATCTGGCAGACGCGTCCGTGTACGCTGTGGGCATCTACGCAGTCGGCCGCAGCGTGCGCGCCAAGGTCGCGGCGGCGCGGCTGTCCGGGTGGCTCCTGATCGGCCTGTCGATCCTGCTGGTCGGCGAGGTCATTCGCAGGTTCCTGGGCTCAGAAGCGCCGATCGGGCCGGCCATGATGGTGATGGCCGGGGTGAACGCGGTGATCAATGTGTACTGCCTGCGCCTGCTCAAGCGCCACAAAGGCGAAGACGTCAACTTCAAGGCATCCGCCATCTTCACCAGCAACGACTCGATCGTGAACATGGCGATCCTTGCAAGCGGAGTCCTCGTGCTGTGGCTGGGATCGAACGTGCCGGACCTCATCCTGGGCATCGTCTCGGCCCTGTTTGCGGCCAACGGCGGAAGAGAAATCCTCGGGCACGCCCGCAAGGCTTCACGCGAATCGCCCGCTTCCAGTTCCGACTGAACCTCGCGAGGCCGCATTGAGGGGTGACTGGCTGCGGAGCCAGTTTGACCCTGAAGCGACTATAAGGTGTATCGTGCCCTCATCAAGAAAAATGGAGAGTCGAGCGATGGATTCCAGCAGCACAAAATCGTGCGGTACCGCCGCATGTGAATCGCTGGCCAGCCAGCCCCTGGTGGGCTCAGCGCGGCCAGCGATCGACACCATCTTCTACATCGAGAAGATGGATTGCCCGAGCGAAGAGCGCCAGATCCGCCAGCGCGTGGGCCAGATCGCGGGGGTCGAGGCGCTCGGGTTCGACCTGCAGCAGCATCGACTGACGGTGACGCACCGGCTGGACGACGTGTCACCCGTGACTGCGGCGCTCGTCGAGCTCGGATTGCCACCCGGACTGCAGGAAGTGCGCACGGAAGCGTTCCACGTTCCGCGCATGGACTGCAAGAACGAAGTCGCGCAGATCCGTGAGCGCTTGGGACAGATCGCCGGCGTCGAGGACTTGCGCTTCGACCTCGCGCAGCGTGTCCTGACGGTTGAGCACCGCTTGCCCGATTCGGTTGCGGTCATCGATGCGCTCGCTGCCTTGGGAATGCCCGGGACGCAGCACCAGCCAGTTGAATTGCCAATTCGATCCACCCTCCATGTGCCGAAGATGGATTGCCGCAACCAGGAGCGGCAAGTGCGCGAGCGCTTGCAAGGGATGGCTGGCATCGAGGAGCTGGAATTCGATTTGCCGCAGCGCCGCCTGACTGTCGTCCACCGGCTACCGGATACGGACGCAGTTGTGCGGGCCCTGACGGAGATTGGCATGCCGCCGGCGGACGCACAGCTGCCGGCGCCAACGCCCGGTGCATCCGTCGGCGCGCCTGTGCGCTCCGACAACTTCCGCATCGAAAAGATGGACTGCCCCACGGAAGAAGGCCTGATCCGCAAGCGGCTGGGCTCGCTCGAGGGGATCGACGGCCTCGATTTCAATTTGATGCAGCGAAAGCTGACCGTGCGGCACACATTGCCGTCGAGCGAGACGATCGTCAACGCGCTGAAAGACATCGGCTTGCCGGCAGCGGAGGCAGTTGTCTCTTCCCCTGGCGGCGCGCAGCTCAGCGTCTATCGAATCGAGAACATGGACTGCCCGACGGAAGAGGGCCTGATCCGTGAGAAGCTGCAGCACATGCCGGGGGTCCAGTCCCTGGACTTCAATCTGATGCAGCGCAAACTGACGGTGTCGCACACGGTCCCGGTCGCCGACCTGGAGTCCGCCTTGCACTCGATAGGGATGAAGGCCGTGCCGGATGCAGGCGCCGACATCGAGGAATCACCCAAACCCTCGGTGAGCAAGCGCCAGTGGGGCTTGATGGCCATAGCCGGCGTGAGCGCCACCGTGGCCGAAGTCATTGCATTCAGCACGGGGAATGACTCCGCCTGGCCGGTGATTGCCCTCGCGTTGGTATCCATCGCCACCGGCGGCTGGCCCACCTACAAGAAGGGCTGGCTGGCGCTCAGGAGCGGCATTCTCAATATCAACGCGCTGATGTCGATCGCGGTTACTGGTGCGATCCTCATCGGCCAGTGGCCCGAAGCGGCGATGGTGATGTTCCTGTTCGCGCTGGCCGAAGTCATCGAAGTGCTTTCGCTGGACCGCGCCCGCAACGCGATCCGGGGCCTCCTGGCGATGGCGCCGGAGCAAGCGACCGTGCAACAACCTGATGGCAGTTGGCTGGAGGTGCCCGCTAAAACAGTGGCAGTGGGCCAGCCCGTTCGCGTCCGGCCGGGCGAACGCATCCCGCTGGACGGCATCCTGGAGAGTGGCCAGTCGGCGGTCAACCAGGCGCCCATCACTGGTGAGAGCATCCCGGTGGCGAAAGCCGCTGGCGACACCGTGTTCGCCGGAACGATCAACGAAACCGGCTCCTTCGTCTATCGGGTGACGGCCGAGGCCACGCACTCCACGCTGGCGCGCATCATCAAGGCAGTCGAAGAGGCCCAGGGTAGCCGCGCGCCCACCCAGCGCTTCATCGACCAGTTCGCCAAGGTATATACCCCGGCGGTCTTTGCGGTGGCGTTGGCGGTCATGTTGGTGCCGCCCCTTTTCTTCGGGGGCGCCTGGAT
This sequence comes from Comamonadaceae bacterium, assembly GCA_003599455.1. Taxonomy (GTDB): domain Bacteria; phylum Pseudomonadota; class Gammaproteobacteria; order Burkholderiales; family Burkholderiaceae_C; genus Hydrogenophaga. The sequence goes on from QZKF01000067.1 coordinate 19,693, forward strand.
GGATTGGGTCTACAAGGCGCTGGTGCTGCTGGTGATCGCCTGCCCCTGCGCCTTGGTCATCTCCACGCCGGTGACGGTGGTGAGCGGCCTTGCCGCGGCGGCGCGCCGCGGGATCCTGATCAAGGGTGGCGCCTATCTGGAGCAAGGCCGCCAGCTCCGATCGCTCGCTCTGGACAAGACCGGCACCATCACGCAAGGCAAGCCGGTCGTCACCGACGTCGTGCGCATCGCGTCAGATGAGGGCGAGGCACTGCGCCTGGCGGCCAGCTTGGCCGCCCGTTCCGACCATCCGGTTTCGGGCGCTGTAGCCGCGCACTGGCGTGACAAGCGCGGTCAGGCGCTGGCGGAGGTGGACGATTTCGAGTCGCTCACCGGACGCGGTGTCAAGGGCCGCGTGGCCGGGCAGTGGTACTACCTCGGCAGCCACAGGCTGCTGCAGGAACTGGGAATCGGCAGTGCGCCCGCGGAAACCGCGCTGAAGAAGCTTGAGGGGGAGGGAAAGACTGCCATCGCCATCGCCAGTCAGAACGAGGCATTGGCCGTCATCGGGGTGGCGGACACCGTCCGCGACTCCAGCCGTGAGGCGATCGGCGAGTTGCACGCTCTGGGCGTGCGCACGGTCATGCTGACCGGCGACAACCAGCAGACGGCCAGCGTGATCGCCCGCGATGTGGGTATCGACGATGCGCGCGGCGGCTTGCTGCCGCAAGACAAACTCAAGGCCATCGATGCCGAACTTGCCGCCCACGGCACGGTGGGCATGGTCGGAGACGGCATCAACGACGCACCGGCGCTCGCCAAGTCCAGCATCGGGTTCGCGATGGGGGCAGCAGGTACCGACACTGCGATCGAGACGGCCGACGTCGCGTTGATGGACGACGACTTGCGCAAGATCCCGCAGTTCATCCGCCTGAGCCGAAAGACGGGGGCGATCCTGAAGCAGAACATCGCACTGGCACTGGGCATCAAGGCAGTGTTCCTGGTGCTGGCAATGACGGGCACCGCGACGCTGTGGATGGCGGTGTTCGCTGACATGGGAGCGAGCCTGCTGGTGGTGTTCAACGGCCTGCGGCTGCTGAAAACGCGCAGCGCCTGACCGATATGGGCACTGCCGACGCGGGACTCCTGCGGCACTGGGTGGTCTACTGGGGCGGCCTCAAACCCCAACTGGTGCTGTGGACCAACCGATCCATGTTGGCTGACTGGGTCGGCCTTGCTCGTCTCTCTCCACGATCGGCAGCTACTGGGGCGCTACCCCCGTTCCTGGTGCTGCAGATGACGATGGTGGCCATCCTCGTGGCGCTTCCCGAGATCGCCAGCACGCCGCCACTGGCGGCCACTTTGACCGACAAGCAGGTCGAGGAGGCGTTGAAAGCGCCGCCCGAACTGACGCCGGAACTGCCCACGGACCCCATTCCCACCAAGTGAACATGCATCCACATCGACAAGCTCTTTGGTTTTCGCTCGCCTTCGTCATCCTCGCCGCCGACCAGGCCGCCAAAAGTGTTGTCGACGCCACGACACCCTTGGGCTGGTCTCATCCGGTCACGCCATTTTTCAACTTGGTTCACGTGCTGAACCCCGGCGCAGCCTTCAGTTTCCTTGCCGGCGCCGGCGGGTGGCAGCGCTGGTTCTTTCTGGCCATCGCGATCGCGGTTTCCATCTGGTTGATCTGGATGTTGCGGCAACCTCGGCCACGCAGCGAATCGCTGGCCTTCAGCCTGATCCTGGGAGGCGCACTGGGAAACGCCTTCGATCGTGCCCTGCGCGGTCACGTCATCGACTACCTGGATTTTCACATCGCCGGGTGGCACTGGCCAGCGTTCAATGTGGCAGACATCGCCATCACCTTGGGTGCGGTTTGCCTGGTGCTGGCGTCCTTTACCGCGTCGGGGCAACCGCAAGCTCGAGAGAAGGCATGAGCGACACCAGTGCCTGCGGACTTCGCAGGATGTCGAACGTACCGCAGCACGTGAAGGTGGAGCGCCGGCGCATCGTGCTGGTGTTCGCAATCTTCTTGCTGCTCGCCGCGCCGACCGTGCTTCTTGTGCATTGCGGCCAGACCCGGGCCAGCTTCAAGAGTTGGCAAAAGATTTCAAGATCCACACCCTCACGAACCAGGGGCAGGCGACCACCTCGTACACGCTGGACCATACGGCGGCCAGCTTTTTCAATGACCCGCAGGGCAGGCCGCGGCTCTATGCGCGGTATGGCGCTGGGGCCGAAGCATCTGCCTCAGATGCCAAACTGCCTTTTGGGGGAAGCGTGATGCAGGCGAGTTCGAATGAATCCACGCCCAATCGCCGCCGGCGCTGGATGGTTGCGCTGGGCCTGCCGGCAGCGGCGGGTCTCGGCCTGTTTACATACCTCCACTCGAATCGGCCGGCCAGAGGCTCCGGCTCAAGCGATTTGCCGCTTGTGATGCGCGCGCAGCCCCTCCCGCTTCCGGACCTGAGAGTGCTGGATGGCAAGGGGCGGCCGGTCGATCTTTCGAGTTTCAGAGGAAAAATGGTCCTGCTGAACATCTGGGCAACATGGTGCCCCCCGTGCCGTGAGGAAATGCCTTCGTTGGATCGGCTGCAGGCGCAACTTGGCGGTGACGAATTCCAAGTCGTCGCGCTCTCCATGGACGCAGGTGCCAAGGCATTGGATCAGGTCAAGTCCTTTTATGCGTCGGTGGGGATCAAGCATCTGGCCGTCTTCCTCGACGCGGATGCGGCCGCGATCTTCACCCTCAAAGCGGTCAGCGTGCCCACGACCTTGCTGCTGGACAGGCAAGGTCGCGAACTGGGTCGCATGAGCGGAACGGCGGAATGGGACAGCCCGCGGATCGTCAAGGCTCTGCGGGAGCTACTGGGCGCGCAGGCCAGGTGATCGTCCAACTGGCGCCGCGTAAGCGGCCACCTCAGCGATTGCCGCCCGGCTACTGCGGGACCTTTTCGTGGCCCGAGCGCAGCGGCTGATGCAACCAACCGCGGGAGCTGGCAATGACACCCTACCAATTGACGGAAGACGAACTTCGACAGGAGCAGCGCAAGGTGCGAAGGGGCAGTGGCGCCGCGGCGGCCGTTTGTGCTGTGGTGTACGGGCTTGCCTACCTGTTCATGCCGCGCATGCTGCACTTCCCGGACGACCTTGATTCGGCATTGACATTCTGGGCCGGTGCCATCCTCTTCATTGTCTTTTGGGTCATGGTCGGCATCGGCCTGGTCTCGCGTGCCAGGCGGCTTTCCGCGCGGGACATTCGCGGATCCGCCTACGGTCCTCCGAGCCCGCGAATCGCGGTGTATGCGGCCTTCCTGCAGAACACGCTGGAGCAGGCCACTGTCACGATCATCTTGCTGTCGGCCGTTGTACTGCTGTTGAGAGGCCAGGCAATGCCGTTTGTTGTTGCATCCGTGGTTTTCTTCGCCGTGGGCCGCGTGGCGTTCCTGCGCGGATATCCGGGCGGCGCGGGGACACGCGCGTTCGGCATGGCCCTGACTGCCCTTCCGAGCGTGGTGGCCTTTGTCGTGGCGGCTGGCGCGGTGATTGCACACGTCTTGCGATGAACAAGCCGGGTGCATCGCGTTGCCACTGGCAACGCCAAACTCTACAAGTACTTCAAGGTTTGGCGCTACACTGCGGGCTTGAAAGGACCTGCCCATGAAGATCGGCGAACTCGCGAAAGTGACCCAGACCCAAACGGAAACCATCCGCTACTATGAGCGCGAAGGTTTGCTGAAGGAGCCTCCTCGCAGTGACGCAAACTACCGCCTCTACGGCCAAGAGCATCTGGAGCGGCTCGCCTTCATCCGGCACTGCCGTTCGCTTGATATGACGCTCGATGAAATCCGCGCGCTGCTGCGATTCCAGGATGCGCCCCGGGAGAACTGCCATGCCGTCAACGACGTTCTGGACGAGCACATTGAGCACGTGGCTCAACGCATCCGCGACCTGAGAGAACTGCAGAAGGAGCTCAAGTCGCTTCGGGCGGAATGCGATGGAGTGGCGGCCGAGTGCGGCATTCTGGATGGCCTGAAGAAAGTCAACCTTCGCAAGCCCACGGGCCAAGGGGTGCATTCGGTCGGGCACCGGCGGCCTCCGCAAGGACCGCGAAGCCCGAAGCCAGCGCATTGAAGCCGTTGAATTCGGTCGGCATCGCCTGGGCTGGACGCGCCTGGATCGCCCCAGGAATGGCCGTGTTCCGTGGAAGCGTCGGCGCGCACGACTGGCACCAGCACCTTGCCCACCAGATCACGGTGGGCCTGAAAGGGGCCGTGGAGGTGGAGACACCGGCCCGTAGCCTGCGAGGCCGAGCACTGGTGATTCCGGCGGGGATGCGCCACAGGCTGAGCGGCGGCGCGGTTCTCTCGATCTACGTCGATGCGCTCGCGCCTGAAGCGACGGCGCTGCGATTGCGCCCGCATCAACCCGCTCTGGCACTCGATCTCGACCTGGCGCGGCAGCTGCTGGTTCTCGCAAACACAGACGATCTGGCGACCGTTCAAGGCATCCTCCGTTCGGACCCGCCGCCTGCAGCCGACAATCGACTCCAAGCGGTTGTGCGAGAACTTCGAGCCTGCAGGGGAGAAACCAACAGGCATAGCCTGGCTGCAATCGTTCATGTGTCGCCGGAGCGCTTTTCACACTGGTTCGTGGAGCAGACTGGCTTGCCCCTTCGCAGCTACCTCAAGTGGGTGCGCCTGATCGAGACACTGCGACATCTCGCGGCGGGAGGCACTCTCACCGAGGCCGCCCATCTGGGCGGGTTCTCCGACTCCGCCCATCTGAGCCGGACGTTCCGGGCCATGTTGGGCGGCAGCCCTGCAAACCTGCTGAGACAAGTTGCGCTTTCCGGCGCAATCGACTGATTCGTTCAAGCCGCAAGCTCGGCGCGCCTCTATCGTCGGCACACATCAACACCAAGGTGCCGACATGAAGCAACTCGCACAATCAATCCTCCGCTGGGGTAGCTATCCGCTGGTATTCGGCGGTTCGACTCTAGCCATCGTCTACAAGCTCTATGCTGGCATGTCGTACTGGCCGGTGGTGCCCGCGATCTCGCTTGCAGGCGTGCTGGCCGTTGCGGTCCTGGAACGAGGCCGGCCCTTCCGCGCGGCTTGGCTAACAGACCACGGCGACACCAACACCGACATCGCGCACACTGTTGTCAATCTTGCGGTCATCCAGCTGACCGCCGTGTGGATCGCCAGACTGGGTGACTTCGTGCCGCCGCAATGGCGCCTGTTCCCCGTGCAGTGGCCCTTGTGGAGCCAGTTGCTGCTCGTGGCTGCCGTATTCGACCTCGGGCTCTATGCCGTGCACCGCCTCAGTCATGCGGTGTCCTGGCTTTGGCGCCTGCATGCGCCGCACCACAGTGCCGAACGCCTGTACTGGCTCAATGGCGAGCGGCGGCATCCCTTGCATGCCGCGCTGATGGCGGCGCCAGGCTTGACGATCTTGTTCGCGATGGGAACTCCTTCGGAGCTGGTAGCGGCTTGGCTGGCTATCCTGGTCGTTCACCTGACATTCCAGCACTCCAACCTGGACTACAGCCTGGGACCCATACGGCATTTGATTGGGGTCGCCGAGACGCATCGTTGGCACCACAAGCGGGACTTCGAAGACGCGCAAGTGAACTTCGGCGAGTTCTTCATGATCTGGGATCGGGCGCTGGGAACTTACTTTGACAGCAGGGACCATTTAGGCGACGCGGCTGTGGGTCTGCGAGAAAAGGATTATCCGAGGGACTACTGGGGCCAGCTGCTGCATCCGCTCAAGCGCGCGGCTTCTGTCGATGTCATTGCACCGAAGTAAAGACGATGGACGGTGGCGTGTTGGTCACCTGTGCGATCTTTCTGTCGGCCGTCCCGCCACCAGCGTTGTCGGGCTTTGTGAAGGTCGCCTAGAAACCGAAGCAGCTCGGCATCCGGGTTTCCCGGACCCGCAGCGTTGCAAATCTACGCGAAAACAAGATGACCCGCCTTGGAAAATGCAAGGACACCCAACGGTGCGGCGTGGGTACATGTCCATCATCGCTGCCGCATACAGCCAGCCCTCATGGGTGTATCGCTACATTGGATTCGTACGCTGTACCGCATCGATTCATTCGGACGCTGTGACTGTCATCCAAGGAGACCTGCATGATTCGCAAACTCAACTTCCTCGTCCTTTCAATGGCTGCGGTGGTCCCGGCCTTTGCCATGGATGCCGCCCGGTCGCCAAGCAGGCCATCGCTTTGTAAAACGGTGAAACGCTCCACGTCTCCAATGCCGGACTGGTGGCCAAGGAAAGCATGTTTGGAAGCGTGACTCACCTGAGCAAGGGTCAAGTGGTCCAGACTGCCGACGGAAAGAGCATCACGACGATCGGCAACGAAGTTGCGCGTCTGAGCTCCCTGCTGAACAAAGGACACAGCAACTGAGGTTTAAAGCCACGGCCCTCATTGGCCGGGGCTTTTGTGTCAGATTAACGAGACATCGAACAGGACTGGAGCACCCAGAGCCATCGCTACTTTCGAACCCGCTCCACTTCGTTCTTGACCATGTCGTAGAGGAGGTCGGGGTCGGTAGAAGCCAGTGGTTTTCCATTGACGAAGAAGGTTGGGGTGGCTCGAACCCCGATCGCCTTGAGGTCTAGCACGTCCTGAGCCAGCAACGCCTCCGCCGAGCCTGCGGCAACATGCTTGCGCGCCAGATCAAGGTCGAGGCCAGCGGACTGGGCAATAGACAACACGCGCGCTGAGGCATTCGCGCCTTGCCCCGCCCATGCACGCTGTCCGTCCAGCAACGCCTCAAGCGTCGTTCCGAACTTTCCCTGCGCGCGTGCCGCTTCAAGTATCTTCACCGCTTCAACAGACGCTTCACGGTGAAATGGCGTGTACCGAATCACCAGGCGCGTCTCACGCGGAAACGCAGCAAGGATCTGCTTGACTCGGGGATGAAAGGCTTTGCAGGCCTCGCATGCTGGGTCGAAAAACTCGACGATGGTGACCGGCGCGTTCACGGGACCTATGACTGGCGAGTGTGGTCGCACCATCGCACCGGCTTGCTCTGAAGCCTGCAACGCCGCAGCCTGCAGGGTATGGCGCTGATAGAGAAAGACAGCGGCTGCAAACACAGCAAGGGCGATCAACGCCGATAAAAAAACGATGTGGCGGCGGGTCATGTGGAATCCTCGGAGCTATGGGAGTTCTTGGAGACAGACAGCGGCAGCCGAAGTTCCCATCCCCTGCACCAGATGGCAACCTTGCTGTCGATAGGCGAGAAGAATAGTGCCGGCTGCGTTGAAAGCCGCCAGACCTTCGATCTGTCCGGTGCGCACGGGTTCTCAGGGCCAGCATCGTCAATCTCCATCGCGAATACACCCGCCAGTTTGACCGAGTACCTCACAAAGAGCTTGACACTGTAGTCGGTACAGGGTGTGAAATGCTGGTCTCAAGCAAGAGCCATGGCAAAACACCAGCACCACGAAAATGCGCCGATGCGCACTGCGCAACACGATCTCGAAGCCTGTTGCGGGACTGATCATGGCGCAGTTGCCCGGGCTGTCACCGTGGTGAGCGGCCTGGCAGCTGCGGCGCGCCGAGGCATTCTCATCAAGGGAGGCACCTACCTGGAAGATGCCCGCCTCATCAAGGCCGTGGCGGTGGACAAGACTGGAACCCTGACCGAA
>QZKF01000081.1 GCA_003599455.1 Comamonadaceae bacterium
GATGCTGTAGACGCTGAGCGCCAGCGCGGGAATGGACAGCACGAAGGCCAGCAGCGCGAGCACCACCGCACCCCAGCGGGATGTCATGCCGCGCTTCATGGTGGGTTCAGTCCTCACGCTGCATCCTCGCCCGCCGCGCTTGCAGCACGGATGCCACGAAAGGAGACTTCGCCTCGGTGTAGGCCTCGCGGTCGAGGGGATCGCGGGCGGCCAGCGCGCGCTTGAGCGCCTGGTACTGCCGTGCGAGCTCATCGCTGCGGCGCAGCTCGTCCCGAAAGGCGAGCCGGTCGTGCCAGAGCGCGCTGCCCCAGGGCACCAGATGCAGGTGGTGCGTGCGATGGGCCGGGGATGGTTTGCAGAACCAGTGCATCTGCTCGGGCTTGTACGGGAAGTGGCAGTAGCCGGCCGCCCCGGCGGCCGCGATGGCCGCCCGGGAAGCCTCCAGGTCCTGCACCGGGGCCATGATGTCGATGACCGGCTTGGCCGCGAGGCCCGGCACAGCGGTGCTGCCGATGTGCTCGATCTCCGCCACCAGCCAGGGGGCCAGCACCGCACGCAGCAGCGCGGCCTCCTGTGCGAAGCGCTCGGGCCAGTCCGGCGAGTAGGGGGCGATTTCGATCACGGTGTGGGTATTCGGTTGGCGGCGACAGCCCGCACTCTATCGGCACCCGCGGCGCGCAGCCCGGCCTATCCCCTTCATTGCCAACATCGATTGGCCTAACTCGATAGTTTTAGCCAAACTATCAGCTCCTTTCGCTTCGCCACAGGAGAAGAAAACCATGGCCGCCCTGATCCAACAAGTCCGCCCCGTCTGGGCCCAGTTGCAAGAGTTCGACCTTCAGGTACCACCGCACGCGCTGCGCAACGCCCTGCTCGCGCTGGGTGCCGGCCTGCTGGTGATGGCCGGGCTGGCCGCGTTCAGCACCTTCTGGGCACCCACACGGGCCTGGTGGGACGCGGCCGAACACGGCAGCGCCATGGCCGCAGGCGTGCAGGCCTCGCTGCTGGCGGCCGTGGCCACGGCGGTCGGTGCCTTGCCGGTGTTCCTGGTGCAGCGCGTGAGCAAGCTGCAGGAAGCGGCGTTGATGTCGTTCTCGGCCGGCATCATGCTGGCCGCCGCCATCTTTGCGCTGCTGCTGCCTTCGCTGGAGGCGGGGCAGGCGCTGTTCGAGGGCCGCGTCGGCGCCGCCGCGCTCAGCGGCGTGGGCCTGGCGCTGGGCATGGGGTTGATGCTGGCGGTGGACCGCTTCACGCCGCACGAACACGCCGTACTGCCACCGGCCGCGCAGGGCCATGCCCTTACGCACACGGCCACCGCGGTGCAAGGCGCGAGGCTGATGGTGCTGGCCATCCTGATCCACAACGTGCCGGAAGGCCTGGCGGTGGGCGCCGCCTATGCCGGCTCGCAAGACGCTGCGAACGCGCAGGCCGGCGCCTCGGTGGCGCTGGCCATCGGCCTCCAGAACATGCCCGAGGGCCTCATCGTGGCAATGGCGCTGCGCACGCTGGGCCGCAGCGCGGCGCAGGCCTGGGGCGTGGCCGCGCTCACCGGCCTGGCCGAACCGCTGGGTGCCATCGTGGGCCTCGCGGTGCTGGGCAGCGTGCCGGCCTTCTACCCGCTGGGCCTGGCGCTGGCCGCGGGCGCCATGCTGTTCGTGGTGAGCCACGAGATCATTCCCGAGACACACCGCAACGGATTCGAGACCCTGGCCACGGCCACGCTGCTGGCGGGCTTCGTGTTCATGCTGCTGCTCGACGCGGCATTGACATGAGCCCCACCGCGCGGGGCTTAAGATGCCCCGCATGAGCGTTCACATCCGATTCCTCGGCGGTGCCGGCACCGTCACCGGCTCCAAGTACCTGGTGGAGCACGAGGGCCAGAGCCTGCTGGTCGACTGTGGGCTGTTCCAGGGCTACAAGCAGCTGCGCCTTCGCAACCGCGATCCGCTGCCGGTGCTGCCCAACCACATCGGCGCCGTGCTGCTGACCCACGCCCACCTGGACCACAGCGGCTACCTGCCCGTGCTGGCCAAGGAGGGCTTTCACGGCAAGGTGTGGGTGACGCCGGCCACGCGCGACCTCGCCGCCATCCTGCTGCCCGACAGCGGCCACATCCAGGAAGAGGACGCGGCCTTCGCCAACCGCAAGGGCTTCTCGAAACACGCGCCCGCACTGCCGCTCTACACCGAGAGCGATGCGCTGGAAAGCCTCAAGCTGCTGCGCACCGTGCCCATGCAGCAGGCCTTCGAGCCGCTGCGTGGCTGGACCGCGCACTTCTCGGGCGCCGGCCACATCCTGGGCGCGGCCAGCCTGCTGCTGGAGGTGGGCGGGCGGCGCATCCTGTTCTCGGGCGACCTCGGCCGGCCCGACGACGCGATCATGCTCGCGCCCGAGCCGCCGCCCGCCGCCGACGCGGTGATCTGCGAATCCACCTACGGCGACCGCGAGCACCCCGACGAAGACCTGATCGCCGAACTCGGCCCGGCGCTGCAGCGCGTGGCCGCGCGCGGCGGCACGGCGGTGGTGCCGGTGTTCGCGGTGGGCCGTGCGCAGGCGTTGCTGCACGCCATCGCGCAGCTCAAGGCGGCGGGCAGCCTGCCGCACAGCCTGCCGGTCTACCTCGACAGCCCCATGGCCATCCACAGCACCGAGCTGTTCGCGCGCCACCTCGGCGAGCACCGGCTGAGCGCCGCGCAGTGCCGCGAGATGGCGCAGGTGGCGCGCATGACGCGCAGCGTGGACGAGTCCAAGGAGATCGCGCGCCAGCACGGGCCCAAGGTGGTGCTCGCGGCCAGCGGCATGGCCACCGGCGGGCGCGTGCTGCACCACCTGGTGCAGTACCTCGGCGACCACCGCAACATGGTGCTGCTCACCGGCTACCAGGCGCCCGGCACGCGCGGCGCCACGCTGGCCCGTGGCGGCACGCAGCTGCGCATCCACGGGCAGGACCTGCCGGTGCGCGCCGAGATCGTGCAGCTCGCCTCGGCTTCGGCGCATGCCGACGCCAGCCAGCTCATGGACTGGCTGCGGTCCCTGCCCCATCCGCCGCGCCGCGTGTTCGTCACGCACGGCGACATGGAGGCCTCCGACGTGCTGCGCCACCGCATCGAGACCGAGCTGCGCTGGCAGGCCCTGGTGCCCGAACACGGCAGCACCTGGGCGGTCTGAACATCTGCACACAGGGCCGACGGAACGCGGCCCTTCCTTCCCGACTCCGACCCCGATGACCTTCTTGTTGCGCTCCCCCCTTCTCCTCCTGTCCGCCGCCCTGCTCACCGCCCCCGCCTGGGCACAACAGATTCCCGACCCGGCGTTCGACACCTGCCTGAGCGGCCTGCGCGCACCCGCGCGCGCCGCCGGCGTGAGCGAAGCCACCTTCACCCAGCACACGCAGGGCCTCGTGCCCGACATGGGCGTGGTCGAGAAGCTCAACTTCCAGCCCGAGTTCCGCACGGCGATCTGGGACTACCTCGCCGGCCTGGTGGACGAGGAGCGCGTGGCCCAGGGCCAGGCCCTGCTGCTGCAGCACGCCGACACGCTGGCGCGCGTGCAGGAGCGCTTTGGCGTGGACCCGGCCACGGTGGTCGCGGTGTGGGGGGTGGAGAGCAACTTCGGCCAGACCTTCGGCAAGTCGCCGCTGCTGCAGTCGCTGGGCACGCTGTCGTGCTTCGGCCGCCGCCAGGCCTATTTCCGCACCGAGTTCTACGCCACGCTGCGCATCCTGCAGGCCGGCCACATCGCGCCCGAGCGGCTGGTGGGCTCGTGGGCCGGCGCCTTCGGCCACACGCAGTTCATGCCCAGCACCTTCGAGCGCCTGGCGGTGGACTTCGACGGTGACGGCAAGGCCGACCTGATGGACAGTACGGTGGACGCGCTCGCGTCCACCGCGAATTTCCTCGCCAGGGCCGGCTGGCAGACCGGTCAACCCTGGGGCTTCGAGGTGAAGCTGCCCAGCGGCTTCAGCGCCAGCGGCGAAGGCCGGCGCACCAAGCGCGCCATGGGCGAGTGGGCCGCGCGCGGCGTGCAGCGCGTGGACGGCTCACCCCTGCCGGCCAGTGGCAGCGCCGGCCTGCTCACGCCCGCGGGCCCGCAAGGCCCGGCCTTCCTGGTGCTGCGCAACTTCGACGCCATCTACAGCTACAACGCGGCCGAGAGCTACGGCCTGGCGATCGCGCACCTGTCGGACCGGCTGCGCGGCGGCGGCCCCTTCGCCACGCCCTGGCCCACCGACGACCCAGGCCTCTCGCGCGCCGAGCGCCGCGAGGTGCAGACCCTGCTGATCGCGCGCGGCCACGACATCGGCGAGGTCGACGGCATGCTGGGCGACAAGAGCCGCGTGGCGATCCGCGCCGAGCAGGAACGCCTGGGCCACGAAGTCAGCGGGCGCGCCGGCCAGAAGCTGCTGAAGGCCTTGCGCGGCGGTTGAGGTTCAGGCCGCGCTGCCGCCATCACCTTCGGCACGGGCCAGGTTGCGCGCCAGCCGCTCACTGGCCGCGCGCATCCGCTCCTGGAGCGCGGGTGGCTCCAGCACATCGAAGTCCACGTCCAGCGCCATGAGCCAGTAAACCAGCGCGTCCAGCTGGTGGGCGCCGCACCGCATGAGGCAGCGCGTGTCGTCGATGGGCTCGAGCGTGGCGGCCGAGTGCGCGATGCGGCGCTCCATCACGGCGTGTGGCTGGTGCAGCACCACCCGCGCCTGTTCGCCCGGTGCGCCCATGACCGAACGCGAGACATAGGCGCGCAAGCCACCCGCCGGCGCGGCGCGCGGTGCGAAATGCGCGCCGGTGCCTGGCGCGCCCTCCACGCGGTCGATGCGGAAGGTGCGCCAGTCGTCGCGCGCCGGGTCCCAGGCCACGAGGTACCAGCGGCTGCCGGTGTGCACCAGGCCCTGCGGTTCCACCGTGCGCACGGTGCTCTGGCCATGCATGTCGCGGTACGCAAAGCCCACCTGCAGCTGGTCGCGGCAGGCCGTGGCCAGCGTGGCCAGCACGCCGGCATCGATGGTCGGCCCCATGCGCTGCATCGGCAGGATGGCCGAGCGCAGCGCGTCGGTGCGGCGGCGCAGGCGCACGGGCATCACCTGCTCCAGCTTCACCAGCGCGCGCAGCGAACCCTCTTCGACGCCGCTCACGGTGCCCGCCGCGGCGATCTGCAAGGCAATGGCCACGGCCAGCGCCTCTTCGTCGTCGAGCAGCAGCGGCGGCAGCGACTGCCCGGCGCGAAACGCGTAGCCGCCCGCCACGCCGCTGCTGGCGTGGATGGGGTAGCCGAGCTGGCGCAGGCGGTCGATGTCGCGGCGCACGGTGCGGGGGTGCACCTCGAGCCGCTCGGCAAGATCCTGGCCGGCCCAGTGGCTGCGGGTCTGCAGCAGGGACAACACCCGCAGCAGGCGTGATGACGATGAAAGCATGGCCACACTCTACCCCGTATCGAGGGCGGAAACTGTCCGCCACAGGCGCGACATTGCAGGCACGGGTTTGGCGCGGTGCCGAACCGGCCTTCAACCTTTTCCAAGGAGCCTCCCATGTCCCGGATCGTTCTCTACTGGCACCCCATGTCCAGCGCCACGCCCATTGCCTGCGCCCTCGCCGAACTCGGCGTGCCGCACGAGCGCGTCAAGGTCGACATCACCACCGGCGAGCAGCGCCGCCCCGACTACCTCGCGCTCAACCCCAACGGCAAGGTGCCCACGATGACGGTGGACGGCGCTCCCATGTTCGAGGCGCTGGCGATCGAGCTCTGGCTGGGCGAACGGTATGGCGTGAAGAAGGGCCTGTGGCCCGCCGCGGGCACGCCCGCGCACCTGCAGGCCATGTCGTGGTGCACCTGGTCCTACGTGACCTACGGCGCGCAGCTGGTGCGCCTGCAGGCCGCGCGCGACATGGGCACACCCGACGATGCCCACGGCGCCGCGGGCCACAAGGCCACGGACGAGTTGCTGGCGATGCTCGACGCCCGGCTCGCGAAGCAGCCCTGGATGCTGGGCGACGCGTATTCGCTGGTGGACCTGTGCGTGGGCTCGGTGATCGGCTACAGCGCCTACATCGGGGCGCCGGTGCAGAAGCACCCGCATGTGCTGGCGTGGCTGCAGAAGGTGCAGGCGCGCCCGGCCATGCAGATCGACGCCTAGAGCTTCACCGCCGTGCCGCTCACGGCGACCATCATCATGCCGTTGGTCTCGCCGAGCACCTCGTAGTCAAAGTCGATGCCGATCACGCCATTGGCACCCATCTCGCGCGCCGACTCCATCAGGTCTTCCATGGCGGCGTCGCGCGCGCCCGAGAGGGCGCGCTCGTAGCCGCCGGCACGCCCGCCCACCACGTCGCGCACCGAGGAAAACAGGTCGCGAAAGATGTTGGCGCCGATGATGGCCTCGCCGTGCACGATCCCGAGGTACTGCGACCGCTCCACGCCCTCGGGCAAGGTGGTGCTGAGAAAGAAACCGTCCTTGGCTTTGGAGAACCAGCCCATGTGAACACTCCCGCTGACGCACCACCCGGCGGGTGCCCGGGCATGGTACCGTGGACCACAACCCCAACGAAGGCCACCCATGCCAGGCTATCAAGTCCGGACCGAGACGCTGCAGCTCGGCGGTGACGACTGGCACATCCGTCGCCTGCTCGATGACCAGCAGTACACCGACACCGACCGCAGCGCCGCCGACATGGGCCTGCCGCCGGCGGGCTGGTCGCACTTCGGGCAGGTGTGGCCCTCGTCGCGCGTGCTCGCGCTCACCATGCTCACGCACCCGATCGCGGGCCTGCGCGTGCTGGAGATCGGCGCGGGCCTGGCGCTGGCGAGCCTGGTGATGCACCGCCGCGGCGCCGACGTGACCGTGAGCGACTGGCATCCGCTGACCGAGGAGTTCCTGCGCCACAACCTCGCGCTCAACGGCCTGGGCCCGCTGCCCTACCAGGCCGGCAACTGGGAAAGCACCGCCGCCACCGACAACCCCGCGCTGGGCCGCTTCGACCTGATCGTGGGCAGCGACCTGCTGTATGAGCGCCAGCAGCCGGCGCAACTCGCGGCCTTCATCTTCCGCCACGCCATGCCCACGGCGGTGGTCATCATCGTCGACCCCGACCGCGGCAACCGCGCGGCCTTCGGTCGCGACATGGCCGCGCTGGGCTTCACACTCAGCATGGCGGCGGCCGACCGCACGCTGGAGGACGGCAAGGCCTACAAGGGCCGCTTCCTCACCTTCACGCGCTGATCGCGCCGCCCCATGCAAAAGGCCCGCGATGCGGGCCTTTTGCATGGGGTCTGGCCGAGCGGGCCAGCGGGGCGATCAGCCGCCCTTCTTCGAGCGCTTGCCCGGGTTCTTCTTGCTGCGCGTGGCCACGCCGCGCTCCAGGCTCACGCGCTGGCCGCGGCCGGGCGTGGTGAGGGTGACGCCAGCGATGGGCTTCGGACGGGGGGTGGCTTTGCGGTCGGCTTCGGTGACGATTTTGTTGCCCATGGCTGGTTCCTGAGAGAGATTGCAAAGCCGCTATTAGGCCATAGACGCAGGGGCGCTCGGCTCCACCCGTCCGACCCCCTGGGCCAGGCGCGCCGCGGCCGCGTGGCCAATACCCCGGCGGATTACTGGGTTTTTGCAGACAAGGGCGGTCAAGAGCCCTACGATTGATTCTGTAATGAATCAACGTTTCATATACAAAACATCAACCGCCACCCGCAGGTCCCCATGAACGACGCACTTCACGGCTCCCGCGCAACCGCCCCGGCCACCGGCGGTTTGCATCCCGCGATCGAATTCATCGGCGTGGACAAACGATTTCCGGGCCGCGGCAAGAACCCCGAGGTGATCGCCGCGCGCAACGTGACGCTGGCCATCCAGCCGGGCGAGGTGGTCTCGCTGATTGGACCATCGGGCTGCGGAAAAAGCACGCTGCTCAACATGGGCTCGGGCCTGGCCAAGGCCTCGGCCGGCATTGTGAAGGTCAATGGCGAGGTGGTGACCGGCCCGAACAGGCACGTCGCCTTCATGCTGCAGAAAGACCTGCTCATGCCCTGGCGCACGATTTCGCAGAACGTGGAGTTCGGCCTGGAGCTGCGCGGCGTGAAGGCCGCCGAGCGCTCGGCGATCTCGGCGAAGCTGCTGGCCCAGTGCCACCTCAAGGGCTTCGGCAACAGCTACCCCCATCAGCTCTCGGGCGGCATGCGCCAGCGCGCGGCCATGGCGCGCACGCTCGCGGTCGACCCCATCGTGCTGCTGATGGACGAACCCTTCTCCGCGCTGGACGCGCAGACCAAGATGATCCTGCAGCAGGACCTGGCGCGCACCGTGGCCGAGCACCGGAAGACCGTGCTCTTCATCACCCACGACCTGGCCGAGGCCGTCGCGCTGTCCGACCGCATCCTGGTGATGAGCGAGCGCCCCGGCACCATCGTCGAAGAGATCGTGGTCGACATCCCCGGCCGCGACAACCCGATGGCGCGCCGCAAGCACCACGCCGTGGGCGACTACGTCAGCCGCCTGATGGACCTGCTCAAGCTCGACGCACAGACCGACGTGCACTGATTTCCGCCCCTTCCACCGTTTCCCACCCACCCCCTGGAGTTGCCATGAAGATGACCCGCGCTTTCAACGGTACCCGCCGTGCCTGCCTGAGCCTGCTCGCCACCGCGGCGCTGGTCTCGCCCCTGGCCGCCCACGCCCAGATGCAGGAGGTCACCTACCTGCTGCCCGCGCCCGGCACGCTGCCGGCCTTCGGCCCCTGGATGCTGGCGCAGGCCAAGGGCTACTACGAGGCCGAGGGCCTGAAGGTCAACTTCGTCACCGCGCGCGGCGGCGTGGACGTGGCCAAGCAGATCGGCGCCGGCAACGCGGTGATCGGTGGCGCGATCGGCGACACGCCCATCATCGCGCGCGCCCAGGGCATCCCGGTCAAGGCCGTGGCCGTGCTCGGCGCCGGCTCGCTCACCCAGCTCGTGAGCCACAAGGACGAGAAGATCGAGAGCCCGCGCGAACTCAAGGGCAAGACCGTGACCGTGCTGGCCTACACCGACACCACCTACTACGCGCTGCTGGGCATGCTCAGCAAGGTCGGCCTGACCAAGAACGACGTGAACATCCAGGCCGCGGGCCCGGCCGGCGTGTGGCAGCAGTTCGCCGCCAAGAAGGCCTCGGCCATGGCCGGCGTGCCCGACTGGACCGTGAGCGCCATGGACGCCGGCGCGCAGGTCGACATCCTGCCGGCCGACATCTACTTCAAGAGCATGGCCCAGGCCATCCTGGCCTCGGACGAGACCATCGCCAAGAACCCGCAGCTGATCCAGAAGCTGGTGCGCGCCACGCTCAAGGGCATGAAGGACATCATGGCCGACCCCAAGGCCGCGACCGCCGTCTACGTGAACCACGTGCCGGTGCACAAGGGCAAGGAAGCCAGCATCCAGAAGGCCTTCGAGCTGTTCAACCAGTACGTCTACGCCAAGCAGAAGGTGCCCGGCCTGATGGACGAGGCCCGCCTGGGCGAGCTGCAGAAGTTCTACGTGAGCAACGGCGTGGTGCCGAAAGAGACGCCGCTCAAGGACCTCTACACCAACCAGTTCGTGCTGGCGAAGTAAGCCGCGCCGCCGCCCTTCCTTTTTCTCCGCCTTCGAAAGTCGCGACATGAAAGACGTACTGCAGCGCTACAGCACAGCGCTCTGGAGCCTGCTGGTGCTGGTGGTGTTCATGGCCCTGTGGGAGTTCGGCCCCGGCGCCATGGGCGTGCCCGAGTTCGTGCTGCCACCGCTCTCGCGCGTGTCCGAAGAAGCGGTGCGCATCTGGTCGGGCGAGCGCCTGCTCTGGCACGCCGGCATCACCGCGCTGGAAGTGGTGGTGGGCTTCATCCTGGGCTCGCTGCTGGGCGCGCTGATCGGCTACGCGCTGGGCCTCTCGCCCAAGGTCGAGGCCGTGCTCTCGCCCTACCTGCTGGCGCTGCAGATCGCGCCCAAGGTGGCGTTCGCGCCGCTGTTCGTGATGTGGCTGGGCTACACCGTCTACCCCAAGATCCTGGTCGCGATCCTGATCGTGTTCTTCCCGGTGCTGATCAACGTGCTCTCGGCCATGCGCACCATGGACCACGACATGATCAACCTGGCGCGCTCGTTCTCGGCCACCCGGCTGCAGGTGTTCCGCATGGTCGAGTACCCCACCACCCTGCCGGCGCTGTTCTCGGGCCTGCGCATCGCCAGCACGCTGGCGGTGATCGGCGTGGTCGTGGGCGAACTCGTGGGCGGCAACATGGGCCTGGGCTACATGCTGGTGTTCTTCGAGGGCCAGGGCAACACCGCCGGTGTGTTCGTGGTGATCGGCGCGCTCACCGTCATCGGCATCGTCGCCTACTACGCGGTGGTGCTGGCCGAGAAGCGCGTGCTGCACTACCTGCCCAGCGCCGAGCGGCGCGTGGCCTGAACGCCATGACCACCGAAATCCTGCTCACCGACCGCCGCGTGCTCGTCACCGGCGCCGCGCGCGGCCTGGGCGCGAGCTTCGCCTGCGCGCTGGTCGAAGCCGGCGCGCGCGTGGTCATCAGCGACGTGCTGCACGAGCAAGGGCAACAACTCGCCAAAGACCTGGGGCCGAACGCGCACTACGTGCCGCTCGACCTGCTCGACGCCGCCAGCGTGCGCGATGGCGTCAACGCCGCCGCGCAATGGCTCGGTGGCCTCGACGGCCTGATCAACAACGCGGCCATCACCAACTCCGGCGGCAAGGGCATGGGCGAGCTCAGCCCCGAGACCTGGGACCTGGTGATGGACGTCAACGTGCGCGGCACCTGGCTGGTGACCGCCGCCGCCCGGCCCCACCTGGCCGCCAGCGGCAGCGGCCGCGTGGTCAACGTGGCCTCCGACACCGCCTTGTGGGGCGCACCCCGCCTGCTGGCCTATGCCGCGAGCAAGGGCGCGGTGATCGCCATGACGCGTTCGCTGGCGCGCGAGATGGGCGAGGACGGCACCACCGTCAACGCCATCGCGCCCGGCCTCACGCTGGTGGAAGCCACCGCCTATGTGCCGCAGGCGCGGCACGAGCACTACCTGAAGGGCCGCGCGATCCAGCGGCCCCAGGTGCCCGAAGACGTCAACGCCGCGGCGCTGTTTCTGCTGACGCAGGCCAGCGGCTTCATCACCGGTCAGCTGCTGCCCGTCAACGGCGGCTTTGTCATGAACTGAAAAGGAGAACCCGATGAGCACAGCCACCATCAACAAGCCCGCCGCGGCCAACCAGCCCGTGTTCAACGAACGCGGCCTCATGGACCCGAACATTCCCCCCGAGGCCGTGACCCAGCGCGGCATGATGCGCGCCGAAGGCCAGAGCTTCGCGCAGTGGATGGACAGCCGCGTGGCGCGCAGGTCCACCCGCAGCTACGACTGGGACGCGCTGAAGTTCCAGGCCGACTACGACCCCAAGTACCGCCGCGCGCAGATGCGCTACGTGGGCACCGGCGGCACCGGCGTGAACAAGGACACCAACACCGTGCCCGCGGCGCACTTCACCTTCTCCACCATGGTGATCCCGGCCGGCAACATCGGCCCCTCGCACATCCACTACGACGTGGAAGAGATCTTCTTCGTCATGCGCGGCGCGATGAAGGTGATCTGCGAGAAGGACGGCGAGCGCTGGGAAGCCATCGTCGGCGAGCGCGACCTGATCTCGGTGCCGCCCGGCGTGTACCGCGAGGAACACAACGTGGGCGACGAGGACGCGCTGATGTGCGTGATGCTGGGCTCGCCGCAGCCGATCACGCCCACCTACCCGCCCGATTCGCCCCTGTCCAGGATCAAGCGCTGATCGACCCCGCACCGCACCAAGCCATGACGCCCCTCGAAGCCCTCGCCCTCTACCCGTTGCGCAGCACCGCGCTGCCGGGTGGCCTGCGCGTGTCGCACCGCGAGGCGGGCATGGCGGCCGGGGTCACGCACGTGCTGCTGCACGGCATCGGTTCGGCCTCGGGCAGCTGGGTGCGGCAACTGGACACGGCGCGTGGCCTGCCGCTGCGCCTGCTGGCCTGGGACGCGCCGGGCTACGGTGGCAGCGACCCGGTGAAGGCCGACTGGCCGCGCGCCGGCGACTACGCCGAGCGCCTCTGGGCCTGGCTCGACGCGCTGGGCGTGCACACCCCGGTGACGCTGGTGGGTCACTCGCTGGGCGCGCTCATGGCCGCCCGCGCCGCGGTGCAAGCGCCGCAGCGCGTGCAGCGCCTGGTGCTGCTCTCGCCCGCCGCCGGCTACGGCAACGCCGAACCCGCCGTGCGCGAACAGAAGCTGCGCGACCGCCTGGCCACGCTGGAGCGCCTGGGCCCGCAGGGCATGGCGCAGGCGCGCGCCGCCGCCATGCTCTCGCCCGGCGCGCCGGCCGAGCTGGTGGACGCCGTGCGCGACAGCATGGCGCAGGTGATCCCGGCGGGCTACACCCAGGCCGCTCGCCTGCTCGCGCACGGCACCCTCGCGGCCGACCTGGCGCAGCTGCAATGCCCGCTGGCGGTCGCCAGCGGCAACGCCGACGGCATCACCACCCCCGCGGCCTGCCAGGCCGTGGCGCTGGCGGGTGGCGTGGCATGGAATGATCTGGGCTCCGTGGGCCATGCGTGCCCGCTCGAAGCCCCCGGCCCGGTCAATGCCCTGCTGGGCCTGAACTGAACAGGAAGAGGAATCCCATGGCCACCACCGACAAGAACGACAAGTCCGACGACCGTTACACCGTGCCCGCCCTCATGCGCGGCCTGCAGCTGCTGATGCTGTTCAACCGCGACGAGCGCGAGCTCACCGGCGCCGAGATCTCGCGCCGGCTCGACCTGCCGCGCGCCTCGGTGTTCCGCATGCTGCAGACGCTGGAGCAAGGCGGTTTCGTTGAGCGCGTGGGCGACGGTGCGTACTACAAGCTGGGCCTGGCCGTGCTGCGCCTGGGCTTCGAATTCCTGGCCTCGATGGAACTCACCGAACACGGCCGCCCGGTGCTGGAAGCGCTGCGCGACGCCTGCGGCTACTCCGCCCACCTGGTGGTGCGCGACGCGCGCGAGGTGGTCTTCATCGCCAAGGTGGCCGGCCGCAGCGCGCTGTTCCACTCCATCCAGGTCGGCGCGCGCCTGCCCGCCCACGCCACCGTGCTGGGCCGCCTGCTGCTCAGCGACCTGGACATGCACGCCCTCAAGCAGCTCTACCCCGAAGCCGAGCTGCCCACCTACACGCCCAAGACACCGACCACGCTCAAGCAGCTCAAGCTGCTGATCGACCAGGACCGGGCCAACGGCTACGGCGTGAGCCAGGGCGGTTTCGAGACCGGCATCTCCACCATCGCCGCGCCGGTGTTCAACGACCGCGGCGAAGTGGCCGCGGCGGTCAGCATCAGCGTGCCCGCGCAGAACGTGCAGCCCGGCGAACTCGAAGTCCTCATCGAGCAGGTGCGCCAGGCCGCCACACAACTCACCGAACGCATCAGCCACACGCCCAACCGCGGTGCCTGGCAACCCAAACCGACCGAAAAGAAAGTCGCATGAGCCCTACCAGCAAACGCATCACCGTGGGGGAACTCGCCGCCCGCTTCCTGGAGCAGTGCGGCGTGCGCGCCGCCTTCGGCGTGATCTCCATCCACAACATGCCCATCCTCGACGCGTTCCACACGCGCTCGAAGATCCGCTTCGTCTCGGCGCGCGGCGAGGCGGGTGCGTGCAACATGGCCGATGCGTATGCGCGGGTGAGCGGCACGCTGGGCGTGTGCGTCACCAGCACCGGCACCGGCTGCGGCAACGCGGCGGGCGCAATGGTCGAGGCCATCACCGCCGGCACGCCGCTGCTGCACCTCACGGGGCAGATCGAGTCCGACTACCTGGACCGCGACCTCGGCTACATCCACGAGCACCCGGCGCAGCTGGCCATGCTCAAGTCGGTCGGCAAGGACGCCTTCCGCATCCGCAACCCCGAGACCGCGCTGGCCACGCTGCGCGAGGCCGTGCGCCTGGCGCAGACACCGCCCTGCGGCCCGGTGAGCATCGAGATCCCGATCGACGTGCAGAAGATGAAGCTGGACCTGCCGGCCGACCTCTCGCCGCTGGCCGTGCCACCGGTGATGCCGAACCTGGCCGCCGTGGACGCGCTGGCCGAGCGCCTGCTGAGCGCGAAGCGCCCGCTGCTGTGGCTGGGCGGCGGCGCGCGCGGCGCGAGCGCGGCCGCGCAGCGCCTGGTGGCCATGGGCTGGGCGGTGGTGTCCTCGGTGCAGGGCCGCGGCATCGTGCCCGAAGACCACCCCGCCACGCTGGGTTCGTACAACCTGCAGAAGCCGGCCGAGGAGTTCTATGAGACGGTGGACGCGATGCTCGCGGTGGGCACGCGCCTGCGCAGCAACGAGACGCTGAACTACAAGCTCAAGCTGCCCGCCACGCGCTACCGCGTCGACGCCAACCCGCTGGCCGACGGCCGCGGCTACAGCAGCGAGCTGTTCGTGCACGGCGACGCCGCGACCACGCTCAACGCGCTGGCCGACCGGCTCGAAGGCCGCATGCAGATCGACCCGAAGCTCGTCGCCGACGTGAAGCGCACGCGCGCCGAAGCCGCCTCGCTGGTGGACGGCACGCTGGGCCAGTACAGCAAGCTCAAGAACACCCTGGGCGAGGTGGCCGGCAAGCACCTCTGGTGGGTGCGCGACATCACGCTCTCCAACAGCATGTGGGGCAACCGCGCCCCGGTGCTCGACCACCCGCGCGCCGGCGTGCACGCCCTGGGCGGCGGCATCGGCCAGGGCCTGGCCATGGGCGTGGGCGCGGCGGTGGCGAACGCCGAACACGCGCTGGGCCGCAAGACGGTCTCGCTCTGCGGCGACGGCGGCTTCATGCTCAACCTCGGCGAGCTCGCCTGCGCCGCGCAGGAGAAGGCCGACGTGGTCTTCCTCGTCATGAACGACAGCCGCTACGGCGTCATCAAGAACATCCAGGACGACATCTACGGCAGCCGCCACTGCTACGTGGAGCTGCACACGCCCGACTTCGCGCAGCTCTGCGCCAGCCTGCAGGTGCCGCACTTCAAGCTGGCCGACCCGGCCACCACGCGCGAGACGCTGCAGAAGGCGCTCGCCCTGGGCGGCGGCCCGGTGGTGGTGGAGGTGGACATGAACGCCTGGGGCCCGTTCGCCGTGAAGTTCGCCGGCCCGCCCAAGAAGAAGGAACTCGAGGTATGAACCCGCAGCAGGTCACGCTCATCGGTTTCGGTGCCATCGGCCGCACGCTGCTCGCGCGCATGGCCGGCCACCCCACGGTGCGCATCACGCACGTCGTGGTGTCCGAGAGCCACATGGCCGAGGCGCAGGCCGCGCTGGGCGCGGGCGTGACCGTCTGCAGCCAGGTGCCGCCCGAGACCACCCTGCTGCTCGAATGCGCGGGCCACGCCGCCATCGGCTGCCATGTGCTGCCCGCGCTGGAGCGTGGCATCGAATGCGCGGTGCTGTCGATCGGCGCGCTGTCGGAAGATGGCCTGCCCGAACAGCTGGCCGACGCCGCGCAGCGCGGCGGCACGCGCGTGCACCTGCTGGCCGGCGCCATCGGCGGCATCGACGCCATCGCCTCGGCGCGCCTGGCCGGCCTGGACAGCGTGACCTACACCGGCCGCAAGCCGCCGGCCGGCTGGCGCGGCACCACCGCCGAACAGGTGGTGGACCTGGGCACCATCACCGTGCCCACCGTGATCCTGGAAGCCTCGGCGCGCGAGGCCGCGCGCCTGTACCCGAAGAACGCCAACGTGGCCGCCACCGTCTCGCTCGCCGGCCTGGGGCTGGACGCGACCCGCGTGCGCCTGATCGCCGACCCGACCGTGACCGAGAACATCCACGAGATCGATGTGCGCGGCGCCTTCGGCGAGATGCAGATCACCATGCGCGGCAAGCCGCTGGCCGACAACCCCAAGACCTCGGCGCTCACGGTGCTGTCCGCGCTGCGCTTCCTGCACAACCGCACTTCCCCGGTGACCATATGAGCGTCGCACTGCAAAGCTATTTCGCGGGCCGCTGGCGCGACGCCTCCGGCCCCGTCTACACCACCGAATACCCGCACGACGGCAGCACCGTCGCCGAGTTGCACGCGGCCACCGCCGCCGACGTGGACGAGGCCGTGCAGACCGCCGAGCGCGCGCGCCAGCTGCCCGCGTGGGCCAAGCTGAAGCACCACGAGCGCGCCGGCCTGCTCTACCGCATCGCCAGCGGCATCCGCGAGCGCGGCGAAGAGCTGGCCCAGCTGCAGCGCCTGGACAACGGCAAGCCGATCAAGGAATGCCGCGCCCTCGTGGCCAGTGCGGCCGGCACCTTCCAGTTCTTCGGCGCCGCCGCCGAAACCTGGGAAGACACCATCACCCCCTCGCGCGGCGACTACCTGAGCATGAGCGTGCACGAGCCGCTGGGCGTGGTGGGCGCCATCACGCCGTGGAACAGCCCCATCGCCAGCGAAGCGCAGAAGCTCGCGCCGGCGCTGGCCGCCGGCTGCGCCGTGGTGTTCAAGCCGGCCGAGATCACGCCGCGCATGGCGATCGAGCTCGCGCGCATCGCGCAGCAGGCCGGCGTGCCCGACGGCATCATCAGCGTGCTGCCGGGCAAGGGCAGCGTGGTGGGCGACGCGCTCGTGAAGCACCCGCTGGTCAAGCGCATCGCCTTCACCGGTGGCACCAACGTGGGCATGGGCATCCAGCGCCTGGCGGCCGAGAAGCTCATGCCGACTTCGCTCGAACTCGGCGGCAAGTCGCCCACCATCGTCATGCCCGACGCCGACCTGGACCACGCCGTGGCCGGCGTGCTCTACGGCATCTTCAGCTCCTCGGGCGAGTCCTGCATCGCCGGCTCGCGCGCCTTCGTGCACGAGAGCGTCTACGACAAATTCAAGGCGCGCCTGATCGAGGGTGTGAAGCGGTTGCGCGTGGGCGACCCGTCGCTGGAGACCACGCAGATGGGCCCGCTGGTCAACCTCGGGCACCGCGCTTCGGTCGAGAAGTACGTGCAGCTCGGCCGCGACGAGGGTGGCACCGTGCTGTGCGGCGGCGAGCGCCCCACGGGCGGCTACTTCGATGGCGGCAGCTACTACCTGCCCACCATCTTTGAAGGCCTGCCCAACAGCGCGCGCATGTGCCAGGAAGAGATCTTCGGCCCGGTGCTCGCGCTGCTGCCATGGAAGGACGAGGACGACCTGATCGCCCAGTGCAACGACAACATGTTCGGCCTGGCCTCGGGCATCTGGACGCGCGACTTCAAGAGCGCCTGGCGCATCGGCCGCGCGCTGCAGACCGGCACCGTCTGGATCAACACCTACAAGGTCTTCTCCATCAGCACGCCCTTCACCGGCGTGAAGATGAGCGGCTACGGCCAGGAGAAGGGCCGCCTCGGCATTCTTGAATACACAAGCCAGAAGAGCTTTTACTGGGGACTGAACGAATCGCCCATGCCCTGGGCCACCTCCTGAATTGAACTGAAAGGTATTTGACCCATGTTGTCCCGCCGCACCATCGCCGCCGCAGCCCTGCTGGCACTGGCGTCCACCCCGCTGCTTGCACAGACCGCCGCTGAAAAGCAGCTGGCTTCCGACAAGTTCACCCTCGTCGCGCCCTTCCCGCCCGGCGGCCCGATCGACACGCTGGCGCGCGTGATCGCCGACGGCCTGGCCAAACGCTACAACCAGACGGCCCTGGTGGACAACGCGCCCGGCGCAGCCGGCAACATCGGCATGGACAAGGTCAAGCGCGGCAAGCCCGACGGCCACACCTTGCTGGTGATTCCGGCCGGCAACCTCACCGTCAACCCCACGCTGATGCCGAAATTCCCCTTCGACATCCAGAAGGACTTCGTGCCCGTCGCCATGCTGGCCAAGACGCCCAACGTGCTGGTGACCAACCCGGGCACCGGCATCAAGACCGTGGCCGAGCTGATCGCGCGCGCCAAGGGCAAGCCGGATTCGCTCTCCTACGCCTCGCCCGGCGTGGGCAGCGGCCTGCACCTGGCCGGCGAGCTGTTCAAGTCGCAGGCGGACGTGGACATCCTGCACATCGCCTACAAGGGCACGCCGCCGGCCATCAACGACGTGATCGGCGGCACTGTGCCGCTGATGTTCAGCAACCTGCCCACCGTGTTGCCGCACATCAGAAGCGGCAAGCTGGTGGCATTGGCCGTGACCGACAGCGCGCGCACACCCACGGCGCCCGAGATTCCCACGCTGGCCGAGCTGGGCGTGCCCGGCGTGGTGGTGCCTTCGTGGTACGGCCTGCTGGCGCCCGCCGGCACGCCGGCCGACGTGGTGGCGCAGCTCGCGCGCGACGCGGCCGCCATCCTGGCCGAGCCCGCCGTGCGCGAACGCCTGCAGGGCCAGGGCCTGAGCGCCTGGGACATCCAGACCACCGCGTTCGACAAGCACATCCGCGATGAAACCGTGCGCTGGGCCAAGGTCATCAAGGACCGCAACATCACGATGGAGTGAGCGCCGTGAGCGACGCCGTGCCCAACCCCAACGTGCTGATCACCATCGTGCTGAAGCACCATGCCGGCCTCACGCTGGACGAGGTGCAGGCAAAGCTGAAGGCCAGCGAATGGTGGGCGCGTTTTCCGGTGGAAGGCACGCGCGTGGTGTCGTGGACCGTGGCCATGGGCCTGGGCCAGATCGTCACGCTGGAAGTGCCGCCCCACCTGCTGGGCCGCGTCAACCTGGAGCTGGAGCGCTCGGCCTGGGGCGTGTTCGCCACCGAGTGTTACCCCACCTACGACTTCGTGCCGGTGCGCGAGCGCATCAAGGCGCGCGTGGCGGCCGGAGGCCAGTGATGGCGCTCGCCGAACGCATCCGCACGCCCCAGGTGCCCGACCTGCCCACCGCGAGCTGGACCAACGCCTGGCGCATCGGGCAGGAGGTGGTGATGTCGGGCATGACCGGCCACCCCGCCACGAAACAGGCCGCCGAGCAGGGCACCCCGCTGGGCGCCTACGACCAGACGCTGCTGGTGCTGAAGAAGCTCGAAGCGCTGGTGACCGCTGCCGGCGGCCACAAACACAACCTGATCAAGACCGTGGTCTACCTGACCGACATCGCCGACAAGGACGAAGTGGGCCGCGCGCGGCGCGACTTCTTCGACGGCGTGTATCCCTGCGCCACCCTGGTGGCGGTGAACGCGCTGGTGTTCCCCGAGCTGCGCGTGGAGATCGACGCCTGGGCCCGGCTCGACGTCGACCTGCGCGAGGCCACCCTCCCCCTTTGCACCGAAAGCTGAACCACCATGGACCTGGGCATCACCGGCAAGAAGGCGCTCGTGTGCGGCGCGAGCGCGGGGCTGGGCTATGCCTGCGCCGAAGCGCTGGTGCGCGACGGCGTGCACGTGGTCATCGTGGCGCGCACCGAAGGCCCGCTGCGCGAGGCCGCCGAGCGCCTGGCCGCGCTGGGCGCGGGCGCGGTGAGCTGGGTCGCGGCCGACGTGACGACCGACGAAGGCCGCGCGCGCATCTTCGCGGCCCACCCCGACTTCGACATCGTGGTCACCAACGCGGGCGGCCCGCCACCGGGCGACTTCCGCACCTGGGACCGCGACACCTGGCACCGCGCGATCGACGCCAACATGCTGGCGCCGATCGAACTCATCAAGGCCACGGTGGACGGCATGATGGCGCGCGGCTTCGGCCGCATCGTCAACATCACTTCCAGCGCGGTGAAGTCGCCGATCGACGGCCTGGGCCTTTCCACCGGCGCGCGCAGCGGCCTCACCGGCTTCGTGGCGGGCCTGGCGCGCAGCACCGTGGCGCGCGGCGTGACCATCAACAACCTGCTGCCCGGCACCTTCGACACCGCACGCCTGGCCGGCAATTTCGCCGCACAGGCCAAGCGCGAAGGCAAGACCGAGGAAGCCGTGCGCGAGGCGCGCCTGGCCAAGCACCCCGCGCACCGCTTCGGCACCGCCAGCGAGCTCGGCAACACCTGCGCCTACCTCTGCAGCGTGCACGCGGGCTACATCAACGGTCAGAACATCCTGCTCGACGGGGGGTCGTTCAGCGGGGTTTTCTGAGCTGGTCGGCCGCGGTGTCGGGCTGCGGCCATTCGAGCCACCGTTCCAGTTTCTGCCGATGAATCCCCCCGGACAGGGCGCGCTCAGGGCCAGTCGATAATAGTTCGTGTCGCAAGAGGCAATGCCCGCGCACTATCAATGTCGACTCGAGCCCAGGAGCCCGATGAACAAGAAGAATCTCTCCGAAAGCGACGTCTGCGACAAGTTCATTCGCCCGGCCATGGAGTCCGCCGGCTGGAATGGCATGGACCAGATCTACCGCGAGTTCCCCCTGCGGGCAGGCCGCGTCGTCGTCCGCGGCCAGAAGTCGTATCGCGACAAGACGACGGTGCTGCGCGCCGACTACGCGCTCTTCTACAAGCTCAACATCCCCCTGGCAGTGGTCGAGGCCAAGGACAACAACCAGGCGGTGGGTGCCGGCATGGCCCAGGCCATCAACTACGCCGACCTGCTGGGCGTGCCTTTCAGCTTCTCCTCCAACGGAGACGGCTTTGTCTTCCGCGACGTCACCATGACCACCGGCGTGCTGGAGCAAACCCTCTCGCTGGAAGAGTTCCCGAGCCCGGCCGAACTCTGGCGGCGCTATTGCAACTGGAAAGGCTGGACCCCGGAGATTGAACGGGTTGTTGGGTTCGACTATTCCCCCAGCAAGACGCCGCGCTACTACCAGCTCAACGCCATCAACCGCACGGTCGAGGCCATTGCCGGTGGGCAGAACCGCGTGCTGCTGGTCATGGCCACCGGCACCGGCAAGACCTACACCGCCTTCCAGATCATCTGGCGCCTGTGGAAGAGCGGCGCCAGGAAGCGCATCCTGTTCCTGGCCGACCGCAACATCCTGATCGACCAGACCATGGTCAACGACTTTCGCCCGTTCAAGGGCGCCATGGCCAAGCTCAGTCCGAACGCCAAGGGCGTGGAGCGCATCGACGCGCAAGGCAGCGTCACGGTTGACGACGTGGAACTGGCGGTCAACAAGAGCACCAAGCAGGTCGACAAGAGCTACGAGATCTACCTGTCCCTCTACCAGGCCGTCACCGGCACGGAAGAAGAAAGCAACATCTACAAGCAGTTCTCGCCCGACTTCTTCGACCTCATCGTGGTGGACGAATGCCACCGGGGCAGCGCCGCTGAAGACTCGGCCTGGCGCGACATCCTCACCTACTTCAGCAACGCCACCCAGATCGGCCTGACCGCCACGCCCAAAGAGACCGACACCGCATCCAACATCCACTACTTCGGCGAGCCGGTCTACACCTACAGCCTGAAGCAGGGCATTGAAGACGGCTACCTCGCGCCCTACAAGGTCATCCGCATCGATCTGGACCGCGACACCTTCGGCTGGCGCCCCACCGAAGGCATGACCGACAAGGCGGGCCACCTGATCGAAGACCGCGTCTACACCGGCGCCGACATGAACCGCAAGCTCGTGCTCGAAAAGCGCGACGAAGCCGTGGCCGCCAGGATCACCGAATACCTCAAGGCGACCGACCGCAACGCCAAGACCATCGTCTTCTGCGAAGACATCGACCACGCCGCCCGCATGCGCCAGGCCCTGGCCAACGCCAACGCCGATATCTGCGCCACCCAGCCGAAGTACGTGGTGCAGATCACCGGCGACAACCCGGAAGGCAAGCGCGAGCTCGACAACTTCATCGACCCCGAGAAGACCTACCCGGTGATCGCCACCACCTCCAAGCTCATGAGCACCGGGGTGGACGCGCAGACCTGCAAGCTCATCGTGCTGGACCAGAACATCCGCTCCATGACGCTGTTCAAGCAGATCATCGGCCGCGGCACCCGCCTGCGCGAAGACCTGGGCAAGAGCTGGTTCACCATCATGGACTTCAAGCGCGCCACCGAGCTCTTCGCCGATCCCGCGTTCGACGGCGACCCGGTGCAGATCTACGAGCCCGGCGAAGGCGACCCCATCGAGCCGCCCGTGGTGGACGACCCGACCGCGCCGCAGCCACCGGGCGAAGGACTCCCACCGCTGGGCCCGACAACCACCGGCCCCGGCGAAGGCGGAAACGGTGAGCCCAGGAAGTACATCGTCGGCGGCATGGTCACCGTCTCGGTCGCCCGCGAGCGCGTGCAGTACCTCAACGCCGACGGCAAGCTCATCACCGAGAGCCTGCGCGACTACACCCGCATCAACCTCACCCGCCAGTACGACTCGCTCGACAAGTTCCTGCAGGCCTGGAACGACGCCGACCGCAAGGCCGCGCTCATCGAGGAGCTGGAGCGCCAGGGCGTGCTGATCGAAGCCCTGGCCGATGAAGTCGCCCACACCGGCCTGAAAGACCTCGATCCGTTCGACCTGTTGCTGCACGTGGCCTACAACAAGCCGCCGCTCACCCGGCGCGAGCGGGCCAACCGCGTCAAGAAGCGCAATGTATTCACCCAGTACGGCCCCATGGCGCGGCAGGTGATCGAAGCCCTGCTCGACAAATACGCCGACGAGGGCATCACCACGCTGGAAGCCAGCAACGTGCTCAGCCTGCCGCCGGTCAACCAGCTGGGCTTGCCGGTGGAGCTGATCCGCAGCTTCGGCGGCCGCCCTCAATACCTTGAAGCCCTGAACACCCTGGAGCGCGAGCTGTATGCGCCCGCCGCCCCGTGATTTTCTGAACACACGAACGCATGTCCAACCTCTCCCCCGTCATCAAATCCATTCAAGACATCATGCGCCAGGACTCTGGCGTGGATGGCGACGCCCAGCGCATCTCGCAACTCACCTGGTTGCTGTTCCTCAAGGTATTTGATTCGCTCGAAGAAGAGCTGGAGCTCACCCGCGACGCCTACAAGAGCCCCATCCCCGAAAGCATGCGCTGGCGCAACTGGGCTGCAAACCCGGAAGGCATGACCGGCGACGAGCTGCAGGACTTCGTCAACACCGAACTCTTTGTCACCCTCAAGAACCTGGCCGCAGACCCGGTGCGCAACCCACGCGGTTATGTGGTGCGCGGTGTCTTTGAAGACGCCTACAACTACATGAAGAGCGGCCAGCTGCTGCGCCAGGTGATCAACAAGCTCAACACCATCGATTTCAACCGCCAGAGCGAGCGCCACCAGTTCAACGACCTCTACGAAAAGATCCTCAAGGACCTGCAGAGCGCCGGCAACGCCGGCGAGTTCTACACGCCCCGCGCCGTCACCCAGTTCATGGTGGACATGGTCAACCCCCAGCTCGGCGAAACCGTGCTCGACCCCGCCACCGGCACTGGCGGCTTCCTCGTCTGCGCCATCGAACACCTGCGCAAACAGGTGAAGACCACGGAAGACGACACCGTGCTGCAGCAAAGCATTCGCGGCGTCGAGAAAAAGCCGTTGCCCCACATGCTGTGCGTGACCAACCTTTTGCTCCACGGCGTCGAAGTGCCCAGCAGCGTCGTCCACGACAACACATTGCGCCGCCCGCTGCGCGAATTCACCCAGGCCGACCGGGTGGACGTGGTGCTGACCAACCCGCCCTTTGGCGGCATCGAAGAGCCCGGCATTGAACAAGGCTACCCCGCCGATGTGCGCACCAAGGAAACCGCCGACCTGTTCCTGGTACTCATCAAGCACATCCTGAAAGTGAACGGCCGCGCCGCCCTGGTGTTGCCCGACGGCACCCTGTTTGGCGAAGGCGTCAAAACCCGCATCAAGGAGCAGCTGCTGGCGGAGTGCAACCTGCACACCATCGTGCGCCTGCCCAACGGCGTGTTCGCGCCCTACACCGGCATCAAGACCAACCTGCTGTTCTTCACCAAGGGCCAGCCCACGCAACACGTCTGGTACTACGAACACCCCTACCCCGAGGGCGCGAAGAGCTACAACAAGACCAAGCCCATCCGCATCGAAGAGTTCGACGCCGAAAAAGCCTGGTGGGGCAGCGCGACCGATGGCTTTGCCGCCCGGGTGGAGAACGAACGTGCGTGGAAGGTCGGCATCGACCAGATCAAGGCCGCCAACTACAACCTGGACCAGAAGAACCCGCACGCGGTGGACGCCGTGAGCCACGACCCCGAGGTGCTGCTGGCCGACTACGCCAGGCTGCAAGCCGAAGCCCAGACCCTGCGCGACCAGCTCAAGGCCATCCTGGCCGAATCGCTGAGCGGAGCCCGCGCATGAGTGCGGTGATGGAAGTCAGTGAGCCCAGTGCCGATTCCCTCAACGATCTGCAGCCACCGCTGGTGCAGCACTTCGAGCTGATGGCCACCGCGCCGGGTGGTGTGACTCGGCTGCGTGAATTGATCTTGACGCTGGCCGTGCAGGGCAAGCTGGTACCGCAGGATCCCACCGACGAACTGGCGAGTGAATTGCTACGAAAAATTCGAACTGAGAAAAGCTTATCGATTGGCGGAGGAAAGAATAAGCGAGGCGATTCTCCGGCAGCGATCTTGGAAGAAGACTTTCCGTACACGTTACCCATGACTTGGGAGTGGATTCGAAATCAGGATCTTTTCTCTCTCCGGAAGGGTAAGAACCCAAAGGCGCTTTCGGAAACGCCAATTGGGAAACCATATCTCGATATTGAGGCGCTCGACCGACACCAGGTTCGACGCTACAGCGAAGATGCCACTGCACTGACCTGCAGTGCGGACGACATACTCGTAGTTTGTGATGGATCGAGAAGTGGTCTGATCTTGCAGGGAAAGGATGGAATCGTCGGATCAACACTAGCTGTAATCGAATGCTCGAAGCTCGTGCAGCCGTATCTCCGACTCATTTTCCGAGAAGGCTTTCAACGATACAACTCGGGTATGAAGGGTGCAGCCATTCCTCATCTAGACACCAAGACCGTGCTGACTGAGGTGATAGGACTCCCGCCCCTCGCCGAACAAACCCGCATCGTCACCCGCGTCGAAGAACTCATGAGCCTGTGTGATGCCCTCGAAGCCCAGGGCCAGCTCGAAGCCACGCAACACGCCCAGCTCGTGCAAACCCTGCTGGGCGCGCTGACAGCCAGTGCCTCGCCCGACGAACTGGCCGACAACTGGCAACGCGTCGCCACTCACTTCGACCTCCTGCTCGACCGCCCGGAAGCCATCGACGCCCTGGAGCAAACCATCCTGCAACTGGCCGTTCGCGGCCTGCTGTCACCGCCTCTGCCCGAGGACCAGCAAGTAGTAGTTGGCTCACGCGAGGACTCCCCTGTTCCGCTACCAGCAGCGTGGTCATACGTGCGACTTGGCGGAGTTTTGGCGGACCTGCGATACGGCACTGCCGTGAAGTGTGCCTACGACATGGTTGGGCACCCAGTCCTCCGAATCCCCAATCTCAAGAACGGGTCCATAGACGCAACCGATCTTAAGTTTGGCCAGCTCGGTACTGATGACTTGGCGAAGCTTGCACTCAAGCGAGGCGACGTCCTGATTGTTCGATCTAACGGCAGTGCTTCGCTCGTCGGCTCTATGGCCGTAGTGGGGCCCGAATCGGAAGGGTTTGCATTTGCCGGCTATCTTGTTCGAGCTAGATTGAACCCAGCACTTCTTACGCCCGAGTATTTGAATCTAGCTGCAAAAACAGCTGCTTTCAGAGAACAAATCGAAGGCCCAATAAGAACGACCTCTGGGGTAAAGAACATAAACAGCAGCGAAATTTCAAGACTATCTTTCGCGCTCCCCCCCTTGGGACAGCAACAACATATCGTCGCCCGCGTCGATTCCCTGCGCCGCCTGTGCGCCGACCTGCGCCAGCGCCTCACCGCCCGCCAGACCACCCAAGCCCACCTGGCCGAGGCCTTGATCGACGAGGTGGCCTGAGCATGTCATTCGTCGGCGACGCCGCAAAGGTGTTCGGACTGCTGGGCAAACCACCGTAGACTATGACAACGCAGTCACGGTACAAGGGGCAGCAATGAATCAGCGTCAGATCTTCTGGAAGGCGATCCTCGCAATTGGGTTCGTGCTCGTGGCGACGATGGGTCGCGCACAACATCCGCAACCCAGTTCCACGACCTCGACCGCAGCGGACGGTAAGACATTGACGACCATCACAGTAGCTGTATCCGCGCCTGGCTACCAAGTCGCCGCCACCGACAGCGCGTGTGCGACCTTCCCGAACAACATGAAGGGTGGTTCCTGCTATCGGGTTTGCGTGCCTGGCGTTCCCAGCGCTGGGGCCATTGCCGGACGCTCGTTTTTTTGGCGGATCGCACACCTCGGCCATGGCACGCCATTCGTTTCTTGTACAGCAGGTGTCGCGAGCGGGCACAGCAAGAATGACTACTGCCGAGCTTTCAGCGACGAGTACTTCCCAGATACCAAAACAGCCTGCAACACGTTTCTCTTGTCAGGCGCTGGTAGTGGCCAACAATATGACTTACGCCTTGACGTCAAGCTGAAGTGACGCGAGCGTTTCGGCTGTGGTCGATCTCAATGCTTGCACAGGAATCCGGCCCTATCTGAAGGCCGGAAACTGGTACGTCGAATGCCCAGTGACGAACCCCACCGCCTTCGGGGCATCGCCTGCGAGTGACAAAGTCCTGCCTGGAACGGACATACCGCAACAAAGCTGTCCTGCAACTTGCGGCGGATGGCCGATGTCCTCGCCGCGTCCGTCCTGACCTACGGCTCGGCGCACCCACCCTTCGGCGCCGTCCCTATCCGAAAGCAATGACGCCAGCATCCAGCGAAGGCGGGCGCACCAGGTCTTCGTCAATGCCCATGACCGCGCTGGCCCGCTCGACCGCCTGCCACAGGGGCGCCGGCATCTTCAGGATTTCTTCGGGCGAGCCGGCGTGCGCAATCCAGGCGCTGATCTGGTGGTGCTGGTCGGGCGTGAGCAAGGCCAGGTGCAGCATCTCGTCAATGGTTTTCATGGCGGTGTCGGGTAGGTCAATGGGCACATGCCGCTGGCCTTGAGGTTACGGCATTGGCGTCTACCGCCCTGCCCCGGCCGCCTGAAACGGGCTACCGCCTGGCCAGGTGATGGGCCACCAGTGCATTGGCGTGCCCATGCCCCAGGCCGTGGTCCGACTTGAGCAGCTTGACCAGCTCCATGTGCTTCAGGTCGCCGGCAGACCGAAGGACTTGGAGCCAGTGCTCGATGGGTTGGCCGTACTTCTTTTCGATGGACGGGAAGTAGGAGGCGGGGCCTTGGATCTTCTCGGACGTTGGCATGACATATCTCCGGGGCGTTGCCTGCAGGTGAAACTGTGTTGGGGCGGCTGGCACGCGCATGTAGGGCCGCTCCTGCTGCACGACGAACGAGGTCGGGCCGTTTCGACACATCACGCCCTGGCCGACACCGCCTGCGGCTCCCCCATCGCCATGCGCAGCGCCACCTCACGCTTCGCATACGCCGTCGGCGACAGGCCGGCCCAACGGCGAAACGCGCGCGCAAACA
>QZKF01000085.1 GCA_003599455.1 Comamonadaceae bacterium
CTGGTGCACAGCCTCATGCCCGTGGTGGAACAGCAGCTCGCCGTGCTGGACGCGCTGATGAGCTCGGTGATCGGTTTGCAGACGGTGCAGGCCGAACGCAACCCGATGCGCCCTTCGGTGTTCGTGCGCGCGCTGCGCGAGCTCATGGCCGCGGCCGAGTCCGAGCCGGAGGTGCGCGCGCTGTGGCTGCGCCACATGGGCACGCCCCTGGGCCGCGAGCTGCAGAAACTCTACGAGCGCGTGGCCCTGATCCTGCAGCGCGCCAACGTGCAGGAAGCGGGCTACCGCGTGCGCCTGGTGGACGACGCCGGCGCCTCCACGCGATCGGGCGGCCTGTCCACCCGCTCCGGTGGCCTCGGGCTGTCCTCACGCGCCGCCGGGCTCGGCGTTTCGCCCACGAGCCAGTGGCAGGAGATGGGGTATGCCACCAGCGGACAGGACACGCCGGCCTGGGCCAGTGCCGACCACCTGCCGCCCATGCAGACGCTCGCGCGCATGCAGCCGGGCGTGGACCACCAGGTCTTTCACGAATTCCTCAACCAGGGCGGCAAGCACTTCGACCGCCACCTGACCCCGGACTACTACGAGCAGGTGAGCGAGGAACTCGCCGCCATCGAGGCGTTTGCCGCGATCCCGGTGCTCGACGAGTCCATGATCCTGGAGCAGCGCACCCAGTACCGCGACCTGCCGGTGGTGGACCGGCCGGCGCGCGAGGTCGGCATCTCCAGCCAGCTCAGCCAGAAGGCCTGGGGCAGCTTCGCGGCCGCGCACGAGCGCTCGCGGGTGCTCATGCACCTCAAGCAGAAGGCGCAGCGCGTCAGCCAGGCGGTGGGCCTGGACCTGGTGCGCACGCTGGTCAGCCAGGTCGCCAGCGACCCGCTGCTGCTGGGCCCGGTGCGCGAAGCGGTGGTCGCGCTGGAGCCCTCGCTGCTGCGCCTGGCCATGGCCAACCCGCGCTTCTTCAACGAAGACGACCACCCCGCGCGGCGCCTGGTCGAGAGCGTGGCGCAGCGCAGCTTCAAGTTCAACGACGAGTTCGCGGAAGAGTTCGACTCCTTCTTCCAGCCGGTGCAGAAGGTCTTCAACGACCTCAACACCAAGGCCGCCAGCGACCCCCAACCCTTCGCCGACGCGCTCACCGAGCTGCGCGCCGGTTGGGAGGTGCAGGACCAGAAGGAGATGGCGCTGCAGGACAACGGCCTGCAGTCGATCCGCTACGCCGAAGAGCGCCAGGCGATGGCCGACCAGATCGCCTGGGACCTGAGCCAGCGCCCCGATGTGGACAACGCCCCGGGCGTGATCCTCGATTTCCTCTATGGTCCCTGGGCGCTGGTGATCGCTTCGGCCAAGCTCGGCGACCCGGACGGTCAGCCCGACCCCGGTGGCTACCGCAAGATCGTCTCCAACCTGCTCTGGAGCGTGAAGAAGGAAGTCACGCTCAAGCGGCCCAAGCAGCTGTTCGACATGATCCCGGGCATGCTGGCCACGCTGCACGCGGGGCTGGAGATGCTGGGCAAGACGCGTGAGGAAACCAAACCCTTCTTCGATGCGCTGATGCGCCTGCACCAGCCGGTGCTGGGCCTGCGCCGCGCGCGCATCCGCAACGACGCCCACAACTCCGACCCGGCGCCGCTGGAGAGCTCGTCGATGTCGATGGAGCTCGACGAAACCCTGCCGGCCACGCCCGAGCAGCGCAAGCCGCG
Source organism: Comamonadaceae bacterium (assembly GCA_003599455.1). Classification (GTDB taxonomy): domain Bacteria; phylum Pseudomonadota; class Gammaproteobacteria; order Burkholderiales; family Burkholderiaceae_C; genus Hydrogenophaga. Next base: position 1,704 of record QZKF01000085.1, read on the forward strand.
CCCGAAGGCCCAGCCCTGGCTGGGGCAGCGCGAGCTGGAGGCCGCGGGCTTCGAGGACACGCTGCCGACCGACTACGGCGACCTGATCGAGACCCAGGTGCAGGCGCGCGCCAGCGAAGACGACTCGCAGGCCGCGGCCCTGGCCGAAGAAGCCGAGAGCGAAGACCTCAACGCCGCCGCCGTGCTGGCCAGCCTGCGCGAAGGCGACTGGGTGGACCTGTACTCGCGCCGCGAGTGGCTGCGCGCCCAGCTCATCTGGGCCAGCAGCAAGGGCACGCTGTTCATGTTCGTGAGCCGCGGCGGCCGTCCGCACTCCATGACCAAGCGCAGCTGCGAACGCCTGATCGCCAGCCGCCTGCTGCGCCCGGTCAATGCGCAGGGCGTGGTGCAGAAGGCGCTGCTCGCCATGGCCACCGAAACGCCGCGGCGCGTGGAGCCCGAGGCCGCCTGAAGGAAGCCGCGCGCGTTCACACCGCGCTGCGGTGCCGCTGGATGCAGGTGCTCAGCACCTCGTCGTGATCGCGCTTCCACCAGTTCCCGGTGGAAAAGATCTCCACCTCGCTGAAGCCCGCGAAGCCCTGCGCTTCGACCCAGCCGCGGATGCGCGGGATGTCGATCACGCCGTCGCCCATCATGCCGCGGTCGTTGAGCAGATCGGTGGTGGGCGTGAGCCAGTCGCACACATGGAAGGCGAGCAGGCGGCTTTTGCCCGCGCGCTCGATCTGCGCCTGCAGCTTCGGGTCCCACCACACGTGGTACACGTCCACCGCCACGCCGAGCGCGCCGGTCCGGTCCGGGTCGAGTGCGTCGCAGACGTCGAGCGCCTGCTCCATCGTGTTGATGCAGGCGCGGTCGGCCGCGTACATGGGGTGCAGCGGTTCGATGGCCAGCGGCATGCCGTTGGCCTTTGCGTACACGAGCAGGTCGGCGATGCCGTCGCTCACCTGCTGGCGGGAGCGGGCGATGTCCTTGTGCGCCGCCTGGCCGGCCAGTGCGCCGGGCAGGGCACCCACCACCAGCACCAGGCAGGGTGCGCCGAGTTCGCAGGCTTCATCGACCGCGCGGCGGTTGTCGTCGCGCGCGGCCTGCAGGCCCGCCGCATCCACGGCGGGAAACATGCCACCCCGGCAATAGCCCGAGAGATTCAGGCCGAGCGATTTCACCTGCGCCGAGATGGTCTTCAGCCCGACGGCGGCGACCTGGTCGCGCCAGGGAGAGATGGCCCGGATGCCGTGGCGCGCGCAGGCATCCAGGATGTCGGTCAGCGGCAGGTCCTGCCCCCGGCTCTTGCGCACCGTGGCGGTGTTGATGGAGAGCCAGCGGTGGTCTTGCGAGAAGTCGCGCATCGTTCACTCCACCCCGTGCAGGGCCAGCAGCGTGTTCATGCGCCGCACCGCGAGCTCGGGCTGCTCCAGCAGGTTGGCTGCGTCGGCCAGGCGGAACAGCTCGGCGAAGTGTGGCAGCGAACGCGTGCTCTGCTGGCCCCCGACCATGGTGAAGTGCGACTGGTGGCCGTTGAGCCAGGCCATGAAGACCACACCGGTCTTGTAGAAGCGCGTGGGCGCGGCAAAGATGTGGCGCGAGAGCGGCACCGTGGGGCCGAGGATGTCGTGGAACTTCTGCACGTTGCCCTGCGCGAGTTCACCCAGCGCGGCGCTGGCCGCGGGCGCGATGGCGTCGAAGATGCCCAGCAGCGCGTCGCTCTGGCCGTGCGTGACTTCTGCGCCAAAGCCATCACCGGCGATCAGCTCGGCGTAGTTGAAGTCGTCGCCGGTGTACATGCGCACGCCCGGCGGCAGGCGGCGGCGCATGGCGATCTCCTTGTCCTTGTCGAGCAGCGAGATCTTGATGCCGTCGACCTTGTCCGGGTGCGCCGCGATCACGGCGAGCGCGGTGTCCATGGCCTTGTCCGGGTCGTTGTTGCCCCAGTAGCCCTTGAGCGCGGGGTCGAACATGTCGCCCAGCCAGTGCAGCACCACGGGCTGTTTCGCCTGGCTCAGGATGCGGTCGTACACGCGCTCGTAGTCGGCCGGGCCTTTCGCCACCCGGGCCAGCGCGCGGCTGGCCATCACGATCAGCTGGCCGCCCAGCTTCTCGATCGCGGCCATCTGCTCTTCGTAGCCCGCGATGACCTCGTCGACCGTCTTCACGTTCTCCAGCACCAGGTGGTCGGTGCCGCAACCCGAGGCCACGCGCGCGCCGGGCACGTCTTTGGCGGCGTCGAGCGAGCGGCGGATCAGCTCGAGCGAGGTCGGCCAGTCCAGGCCCATGCCGCGCTGCGCCGTGTCCATGGCCTCGGCCACACCCAGGCCGAGCGACCAGAGGCGCTGGCGGTAGGCGATGGTCGCGTCCCAGTCCACCGCGCACTGCAGCCAGGGGTCGATCGCGGCCAGCGGATCGGCCACGACGTGGGCGGCGGAGTAGGCGATGCGGTTGAACTTCACACCCTTCGCGGGCTTCACCGGTGTGGTGCCGCGCAGCGTGTAGGCCTCGATCCGGCCCGAGGCATTCGGCAGTTTCAGGGACAGTGCCATGGTCAGACCTTCAAAGCCGGCACGTCGACCCAGCGGCGTTCTTTCCAGCTGTCCAGCGCCAGCTCGACCAGCTGCACGCCCTTGGCGCCCTCGGGCAGCGTCCACTTGTAGGGCTCGTTCTCCACCACGTGACGGATGAAGTGTTCCCACTGGATCTTGAAGCCGTTGTCGTACACCTGCGTGTCGGGCACGTCCTGCCACTGCTCCGAGAAGTTCATGGTGTTCTTCACGTCGGGGTTCCACACCGGTCGCGGCGTGTTCACGCGGCTTTGGGCCTTGCAGCCGGTCAGCGTGGCCACGGCAGAGCCGTGCGTGCCGTCGACGTGGAAGGTCACCAGGTCGTCGCGGTTCACGCGCGTGGCCCAGCTCATGTTGAGCTGGGCGATCACTGGCTCGCCGTTGTGGCCCGTGAGTTCGGCGGTGGCGTAGGCCGCGTCGTCGGCTGTGCAGACGTAGGGCTTGCCGGCTTCGTCCCAGCGCGTGGGGATGTGCGTGGTGCCTATGCAGGACACCGACTTCACCTCGCCGAACAGGTTGTCCAGCACATAGCGCCAGTGGCACATCATGTCCAGGATCATGCCGCCGCCGTCTTCCTTGCGGTAGTTCCAGCTCGGGCGCTGGATGGGTTGCAGGTCGCCTTCGAACACCCAGTAGCCGAACTCCAGGCGCACGCTGAGCATGCGGCCGAAGAAGCCGGCGCGGCGCAGCATGTCGAGCTTGCGCAGCCCGGGCAGGAAGAGCTTGTCCTGCACGGCGCCGTGCTTGAGGCCCGAGCTTTCGGCCAGGCGCGCGATCTCCACCGCCTCGTTGAGGTTGGTCGCGATCGGCTTCTCGCAATACACGTGCTTGCCGGCGCAGATCGCCTTGGCCAGCAGGGTGGGGCGCATCTGCGTGGTGCCGGCGTCGAAGAAGACGGTGTCGTCGGCGTTGGCGAGCGCCGCGTCCAGGTCGGTGCCCCAGCGCGCGATGTGGTGCGTTTTCGCCAGCGCTGCCATCTTCTCGGCGTTGCGGCCGATCAGGATCGGGTCGGGCATCACCCGGTCGCCGTTGGAGAGCGTCACGCCGCCTTGCGCGCGGATGGCGCAGATGGATCGGATCAGGTGCTGGTTCATGCCCATGCGCCCGGTGACGCCGTGCATGATGAGGCCGAGTCGGTGTGTTGCCATGAGGGATCTCCGTGAAGGCGGGTTCAGTGAAGGGTCTGCAGGCTGCGCCAATGCGGCGTGGCGGCCGACGCGAAGCCGGTGACGTGCAGGGAAATCAGGTCGAGCCGACCGTGGCGCACCGCCAGGTGCGGGCGGCCCGAGGCGGTCTCGTACAGGCTGGGGTGCGCCTCGGCGAAACCCTGCGCCTCGGCCGCGGGCGCGGTGCCGAAGCCGTCGACGTAGTGGTGGCCGTTGCGTTCGATGTGGCGCACGCCCAGGCTGGCCGCGAGCAGCGTGTCCTGCTGCACCGCCAGGCCGGCCTGGCAGGTGAGGTCTTCGCCCGAGAGCAGCAGGCGCGGGTCCTGCGCGATGCGGTGCGCGTTGCGCAGCGAACGGTAGATGCCCTTGCAGGCCTTGTTGGAGATGCCGCGGTAACCCAGCGCCAGGCCTTCATCGAGCGCGGTCAGGTGGTCGTCGGACTCGTCCAGGATCACCGGCACGCCGATGCCCAGCGAGGCAATGGATTCGCGCAGGGCCACCGCGCGCGCCAGCGGTTGCTCCAGCAGCAGCGTGCGCTGCAGCAGGTCCGTGAGCGCCGGGCTGGCCTGCAGCGCCTGCCAGAAGCGTCCGAGGCTGGCCGCGTCGCTGAAGGTTTCGTTGCCGTCGAGCGTGACGCGCCAGTCACCGCCGGCGCGCCGCAGCACCTCGGCGATGCGCGTGAGCCGCTCCAGGTCGGCCTCGATCTGTCCACTGAGCTTGAGCTTGAAATGGTGCAGGCCATGGCGTTCGATCGCCGCTTCCAGCGTGGCGGGCAGGCCGTCCTGCGGGTCGGTGCCCGCGTCGTCCGCGGTCAGGCGGTCGGCCAGGCCCACGGTGTGGCGCAGCACCACGTGGGTGGGGCGCACCAGTTCGAGCCGGGTGCTCCAGGGGTCGCCCAGCACACCGGCGCGCAGGCCGTCGACCCACGCGAGGCCGGCCGCTCGCAGCGCCGCGTCGGCCACCGCCTTGTCGAGCAGGGCCGGGCCGAACTGCGCGGCCAGGCGCGGCAGCCCGCGCGCGACCGACACCGCGATGGCGGTCTCCCCCGCGACCTGCGAGAGCGCGTGCGGGCTCATGGCCTCGCGGGTGGCCAGCAGGGCCTCGCGCGCGTTGCGCAGCGACTCGCGCAGCTGCTCGAAATTCTGTTCGTGGGTGAGCGCGGGCGACTTGTCGAACCACTTGGGCACCATGAGTTCGGCGCTCGCGCCCTCGAAGCTGCGCCCGTCGACCTCGCCGCGCACCCGCACGAAGGCCTGCGGGCATTGCGTGACGGTGGCCGCGCCGAAGCGGAACGGCAGGCGCAGCGTGACATGGCGCTGGAAGAGCTGCACCTCGTGGATGCGCAGGTTCACGCCGCTCACTGGACTACCCTCCGCGCTGCGCACTGCGGGGCTGAGCGCCTTCGGAACGGCCGGGCGGCGCTCATGGCAGGGCCCGCCAGATTTCGCGCACATGGTGCGCCGAGATCTCGGCGCAGCCCGGGCCGTCGGGCAGGTACTCGAAGGGCTCTACCGCCACCCAGCCGTCGTAGTTCATGTCCTTCAACACCTGCAGCACCGGGCGCTGCCGGGTCTCGCCCTGGCCCGGCCCGCGGCGGTTCTTGTCGTTCACCTGCACATGGGCGATGTGGCCGCTGGCGAGGAAACGCAGCAGCACCTCATGCACCGGCTCGTGCTCGCTGTGCGAGGCCGCGCTCACGTCGAGCATGGTGCGGATGGCCGGCGAGCCAATGCGGTCCACCATCGCGGCGGCTTCGGCCACGGTGTTGATCACCGGGGTCTCGAACGGCGCCAGCGGTTCCAGGCAGTAGGTGACGCCGGCATCGGCCGCGTGCGGCGCGAGCTCGGCCAGCGCGCTTTCGAGGCGCACGGTGGCACCCAGCACGCTCTGGCCCGGCGCCGGGGAGCGTTGTTTTGGCGAGCCATGCACCAGCACGCTGGCACCGCAGGCGGCGGCAAAGTCGATCAGGCGGCGCAGCAGGTCCAGCGTGCGGCGGCGCACGGCGGCATCGTCCGTCACCAGCGACAGGCCTTCGGGTTTCACCAGCAGCCAGTGCAGGCTGGAGATCTTCAGGCCATGGGCCAGCGCGGTCGCGCGCAGCTCGCGCGCGGTGGCCGCGTCCAGCGTGGTGGGGTCGTCGGCCAGGGTGAAGGGGGCGATCTCCAGCGCGTCGTAGCCCATGCGCGCCGCGGCCTCGCACTGCGCGGCCAGGCCCAGCGGCAACAGCACCTCGTTGCACAGCGCCAGCTTCATGCCGCGGCCTTGTGTCGGGCCGGCCGGCGGTACAGGCTCCAGAGCTTCCAGGCGATGGTGGCGAAGATCATGGCGGCCACGGTGCCGGCGATCGGGCGCGTGAAGAAGGGCGTGAGGTCGCCGTCGGACAGGATGAGCGCGCGGCGCAGGTTCTTCTCCAGCAGGTCGCCCAGCACGATGCCCAGCACCAGCGGCGCCATGGGGTAGCCGAAGTGGCGCAGGAAGAAGCCGATCAGGCCGAAGGCCAGCATCACGTAGACGTCGAACAACCGGCCCGCGATGGCGAAGCTGCCGACCGCGCAGAGCACGAAGATGATGGGCACGATCAGGTGCTGCGGCACGCGCAGCACCTGCACCAGGGCCTTGGTGAGCACCAGGCCGTAGATCAGGATGCCGATGGTGGCGAACAGCATCATGGCGACCACGTCGTACACGAATTGCGGGTTCTCCACCATGATCAGCGGGCCGGGCTTGATGCCGTGGATGATCATCGCGGCCATCAGCACGGCGGCCGGCGCCGAGCCCGGAATGGCAAGCGTGAGCACCGGGATCATGGCGCCGGGCACGCAGGCGTTGTCGCCGGTCTCGGCGGCCATCAGGCCTTCCACCGAGCCCTTGCCGAACTTCTCTTTTTCCTTGCTCGCGCGCTTGGCGGCGGCGTAAGACGACCAGGCCGCCACGTCCTCGCCCACACCTGGCACGATGCCCACGCCGGTGCCGATCAGGCCCGAGCGCAGGATGGTGCGCCAGTACTGGAACACGTCGCGCAGCTTCGGGATGACGGTGTCGAAGGCGCTGATCTTCACCGGCAGCTGGCGCCGGCGCATGGCGGTGAGCAGCTCGGCGAAACCGAAGGCGCCCACCAGCGCGGGCACCAGCTGGATGCCGCCGGCCAGGTCGCGCACGCCCCAGGCGAAGCGCTCGAAGCCGTACTGCGGTTCCTGGCCGATGGTGGCGACGAACAGGCCGGCGATACCGGCGATCCAGCCCTTGAGTGGGTCGTCACCGGTGAGCGTGCCGGCGATGATGACGCCGAAGAGCGCGAGCCAGAAGAATTCGTAGGCCCCGAACCTGAGCGCCAGTCCGCCCAGGACGGGTGTGAAGGCGGCCAGGAAGAACATGCCGATCAGCGTGCCCATCACCGAACCGGTGGTGGCGATGCCCATGGCGCGGCCCGCCATGCCTTGCCGTGCGAGCTGGTGGCCATCGAGGCAGGACGCGGCCGAGGCCGGCGTGCCCGGGATGTTGAGCAGGATCGCCGAGCGCGAGCCGCCGTAGATCGAGCCCACGTAGGTGCACACCAGGATCAGCAGCGCCTGGCTGGGTGGCAGCTTGAGCGTGAGCGTGGTCATGAGCGCCAGCGCCATGGTGGCGGTGAGGCCGGGCAGGGCGCCCATGATCACGCCGACCAGCGAGGCCAGCAGCGCGTAGGCGATGGTCTCGGGCGCGCTGAAGCGCACGATGGATTGGCCGAAAAGCAGGAGTCCGTCGAACATGGAATGGGGCCGGGCGGTTTCAGGGGAGGCGGACCAGGAAGATGTGCTGGAACACGAAGGTGACCACGGCCGAGGTGAGCACACCGGTGGCCACCGCCACCAGCAGGCGGCGTCGCGGCGCCTGGTCCTCGGGCGCGAAGGCCGCCACGAAGGCGGCGACGAACAGGCCCGTGACCAGCCAGAACGGCGCGCGCCCGATCAGCAGGCCGGCGTACACCAGCGTGAGTACCAGCGTGATGGCGATGCGCCGGTTGATCAGCCGCTCGGCGGGCTCGGCCGCCGCTTCGCGCAGGCTGCGCCGCCAGCCGCGCAGCATCAGCACCAGGCCCAGCAGCAGGACCACGCCGCCCAGCATGCCGGGCACGAAGCCCGGCATGGTGTAGAGCTGCGCGCCCATGGACTCGAAGCGCTCCATGCGCCACGATGCCGCCACGATCAACAGGCCAAAGCCTGTCCACCCCGCTCCGCCCCAGAGGTCGGAGCGGGCGGTTGTTCCGCCCTCGGTCATGGTGTGTTCCGCGTCTTCTGGGTTCAGGGCTTGGGGATGCCCACGGTGTCGGGCGAGACCTTGGCCTTGCCCGCGGCGTGCTGCGTCCAGGCGTAAGACTGGATGGCCGGGAACACCGCCTTCTGCGCCTCGTCACCCGCCATCGGCGCGAACATGGCGCCGCGCGATTGCGCGTATTTCCTCAGCGCCTCGCTCTTGACCATCTCGGTGGCCCAGATCCGGTCCAGCGTCTGCTTCACCTCGGGCGGTGCGGCCTTGGGCACGAAGATGCCGAAGTAGTTGATCGGGTCCTTGTAGCCCGGGATGAACTGCGACAGCGGCGGGATGGTGCCGAAGCCCTCGATCTCGATCGACTTGTCGCCCACCACCGCCAGCGGGCGGATCTTCTTGGCGCGGATCATGTCGGTCTGTTCGGCCGCGAGCTGGGTGGTGACCTGCGTCTCGCCCGAGGCGGCGGCCACGGCAGCGGGCGCGCCACCGTCGTAGGTGACGTGCTTGTAGCTCACGCCGGCCACGCGCGCGATCGACTCGATGGCCGAATGACCGCTGGAGTTCACGCCCGCGGTGGCCACCGAGATCGAGCCCGGGTTGGCCTTCATGGCGGCGAGCAGCTCTGGCATGGTCTTGAAAGGTGTGTCGGCGTTGACGCCAACGACCGCGATGTGCGCCACGTTCAGGTAGAGGTTCCAGTCGCTGGCCGAGGTCTCCAGCATGCCCAGCACCTTGTAGGTGCCGAGGTCCTTGGCGCCGCCGGCGGTCCAGGTGTAGCCATCGGCCGGGGCGGCCATGGCGTTCTTGGTGCCTACCGAGCCCGAGGCGCCGGGCTGGTTCATGATCACGATTTTCTGGCCCAGGTGCTTTTCCAGCTCGGCCGCGGTGACGCGCGAGACCTGGTCGGTCGAGCCGCCCGGGGCCCAGGGCACGATCAGCGTGATCGGGCGGTCGGGCTTCCACTGGGCCATGGCGCTGGCCGAGGCCAGGGTCAGCAGGGAGGTGATGAGCAGTTGGCGGACGGGAACGGTCTTCATGCAATGTCTCCTGGGGTTAATTCACCGAGTAGTGAATAGTAGAAACTGCCCGGTGCCGCGTCAAGGCGCCGCGCCGCTCAGTTCATCAGGACATACCCTAGGATCACCTCGCACATGTGCGAGAGCCTTTCGCTGTGCGCCTTGGGCGTCATGAGGTCGCGGCCGAAGATCGCCGAGAGCGTGTGGTTGTTCGACAGGTAGAAGTACGACAGGCCGGCGATCGACACATAGAGTTGCAGCGGGTCGATGCCGCCGCGGAAGGTGCCCTCGGCGCGCCCGCGCTCCAGGATTTCGCCCAGCGTGGCGATCAGTGGCGAGTTGAGCTGGCGCGCCCGCTGCGACTGCGCCAGGTGGCGCGCGCGGTGCAGGTTGGCGCTGTTGAGCAGGGTGAGGAACTCGGGGTGCTCGAGGTAGTAGTTCCAGGTGAACTCGACCAGCCGGCGCAGCGCGGTTTCGGGCTTGAGGTGCAGCAGGTTGAGCTTGTGCTCCTCCTCGCGGATGTGCCGGTAGACCTGCTCCAGCACCGCCTGGAACAGCTTCTCCTTGTCCTCGAAGTAGTAGTAGATCAGGCGCTTGTTCAGACCCGCGCGCGTGGCGATGCGGTCCATGCGCGCGCCACCCAGGCCGTGCTCCGCGAACTCGTCGCGGGCCGCGTTCAGGATGGTATTCTGCGAACGGTCGGCGTCGCGCAGGCGCTCTTCGGCGATGGGTGGGGGCGTGTGGCTCATGCCCGAATAATTCACCAATCAGTTAATAAAGTCAATCGAATGCCCCAGATCGCCGGTCACCTTCTCGTGCAATGCCTGATCGCCCAGGGCGTGACCCATGCCTTCGGTGTGCCGGGCGAAAGTTACCTCGCGGTGCTCGACGGCTTTCATGCGCACGCCGATCGCATCCGCTTCGTCACCAACCGGCAGGAAGGTGGCGCGGCCTTCATGGCAGAAGCCCAGGGCAAGCTCACCGGCCGGCCCGGTGTGTGTTTCGTGACGCGTGGCCCGGGCGCCACCAACGCGTCCATCGGCCTGCACACCGCGTTCCAGGACTCCACGCCCATGGTGCTGTTTGTCGGCGATGTGGCGAGCGACGCGCGCGACCGCGAGGCGTTCCAGGAGGTCGACTACCTGTCGTTCTTCGGACCGTCCACCAAAGGCATGGCCAAGCGGGTGGAGCGCATCGACGACGCGCGCCGCATTCCCGAGTACGTGGCGCGCGCCTTTGCCACCGCCATGAACGGCCGGCCCGGCCCGGTGGTGCTGGTGCTGCCCGAGGACATGCTCACGCAGGCGGTGGACGCCGTGCCCCTGCCGCGCGTGGAAGCGGTGCAGGCCTGGAGCGACCCGGGCGCGCTGCGCGAACTGCGCACGCTGCTGCTGGCGAGCGAGCGCCCGCTGGTGATCGCGGGCGGTGGCGGCTGGACGCCGCAGTCGGCCGCCGCGCTGCAGCGCTTCGCCGAGAACTGGCAACTGCCGGTGGCCAACGCCTTCCGCTTCCAGGACAGCTTCGACAACCACCACGCGCTGTACGCCGGCGACGTGGGGCTGGGCATCAACCCGGCACTGGCCAAACACGTGCGCGAGAGCGACCTGCTGATCGCCATCGGCCCGCGCCTGGGCGAGGCCACCACCGGTGGCTACACGCTGATCGAGGCGCCGGTGCCGCAGCAGAAGCTGGTGCACATCCACGCCAGCGCCGAAGAACTCGGCCGCGTCTACCAGCCCACGCTGGCCATCAACGCCACCATGAACGCCGCCGCGCGCAGCCTGGAGGTGCTCACCGCGCCACCCACCGTGCCCTGGAGCGACTGGGCGCAGGCCTGCAACGCCGACTATGTCGCCAACATCGACGTGGCCAACGGCGGCATCACGCTGCCCGGCACCATCGACATGCCGGCGCTCATCCACACCCTGCAGAAACACCTGCCGGCCGACGCCGTGCTCACCAACGGCGCGGGCAACTTCGCGAGCTGGCTGCACCGCTTCTACCGCTACCACGGCCTGGCCAAGGGTCACAAGACGCAGCTCGCGCCCACCAACGGGGCCATGGGCTACGGCGTGCCCGCAGGCATCGGCGCCGCCATCCTCACCGGGCGCACGGCCTTCACCATCGCGGGCGATGGCGACTTCCTCATGAACGGCCAGGAGCTCGCCACGGCGGTGCAGCATGGTGCGAAGAGCATCGTGCTGCTGCTCAACAATGGCAGCTTCGGCACCATCCGCATGCACCAGGAGCGCGAGTACCCGGCGCACGTGAGCGGCTCGGGCCTGTCCAACCCCGATTTCTGCGCGCTGGCCCGCGCCTACGGCTACGCGGCCGAGCGCATCACCCACACCGGCGAGTTCGAGCCCGCGCTGCAGCGCGCGCTGGCCGCGCCCGGCGGCAGCCTGATCGAGGTGCTGCTCGACGTGGACGTGATCACCACGCGCGGCACGCTCGGCGCGATCCGGCAGGCGGCGCAGCGCGCCGCGATGTGAATAAGTCACAGGATCCGGGGCAGTCGCACACACCCTGAGGAGCCCCTGCCTGCCTAGACTGAATCCACCATCAAGGGGTACGGTCATGTGGCAAGCAACTGAAACGGCGTGGAATGGCGGCTCGGAAGTTCCGGGCGCGGCGGGCGCGGTGGGCGTGCGACCCGGCCTGGGGCAGCAGCACCTGATGCGCGTGTTCGACGAAATCGACTACGGCATGCTCATCATCGACGCGCAGGGCCGCATCCTGCACGCCAACCACCTGGCGCGCCACGAGCTGGCCAACGGCCGCATCATCATGTCGTACGGCAACAGCCTGCTGGGCAGCAGCGCCGAATTCACCTCGCAGATCCAGCAGGCCATGGAGTCCTCGTTCCGCGGCCAGCGCAAGCTGCTGATGATGACCGTGGGCGACAAGGAACTGTCGCTGGCCTTCACACCGTTGAGCCACCCGCTGGAGGCCGACGCGCCCTCGGTGCTGGTGCTGCTGTCGCGCCAGAGCACCTGCGACAACCTCGCGGTGCGCATGTTCGCTCGCACCCTGAACCTGAGCCCGAGCGAGGAGTCCGTGCTCATGGGCCTGTGCCGCGGCCTGTCGATTGCCGACATCGCGCGCCAGCACGGCGTGGCCGAGTCGACCGTGCGCAGCCAGATCAAGACGCTGCGCGAAAAGGCCGGCGCGCCCAGCATCCGCCGGCTGCTGCACCGCGTCAACAGCCTGCCCCCGGTGGTGCCCGCCTTGCGCATCATCACGCCCATGCCGCACAATGCCACGGAGTTTTCCCACCCGTGAGCATGGATGCCTGCAACTGCCGTTCCCTTCGTCACCCCCCCGAATACCCACCACATTGAAGCACTCGCGGCCCTGGGCGTCTCACGCCGGTACCGGCGCGGCGCGCTGCTGATCCAGGAAGGCGAAACCGGCGACACGCTCTACATCGTCCAGCAGGGGCGCTTGCGCGCTTTCGTGGCCGACAACCAGGGCCGGGAGCTCACGCTGGGCATGTACGGCCCTCTGGAGTACGTGGGCGAGATGTCGCTCGATGGCGGGCCGCGCTCGGCCAATGTGGAGGCCGCCGAGGCCTGCACCTGCTCGGTGGTCTCGCGCGCCACGCTGCTCGACTACATCGCCGCCCACCCCGAATTCGCGCTGGAACTCATGGCGCGCCTGATCCGGCGCGCGCGCCTGGCGACCGACAGTGCGCGCAGCGTGGCGCTGATCGACGTGTACGGCCGCCTGGTGCGCCTGCTCAACGAGCTCGCGCGCGACCCGGACGAGAACGGCGAACGCGTGCTCCGGGAGCGCTTGACGCACCAGCAGATGGCGCAGCACCTGGCCTGCTCGCGCGAGATGGTCAGCCGCCTGCTGAAAGACCTGGAGACCGGCGGCTACATCGCGGTGCGCGAGCGCTGGATCAGCCTGCGCAAGCCGCTGCCCGCGCGCTGGTGAAGCCGCGCCCGTTCAGGCGCTGTTGACCATGGCGCGCGCTTCCAGCGGCGCGGCCGAGCTGGTGCCCGCGAGCCGCACCACGCTGCCGCTGCGGCTGCCCGCACCGAGCACACCCCAGAGCGCCGGGTTGTCGTCGCAGGGCTTGAGCGTGTCGGGCACCTTCTTCACACCCGGCCGCTGTGGCCGGCCGGCATCCGGGTCGGGCTTGCGCGGGGAGTAGCGCGCGAAGTGTCCGCCGGCCGAGGGGTGGTGGCGCAGGCCGCCCACGCTCACCGTGTTCTGCCCGGTCGAGAGGCTGTTGAAGGTGCCGCTGCGCCGGATCGGCGTGGGGTCACCCGGGTGGTCCACGAAGGAGCCGATGTTGCCGCTGGTGTCGTAGCGCGCGTCTTCCAGGTACGACTGGCGCGCGCCGGTGTTCTGGCCCAGCGCCACGTCGTCGCGCTCGATGTAGGCGTCGAACAGGGTGGCGGTGGCGCCGGTGTTGCGCAGCGTGACCTGCCAGGAACCGAACGGCGCGGTGGCCACCGAGGCGTGGCGGCTGAAGGTGGGCGCGATGGCGAGCAGGGCGCAGGTGCCCCGGGTGCCGAGCGCGGTGGAGCTGGGGTAGATGAGCCCGCACAGCGGTGCGCCGTGCGCGCCGGTCCACAGGCCGGCCTGGCCCATGGGCAGGGTCGGCAGTGGCTGGCTGTGGCCGGGCGGTGTCACGCTGATCGTCAGGCCCTGTGCACCTTCGGGCAGCCAGAGTTCCAGGAAGCTCTCGGTGCGGTCGTCGGGCTGCACGCGCCAGTGCAGCGCCACCGCGTCGCCCGGGGCGAGCGTGGCGTTGGCGTGGGTGCGGCTCTGGTAGGCGTTGCCCGCGGGCACGGCGATCTGCAGCGCGCCGCCGTACAGCGCGATCAGCTGGTCCATCGCCGCTTCGAGGATGGAGCTGCCGTCGTGCGGCCCGGCCAGCGTGCCCCAGCTGATGTTGACCACCACCTTCGCACCGGGTGCGCAGCGCGCGAGGATGTACATCAGGCCGTCGAGCACGCTCACGTTCATGGCGCCACCCGACGTGTCGAGCACGTTGGACCAGTCGAGCTGCACGGCCACCAGGTCGCAGCGGCTGGCTGCATCGTCCATCGGGTGCAACGGGTTGCCCGAACCACAGGCCAGGCTGGTCACATGGGTGCCGTGGTTGACCGGTTTGCTCAGGTCCCAGAGTTGCAGGTATTCGTAGAGCGCGTCCTCGTCCAGGCGGCCGTGGTGGGTGTGCGCGGCCATGGCCGCGTCGATCGCGGCACCCGAGAGTTCGTGGCCATAGCCCATGTCGTGCGGCGTGGGGCCGGCGCGCGCCGGGTCGAGCGGCGTATGGTGCCGCGGCTGGTTGCCGGGCCAGTTGCCGTCCTGGCATTCGTCCTGGCGCCAGAAGTGTTTGACGCGCGCCCGCCCGTGGGCGTTGAGGAACTGGTTGTTGGCGAAAGCCAGGCCGCCATCGATCATGCCCAGCACGGTGCCACCGAGCCGGCCCGGTGCGGGGGTGGGCTGGCTGCCCGGCGTGCAGGGGTCGATCAGCGCGTGCGTGTGGTGGTCGACCGGCAGGCCAAGTTCGTAGCGCTGGATCAGGCCGCGCAGGTGGGCATCGCTGCGCAGCTTGTCGAAGAATTTTTTCTTCACGCGCGCGCTGCAGAAGCGCAGGCCGGGCACGTTGAGGTAGACGCGCGGAATCTGCAGCCACCGCGTGGACGAGGCGTCCACCAGCGCGGGCACATCGGTGCCCGCGCTGAGTTCGATCACGATGGGGATCCACTTCGGCAGCGCATGGCCGCGCTGGAAGTGGTAGCCCGCGAAGTGGTCGGCCTCGGCCCAGATCAGGTACGGGTCCTGGCCATCGATGGCGCCGGGCGCGCTCCAGTCGGTGCCGGTGAATTCACCGGTCGGCAGGGGCGACCAGGTGGCGCCGCTCATGCCCACTCCTTGAGCGCTTCCTCCCACAGCCAGGCGAGCAGCGGCGCGTTGCCCACGCCGGTGGTGCCCGCCGAGCGGGTGTAGGCGTGACCGTGCGTGTGGTTCATGGACTGGTGCAGGCTGAAGTCCAGCGGCTCGCCATGCGGGCCTTCGAACAGGCGGCCGTCGAAGCCGCGCTCGTGCACCTTGGTGCCGGTGGCGCGTGCCACCAGGAACTCGGCCAGCGCCGTGCCGAGCAGGCGTCCGGCGGCGCTGTCCACCGGGAAGTGCACGCCAGCCACCACGCGGTTGGTCGCGATGCGCGCGGCCAGGCGCTGCAGTTGTTCGTGGCTGGCCGTGCCGTTGGGCGGGGTCGCGCCTTCGGGCGAAGCGGCGTCGAGCAGTGCCTCGAGCAGCACGGCCACCGCAAAGGCCTCGGTCGCATGGCCGCTGGGCCAGCTGCCGTGCCCCGGCGTCGGGATCATGGGCTGGATCTGCGGCGAGAACGCCACCGGGCGGATGCTGGCGAAGATGTGCTTGAAGCGCATCTCGACATGGATGCACAGCGAGAACACCAGGTCGATCAGCTGCAGCGTTTTCTTGTGGCGGTGCGCGGTCAGGCCGACCATGGACGACCAGAACTCGATCGGCGGGCCCATCTCGGCAACGATCTCCGCGGCGCGATCGGCCCGCAGGTCGGCATAGGCGGCCACCAGGTCGAGCTGCTTCCTGAACTGCGCCTTGCTGGGCGCGCGCAGACGCACCAGTGGCTTGCGCTGGATGTTGTTGGCCAGCAGGTTGGCGAATTCGAGCGCGGCTTCCTTGGGACCGCTGCGGGTCTTGAACAGCAGGCCTTCGACGAGCTCGGTGAAGCAGGCCTCCAGGCGCGGCCCGTCGGCCCAGAGCGCGAGGTTGGCGGGTTTGTCGAACGGGGGCTCGCTGACATGCAGCGACGCGCCCGTGAATGGGCCGACGATGGCCGCTCGGCTGAGGATGAGGGCGTCCGCGTAGACCACCGAGTTGCTGGCCCCGCCGCTGGCTCCCCCACTGGCTCCGCCGCTCGCGCCACCACTGGCCCCGCCGCTCGCGCCACCACTGGCCCCGCCGCTCGCGCCACCACTGGCGCCACCACTGGCACCCCCGCTTGCTCCACCGCTTGCACCTCCACTCATGATCGTCGCTCCTGTTCGTGTTGATGGGTTGAATTCAGTGCTGGCGCAGACCCAGCTCGGCAAACACCCTGGCACCCCGTTGCCGCAATCGGCTGTGGCTCCCCGCCGCCAGGTACTTGGTCAGCGTCAGATCGGGTTGTAGCGCCAGGATTGTTGCAAAGGTCTCGCGCGCCTCATCCACCAAACCCATCTCGTACTGCGATATCAGCATCGCGCGCAAGGTGGGCAGGTGGTAGCGGTTCTTCGCGAGCGATGAGCGGCAGAGCGTGATGGCCTGGTCGAGCCGACCCATGGCGAGGTAGCTGTTGGCCAGCATCATCTCGAAATAGTACTTCTGCGGATCCAGCGGAGACAGGTGCAAGGCATTTTCGGCCTCGGTCATCGAGTCTTCGGGCGTGCCCCACATCGTCGACCACACGCTGTTGTACAGCCAGGCCATCGGGTCATTCGGGTTGCTCTGCGTGGCTTCCTGCAGCAGGCGGTGCGAGGCGTCCACGTCTTCACCCAGGTGGCACAGCGCATGACCCTTGATGGCCATGGCCAGCGAGCTCGCGGGCTCCAGGTCCAGCGCGCGGTCGGCGGTGTCGATGGCGCGCTGGAAATCGCGCGCCGGCTCGCCCGAGAGACCTTGCACCACCTGCATGATGTGCCACTTGGCCAGCCAGGCCCAGGGTGTGGCCACGCGCTTGTGGCGCTCCACCACGGCTTCGAGCAACTGGTGGCTGCGCTGCAGGTCGCGCGGCGTGGAGCGGTGCATCAGCGTGATGCCGCCCAGCATCAGCGCGTTGCTGTCGAGCTGGGGTACGGGCAGCACGAGGGTGCGCTGCACCACATCGTTGAGCAGGGCCTTGGCGCAGGCCGAGCACAGCGCATCGAGCAGGCTGCTCTGCGCCTCGAGCAGGTCGCGCGTGTCGCCGGTGAGCCGCTCGGCCCAGATCACTTCGCCGCGCTTGCGGTCGGACAGCTCGGCCATGATGACGACCTTGTCGCCGTAGGTCACATAGCTGCCACCGAGCACGAAGGACGCATCCAGGTGCTGACCGATCTGGTCCGCGCTGCTGTTGCGGCCTCGGAACGCGGTGGTGGACATGCGCGAGATCACGCGCAGGTTCTGGCTGCGCGAGAGCTGGGCGATCACGCCGTCGGCGATCAGCTCGCCGATGACGAACTGCTCGGCCGCATGGCTGCGCGTCTCGAACGGCACGATGGCGATCGAGGGGCGGAAGTCGGTGGCCGCGCCTTCGGGCACGCGCGGTCGCGCGGCAGCCGATGTGCTGGACACGGGGTAGATCTGCCAGGTGCGCACCGGCTCGGGCCAGTGCTTGAGGTAGCTCTCGCCGCGGTCTTCCACCTCGGCGTCCACGCCGACCACGATGCCGTCGAAGATGCTGGTGGTGACCAGGGTTTCACCCGGCGAAGCGAGGTCGGCCACGCGCGCGGCGAGGTTCACGCCATGGCCGTACACGTCGTTCTCGTCCACATACAGGTTGGTGGCATTGAGCCCGGCGCGCAGGTGCAACTGCTGCGAGGGCGGCAGGGTCTGGTTGAGCGGGGCGAAGTACTGGTGCAGTGCCAGGGCGGCCTGCACCCCCTCGGTGGGCTGGTCGAACTCGGCGAGCAGGCCATCACCCAGGCTCTTGACCAGCCGTCCGCGGCAGGCGGGCAGCACCTGCGAGACGGCGTGGTGCATGAAGCCGCGCCACTGGTTCACGACCGCGGCCTCGTTGGCCGCCATGAGCCGCACCGACTCCACCAGATCGATCACCAGCACCACCTTGTGCCGCTGCTGCGGCAGCGGTGGCATGGTCGACTGATTGTCCTGGCCTTGTTGGGGTGGCTGGGCGGTCACGGGCTGGTTGGCGATCATGCCTATGGGGGGATCTGAGTTGTGTTGCAGTTTCTCACATGTACACACACAAGCCCGGTGCGATGGCGCAAAAAGCAGCAAAGCCGACTTGCGTCGGCTTTGCGAATCCTTGCTGCACCGCGCGGGGTGCAGACGGAAGGATTACTTCAGGTGGTCGTTGACCAGCTTGGTCATTTCGAACATGGAAGCCTGGGCCTTCTTGAAGATTTCCTTCAGCTTGGCGTCGGCGTTGATCATGCGGCGATTGACCGAGTCCTGCAGCTTGTTCTTCTTGATGTAGTCCCAGATCTTCTTGGTGACTTCGGTGCGCGGCAGGGGGTTGCTGCCCACGATCGCGGCCAGGGCGGCGCTGGGGGTCAGCGCTTTCATGAACGCGGCGTTGGGGGTGCGCTTCTTGGCTGGAGCGGCTTTCTTGGCAGGCGCCTTCTTGGCCGGAGCGGCCTTCTTCGCGGGAGCAGCCTTCTTGGCAGGAGCGGCCTTCTTCGCCGGGGCTGCCTTCTTGGCCGGAGCGGCCTTCTTCGCAGGAGCGGCCTTCTTGGCCGGTGCCGCTTTTTTAGCGGGAGCTTTTTTCGCAGTTGCCATGATTGAATTTCCTTCTAGAAGTTGACGATTTCCCAGTGGAAAACGCGCTTTCACACTGGTGTCTCGGATGCTAATGGAGTTGCACCGTCAATCCAAGGTGCCCGATGCTGTTTTTTCAAGCTTTGCGCAGGGGAAATGCGGGTTTTTGGCGGGGAAAACAACACTTCCTTCTCCGGGGGCCGCCAGCCGCCTGCCGCGCAGGGCGTTTCTGCTCAAATCCTCGGCTCGTTTCCCTCTCATTTTTTGCGAGTCCGGCCATGTCATCACAGCCTGTTTTTACCACCTGCGATCTGTGCGACGTTCACAAGAACGACGGCTCCGGCGCGTTCCGCGTGTTGCCACCGGTGTTCCGCGATTTCGGCGCGGCGCGCCGGTTTGCCGGGCCGGTGGTGACCATCAAATGTTTTGAAGACAACACGCTGGTCAAGGCCGCGGTGGACAGCGCCGGCGAAGGCCGCGTGCTGGTGGTCGACGGTGGTGCGTCGTTGCGCCGCGCGCTGCTCGGTGGCAACCTGGGCGCCGCGGCCGCGCGCAACGGGTGGGCCGGTGTGGTGATCGACGGTTGCGTGCGCGACGTGGCCGAACTCGCGGCGTGCCACACCGGCATCCGCGCGCTCGCGTCCATGCCGCTGCCGACCGAGAAGCGCAACGAAGGCCAGCGCGATCTGGCGGTGCAGATCCAGGGTGTGTGGGTGCGGCCGGGCGACTGGCTCTACGCCGACGAGGACGGCATCGTGGTCGCCGACCGCGCGCTGACCGCTTAAGCGGTGATGCCCTTGTAGAGCATGTACGCGGCCAGCAGGTAGAGCAGCCCCGCGAACACGCGCTTGAGCGACTTCACCGGCAGCGCGTGCGCCGCCTTCACGCCTAGCGGCGCCATGAGCACGCTCACGCTGGCGATCACCACCAGCGCGGGCAGGTAGATGTAGCCGAACGAACCGGCGGGCAGGTCCTGCAGGCCCTGGCCCGCGATGACATAGCCCACCGCGTTGGCCAGCGCGATCGGAAAGCCCAGCGCGGCGCTGGTGGCCACCGCGTTGTGGATGCTCACGTTGCACCAGGTCATGAAGGGCACGCTCACGAAGCCGCCACCGGCGCCGACCAGGCCCGACAGAAAACCGATCACGCCGCCAGCACCGAGCAGTCCCGGCGTACCGGGCAGGGTGCGCGTGGGCTTGGGCTTCTTGTCGAGCAGCATCTGCGTGGCCGAGAAGCCGACGAAGGCCGCGAAGAACAGCGCCAGCCACGAGCCCTTGAGCAGCGCGAACACGCCGAGGCTGGCGAGGGCGGAGCCCAGCACGATGCCGGGCGCCAGGCGCTTGACGATGTCCCAGCGCACGGCGCCGCGCTTGTGGTGCGCGCGCACGCTGGAGATGGACGTGAAGATGATGGTGGCCATGGAGGTGGCGATGGCCATCTTGACCGCGAGGTCTGCCTCGACACCCCGGCCCGCGAGGATGAAGGTGATGAAGGGCACCATCAGCATGCCCCCACCGATGCCCAGCAAGCCGGCGAGGAATCCGGTACCCAGGCCGAGCACGGCCAATTCAAGAATCAACAGGGGATCGAAAGGCATGAAGAAAAGGTGTCTGCAAGTGCCGCCGGACCGGCATCCTGAACCGGGGTTCAGGTGGGCAAGGGCAGCGTGGCTTCGGGTTCGTCTGACGCGAGACGCTCGCACCAGCCACGCAATGTACCAAGCCCGGGCTCTATGAGCATTGGTTCAAGGAAATATAAAGCCCGGCGCGCACTGCAGACGACTCAAATTGTAGGCGCTGCATGTGGCCCGCGCGGACCATCGGTCGAGAAATATCCGCGCAGTGACGGGCGGTGCTTCAGAGCAGTCGACCGTCCTTGTCCAGGGTCTGGTCCAGGCGGCGCATGAGTTCGTCGACGCGTGCCTGCGTTTGCGGGTCCAGCGGTTCGTTGTCGAACGCACCACCGGCTTCGGCGAAGGCGCTGTTCTCGGGTTGCCCGAACGACGAGGCCTGGAAGCTCTCGGCTTCTTTCTGCGAAAGCTCGAAGGCGAGGTTGAGCGAAGCCAGCACCGCGATGCGGTCGCGCGCCTTCACCTTGCCCGCATCGCGGATGCGGCACATGGCGGTGTCCACGCGCTCGACCGCGTCCAGCAACGAGGACTCGCCGCCGGGCGGGCAGGAGAGCAGGTAGCTCTGGCCCATGATCTGCACTTCGATCTGTTTGCTGCCGGGTTTGCTCATTGGAATACCTCCGTGCGTCGCACTGCGGTGCGAGCTGGCTTGGGGCGGCCCGGCGCTGCGCTCATGAGCGCTCCTTGCGGGTGTCGAGGTCGGCATTGACCATGCCGGGCGGCAGGCGGTCGAGCAGGGCATC
This sequence comes from Comamonadaceae bacterium, assembly GCA_003599455.1. Taxonomy (GTDB): domain Bacteria; phylum Pseudomonadota; class Gammaproteobacteria; order Burkholderiales; family Burkholderiaceae_C; genus Hydrogenophaga. The sequence goes on from QZKF01000085.1 coordinate 22,524, forward strand.
GATGCGGGCGCGTGCGGCCATCAGCCGCGACTTGAGCGAATCGCGCTCGGCCTGCAGCGCATGCACCTGTTCGACCAGCAGACTGTTGGTGCGCTGCAGTTCTTCGTGGCGCAGCAGCAGGCGCTCCACGCGCTCGGTGATCTGGTCAAGGTGCTTGGGATCGGCCATGGTTGAGACTCGCAGTTTTCACATTGTAGGGTTGCCCCAAGCCGGTGCGGCTTAGAATGCCGGCTGTTGGTGCTCGCGGTGTGGTTCACATGCCGCAGTTCAACGGGAAGCAGGAGGGAAAGTCCCCAGGGACGGACCTAACCTGCGCTGCCCCCGCAACGGTAAGCAGACGAGACGCCTGACGCTTTCAGGCGTCTCCGCTTTCATCACGCAGCCACTGGACGACACGCCGTGTCGTCTGGGAAGGCGATGGAGGTTGTTCTGCCAGCCCGGATACCGGCCAACAAGGTGGTGGTGCGTCCGGCAACGGCCGCGCCACCGTGACGCCCAGGCACCGTCGGGGAAGACGGTGAGGGCTTTGTCTCTTGTGTCTTCACCATGAAAAACCGAAATGTGCGCGTGCCCCTGGCCGTGCTGCCGCTGGCCGTTCTGGTCGCTTTCCCTTCCTACGCCCAAACCGTCGCCGCGCGCGATCTGCCCGAGACCGTGGTGAGCGCCACGCGTTTCTCCGAGCCTCTGGCGTCCTTGCCGGTGGGCGTCAGTGTCATCACCGCCGACCAGATCCGGGCCGCGGGCGTTTCCACGGTCAACGAAGCCGTGATGAAGCTGCTGGGCGTGCCCGGTCGCCAGGACTCCTACGGTGGTGGCGACTACGCGCTGGACCTGCGGGGCTTTGGCGCGACGTCCGACAGCAACCAGGTGGTGGTGCTCGACGGTGTGCGCCTCAACGAGGCCGATCTGGGCGGAACCCGCCTGGCCGGGATTCCCATCGATTCGATCGAGCGCATCGAGGTCTTGCGCGGCAGCGGCTCGGTGCTCTATGGCGAAGGCGCCACCGGCGGTGTGATCGTCATCACCACCAAGGCCGGCAACGGCACGGCGCGCCGCAACAGCGCAGCGCTGTATGGGGCCGGGGGCAGCAACGACCTGCGGGAAGTGCGCGCCAGCGCCACCGTGGCCAGCGGCGGTTTTTCACTGGACCTCAATGGCCAGCGCCGTGAGACGGACAACCACCGCGACAACTTCCGTTCGAAGACCGACGGCGCCGGCTTCACGGCCCAGTGGTCCAACGACGCGGTGCGCCTGGGCCTGCGCCACGACCGCGATGCCCTCGACACCGGCCTGCCGGGTTCGCTGACCGCTGCCCAGTACGCGGCGAACCCGCGCCAGACCACCCAGCCCAACAACCACGCCCACATCCGCAATGAACGCAGCGGTGTGTTTGCGGAGGCCCTGTTCGGCAACTGGCAGCTGGGCGTGGACGCGGGTTCGCGCGACAAGTCGCTCATCAGCGTGCGGCCCGGTTCGGTCTACGCCTACGAAGTCGAGGCGCACCAGCTGGCGCTCAAGGCTCGCCACACCAGCCAGTGGGGTGCGGCCCGCAACGCCCTGGTCATCGGGCACGACCGCGGCGAATGGGACCGCGAGGTGCTGGGCGCGTTCGGTTCGGTGGCCGACCAGACCGCGCGTGGCTGGTACCTCAAGGACGACCTCACCCTGGCGGGCGGCACGCGCTTGTCCGCCGGCGTGCGCACCGAGAAGCTTGACAAGCGCGTGGACGACGGCTTCGCGCCCTTCAGGCTGGCGGAGCGCGAGACCGCATGGGAGCTGGGACTGAGCCAGCCGCTGAGCGCCAGCACGACGGCCTGGGGACGCATCGGCAACAGCTTCCGCCTGGCCAACGTGGACGAGTTCAGCTTCACGAACCCGGCGGTGATGATCCGTCCGCAGACCTCGCGCGATGTCGAGGCCGGCGCGCGTTGGGCGCAGGGCGCCTACAAGCTGGAGGCGCGCCTGTACCGCAGCAATCTCACCGACGAGATCGGCTACGACCGCAATGCGCCTGGCCCGTTTGGTCCGGGCGCCAACGTCAACTTCGATCCGACCCGCCGCCAGGGGCTGGAACTCGATGGCGACTGGAAGCTGAGCTCCGCCTTGTCCCTGAGCGCCCGGCTGGCCTTGCGGCGCTCGACCTTCCGGGAAGGGCCCTACAGCGGCAACGACGTGCCGCTCACACCGCGCCGCACGCTCGCGCTGCGGGCCGACTGGGTGCCGCTGGCCGGGCACCGCGTCAGCGGCGGGGTGAACTTCGTCGGCTCGCAACACCCCGATTTCGCCAACGTCTGCCGCATGCCGGCCTACACCACGGCGGATGCGCGCTACGCGGTGCAGGTGAAGAACATGGAGTGGTCGTTCGGTGTGAACAACCTGTTCGATCGCGACTTCTACACCCAGGCCTTCGGTTGTGTGGCGGGGCAGACCTCGTCCATCTACCCCGAAGCCGGTCGCACCTTCACCGCCGCGCTGCGCGTGGCCTTCTGACTGCCATGAACGCTCCGCTGGGCCCGCAGCGCATCGTCTGCCTCACCGAAGAAACCACCGAGTGGCTCTACCTGCTCGGGCAGGAGAGCCGCATCGTCGGCATCTCGGGCTACACGGTGCGCCCGCGCCGGGCGCGGGAAGAGAAGCCCAAGGTCAGTGCCTTCCTCAGCGCGAAGATCGACAAGATCCTCGCGCTGCGGCCGGACTGCGTGTTCGGCTTCTCCGACCTGCAGGCCGACATCGCGGCGCTGCTGATCCGCGCGGGCGTGCAGGTGACGGTGTTCAACCAGCGCAGCGTGGACGAGATCCACGCCATGCTGTACCAGGTGGCGGCCATGGTGGGCTGTGCCGATGCGGGCCTGGCCTGGATCGACGCGAACCGTGCGCAGCTCGACGGCATCCGCCGCTCGGTGCAGGCGCTGCAGGCGCAGGGCAAGCGCCGCCCGCGCGTGTTCTTCGAAGAGTGGGACGAGCCGCACATCAGCGGCATCCGCTGGGTGTCCGAGCTGCTGGGCATCGCCGGCGGCGACGACGTGTTTCCCGAACTTGCCGCCATGCCGCTGGGCAAGGACCGCATCATTGCCGACGGCAACGAGATCGTGCGGCGCGAGCCCGACATCGTGATCGGCTCCTGGTGCGGCAAGAAGTTCCGGCCTGAAAAGGTCGCAGCCCGCGCGGGCTGGCAGGACGTGGCCGCGGTGAAGAACGGCCAGCTGTTCGAGATCAAGTCGGCCGACATCCTGCAACCCGGCCCGGCCGCCCTCACCGACGGCGTGGCGCAGATGCACCGCATCGTCACCCAATGGATGAACACCCATGGCTGACATTGCGCGCAGCGAACTCATCCTCGGCGGCCAGAAGAGCGGCAAGTCGCGCCGCGCCGAGCGGCTGGCGCGTCAGTGGATGGACGCCGCACCGGCCCACCGCGCGGTGCTGATCGCCACCGGCCAGGCCTGGGACGACGAGATGCGCGAGCGCATCGCGCGCCACCAGCGCGACCGCGCCGGGCGCGTGCCCGGCATGGCCACGGTGGAAGAACCCCGCGCGCTGGCCGAGGCCCTTCAACAACACAGCGCGCCGCACACCCTGGTGGTGGTGGACTGCCTCACGCTCTGGCTGACCAACCTGCAGATGCCGGCCGATGGCCCCGCGGTCGACGCCACCGCACCGATCCAGGCCCTGTGCCGCGCAATCGAACAGGCGACCGGCCCGGTGGTGCTGGTGGGCAACGAGATCGGCCTGGGCGTGATCCCGATGGGGCGCGAGACGCGCGACTTTGTCGACGCGCTGGGTGGGCTGAACCAGGCCGTGGCCGCCGCCTGCGAGCGCGTCACGCTGATGGTGGCCGGCCTGCCACTGCACTTGAAGGATCGGGAATGAAACGCGTCGTCATCGGCCGCTGTCTGGGTGCCGTCGCCATGCTGCTTGGGGTGGGCGCGCTGCACGCCGCCGGCGTGCAGGTGACCGATGACCGGGGCGTGACGGTGGCGCTGGCGCAGTCGCCGCAGCGCATCGTCTCGCTGCTGCCCTCGCTCACGGAAACGGTGTGCGAGCTCGACCAGTGCCACCGGCTGGTGGGGGTGGACCGCTATTCGAACCACCCCGCATCGGTGCGCAGCCTGCCGCAGGCCGGCGGCGGCATCGACCCCAACATCGAGACCATCGTGGCGCTCAGGCCCGACGTGGTGCTCATGGCCACCTCGTCGCGGGGCGTGCAGCGGCTCGAATCGCTGGGCCTGAAAGTGCTGGCGCTGGAGCCCAGGAGCTCCACCGACGCGCAGCGCGTCATGGGCAAGCTGGGCCAGTTGCTCGAGGTGCCCGATGCGCAGCGCATCTGGCGCGCCATCGACGCCGGCGTGTCGGCTGCGGCGCAGTCGCTGCCGGCGCGCCAGCGCCCGCTGCGCGTGTACTACGAGGTCAGCACCGGCGGTTATGCGGCCGGCACGCAGTCCTTCATCGGCGAGATGATGGGGCGCCTGGGCGT
>QZKF01000099.1 GCA_003599455.1 Comamonadaceae bacterium
AGGGCGGTGGTCACGGCGGCCGCGTCGGGCCCCAGGCCGTCGTCGGGCGCAATGAGGGCATGCACCCGCGCGCCGCCCAGCACCGCGCCCAGCGCGGCGCGCACCGCCTCGGCCTCGGCGCGCGCCGAGGGCAGGGGCGGGTACAGGGTCTCGTCGCAGCGCGGCTCACCGATCACCAGCACCGCGTCTTCGCGCCGCGCGTCGCTCACCTGGGTGCGGAAGGCCACGGTGCGCAGGCGGCGCAGCAGCTTGTTGCGGATCGCCCAGGGCGCCTGCGGGCCGCCGCGCCCGTCGTCCGGTGCGTCCAGCAGTTCCCAGGGAATGGCCGCGGTGCCGTCGTCGAGTTCGAGCAGCAACTCGCTGGTGCCGCCCAGGCTGGCCTCCATCTCCACCGGCACCAGCAGCTGGAACAGCGTGCGCCCGATCTGCGGGTCGCGGTTGGCGTCGTTCGAGGCGCGGCGCACGAGTTCGCCCACCAGCTGCGCCTGCGTGGCCTGCGCGCGCACCTCGGCGCGCGCGCGCTGGGTGTCGAGCGTATAGACGATGCTGGGCTCGCCCGATTCGTCGGTCTGGGTGACCGCGCTGATGAAGTCGTAGCCGGTGCCGCGGTAGCCGCTGTCGAGCGGGCGGCGCAGCGCGCCGATGCCCGAGACCAGCGTGGGCGTGAGCACGAAGTGTTCGGGTGCCGCGAGCGCAAGCAGGCGCAGCGCGCTCCAGGCCTCGGTGGCGCGGTCCAGGTAGAGCTCGACCAGACGCAGGTGGCTCACCTGCGGCCATCCGCCCGCGGCGAGCTTCAGGTTGGCCTCGCGCACGCCCTGGGCCACGGCCTGGGCCGAGGTGGTCACGGTGATGCCGCTGCCGCCGCTGCCGATCAGCGTGGCGGCAAGTTCGAACTGTGCCGTGCCGTGGCCCGGCGCTTCGGCCACGCGCTGCGCCCAGGCCAGTGTGGCCTGGCGCACGGTGGCGGTCAGCGACTGGCTGCGCAGCTTGCCTTCTTCGCCCAGGCCGGCCACCACCACGTGCGGCGGGCGCGGCAGGGCCAGCGGGCTGTCGGGGTCCTGCCGGTTGTTGGTGAACACCTGGTGCGTGCCGGTCGCCTCGGGGTACAGGCCCGCGAGCAGCGACGCGGACATCACGCCACCGATGAAGCGGTCCACCACGCCCTCGGTGCCGGTGAGGGTGGAGGCCACGTAGTGCCCCACCAGCAGCGTGTGGCTGACGAACTTCAGGTTGGCGTTGTGCACGCTGATGCGCAGCGCGGTGTGGGGCGCCGCGGTGCTGGCCGGCACGTCGTCGGCGAAGCGGAACACCTCGGCCGCGTCGGTCGGCGGCTCGCTGACGCCGCTGCGCTGGCGCGAGGGGCGGCTGCGCACCAGCACCGCGGCCTCGGCCGCGCCGGCGCCGCGCGTCGCGGGTGCGGTGCTCACCACCGGCAGGCGCTGCGTGTCGCCGTGCTGCAGCAGGTCCAGGTAGGCCTCGAAGGCCTGCCCGGCGTCGGGCAGGTCGCCATGTGAACAATCCACCTTCCACGCGCGCACGCCGGGCAGCAGCGCGCTGGACAGCGTGACGCGGCCGTCACCGCCCTCGGGCTGGTCCAGGTACACCAGTCCCTCGCGTGCGTCGATCTCGAAGCCCGCCGGCGTGGAGCGCGCGTGGCCCACCACCATCACCACGCGGTCACGAAAGCCGGCCAGGGCCTCGTCGCGCTGGCGGTCCAGCCGCTGGCGCAGCGCCACGGCGCGGTCGAGCACCGCCTGCGAGGGCACGCCCCAGCGGTAGATGGCGCGCTGGCTTTCCACGGCGTGCCAGAAGTTGGCCTGCTCCAGGGTCTTCGCGTCCTGCTCGGCCAGGGCCTGCCAGCGCGCGCTCTGGTCCAGGCCGAGCGCGGGGTCGAGCAGGCCGGCCTGCAGCTGCATCAGGCCGGGCATGGCGGCCATGAGGCTGCGCGCCTTGTGGTCCTGGAACGGCAGGCCGAACGAGGACAGGGCATTGCCCATGGTGTCGTCGCCGGTGAGCACCTGCATGGGCGCGTACGAGCCGCCGTTGGGCGTGCCCAGCATCAGCAGGCGCGAGCCCGGGCGCTCCAGCCAGCGCTGCCACACATCGGGCCGCTCCAGCTGCACCGTGCGCGCGACCACGCCGCCCATGGAGTGCGCGATCAGCCGCACCGGCTGGCCGGTGGTGGCGCGCGCGCTCAGGGCCTGGTCGATCACGCCGGCCAGGCGCACCGCTTCCTCTTCGATCGGGCGGCGCCAGTCGAAGGAAAACTCGATCACCTGGTGGCTGGCCGAGAGGAACTCGGCCAGGTCGTCGTAGACCATGCCGATCGGGCCGTCGGCCTGCACGTTGTTCGCGTCCGCGACGTAGGTGAGCTTGCCCAGGCCGCCCAGCACGCGCATGCTCAGCCAGACGCGCTTGCCGTCCACCGCGAGGTGGCTGCCCAGGATGCCGGGCAGCAGGATCACCGCCGGGCGTTCGGCGGCCGGCGGCTCGGTGCCCGCGCGCACGCGGCCGCGCAGGCCGTCGCTGGTGCTGCCGGCCCACGACATCGGGCCGATCGGGCGGAAGCCGGCGGGCGTGTCTTCGATCAGCGCGCTGCACACCGCCTCGGCGGTGCGCGGGTGGCTGAAGTAGGCGAAGTGCGTGACCTTGCCGCCGCGCTCCAGCACGAAGGTGGCCGCCGCGTGGCCACCGGCCGGCGCGCGCGGCGTGCCACCGTACATCGAGCGCGTCTGCACCACCAGGTCGTTGTCGGTCCAGTAGAAGGCGTCGGCCAGCAGGGTCTTGACCCAGGACATGATGGAGTCGCCCTGGATGTCGCCGGCCACCACGCGCAGCTGGCCCGGCAGCGGCCCACCGCCATCGCCCTCGCTGGCGTGCAGCCACTGCACCAGCGGGCTCTCGGGCGTCATCGCCTCCAGGCCGGGCAGCAGGCCGGGGTCGGTGCGCTGGCTCGCGACCTCGCCGATGAAATCGACCAGCAGCGGCGCGACCGGAATGCCCGCGAGCTCCAGCGACCACTTGAGCACCGACACATAGGCATCGAGCCGCTTCGAGGCCAGCAGCGTGCCGCGCGCCGGGCAGGCCACGCGCACCATGCGTTCCACGCGGATGTCGCGCCCCTTGAGCTCGGCGGCGAGATCGCGCAAGGCCTTGAGCTGGGCGCGGTGCGCCGGGTCCTTGAAGGCGGCGAGCGAGCGGTCGTCGAGATCGGGCCGGGCGCACATGCGCGCCAGCACTTCGGCCACCAGGCCGCCGCGCGAGTGGGTGAGCAGGTGCACCCGCGCGCCCCTGGGCAGGCAGCGCGCCAGCATCAGCGCGTTGTCGATCGGGCTGGCCAGCAGGGTGGGGTGGTCGCAGCCGTAGACGCGGTGGCCGTAGTGGGCAAACAGCTCGCGCACCCTGTGCGGGTGGTCCTGCCAGAGCTTGCCGAAGGTGCCCTGGGTGTTGGAGAAGGTGCCGTGCAGCAGCACCAGCACCGGCGCTTCGGGGTGGTCGGGCAGGGGAATGCGGTCCAGTTTCGGGCGGCCCTTGAGCGGCGCGGTGAAGGTCTCGGCCTGCAGGGCGTACACGCCGGGGTCGACCTGGCCGTCCACCCGCGCGCCGATCTTCGCGGCGGTGAGCTTCGCGGCCGGTTCCTTGAGCAGGCCGGTAACGATCTCGATGCCCGAGAGCAGCACCTCGCCCATGCGACCCCGCGTGGCCCCACGCGAGGCCGCGCCCGCCTGCTCCAGCCCCTGCCAGGTCAGTTGCGTGGGCACGGCCACCTCGTCGGGTGCGCCGCTGCCGTCGCGCGAGCGGCTGGCCACCGCGCTGCGCGTCAGGCCCGACTGCGCCAGCATCAGGTCGCGCGCGGTCTCGGGGTGCAGCATCAGCGAGGGGCCGTTGCTGATATGCAGCACCACCGCGTCCAGCCCCGGGCGCGCGCTCACGCGCACCGTGTCGCTGCTGCCGCGCGTGGCGCCCACGCGCACCCGCTGCGTGACCGTGCCCGAGCCGCCGAACGCGGGCACGGTGGCGCCCGTGGCCGCGCCGCCGCGCGTCGTGCCCGCGAGCGGTTGCGGCTGTCCGCGCACGACGAAGGTGATGGCCGGGGCAGCGGAAGCGGTGTTCATGCGGGCACTTTCTTCATCGTGGAGGGGAGGGGATCAACCGCGGCCGCGGCTTTTTGCGGGCGTCTTGCGCGCTGTCTTTTTGGCCGCGGCCTGGCGCGGTGCGGCGCGCGCCAGCGGCACGGCGCGCTGCGTGCGCGAGAGCACGGCGGCCCCGGGCCCCGCGCGCGTGGCGGCCTGGCGGGTCACGAAGTCGTTGCAGACCCAGCCTTCGAGATCGGTGCCGCCGACCACGGCCACCAGGCTCCAGCGGTCCTGCGGTTCCAGCAGCACGAGTTCGGCACCGCGCTTGAGGGCTGGCGCCACCTTGGCGTATTCGGCGCCCGGGCCGCTGCGGATGTTCAGGCTGGTGGCGTTGACCACCAGGCGCGGCATCACGTCGGCGCCACGGCCCAGCGCGCGGCCGCGCACCGCGGCCAGCGGAAACGCCGGCCCGGGGTCGACCTTGCGCCCGCGCGCCACGTCCTCATGGCCCAGCACGTCTTCCAGCCCGTAGTGCGCCACCAGCAGCTCGCACAGCTCCAGCGTGCGCGCGATCTGCACCTCGGTGAACCCGTGCCAGGGTCGCAAGCCGCCGCCGTGGCGGTGCTCGGCGATGTGCACCTCGTCTTCCGGGTAGCTCTTGCCGAACCACGACACGTAGCGCTCGCCCTCCAGGTGCAGCAGGCCCGCGTTGTCCATCTCGACGCCGATCGCGTGGTGGTTGAGCCCGTCGATGCCGTTCCACTGGCTGGCGCCGGCGTGCCAGGTCACGGCGTTGAACGCGGCCAGTTGCACGATGCGTCCGTCGCGCCCGAGCACCAGGTGCGACGAGGCGTTGCCCTGCGGCTTCTTCGTGCACAGCGATTCCACCGCGCTGTCCAGGTTGCGCCCGGCGGTGTAGTGCAGCAGCACGAAGCGCGGGCGCATGGCACCACCCACGTTGGGTGTCTGGCGGAAGCTCACATCGGGGCCGGTGAGGCGGTGGTTCTGGATGCCGAGCATGAAACCCTCCCTGACGTGAGCGGTGCGGTGCCCGCGGGGTTGTCAGACCGTGAAAGGCGCCTGTTTCAAAAAGGCCGCGGCCGGGCCGAGCGTGAACAGGTTGGGCGATTGCGTGGGTGGCAGGCCGGCGCGGATGCGCGCGTGGAAGCTGGCGTAGCTGCCCTGGAAGCCGCCGTTGTTCCACACGCTGAGCAGTTGTTCGGAGAAGGCGCCGTTGTGGTTGCCGTCCATCGAGAACTGGTTGTCCTGGCAGCCCGAGATCAGGATCACCGCGGGGTGGAAATCCTTGACGATCGCGGTCAGCCGTTCGCTCACCGTGACGTTGGCCAGCGCGGTGTCGGGGTCTTGCACCTTGCCGCCCGCGGCCCGGGCCACGTCGTGCTGCAGCTTGTCGTAGAAGGCCTTGTGCTCGCTGTAGACGCGCAGGCCCACGGCGCGCGGCATGATGCGCGGGCGCTGCTCGGGCGTGCCGGGCGCGGGGCGGGCGGCGCGCACCACGGTGCCGCTGTGGCAGCTGTCGGAGAGCACCAGGATGCGCACGCCGGCCTTGAAGCGGCTGAGCTCGTAGTACAGCTCGTCGTCGATCAGCTGGCCATCGAACAGGCACCAGGTTTCGTCGAGCTTGTCGGGTTCCTCGCCGCTCACGTCGGGCACCTGGCCACCGTGGCCCGAGAAGCTCATGAAGAACAGGTCGCCCGCCGCGAGCGCCTTCGCGGCCTTGCGGATCGCCGCCAGCACGTTGGCGCGCGTGGCCTTCTTCGTGACGAGCAGGGTGCCCTTCATGCCCTGCGCCTTCGAAATCGCCGCCATGTCGTGGGCGTCGAACTCGCAGGCCGCAAGCGGGCCGGTCCAACCGGCATAGTGCGCCGCGCTGACCTCGTTGATGCCGATGTGCAGTGCCTGGGCCTGTGGCCTCTTGTGGGCGCTGACGGTTGCCTGTTTGACCATGGCGACCCCCTGTGGCAGGTTTCTTGATGTGAAATCCGTCACGAATTCTGGTGTCTGGCCGGGCGCCGTGCAAACCTCATGTGTAAGCAAATGTGGTCATTCGGGTCTGCGCAGAGGCGCGGCAGGCGCAAAAAAGGGGCACCCGGCGCGATCGCCGGATGCCCCTCAAATGTGGAGCAGGGGTTTCAGTGACCGGACGCGCCGGAGGCCCCGATGCCGGTTTCCGACCGCACCTGCTGGGCCAGGAAGCCCGCGCGGTCCGTCCTGGCGCGTGCGCTGTTGTCCAGGATGGAGAACAGCCAGATGCCTACGAAGCCGATGGTCATCGAGAACAGGGCCGGTGAGGCGTAGGGGAACAGCGCCGAGCCCTTGGGGTTGCCCAGCGTGGCTTCCCACACCGAAGGCGAGACCACCGTGAGCGCCACGGAAGAGATCAGGCCCAGGAAGCCACCGATCACCGCGCCGCGCGTCGTGCAGTCCTTCCACAGCACCGACATGAACAGCACCGGGAAGTTGGCCGAGGCCGCGATCGCGAAGGCCAGCGACACCATGAAGGCGATGTTCTGTTTCTCGAAGGCGATGCCGAGCGCCACCGCCACGATGCCCAGGCAGATGGTGGTGATCTTGGACACGCGCAGCTCGGATGCCGAATCGGCCTTGCCCTTCTTGACGACGGTCGCATAGATGTCGTGCGAGACGGCCGAGGCGCCCGACAGCGTGAGGCCGGCGACCACCGCGAGAATGGTGGCGAAGGCCACCGCCGAGATGAAGCCCAGGAACACGTTGCCACCCACGGCGTTGGCCAGGTGCACCGCCGCCATGTTGTTGCCGCCGAGCAGGCCGCCCTTGGCGTCGAGGAACGAGGGGTTGGTCAGCACGAAGGTGATGGCGCCGAAACCGATGATGAAGGTCAGCAGGTAGAAGTAGCCGATCCAGCCGGTGGCCCACATCACCGACTTGCGCGCTTCCTTGGCGCTGGGCACGGTGAAGAAGCGCATCAGGATGTGCGGCAGGCCGGCGGTGCCGAACATCAGCGCCATGCCGAAGCTGATCGCCGAGATCGGGTCTTTCACGAAGTTGCCCGGCCCCATGATGGACTGGCCGATGGCGGAGGCGGCCTCCGCGGTCTTGCCGTCCTTGAGCGCGAGGTCGTTCTTGATCTGCACCGCGCCGGCGAACATGGCTTCGGGGCTGAAGCCGAAGTGCCACAGCACCGACAAGGCCATGAACGAGGCGCCGCCGAGCAGCAGGCAGGCCTTGATGATCTGCACCCAGGTGGTGGCCGTCATGCCGCCAAACAGCACGTAGACCATCATGAGCGCGCCGACGATCACCACGGCGATCCAGTACTCCAGGCCGAACAGCAGCTTGATGAGCTGGCCGGCGCCGACCATCTGGGCGATCAGGTAGAAGGCCACCACCACCAGCGTGCCCGAGGCCGCGAAGATGCGGATCGGCTTCTGGTTGAAGCGGAACGCGGCCACGTCGGCGAAGGTGAACTTGCCCAGGTTGCGCAGGCGCTCGGCCATCAGGAAGGTGATCACCGGCCAGCCGACCAGGAAGCCGATGGAGTAGATCAGGCCGTCGAAGCCGGAGGCCATCACGGCCGCCGAGATGCCCAGGAAGGACGCGGCCGACATGTAGTCGCCCGCGATCGCCAGGCCGTTCTGGAAGCCGGTGATGCCGCCGCCGGCGGTGTAGAAGTCGGAGGCCGACTTGGTTTTCGCCGCGGCCCACTTGGTGATGAACAGCGTGCCGACCACGAACAGGCCGAACATGCTGATGGCGGTCCAGTTGGTGGCCTGCTGCTGCGCCTGGCCGAGGTCGGCACCGGCGGCCCAGGCCGCGGCGGTGACGCCGAACAGGGCCAGCAGCGTGAGGATGCGGCGGGTGGTGTCGTTGATGCGCTTCATTTGAGAACCGCCTTGGAAATGGCTTGCGACAGGTCGTCGAACTCGGTGTTCGCGCGCTTGACGTAGAAGGCGGTGATCAGGATGGTGAAGACGATCACGCCGAAGCCGATCGGAATGCCGACCGTCATGACGCCGTCGCCCAGTCGTTGTGAAAGAAAGGCCTTGTTGAAGGCCACCAGCAGGATGAAGCCGTAATACACGACCATCATCGCCAGCGTGAGCCACCAACCGAAGCGCGTTCGTTTCGCCTTGAGTTGTTGGTATTGGGGATTGCTCGCAATCCGTTGCACCAGATCGTCTTCCATGCATGTCTCCTGTCGTGGTTTCGATTGACAGGGAGCGTAGGGCGCGGGACTTACCCCGCACTGACCCGGGGCTGACGCGGAACTGACCGGACGCACATGAAACGCGCTCAATGCGCCTTGGCGCACAGACAGCGCAGGCGGCTCTAGTACTCCAGCCGCTCGGGCCGGATCTCCTGCAGGATGGTGGTGGCGATTTCCTCGATCGACTTGGTGGTCGTCGACAGCCAGCGGATGCCTTCGCGCCGCATCATGGCCTCGGCCTCGCTCACCTCCATGCGGCAGTTGTCGAGCTGCGCATAGCGCGAGTTGGGCCGCCGCTCGTTGCGGATTTCGCTCAGGCGCTCGGGCGCGATCGTGAGACCGAAGATCTTCTTGCGGTGCGGCACCAGCGCTGGCGGCAGCTGGCGGCGCTCGAAGTCTTCGGGGATCAAGGGGTAGTTCGAGGCCTTCAGGCCGTACTGCATGGCCAGGTAGAGCGAGGTCGGCGTCTTGCCGCTGCGGCTCACACCCACCAGGATCACGTCCGAGCCCTGCAGGTCCTTGTGGCTCTGGCCGTCGTCGTGCGCCAGCGAGAAATTGATGGCCTCGATGCGGTCGTGGTAGGCCTGGCTCTTGGACGCGTCCGAGAAGCGGCCCACGCGGTGGTTGGACTTGATGCCCAGCTCCTGTTCCATGGGCGCCACGAAGGTGCCGAACATGTCCAGCAGCATGCCCTGGCAGTGCTCGGTGAAGACCGCGAGCACCTGCATGTCGACCACGGTGGTGAAGACCAGCGGGCGTTTGCCCTCGAGCACGGCGGTGTGGTTGATCTGGCGCACCGCCTGGTGCGCCTTGTCCACGCTGTCCAGGAAAGGCAGGCGCACCCGGCGCACGGTGGTCTCGAACTGGGCCAGGATGGCATTGCCGAAGGTTTCGGCCGTGATGCCGGTGCCGTCCGAGATGAAGAAGACCGTTCTGTTGGGCATGGGCCGCGTCCTTACAATACCGGGTGTTGTATCGGAGCCATTATCCGTGGCCCCGACGTCTCATTGGCTTTCCTGCCCGGCGCCAGACCCACAACAGAACAACAGGTCGCCTGCCCCCGCATGGAACCCGCGGTTTTTCAACCTTAGGAGTTTTCCCATGTCCCAGCTGTTTGGAGCGACCGATCTGGTCGTGCCTTTCGAGAAATTGCGAATGAGCGACGTCGAGGCCGTCGGCGGCAAGAACGCCAGCCTCGGCGAGATGATTTCGCAACTGCCCAGTGGCGTGAAAGTGCCCACGGGATTCGCCACCACGGCGCACGCCTTCCGCGAGTTTCTCCAGTACGACGGCCTGACCGAGCGCATCAACGCGCGCCTCGATGCGCTGGACACCGAGGACGTGCGCGCGCTGGCCGAGGCCGGCGCCGAGATCCGCGCCATGGTGGAAAACCAGCCGTTCCCGGCCGACCTTGAAAAGGCGATCCGCGAAGCCTTCATCACCCTGAGCGCGGGCAACGCCCAGGCCTCGTTCGCGGTGCGCTCCTCGGCCACGGCCGAAGACCTGCCCGATGCGTCCTTTGCCGGCCAGCAGGAAACCTTCCTCAACGTGGTGGGCATCGAAGAGGTGCTGCACAAGATGAAGGAGGTGTTTGCCAGCCTCTACAACGACCGCGCCATCAGCTACCGCGTGCACAAGGGCTTTGCCCACGCCGACGTGGCGCTCTCGGCGGGCGTGCAGCGCATGGTGCGTTCCGACACCGGCGCGGCCGGCGTGATGTTCACCATCGACACCGAAAGCGGCTTTGAGGACGTGGTCTTCATCACCTCCAGCTACGGCCTGGGTGAAACCGTGGTGCAGGGCGCGGTGAACCCCGACGAGTTCTATGTGCACAAGCCCATGCTCAAGGCCGGCAAGCGCGCGCTGATCCGCCGCAACCTGGGTTCCAAGCTGATCCAGATGGTGTTCAGCACGCCGGAAGAAAAGGCCGCCAGCGGCAAGCTCGTGAAGACCATCGATGTGCCGGTGGAGCAGCGCAACCGCTACAGCCTGACCGACGCCGATGTCGAGCAACTGGCAAAGTACGCGCTGGTGATCGAGCAGCACTATGGCCGCCCGATGGACATCGAGTGGGGCAAGGACGGCACCGACGGCCAGATCTACATCCTGCAGGCGCGTCCCGAGACGGTGAAGAGCCAGAGCGCCGGCAAGACCGAGGTGCGCTACAAGCTCAAGGGCAAGGGCGCCGTGCTGGCCAGCGGCCGCGCGATCGGCCAGAAGGTCGGCACCGGCCCGGTGCGCCTGGTGCACAACATCAGCGAGATGGACAAGGTGCAGCCCGGCGACGTGCTGGTGACCGACATGACCGACCCGAACTGGGAGCCGGTGATGAAGCGCGCCAGCGCGATCGTGACCAACCGCGGCGGGCGCACCTGCCACGCGGCCATCATCGCGCGCGAACTCGGCATCCCGGCCGTGGTGGGCTGCGGCGACGCGACCGAAATCCTCAAGGACGGCACGCTGGTCACCGTGAGCTGCGCCGAGGGCGACACCGGCAACATCTACGACGGCCTGCTCGAGACCGAGATCACCGAGGTGCAGCGGGGCGACATGCCGCCGCTGGATGTGAAGATCATGATGAACGTGGGCAATCCCCAGCTCGCCTTCGACTTCGCCCAGGTGCCCAACGGCGGCGTGGGCCTGGCGCGGCTGGAATTCATCATCAACAACAACATCGGTGTGCACCCCAAGGCGATCCTGGATTACCCGAACATCGACGCCGATCTGAAGAAGGCGGTGGAATCGGTGGCCCGCGGCCACGCCTCGCCGCGCGCTTTCTACGTGGACAAGGTCGCCGAGGGCGTGGCCACCATTGCCGCGGCCTTCTGGCCCAAGCCGGTGATCGTGCGTCTCTCGGACTTCAAGAGCAACGAGTACCGCAAGCTGGTGGGCGGCTCGCGCTACGAGCCCGATGAAGAAAACCCCATGCTGGGCTTCCGTGGTGCGGCGCGCTACATCAGCGAAGACTTCCGCGAAGCCTTCGCCATGGAGTGCGAGGCGCTCAAGCGCGTGCGCGAGGACATGGGCCTGAGCAACGTGCAGGTGATGGTGCCCTTCGTGCGCACGCTGGGCCAGGCGCAGCGCGTGACCGAGCTGCTGGCCGAGAAGGGCTTGAAGCGCGGCCAGAACGAACTCAAGGTCATCATGATGTGCGAGATCCCGAGCAATGCGGTGCTGGCCCGGGAGTTCCTGCAGTTCTTCGACGGCTTCTCGATCGGCTCCAACGACCTGACCCAGCTCACGCTCGGCCTGGACCGCGACTCCGGCCTGGAACTGCTCGCCAAGGACTTCGACGAGCGCGACCCGGCGGTGAAGGCGCTGCTGAAGATGGCCATCGGCGCCTGCAAGGCCGAAGACAAGTACGTGGGCATCTGTGGCCAGGGCCCCAGCGACCACCCCGACTTCGCGCAGTGGCTGCGCGACGAGGGCATCAGCTCGATCTCGCTGAACCCCGACTCGGTGGTCGACACCTGGCAACTGCTGGCCTCGACGGCCCGGTGAGCGGCCGACGCGGCTGACGCCGTGACCAAGGCGGCAGGGGGCAACCCCTGCCGCCTTTTTTCATGCACCGCGCCACGACCGGGCGGGCGGTCCGGGTGTGGGGCACAATCGTTCGCAGTGCGCGCGGCCACGCACCGCGCGCCACCGAGGAGACCCGCATGTTTCAAGGCCTCGCCGCCCAACGTCTGGTGGCCCTGTTCTTCGCCGGCTGGGCGCTGTTCAACTTTCCCTTGCTGGCCCTGTGGGACCACGAGGCCGAGCTGTTCGGCTTGCCGCTGTTTCCGCTCGCGCTGTTCGTGGTCTGGGGCGTGCTGATCGCGGCGCTGGCCTGGGTGGCCGAGCGCGACACCGACACCACCAAGCCCTGAGCGGCTCGAAGCCAGACCATGCTGTCCGCCCCGCTGGTCATCGGTGTCTCGTTTGCCTACCTGCTGCTGCTGTTCGCGGTGGCCTACTGGGCCGACCTGCGCGCCTCGCAGGGCCGCTCGGTCATCGCCAGTCCCTGGGTGTACGCGCTGTCGCTGGCGGTCTATTGCACGGCCTGGACCTACTTCGGCAGCGTCGGCCGCGCGGCCACCTCGGGCGTGTGGTTCCTGCCGATCTACCTCGGTCCGATGCTGGCCATGATCCTGGCCTGGATGGTGGTGCGCAAGATGATCCGCATCGCCAAGACCTGGCGCATCACCTCGATCGCCGACTTCATCGCCAGCCGCTACGGCAAGAGCCCGCTGCTGGCGGGCCTGGTGACGCTGATCACCGTGGTGGGCATCGTGCCCTACATCGCCCTGCAGCTCAAGGCGATCGCCAGCGGCTATGCGGTGCTGACCTCGCCGCTGGGCCAGCCCGCGGTGCAGAGTGTGAACTGGTGGAGCGACAGCACGCTGTATGTGGCGGTCGCGCTGGCGGGCTTCACCATCGTGTTCGGCGCGCGCCACCTCGACAGCACCGAGCGGCACGAAGGCATGGTGGCGGCGATCGCGTTCGAGTCGGTGGTCAAGCTGGTGGCCTTTCTCGCGGTCGGCCTGTTCGTGAGCTTCGGCCTGTTCGGCAGCCCGGCGGCGCTGTTCGACCAGGCGCAGGCGGTGGAGTCGCTGCGCCGCCTGCTGCAGTTCGGCCAGGGCCAGCCGTTTGCCTACGCGCAGTGGCTGGGGCTCACACTGCTGGCCATGCTCTCGGTGATCTTCCTGCCGCGCCAGTTCCAGATGATGGTGGTGGAGAACGTCGACGAGCAGCACCTGCGGCGCGCGGTCTGGGCGTTCCCGCTGTACCTGCTGCTGATCAACCTGTTCGTGCTGCCGATCGCGGTGGGCGGCCTGCTGCATTTCGGACCGGGCCGCATGGACCCGGAGACCTTCGTGCTCTCGCTGCCGCTGTCCGAGGGGCATCACGCGCTCGCGCTGTTTGCCTTCGTGGGCGGCCTGTCGGCGGCCACCGGCATGGTGATCGTGGAGGCCATCGCGGTGTCCACCATGGTCTGCAACGACCTGGTGATGCCGCTGCTGCTGCGCATGCACCGCTTCGGCGCGCGCGCCAGCGGCGACCTGACCGGCCTGCTGCTGGCGATCCGCCGGCTCGCGATCCTGGGCATCCTGCTGCTGGGCTACCTGTACTTCCACCTTGCGGGCGAGGCCTATGCGCTGGTGAGCATCGGCCTCATCAGCTTCGCGGCCGTGGCCCAGTTCGCGCCGGCCCTGCTGGGCGGCATGTACTGGAAGGGTGGCACGCAGGGCGGGGCGCTCACCGGCCTGCTGCTGGGCTTCGGCTTCTGGGCCTACACGCTGATGCTGCCCTCGCTGGCGAAGTCCGGCTGGTTGCCGGGCGGTTTCCTGGCGCACGGCCCCTGGGGGCTGGCCTGGCTCATGCCCGAGGCCTTCCTGGGCCTGGCCGGACTGGACAACCTCACGCACTCGCTGTTCTGGAGCCTGCTGGCCAACCTGGTGGGCTATGTGGGGGTGTCGCTGTGGCGCCCGCCCACGGCGCGCGAGACCAGCCAGGCCCTGCTGTTCGTCGACGTGTTCCACCGCGCCGCGGGCTCGCGGCCGGTGTTCTGGCAGGGCAAGGCCCAGGTCTCGGCCCTGTTGCCGCTGGCCGGGCGCTTCCTCGGCGTGGAGACCGCGCAGCGGCTGTTTGCCGACTACGCGCGCCGTGTGGGCGCCAGCCGCATCGACCAGATACCGGCCGACGCGCGGCTGGTGCACTTCGTGGAAACCCAGCTCGCCGGTGCCATCGGCAGCGCCTCGGCGCGCGTGATGGTGGCTTCGGTGGTGGAAGAGGAGGCGCTCGACCTCGACGACGTGATGCGCATCCTCGACGAGGCCTCGCAGCTGCGCGCCTACTCGCACGCGCTGGAGGACAAGTCGCGCTCGCTGGAGCGGGCCACGGCCGAGTTGCGCGAGGCCAACGAGCAGCTCAAGAGCCTGGACCGGCTCAAGGACGATTTCATGTCCTCGGTGACGCACGAATTACGCACGCCCTTGACCTCGATCAGGGCGCTGTCGGAACTGATGCGCGACGATGAAAACATGGACACCGCGCAGCGCCAGCAATTTGTGGGCATCATCGTGGGCGAGGCCGAGCGCCTGAGCCGGCTGGTGAACCAGGTGCTGGACATGGCCAAGATCGAGGCCGGTCATGCCGAGTGGCACACCACCACGCTGGACCCGCGCGAGCTGCTGGAACAGGCCGCGCGCACCATGGCCGAGACCTGTCGCGAGCGCGGCGTGGTGCTCGAACTGGTGCTGCCGGCGCAGGTGCGGCCGATCCGGGCCGACGCCGACCGGCTGACCCAGGTGGTGCTCAACCTGCTGTCGAACGCCGCAAAATACGCGCCGCGCGACACCGGGCGCGTGGTCTTGAGCCTGAAGGAGACGGACGATGGCGTGGAGGTGGAAGTGAAGGACAACGGACCGGGCATCCCGCTGGACCAGCAGGCCATGGTGTTCGAGAAGTTCCGCCAGGTCGCGGGCGACGCCCACTACCGGCCGGGCGGCACCGGCCTGGGCCTGCCCATCAGCCGCCAGATCGTGGCCCACTTCGGCGGCCGCATGTGGCTGCATTCGGTGCCGGGGCAGGGCGCCGTGTTCGGCTTCTCTCTGCCGAGGCGGTTCGATGACACCAGCGCGGCCGGAGACACACCATGAGCCACAAGATACTGATCGCCGACGACGAGCCCAACATCCTGATCTCGCTCGAGTTCCTCATGAAGCGCGAAGGCTTCGAGGTGGTGCTCGCGCGCGACGGCCAGGAAGCGATCGACGCCATCGTGCGCGAACGGCCCGCGCTGGTGCTGCTGGACGTGATGATGCCGGTGAAGACCGGCTTCGATGTGTGCTGCGAGGTGCGTGCGCGGGACGATCTGCGCGACACCCTGATCGTGATGCTCACCGCCAAGGGGCGCGACACCGACGTGGCCAAGGGCCTGGCGCTGGGCGCCAACGCCTACATGACCAAACCGTTTTCCACCCGGGAGCTGGTGGAGAAGGTGCACGAGATGCTGGGGCAGGGCGCCGCATGACCCGGCACCGCCCCACCGACCGCCGGTTGCTGCTGGGCGTGCTCGCGCTGGGCGGGGGCGTGGCGCTGTGGCTGGCGCTGGTCGCCGCGCTGCTGTGGTCCACGCTGGACGAGGCGCAGCGCGCGCAGGCCCTGGCGCTGCTGGGCCCGCGCGCCACGCTGCTGGTGCTCATGGGGGTGGTGCTGCTGGCCGCGGGGGCCTTGCTGGTGCGAAGCCTGCTGGCGCATTTCGTGGAGCCGGCCGCGCAACTGGCCGAAGAGGGCCGCGTGCTGGCCGACACCGAGGTGGACCGCGAACTGCCCGCGCGCGGCAGTGCCGAGACCCGCTCGCTCACCGGGCTGATCAACCGCCTCGCGGCCCAGCGCAACCACCTGCGCCGCGACATGGACGCGCGCGTGCAGGCCGCCAGCCTCGACATCGAGCAGGAGCGCAGCCGGCTCGCCGCGCTGATGGCCGAGCTCACGCAGAGTGTGGTGGTGTGCAACCTGGACGGCCGCATCCTGCTCTACAACCAGCGCGCGCGCCTGCAGTTCCGCGCCCTGTCGCAAGCGCCCGCGGTGGCGGGCGGCGCCGAGCTGATCGGCCTGGGCCGATCGATCTATGCGGTGTTCGACCGCAAGCTGGTGGCCCACGCGCTGGAGAACATCCAGCAGCGCATGTTGCGCGGCACCGGCCAGCCTTCGGCCCAGTTCGTCACCACCACCGCGACCGGGCAGCTGCTGCGCGTGCAGATGGCGCCGGTGCGCTCAGCGCAGGCCATGAGCCTGCCCGACACCGACGAGCTGCTGGAGGACCGCGCCGAGCTCACCGGCTTCGTGCTGATGCTCGACAACATCACGCGCGACTACGAGGCCACCTCGGCGCGCGACCAGGTGCTGCACACCCTCACCGAAGGCAGCCGCTCGGCCCTGGCCAACATGCAGGCCGCGCTGGACGTGCTCGACTACCCCGATCTGGATGCCCCGGCGCGCGAGCGTTTCCAGCGCGTGCTGCGCGAGGAAACGCAGGCGCTGAGCCAGCGCATCGCCTCGATCGAGGCCGACACCGCGCGCGGCCTCAAGACCCGCTGGCCGCTCGAGGACATGCTCGGCGCCGACCTGCTGAGCGCCGCGACGCGGCGCATCGAGACCGTGACCGGCCTGTCGGCCTCGACGCTGGAGATCGACGCCTCGCTCTGGCTCCGGGTCGAGAGCTTTTCCATCCTGCAGGCCCTGGTCTACCTGGCGGGGCGCCTGGCCGACGAGTTCGGCGTGCGCTTCGTGGAGCTGCGGCTCACGCCGGCGCCCGGCGCCGCGCGGCGGGCGCAGCTCGACCTGATCTGGTCGGGCCAGGCCATGAGCACCGAGACCGTGATGAGCTGGGAGCTCGACCCGATGAAGACCGGCACCGATGCCTCCAGCCTGACGGTGCGCGACGTGGTCGAGCGCCATGGCGGCGCCTTCTGGTTCGAGCGCGAGCGCGCGCGGCACCAGGCGTTCTTTCGCCTGCTGGTGCCGCTGGCCGACCCGCAGGACCGCCTGGAGGCGGCCCACTTCGTGCGCGGCGACAGCCGCCCCGAGTACTACGACTTCGACCTGTTCCAGACCACCGAGCAGACCCGTTCGCTCGACGACCGCCGCCTGACCGATCTGGCCTACACGGTGTTCGACACCGAGACCACCGGGCTGGACCCTTCGCAGGGCGACGAGATCATCCAGATCGGCGCGGCGCGCATCGTCAACGGCAAGCTGCTGCACCAGGAGTGTTTCGACCAGCTGGTGGACCCGCAGCGCCCGATCCCGGCGGCGTCGATCCCGATCCACGGCATCGTGCCCGCCATGGTGGCCGGGCAGCCCACCATCGACCAGGTGCTGCCCGCGTTCAGGGCCTTTGTGCAGGACACGGTGCTGGTGGCGCACAACGCGGCTTTCGACATGCGTTTCCTGCAGCTCAAGGAGCGGCAGACCGGCGTGGTGTTCGACCAGCCGGTGCTCGACACCCTGCTGCTTTCGGCGGTGATCCACCCGAGCCAGGACTCGCACCGGCTGGAGGCGATTGCCGAGCGCTTCAACGTACCGGTGATCGGGCGCCACACCGCCATGGGCGACGCCATGGTGACGGCCGAGATCTTCCTCAAGCTGGTGCCCCTGCTGGCCGAGCAGGGCATCCACACGCTGGGGCAGGCGCGCGAGGCGGCGCAGAAGAGCTACTACGCGCGGCTCAAGTACTGAGGCAGCGGGCGCGGTGCCGGCTCAGAACTGGCCGCTCTGAAAGCGCTGGCCCAGCACGTTCTGCAAGGTCTTGACCACCGTGAACGCGTCCCGCAGCTGGGTGCGCTCGAAGTTGGACACCTCGTTCGGGTCCATGAAGTTGTCGGGCGGCAGGTCCAGCGCGATCTGGCGCGCCTGGTGCTGGATGCGCATCGAGGCGAGGAACTCGAGCGCGTCGCGCAGGTCGCGTGCGCTCTGTTCGCTGATGTCGCCGCCCGCGGCGGCACCGAGCAGCCGGTCGTGGGTGTTGACGGCGCTGTCGCCGCTCGAGAGCGCATACACCCGCGCCAGGTCGACGATGGGCACGATGCCGTTGTGCTTGAGGTCCAGGGTGCCCTTGTGCTCGCCGCCTCGCAGGGGCGAGAGGCCCTTGAACAGGCCCAGCGGCGGCTGGCGGGTCAGGGCGTTGTTCACCATGTGGGCCAGGAAGATGCTGTTGCCGCGGGTGCGTTCGAGCACGCCACGGCGCAGGCCTTCGAGCAGTTCAGCCCGGCCATGGATGGCCCGCATGTCGAAGAACACGCAGGTCAGCATGAGGGCGGTCGGGTCGGGCTGCTCGGTCCACTGCGCGAAGAGTTGCACCCAGCGGTGGCGCGGCAGGCGCCAGGCATCGTTCATCGCCATCATCTCGCCGGGGCAGTGCACATAGCCGCAGGCATCCAGGCCGTCGCACACGAAACGCGACAGGTCCCGGAAGTACGCGCCGTGCAGGGCTTCGTCGAAGCTGTCGTCGAGCACCAGGCCGTTGTCCTGGTCGGACTTCGCCGTCTGCTCGTTGCGCGCCTGGGAACCCGCCGCCACCCACACGTAGTCCACCGGTGCCGGGCCGAACCGCGCCTCGCCCAGCTGCAGCAGGCGGGTGGTGATGGCGTCGGTGATGGCGGTGACGATGTGGCCGGTGCTGTAGGCCGAGGCACCCGCCGCCGCCAGGTTGTGCTGCAGGTGCGGCACCCTGGCGCTCGCGCGCTGCAGGCCTTCGACCGAGCCCTGCTTGTAGATGTCGCCGGCCAGGTACACGGCAGAGCTGCTGTGTTGCTCGGTCAGGTCGGTCGCGGTGACCATGCCGACGACGCGCTGGCCGTCGAGCACCGGCACGTGGTGGATGTTGTGCCGCGCCATCAGCAGCAGAGCGTCGAAGGCCAGCTCGTTCATGCCGATGCCCAGGGGCGCGAGGGTGGCGATGTCCATCACCGGGCGCTGCGTGTCGATGCCGGTGGCCACGGCGCGGTTGCGCAGGTCGCGGTCGGTGACCAGGCCGAACAGCAGGCCCTGCTCGACGATCAGCACCGAGGACACCCGCTGCTCGCGCATGAGCAGGGCGGCGTCGCGGATGCTCGTCAACGGCGCCACCGTGACCGGTGCGCGCAACACCAGCGCGTGCATGGGCGTGGACATGAGGGAGAGCGCCGGATCGGAGCCCGCGGTGAGGGGGGTCATGGGAACGCGAAGGCCTCCTGAATGAATACTTTGGTGATCGTACAGCGGCCTCCGTCCGGAATTTGCGGGTTATCCCCTACAGGGTTTGACCTGCATCAAAGGCCAAGTGTCAGCTTTTGTAAGAACTCGGTAAGGTGGAAATTCAGAATGGCGGCAACTGCCCTGACACCCCCCATGCTGCTGCTCATTTCCGCCATCAAACTCATCGCCGAGATCGCCTTGCTGGCCCTGTTCGGCCAGTGGGTCCTCGGCCTGCTCGCCGGTCAGCGCAAAGACCAGAACATCTTCTACAAGGTCCTGCAGCAGATCGGCAGCCCCTTCGTGAAGGGCGCCCGTTTCGTGACCCCCAAACTCGTGCTCGAACGCCACCTGCCACTGGTGGCGTTTCTCATTGTGGGTTTCGTCTGGGTCGGCGTGACGCTGCTCAAGGTGAACCATTGCCTGAAGATCGGGGTTGCGCTGTGCCAGTGATGTCCTCCCTCAACCACCTGTTCGCCCGCTGGCAGGTCCGTGCCCTGCTGGTGGCTGGCCAGCGCCAGGCCGCGCTCGACCGCCTCGACGGCATGTTGCAGGCCAATGCCGCCGACGTGTACGCCCTGGCCACCCGTGCCCATGTGCTCGCCGAGCTGGGCGACAAGGATGGTGCTCTGCGGGCATTGCAGCGCCAGGTGGCCGCGCAACCCACCGCCGCACCGGGCTGGTTCAACCTCGGTTTCCTCAGCGAAGAAATGGGCCTGCTCGACCAGGCCGAGGCCGCCTTCCGGCGCGCCACCGACATCGACCCCCAGCTCGACCGCGCCTGGTACGGCCTGGCCCTGAGCCTCATCCGCCAGCGCCGTTTCGACGATGCCGTCGTTGCGCTGCGCAAGAACACCGAACTGCAACCCATGAGCCCCTACGGCTGGTACCAGCTGGCCCGGGTTCATGTCGACCGGCAAGAGCCCGAGGAGGCCGCGAAGATCATTCGCCACCTCCGCGGGTTCGAGCCCAAAGTGGCCGCACAGCTGGAGCGCGAAACAGGGCTGGGTACATCCCGGGCCTGAGTTTCACGCTGTCGCTGTGCGACTGGAAAAGGGGTCAGCGGCGCCAGCCGCTGGCCGAAAAACGCGGACTGGTTGCAGGCTGCCTGGGGGACTGAGGCGGTGTTCGTGACGTGCCCGAGAGGGTCTTGTTGATGGAGGTCGATCGCATGGAACTGACTGACAAGCACCGCCGTTACTGGCGGAAAAACCTGAACATCACTGCCATATTGCTCGCAATCTGGTTCGTGGTGACGTTCGTCGTGAGCTACTACGCCCGCGAGCTGAGTTTCAACTTCTTTGGTTGGCCCTTCAGCTTCTGGATGGGAGCCCAGGGCGCTTTGGTGGTGTACTGCGTGATCATTGGGTACTACGCCTGGTACATGAACAAACTCGACATCGAACACGGTGTTGAAGAGACCGAGGAGTAACACCATGGCAGGTATGTTCGAAACCCAAGCCGGCGGCGGCCAAGGCAACAAGGCCTTCAAGCAACAGCTCAACAAGGTGTACACGTGGTACACCGGGGGCTTCTTTATCTTCGTGGTGGCGCTGGCCATCCTCGAGCAGATGGGTCTGTCCCGCGAGTGGATCGGCTTCATCTTCCTGCTCGCCACCATCGGCCTGTACGCCGGCATCGGCATCATGAGCCGCACGACGGACGCCGCGGAGTACTACGTCGCGGGTCGTCGCGTGCCGGCGGTCTACAACGGCATGGCCACGGGCGCGGACTGGATGTCTGCCGCGTCGTTCATCGGCATGGCCGGTACGCTCTACCTGACCGGCTACAGCGGCCTGGCCTTCATCATGGGCTGGACCGGTGGCTACTGCCTGGTGGCGCTGTTCCTCGCGCCTTACCTGCGCAAGTTCGGCCAGTTCACCATTCCCGACTTTCTGGGCGAGCGCTACGGCGGCAACCTGCCGCGTTTCATCGGCATCTTCGCCGCCATCCTGTGCTCCTTCACCTACGTGGTGGCACAGATCTATGGCGTGGGCCTGATCACGTCGCGCCTGACCGGTGTGGCGTTCGAGCTCGGCATTTTCCTGGGGCTGGGCGGCATTCTGGTGTGCTCGTTCCTGGGTGGCATGCGCGCGGTGACCTGGACGCAGGTGGCCCAGTACATCATTCTGATCGTGGCCTACATGATCCCGGTGGTGTGGCTGTCCGTGAAGCAGACCAGCGTGCCGGTGCCCCAGGCGATCTACGGTTTCCAGCTCGAGAAGGTCACGGCCAAGGAGAAGCTCCTGACCAACGACCCGAAAGAACTGGAAGTGCGCGAGATCTTCAAGCAGCGCTCCGCCGCCCTGGCCGAAAAGCTGAAGGACCCCGCCGCTGCGCTGACCGCCGACAAGGCCGCCGCCGAAGCCAAGCTGGCCCAGCTGCGCGCCGCCAACGCCCCGACCGCGGACATCACCGCAGCCGAAAAGGCGCTGGCGAGCTTGCCGAAGGACCCTGAGGCAGCGAAGAAGGCCTGGACCGCCGCCAAGACGGGCGCCGACAACAAGGCCAGGCCGCTCAACGGCATGCCTCCGCATGCGCAGCAGTTCGCGGGTGACCCGAAGGGCGACGCAAAGGCGGTGGAAGCCTATGACACCTCGCGCCGCAACTTCCTGGCTTTGATCTTCTGCCTGATGATCGGCACGGCCGCGCTGCCGCACATCCTGATGCGCTACTACACCGTGCCCAGCGTGCGGGAAGCCCGTGAGTCGGTGACCTGGTCGCTGTTCTTCATCTTCCTGCTGTACTTCACCGCCCCGGCCCTGGCCGTGCTGGTGAAATACGAGGTGTTCCACGTGTTGATCGGCACGCCGCTCGACCAGTTGCCCGCCTGGGTGGCCTCGTGGAACAAGGTCGATCCGACCCTGATGGCGATCACCGACATCAACAAGGACGGCATCCTGCAGCTCAACGAGATGACCATCGGTGGCGACATCATCGTGCTGGCGACGCCGGAAATCGGTGGCCTGCCGTACGTGATCTCCGGTCTGGTGGCCGCGGGTGGCCTGGCCGCTGCGCTGTCGACCGCCGACGGCCTGCTGCTGACGATCGCCAACGCGCTGTCGCACGACCTGTACTACAAGATGATCGACCCGAACGCCTCCACCGCCCGCCGCGTGACCATTTCCAAGGTCCTGCTGCTGGTCGTGGCCCTGTGTGCGGCGTACGTGGCGGCGCAGAAACCGGCGGACATCCTGTTCCTGGTCTCGGCGGCGTTCTCGTTCGCTGCAGCGGCGTTCTTCCCGGCGCTGGTGCTGGGCATCTTCTGGAAGCGCGCCACCGGCATCGCCGCCTCGCTGGGCATGGTGGCCGGCCTGGGCATCACCTTCTACTACATGGTGACCACCCAGCCCTGGATGCGCGGCCTGTTCGGCGTGACCTCGCCGATCGAGCTGTGGTTCGGCATCCAGCCGATCTCGGCTGGTGTGTTCGGCGTGCCCCTGGGCTTTGCCGTCATCATCCTGGTCAGCCTGGTGACCCCGGCGCCCAGCCGCAAGGTGCAGCAGCTGGTGGAGCATGTGCGCTACCCGAGCCTGAAAATGTCCTGATTTCCAGGCGTTTCACCCCCGACCCATCCCGCGCCACGGCGCTGGGTGGGTCCCGGAACCCGGCCAGTTTTGCGACTGGCCGGGTTTTTTGCTAGAATCGCGGGCTTGCCTTGCTGCACCCCAACCGACGCTGGGGGTAGCTTTTTCATCCACAAGGAGAGTCCATGCGTCACTATGAAATCGTCTTGCTGATCCATCCGGATCAAAGCGAACAGGTTCCGGCCATGCTGGAACGCTACAAGGGCATGATCACCGCCGGCGGCGGCAAGATCCACCGTGTTGAAGACTGGGGCCGTCGTCAGATGGCTTACCAGATCAACAAGCTGTCCAAGGCCCACTACCTGTGCGTCAACATCGAGGCCGATCAGGCCGTGATGGCTGAACTGGAGCACGCCTTCAAGTTCAACGACGCCGTGCTGCGCCACCTCACCGTGCTGCGCAAGAAGGCCGACACCGGTCCTTCGGCCATGATGAAGTCGGTCGAGCGCGAAGAAGCCCGCAAGCTTCAGCAGCCGTCGTCCGCCCCGCACCAGTCGCAGGAACAGGCCGCCGCGTAAGCCCGCGGCGTGACGTCGTCATCGGGTGAACCTTCTCCAGTTGTCCGCCGTGGTGGTGCAGGTCCAGAGCCTGCGTTACACACCGGCAGGCATACCGGCCGTCAACCTCGTGCTCGAACACGAGTCCCAGGTCGTCGAGATGGACACCCCGAGACAGGTGAAATTGCAGCTGAGGGCCGTGGCCTTCGGTGCCCAGGCCGAAATCCTCTCCCGACAGGGACTCGATGCGGTTTGTGAGTTTCACGGTTTCATGACGAACGCGCGCAACGGCAAAGGCGTGGTGTTCCACATCCAAGATTTCAGCAAAACATAGGAAGGCCCATCATGGCTGCACCCAAACGTTTCAACAAAGACAAGCGCCCCAAGCGCAACACCCAGTCGCTGCTGTTCAAGCGCAAGCGCTTCTGCCGCTTCACCGTGGCCAACGTCGAAGAAGTCGACTACAAGGACGTGGACGTCCTGCGCGACTTCATCGCCGAAAACGGCAAGATCATCCCCGCGCGCCTGACCGGTACCCGCGCGTTCTATCAGCGCCAGGTCAACACCGCCATCAAGCGCGCGCGTTTCCTGGGCATGCTGCCCTACAGCGACCAGCATCGCGTCTGAAAGAGAGCCTGACATGCAAATCATCCTGCTCGACAAAGTTGTCAATCTCGGCGCCCTCGGCGATGTGGTCAAGGTCAAGGACGGCTACGCCCGCAACTTCCTGATCCCGACCGGCCGCGCCCGCCGCGCCACCCAGAACGCCATCGCCGAATTCGAAGCCCGCCGCGCGGACCTCGAAAAGGTGGCCGCTGCCAAGCACGCCGAAGCCCAGGCCCTGGGTGAAAAGCTCGCCGCCGTGACGGTCAAGCTGTCGCAAAAAGCCGGTGTGGACGGTCGCCTGTTCGGCTCCGTGACCAACCACGACGTGTCCGAAGAGCTCGTCAAGCAAGGCTTCGCGGTCGCCAAGTCGCAAGTGCGCATGCCCAATGGTCCGCTCAAGAACGTGGGCGACTACACGGTCAGCGTGAACCTGCACACCGACGTGACGGTCGACGTCAACGTGACGGTGCTCGGCGAAACCGCCTGAGTCCCGCGCGGGCGCCCCGGCGCCTCGCCTGAAAGCCGCAGCCCTCGGGCCGCGGCTTTTTTCATTGGGGGCTGGCCCGGCTTGTCCCGATCATTCCACCCGCTGTGCACCCTTTTTACAGGGGTTGTCCACAGGCTTTTCCCATGACTTTCATGGCGTCGGGGCGTACCATGGCCTCTTACTTTCACGAAGCCCATGTCCGCAGTCTTTTCGAGTTCCTTTTCCTCTTTCGATGCCGGCCTGGACGAGGCCGGGAGCGGCACCGACCGCCAGATCGCCCAGTTGCGCGTCCCCCCGCATTCCATTGAAGCCGAGTCCAGCGTGCTCGGTGGCCTGCTGCTCGACAACGGAGCCTGGGATCGCGTCGCCGATCTGGTCAACGACTCGGACTTCTACCGCTACGAACACCGCCTGACGTATTCGGCCATCGCGACGCTGGTCAATGCCAGCAAGCCGGCCGACGTGGTGACCGTGTTCGAACACCTGCAGAACCTGGGCAAGGCCGAAGAGGCCGGTGGGCTGGCCTACCTCAACTCGCTCGCGCAGTACGTGCCGAGCGCAGCCAACATACGGCGCTACGCCGAGATCGTGCGCGAGCGCGCCATCCTGCGCAAGCTGGTGGCCGCGAGCGACGAGATTGCCACCGCCGCCTTCAACACGCAGGGCAAGGCGGTCGACAAGATCCTGGATGAAGCCGAGCAGAAGATCTTCAACATCGGTGAAGAAGGCTCGCGCATGAAGGAGGGCTTCCAGGGCATGGACAAGCTCGTGGTCGAACTGCTCGACCGCGTGCAGGAAATGGCCGACAACCCCAACGACATCACCGGTGTGCCCACCGGCTTCGTCGACCTGGACCGCATGACCTCGGGCCTGCAGGCGGGTGACTTGGTGGTGCTGGCCGCACGGCCCTCCATGGGCAAGACAGCGTTCGCGATCAACATCGCCGAGCATGTGGCGCTCAATGAAGGCCTGCCGGTGGCCGTGTTCTCGATGGAAATGGGGGCTTCGCAGCTGGCGGTGCGTATCGTCGGCTCGATCGGCCGCATCAACCAGACCCACCTGCGCAACGGCAAGCTGACCGACGATGAATGGCCACGCCTGACCGAGGCGATCGAGAAGCTGCGCAACGTCTCGCTGCACATCGACGAGACCCCGGGCCTGACCACCAGCGTGCTGCGCGCCAACGCGCGCCGGCTCTCGCGCCAGTGCGGCAAGCTCGGCCTGATCGTGGTCGACTACCTGCAGCTCATGAGCGGCAGCGGTGGCGACGGCGACAACCGCGCCTCGGAGCTGGGCGAAATCTCGCGTGGCCTGAAGATGCTCGCCAAGGAACTGCAGTGCCCGGTGATCGCGCTCTCGCAGCTCAACCGCAGCGTGGAGACGCGCACCGACAAGCGCCCCATGATGAGCGACCTGCGCGAATCGGGCGCCATCGAGCAGGATGCGGACATCATCATGTTCATCTACCGCGACGAGTACTACACCAAGGACGCGTGCAAGGAGCCGGGCGTGGCCGAGATCATCATCGGCAAGCAGCGAAACGGTCCCACGGGCACGGTGAAGCTGGCCTTCCTGAACATGCTCACGCGCTTCGAAAGCCTGGCGGGTGGCGGCGACTTCTGATTCACGGAACCCCCATGAAAAAACCCGGCCTTGGCCGGGTTTTTTCATGATGCCGCGGGTCGCCGGCTCAGAGCACTTCGCTGGCAAAGTCGGCCAGACGCGAGCGCTCGCCGCGCGCCAGCGTAATGTGCCCGCCGTGCGGCCAGCCCTTGAAGCGGTCCACGGCAAAGGTCAGGCCCGACGATCCTTCGGTGAGGTACGGCGTGTCGATCTGCGCGAGGTTGCCCATGCAGATGATCTTGGTGCCCGGGCCCGCGCGCGTGATCAGCGTCTTCATCTGCTTGGGTGTCAGGTTCTGCGCCTCGTCGATGATCACGTACTTGTTCATGAAGGTGCGACCGCGCATGAAGTTCATGCTCTTGACCTTGATGCGGCTGCGGATCAGCTCGTTGGTGGCCGCGCGGCCCCACTCGCCGGCGTTGCCGCCATCGCCCTTGGCCAGGAATTCCAGGTTGTCGTCCAGCGCGCCCATCCAGGGACCCATCTTTTCCTCTTCGGTGCCGGGCAGGAAGCCGATGTCCTCGCCCACGCTCACGGTGGCTCGGGTCATGATGATCTCGGTGTAGCGGCGGTCGTCGAGCACCTGCGTGAGACCGCTGGCCAGGGCCATCAGCGTCTTGCCGGTG
>QZKF01000058.1 GCA_003599455.1 Comamonadaceae bacterium
CCACTGCCAATGAAACGCAACAGCCCTACTCTGTTAATCGCAACACCAGTCAACGACTTCCTTCTCAAAGGAAACGCAACAGTAGCCTGGTGCACTTAAATCGATGTTGTACGCCTTGGACAGCGATGTGCCACCCTTGAAAGTGAGGTCGGCCGCAAACGGCGATTCAAACAAGACGCCGAGTGTCCAGACGACCCACAGGTCCTTTTCCAGCAGATGGGCTGGCCTGCCCGTCTTCGCCCGGGCCTGCTCCAGAACTTCGTTCTGGTCCTCCTTGCTCAAGTCGAAGTAGCGCTCAGCCACGCAGCGTCTCTTCGCCGATGGCCCTGGCCATCCAGGAGGGCAACGCCGCCCGGGACGCTGCCAGTGCTTGCCACTCGGCGGGCGGCAGCGTGCGATGCAGGGTGCTCAGCGATTCGCTCACGTGAGAGGGCCCCATCCAGGCCAGGGCGCGCACGGCGGAGCCGGCCGGACCTGGCCCGAGCGCCAGCATCCAGCGCGGTGCGTGTTTCACCATGATCTCTGAGCGACCGAGCTTGAGATGGCGGGTGCGGCCCGAGGTCAGGTACACCTCGCGAATCGGCACCTGTTGGGTCAGCCCCAGTGCATTGGCCGCATTGGCTCCGTGAGGCGACACGACCTCGCCATGTTGGGCGGCCAAGGCTTGGACCACTTTTTCAGGTGAGGGCGCACGCGTTCCGAACCGGCTCGACACAGGCATGACGTAGGTGCCCCGAGCCACACGCAGCAGCTTTCCCTCTTTTGTGAGGCGAGACAAAGCCTGATCGACCGCATCGCGGCTTCCCATGTGCAGAAACTCCTTGGGCGACAACACGCCTCCCTCGGGCAGGGACTTTGCGTGAAGGAGGATGAACTCAGGGAGCGTAACCATATTGAAACCAGTTTATCAGAAATACAGGTTAGTTTCTGACATCAAGAATATCGTTCGTTGTCCTGAAAGCTGCTTGCGTTTCGGTGGGCCGTGAAGCGACGGGGGTGCTTTGGATGCTGGCCAACCCACCCTTGGCGGCTTTGATCGGGCTGCGCAGCCGCCCCAGTGCCAGCCCAGTCACTGCGGCAGAGACCTGCTCATCAAGCGCCTCCGACCAAAACTCCCTTGCCCACGATGGAGATGATGTTCACGGCTTCGTTGCCGCAATGGCTGCAAGCAAATGTCTGATCCGGCAATGGGATACTTTGGCAATATTCGCAGCCCAAGGTTGGACCCCATCGAAATTGCGCCCATGACACCTGTTGAAGGATTGCGTCCGTGAGTGGACCGCTGTGAACCACGCCACCCTCGTCACGCTCCGGGACCGCCACCCCGCCTGGAGGTTGCTGGCCTCGCCGCATGCGCCGCTGGTTGCCAACTTCCTGCACCGGGTCTTCGTGGCGCCGAACGAGCGCGTCATCAGCGAGGCCGACCTGGCCGAGGCACTGGAGGACGAACTTTTTGTCTTGCGCGAGCAACTCGGATCCGAGACCTATCCCAAAGGTGCTTCGGAGTACCTCAACGACTGGGCTGCTGCCGACAAGGGCTGGCTGAGAAAGTTCTACAAGCCCGGTACCGACGAGGCGCAATTCGACCTGACACCGGCCACCGAGAAAGCCATCGCATGGTTGGGGTCGCTCACGGAACGGGCATTCGTGGGAACCGAGTCACGCCTGCTGACGCTGTTTGCGCTGCTGGAGCAGATCAGCGCTGGCACCGAGACCGATCCGATCAAACGAGTCGACGACCTGCGCAAGAGGCGAGATGAGCTCGATGTGGAGATCGCCCGCGTTCTGGCCGGCGATGCGCCCGCGCTGGACGACACAGCGGTCAAGGACCGCTTCCAGCAATTTCAACAGCTCGCCCGAGAACTGCTGTCCGATTTCCGCGAGGTGGAGCACAACTTTCGCCTGCTCGATCGCAAGGTGCGCGAGAAGATTGCTCTCTGGGAAGGCTCCAAAGGAGCGCTGCTCGACGAGATCATGGGCGAGCGCGATGCGATTGGCGACTCGGACCAAGGCCGCAGTTTCCGCGCCTTCTGGGACTTTCTCATGTCCAGCAGCCGTCAGGAGGAACTCTCCGCGAGGTTGGATCAGATACTGGCGCTGCCGGTCGTGGCTGCGTTGAAACCCGAACCGCGCACTCGCCGCGTGCACCATGACTGGCTAGAAGCCGGGGAACACACGCAGCGCACCGTGGCTCAGTTGTCGCAACAGCTGCGCCGCTTTCTGGACGACCGGGCCTTTCTGGAGAATCGGCGCATCCTCGACTTGCTGCACGGCATTGAGAGCAAGGCGCTGGCCCTGCGGACTGCTCCCCCCACCGTTGGCTTGATGACGATCGATGCGATGGGGGCAGAGGTTGAGCTGCCACTGGAGCGACCCATGTTCACGCTGAGTGTGAAGCCGCGTCTCGCTGATCTCGCGCTGGAGGTGGACCCAGCAGAAGACGACATCAGCACCGATCGATTGTTCGACCAGATCGTTGTGGACAAGGCGCGCCTGCGTGCAACGGTCCAGCAAGCGCTTCGAGTACGGGCGCAGATCACGTTGCGTGAGTTGATCAACGACGAGCCACTACAACAAGGGCTGGCTGAATTGGTGGCCTATCTGGAGTTGGCCCACGACGGTGACGTCGTTGGCGGTGGCGCAGCATCCGTGGATGGCTTGCGTGCTGTTGTTGACGAAACTGTTGAAGAACCCATCCAGTGGAGGGCGAGCAATCCAATGGGTGAACCGGTGACGCGTGAGGCGCGTCTGCCCCGTGTGATCTTCACGCGATGACGTCCGTCGACGTGGCTTGAAAGGGAGAAGAACATGACTGAATCGCTGCACGAGAGCCCGTCGGTGGGTGCTCCACTGGTCACTTTGCCGACTGTGCCCGAGTTGACGCAACTGATGGTGCACCTGCTCAAGGGCGTGCTCTACCGTGAGGATGATGAGCGGTTGTGGGCGAGCCTCTTTCGTTTGCAGGCGCGGGTGCGAGAACAAGCAGCGGTGCTGCTGCTCGACCTGGTTCTTGATGAAGCCGAGGGTTACGCCTTTCTCAAGAGCCGCCCCGACCCAGACGAGTCGGAGGGCGTACCTCGGTTGCCCCGGCTCGTCGCGCGGCGCCCCCTGTCTTACCCGGTGAGCTTGATGCTGGCCTTGCTTCGAAAGCGCATGGCAGAGTTCGACGCCGGAGGAGGCGACACCCGCCTGGTGCTATCGCGCGACGAGATGTCCGAGCTGATGCGGGTGTTCTTGCCTGATGGGACGAACGAAGCCCGGCTCATCGATCAAGTGGACGCGACAATCACCAAGGTGGTCGATCTGGGTTTTCTGCGTCGGCTCAAACCCGCAGCCGGCAGCGGGCTGGACAGGGGGAACTACGAAGTGCGGCGCATTCTGAGAGCCTTTGTCGACGCGCAGTGGCTGGCCGACTTCGACGCGCGGTTGGAGGTTTACCGCACGGCGCTGGCCGGCGCTGCCTCTGGCAAGCCCCAGACCGAAAGGGCGGCCGATGCTTGAGTCGCCTTCGCTGTCACTGGATTTTGTGGACGACAACACCCGGGTAGGGTTTCGCTTGCATCACCTGGAGGTGCTCAACTGGGGCACCTTCGACAAGCGGGTCTGGCGATACAACCTCGAAGGCCGCAATGGCCTGCTCACTGGCGATATCGGTTCGGGCAAGTCCACCTTGGTCGATGCCATCACCACGTTGCTGGTGCCTGCGCACCGCGTGGCTTACAACAAGGCTGCAGGAGCGGATGCTCGCGAGCGCAGTCTGCGCTCCTACGTGCTTGGTCACTACAAGAGCGAGCGCAACGAGGTCACCGGTAGCGCCCGACCCGTGGCGCTGCGTGATGCGTCAAGCTATTCGGTCATCCTCGGCGTCTTCCGCAACGAGGGTTACGACCAGGCGGTGACCCTGGCCCAAGTGTTCTGGTTGAAGGATCCTCAAGGCCAACCCGCTCGCTTGTTCGTGGCGACCG
The DNA here is from genome assembly GCA_003599455.1 of Comamonadaceae bacterium. Lineage (GTDB taxonomy): Bacteria > Pseudomonadota > Gammaproteobacteria > Burkholderiales > Burkholderiaceae_C > Hydrogenophaga. The sequence continues at coordinate 3,966 of QZKF01000058.1, forward strand.
AGCGGCCGATGAGCATCGCTGAGGACTTTGCCCACTTCGGCAGCGACATCACCGCATTGCGCAAGAAGCTGCGCGCCTCGGGCTGTGAGTTGTTCGACAGCTTTCCGCCTTACTGCGCCTGGTTCCGTCGTCGCTTCGGTATTGAGCACGAACAGGCATTGGAGTTGTTTCACCAGACGGTCTCGATGAAATCGGTGGGCAACCTCACCGACTTCGTGCGCAGCCACATGCTGGAGCCGTTTGATGTGGGCAGCCGCATCGAGGCCTTGATCCGCCACTTTGACGACCTGGACCGCGCCCATCAAGCGGTGCTCAAGACCAAACGACAGGTTGAGCTGCTGACACCCCTGGTCGAGGACGGGCGTCGCCACAGTGCCTTGGTCTCGGAAATCCAGGGCTGGCGCGATGGGCGAGACGCGCTGCACCCGTATTTCGCAGGACTCAAGGTGGAGCTGTTGGATCGGCGGCTGGAGCTGCTTGAAGAGGACGCCTCCCGGTTTGATGTCCAACTCGAACGTTTGGGGGCCCAGCGCGAAGCCGAGCGAACGGAGATCGCGAAGCTGGAGCGCAACTTGCGCGAGAACGGCGGCAACCGGCTGGAGGAGCTGGCCGCCGATATTCGCCGCCTTGAGCACGAAAAAGCCCAGCGTCAGCAGAAGGCCGATCGCCACAGCACCTTGCTTGCGCGCATTGACGAGGCCTCGCCAATCGACGAGGCAACATTTCTCGATCAGCAACAAGCCATCGCTTCTCGCGCGGAAGGCTTGCGTGAACGCATCGCAGACTTGGACAACCGCGAGCGCGAGGAGGATTTTGCGTTTCGCAAGGGACGTGAAGAACACACAGCCTTGTCCGAGGAGATCGACAGCCTTCAGCGGCGCAGGAGCAATATTGATGCTGCCCAGGTTCGCATCCGTGATGCGTTGTGCGCCGCACTCTCGATTGACGAAGGCGACCTGTCTTTCGCGGGTGAGCTGATCCAGGTGCGCGAGGATGAGCGTGAGTGGGAGGGTGCAGCGGAGCGGTTGTTGCGAGGCTTCGGCGTCGCGTTGCTGGTGCCGGACGCGCACTACAAGGCTGTTGCGGAATGGGTGGACAGGCAGCACCTGGGCGCGCGCCTGGTGTATTTCCATGTGCGACCGAAGAAGCCTGGACAGGGTGCCAGCCTTCATCCGCAGTCGCTGGTGAAAAAGCTCGTCGTTAAACCCGATTCACCGCACTACGAGTGGCTGGAGCAGGAACTTCGCAATCGTTTTGATGTGGCCTGTTGCGATTCGGGAGAGCAGTTTCGCCGCGAGGCCCGCGCCATCACGCGTTCGGGGCAGATCAAGGATCCGTCAGGCCGCCACGAGAAGGACGATCGCAGCCGCATCGACGACCGCAGCCGCTACGTGCTAGGCTGGAGCAACGCTGACAAGTTGCGGGCCTTGCGTGACCAGCGCGAGCGCCTGGAAGACAAGCTGGCCACACTGGGCCAGCGCATTGGTGAGATTGGCGATGCACGCTCTGAGCTGAATGGCCGACTGGAGACGCTGGCCCGCCTGGAGGAGTTCTCGCGATTCGCAGACATCGACTGGATGAGCCTGGCGCGACAGATCGCGACTCTCGCAGAGGAGCTCGCGCGACTTGAAGCTGCGTCGGACACCCTGCAGGAGCTGGGACGCCAGTTAAAGGAGGTTCAGGTCAGACTGAGCGAAACCGAGACCAAGCATGGCGATGCGTTGGGCAAGCGCGGCGAGGTGAGAGCCAAGCACACGGCGGCCGAAGATTTGCGGAACCTGGCCAGTGCTGTCTGTGATGCCATGCCGCTCGATGGTCCCCAGGTTGATCGACTGAACGACTGGCGAGTTCAGGCACTTGGCGAGCATCAGCTCTCCGTGGAGTCCTGCGACAACCGTGAGCAGGACATGCGTAGATGGCTGCAGGAGCGCATCGACGCGGAGGACAAGCGCCTGGCCCGACTGACCGAGCGCATTGTGAACGCCATGCGCGGATTCAAGGAAGAGTTCAAGGCAGAAACGGTCGAGATGGATGTGAGCCTGGCAGCGCTGCATGAGTACGAACGCATGCTTGATGGTTTGAAGAGCGATGACCTGCCGCGGTTTGAAGCCCGCTTCAAGGAGCTCCTCAATGTCAACACCATCAATGAAATCGCCAACTTCAACGCCCAGCTTGCCCGCGAGCGGGAGACGATCAGGGAGCGCGTTGACCTGATCAATCGATCGCTTCAGGTGATCGACTACAACCCCGGTCGCTTCATCGTGCTGGTGGCGCAGCCCAGTCCTGATGCGGAGATCCGTGACTTCCTGCAGGATCTGCGCGCATGTACTGAGGGTGCGCTCACGGGTTCATCTGACGAGCAGTATTCGGAGGCCAAGTTCTTACAGGTCAAAGGGATCATTGACCGATTTCGTGGACGAGAGGGCCTGTCGGATGCCGACCGGCGCTGGACCGCCAAGGTGACCGACGTGCGCAACGGATTCTTGTTTTCTGCGAGTGAGCGTTGGCGTGCCGACGGTGTGGAGCACGAACACTACTCCGACTCCGGTGGGAAGTCCGGTGGACAGAAGGAGAAGCTCGCTTACACCGTGCTGGCCGCAAGCCTGGCCTACCAGTTCGGGCTGGAGTGGGGTGCCGTGCGTTCGCGGTCGTTTCGCTTCGTCGTTATCGACGAGGCGTTTGGGCGCGGCTCTGACGAGTCGGCGCAGTACGGACTTCGCTTGTTCCAGCAACTCAATCTGCAACTGCTGATCGTCACACCACTGCAAAAGATCCACATCATCGAACCTTTCGTGGCCAGTGTTGGCTTCGTCCACAACGAAGGAGGGCGGGATTCCAAGCTGCGCTGCCTGTCGATTGAAGAGTATCGCGCGCAGAAAGCGGAAATTCAGGGAGAAAGCCAGATAGCAGGAAGCGCCGAGATCAGAGCTGCTGGAGGCGCGGTGACATGAACTGGACGAACACGGCAGACCTTCGCGCCCAGGTTCAGCGCTTGTGGGATCGAGGGGACTTGCTGCGATCTTCGGTTTCGAGTTCTGTGATCTGGCCCGTACGTCTGTCGCTGAAGGTGCCCAGCGCAGGCGATCTCTCTGATCGCTTCGAGGCCGTGCGGGACTGGTTGAGTGCCTTCGCCGCCACTCCTTATGTGCGGATTGAGTGGCGAGATTGGAACCATCGGGTACAGGGAACCCAGCGTCTGCCGTCTGCCGTTTGGATCGACACACTTCAGTCGGCGTTGGCTTTGATCGGCAAAAGCAGTCAGGCACAACGCTTCGAGGCGATGTGGCAACGGACCGCGATCGCGCAACCCAGGCTGCTGGATTGGATGTCCCGGCGTCCGCTGCAGGCTCTGGATCTGATCGATCGGTGGGATCGCCTCTTGGCGGTTGTTGATTGGCTGCAGGCCTATCCACGTCCCGGCGTCTACCTGCGGCAGGTAGACGCGCCCGGGGTGGACAGCAAATTCATCGAGGCCCACCGGGGGGTGTTGACCGAGCTGTTGGACTTGGCGCTGCCGCCCGAGGTTATCGACAACAATGCGAGCGGGACATCGCAGTTCGCCCGCCGTTTTGGCTTCCTGGACAAGCCGGTGCGGATTCGGTTCCGATTGCTCGATCCATCCCTGCCCAGCTTGTCGGGTTGCCAGGGGTTGCCGGACATCACGCTGGACGCTTCGAGCTTCGCTGCGCTCGCGTTACCCGTTGATCACGTATTCATCACGGAGAACGAGACCAATTTCCTTGCCTTCCCGCCAGTGGCGAGAGCGATCATCGTGTTTGGCGCGGGCTACGGCTGGGAACCGTTGGCGCGCGCTGCATGGCTGCACCGAAGCCACTTGTACTACTGGGGTGACATCGATACCCATGGCTTTGCCATACTTCATCAGCTGCGTGGCTACTTTCCCCACGCATCGTCCTTCCTCATGGACCGAGAGACGCTGCTCGCACATCCTTTGCAATGGGGCGAGGAGACTGAGCCTGCACGCCACGAGTTGTCGCGCCTGACGATGGAGGAGGCTGCGGTTTATGACGAACTGCGCTTCGATCGCATCCAACCCAGGTTGAGATTGGAGCAGGAGAGGATCGGATTTGGGTGGTTCTCAGTTCACCTCAGCCGTATGTCCTCGGACTTGCAGAGAACGACGACACAGTTCTCGTGAGGCCAGTGCTCATAACGATCGCGCGGCTTTCTCTGTCGATTTGGAGTGGCAGAGTGCTGGTCTGGCCGCTCATGGTTAACTGCTAAAGCGAGTTGTTTGGCAAGCCATCGCCGAAAGAAAAATCTGTTCTGGGTCTCTTGACGCCGGTGCTTTGTTTGAGATTCTGAAGAGAGGACGCCGAGTGTGCCTCTGTTCATAAACTAACCGAAGTCATTGACCCATGAAAATCATTTCCTCCTGCCGATCGAGCCTGACCACGTTGGGCGTCGCAACTGTGCTGAGCGCATGTGGCGCCGGATCGAACGGTTACCCCTCCTCAGAAGACGTTAAGGCGTGGCATACCAAGACAGCCAGCAATGGCTATTTCAAGCTGCAGACCGTTGAGATCACGGACCTCGACTGCACAACCCCATCCAGGAAGGAGATGGAGCAACTGACCCGTGCGGCTGCCTTCATGGGTTCAAAGGCGGAAGAGGCGATCAAAGGGGCTGTCAAATGCAGCTACACAGTCAACGCCTCGTTCAGCGGCGTCGACAAGCCGTTTCTCAAGACCCAAGGTTATGAGGTAAATGGACTCAAGCTCACGAGTCAAGGGTTCATGCGTGTGCCCAAGGGCGACAGTTTCGAGTGGCAGGGAAGCACCCGCCGTCTGCCGAAGACGCCGGGATGAACCGATGCCGGTCGACATGGGATCAAAAAAACTTTGGTGACAGCTGCAAGTTGCCTAGAATTCACACCAAGGCGGCCCGCCGTACTTGCACGCGAGTAGAAACAGGTACTCCACACATCGTCATTGATTTCCCTTTTGGGCCTCGTCGTCGGGGACTTAAACGCGTGCGTCTGACCCGACTCGTCGAGGTTAACCAAAGGCAAATCATGACCTTGAGAGAACTTGCGCACCTTGCGCAGCAGACCCTTCAGACCCATGCGGGCTGCCCTGTCAAACGAAGCCATGTGCACGAACTCCTGGCTGCTGCGTTCGGCCATCGTTCATGGGCAGCGTTTCGGGCTGTTGCGGTCCTGGCCGATGCGGGTGTTGGGGAACGGCCGTCCGACGCATCGCCCCAAGTGATCGGTCGAGCGGTTCAACTGGGCTACCACCAGCAGGCCGCGGCTGAGATAGCGCGGTCGTTTCTGGTCTTCATCGCTGAGCACCAACTCTCCTCTGTCTCCTGGTCTGCGTTGGGTGCCGCGCTGGCCTCTCCGGCCGTTGCTGAGGGCGACGCCCAGGACGATAACAACGATGACTTCGAGGAATTCGAGGAAGTCAGGTCGGCAGCCCCTGTGCAGCCGACGGGTGCAGCACTTGAGCAGCTCACGCGCTCACCCATGCTGAAGTCCAGCGTGGAGGAGGCGGCCGAGTCTGCCAACCCGCATGCGCACTTTCTCCTGGCCGCGCTCTACCGCTGCCGCACCCCAAATCCCTACCTGTATGAGGAGTCACTCAAGGGCCGGGTGCTCAATGCTGCCGAACGTGGCTGGGTTGAGGACTACCTTCGCCTGGAACCCCAGCACCGAAAATACGAGGCGCATCTGAAAGCGGCAGCGCTCGGTGGCGTACGCGCGGCGGCGTTGGAGTACGGGACCCACTTCGAGCGCCGTGATTTCATAGAGTTGGCCGAGCGGCTCACCGGAGACGTTGATGCGTTCATGATGGCGCGGGCCGCTACGACGCCAGAGGCACGTGCATCTTGGCTGCGTGTGGCGGCCGAGCGAGGGGTTCGTTCGGCACTGGAGGAGCTTGCGCACCAAGGCGACGCTTGGGCAGAGGAGCGCTTTGCGGAGCAGGGCGATATCCACTGGCTGCGGATAGCCGCAGAGCGAGCGGTCGAGGACGGTGATGCGATGCGCGCGTGGACCTGGCAGTATCTGGCGCTCGAGCATCGGGTCGACCTTACCCGTTCGACCATGGCGGCGTACCACGACGGTGGTCAGCAGGATGGGCAGTTCTACGACAGCGACTTCGGTGGGCCGATGTATGTCGACGGTGACGAAGGACTGGCGCTGCCCGCATTGAGACCCGCTGATCACCGAACTGCCAAGGCTGAGGCGAAGCTGATTTTTCGCAAGTTTTCGTAGCTTGGCGGTGGTGCCGGCGAAGTGGGGGCGATCTGTTGGACCGCTCCCGATTTGCAGAGCAGGCTTGCGTGGCGGGTGCCACCGATCGCCATGTCATGCTGTCAGCCACTTAGGCAGCTAGGGCTGCTGAGAATCCTGAGGGAGCTTTCTCAAGAGTTGGCTGGCCAGCAGCATGTAGTGTTGTTGGCGGGCTACAATCTGTCCTGAGGACAGATTGTAGCCCGCCAACGTAAGCATTGTAAACTTACAACATTGCGCTTCAAGATCAAGAGCTGTAAAATGAACGTCCTAAGGACGTTCATTTTACAGCTCTTGCCTACAAAATCAAAAGTCTCAGCTGCCGCTGACGGTCCTGCAGAAGGCATTGCAGACCGATTGGCGATGTGGGAACGGCCGGTCGTCACCGACTATGAGCTGGGCGCTCTGCTGTGTGCAGAGCTGCCAGCTGCGAATGCAGCCATCGAGCCTGGCTTGTACAAGGCCATCGTGGACCGGTTGAGTTCCTTTCGCCTGATCGCGCCAGCCAAGGACTTCAAGCCCGGTGCCGTCTTCCAATTGTTTGGCCGCCCCAAGCCCTCGGCCATGGAGGTCGCGTGTGCGGTGGATCCATTTGCCTGTGTTTCCCACCTTAGTGCGATGGAGTTTCACGGTCTCACGGATCGCTTCTCCAAGATCCTCTACCTGACGACCCCCCCAAACAAGGAGTGGAGAGAGCAGGCTCAAGAGAGGATGGCCAGGGATCTCGGCCAACACATGGCGGTGCACCGCGCAGCCAGGCTGCCGATGTTGCGGTACTTGGGCTTCGAGCGTGTTGAGGGTGTGCGTGTCGAGTTGATGCGGCGCTCCAGCCGCGGGGCATTCAAGGCCATCAAGTCTCCCGCGATCAGGGTCGCCATGGTCGGGAGGGTGTTTCTGGACATGGTGCGTGAGCCCTACAACTGCGGGGGCATGCAGCACGTGGTGGATGCCTACCGCGAGTACGGCTCACAGTACCTGTCCCTCATCCTGGAGGAGATCGATCGCCACGGGAAACCCATCGAGAAGGTGCGGGCTGGCTACGTGCTTGAAGAGGTTTGCAAGATCGAACATCCTCGCATCGACGGTTGGAAGGACTTTGCACAGCGCGGGGGCTCGCGCATGCTGGATCCTCAGGGCGAATACGCCCCGACGTTCTCTGAGACCTGGAAGCTGTCGATCAATGTGCCTTCGTTGTTGACCGATGGCCGCGACGGGGAAGGGCAGGCTGGAGAAGGCTTGGCCGGGGAGGGCACTTGAGGCCGTTGAATGAGGTGGACATGGAGGCCTGGGTACAGCAGGCTCCCGACAAACCCCAAAGAGGTTTTCGGGAGGCGGTGCACATCATCCTGGAGAGCATCGGGCGCTCCCAGCACCTGCACGCCAGGATGGTGATGAAGGGCGGGCTGTTGATGGCCATTCGCTACGACAGTTCGCGCTACACCCGCGACATCGACTTCTCCACCACCGCGCCCTATGTCGCCGTGGAGGCGCAAGAGCTGATCACCGACCTGGAGCAGCACCTGGGTGCCGCCGCAGACCGCTTGCCGTACGCGACTGCGTGTCGTGTGCAGTCCAGCAAGATCGAGCCCAGAGGCGAGAACAAGACACACCAGACGCTGGCCCTGAAGATCGGCTACGCCGACATGGGCAGCGAGAGTGCGATGAAACGCCTCCTTGCTCGCAACTCCGCTCAGGTGGTGGAAATCGACTACAGCTACAACGAGGTTGTCTTCGGGGTGGAGGTGCTGCAGCTCGATGGCGGCACCACCATCCAGAGCTACAGCCTGCACAACATCGTCGCGGAGAAGCTGCGCTCCTTGCTGCAGCAGCCGGTGCGAAGGCGCAACCGTCGCCAGGATGTTTACGACGTGTGTTTGCTGCTGGACTCGTCCGCCTTGGCCCAAGCGTTGGGAGAGCAGGAGCTGGCGAGCATCCACCACATGCTGGTGGACTCCTGTCGCTCAAAGGGGATCGAGCCGGGGCCGCTGTCGATGGACGACGAGGCGGTCGTGCGCATGGCGCGCCAGGGGTATGAGGGGCTCAAGGACGATGTCACGGGCGACCTCCCGGACTTTGACGAGGCCATGGCCCGGGTTCAGGGGCTGTACCGATCACTGCCGTGGCCGTGAGCAGACGGGGCGAACCATCGCAGGTGGCGCGGTCGATGGTGTTGAAAACACCGATTATCGAGACCGGATTCGCGAAGACGAGACCGAAAACAGTTCTGCCCATCGTGGCGCACTCTGTATGTGCATAGAGCGCTTGGTTTGAAACGGTCACTGGGTAAAGATTGCCTCAGTGGCTATTGTTCAATGACCCAGTGACTCACGGCAGATTGCGCCGGTCCGCCCCGAGCAATTGAAACAAGTCGAGTTTTCGCGATGATGCCGCTTTGGGCGGACTTGGGGTTGTGCGCAGTTCCGCATTTTGTTATTCTGCGCAACACCCCGATACAAAGAACACCACATGGTCCGTTGTCATCTCTCCACCCTCATGGGCCGCGACAAACTGCGCATCTCTGATGTTTCTCGCCTGACCGGCCTGAACCGCAGCACGGTCAGCGCCTTGTACAAAGAGACGGCGACGCGTCTGGACCTGGCTGCCATCGACGCACTTTGCAACCTGTTCCGCTGTCCTGTCGGCGAGCTGTTCGAGCATGTGCCCGACGCCGACTGGAGTGCTGAATGAGCCTAAGCGCATCACGTTGGCACGTCATTGCCGAATCCAATTTCGCCTGGGAGCGCGAAGCGCTCGAATGGTTGCGAGCCAATCTGCCCGACCGCGACTCCTGGCATGTCTGGACCAATTTCGAGTTCATCGACGACGAGGGCAAGGTCAACGAGGTCGACGCCCTGGTGCTGTCGCCTGCGGGCTTGTTCCTAGTCGAGATCAAGAGTCGTCCGGGGGCGTTGCGGGGTGATGCACACAGTTGGACCTGGACCACCGATGGCCGCACCTCCACGTATGACAACCCACTGATCCTGGCCAACCGAAAGGCCAAGCGCCTGGCCACCTTGTTGCGCCGTCAGCCGGCCATCGTGAAGGCCAAGGTCCGCTTGCCCTTTCTAGAGCCGGCCATCTTCCTTTCGTCCACCAGCTTGGCTTGTCAGCTGGAGGGGTTGGCCAAAACCGCTACTTACCAGCGCGGCCGTCCGGGTTCGCTAGACGACCCGGGCGTCGTAGGCGCACTCAGCAATGGCATTAACTCTCGGGCGAGTTCCCCAGTGGACGCCACACAGACGCGAGCCATCGGCCGGGCGATCGTCGAGGCGGGCATACGCCCGTCCAACAAACACCGACAGGTGGGCGATTACCAGCTGGTCAAGCTGGTGGCCGAAGGCGAAGGCTTCCAGGATTGGGAGGCCAGCCATATCAGCGTGGCCACCGTTCAACGGAGGGTGCGTATCTACACCGTGGCCTCAGCGTCCACGCCAGAGGCCCGTGCGGCGCGGCTCCGCCAGGCGCGCCGTGAGTTTGAAGTACTGGAGGGTATCGACCATCCCGGCATCCTGCGGGTCAATGACTACAAGGAAACCGAACTCGGCCCGGCGCTGATCTTTGATCACGACCCCAAAGCGGTTCGACTAGACCACCTGCTGCGCGAGAAGGGCAAGTCGCTCACCATCACCCACCGGCTCCAGTTGGTGAGAGACATTGCCGAGACCTTGAAGTACGCCCATTCCAAGCGGCTGTATCACCGCGCGTTGGGGCCGCAGAGCATCCTTGTTCACGGCGCTGACGCTGGCGCAATGCAACTGCGACTGATGAACTGGCAGACAGCCTCGCGCAACGTGAGCGGTTCTGCGGCGCCCAACACCGTTCACCGCACCACCGGGACCAGCCACGTTGAAGACTATGTCGAAGACCCGGGCCTGCTGTACCTTGCGCCTGAAACCACCCGGGCCGACCCCGCCCAAGGTGCCAGCCTCGATGTGTTCTCGCTCGGCTGCATTGCCTTTTACATCTTCACCGGGCACCCCCCGGCCGAGTCCACGCTGGAACTGTCTGAGAAGTTGCGCATAGGGCAAGGCCTGCGCCTGTCCGACACGCTGGACGGCTGCGGCGCGCGCCAACAAGACCTGATCCAGTTCGCCACAGCGCCCGATCTGCTGGCACGCTACGACACCGTGCAGGGTTTCCTGGACGACCTGGACTTGGTCGAAGACGAGCTGACCACACCAGACCCCGAAGTCACTGTTGACCCCAGTAACGCCAGCGCGGGTGACCGGCTGGAAGGCGGTTTCACCGTCATCAAACGCATGGGGCGTGGTTCTTCCGCCGATGCCCTGCTGGTCCGCCGCGATGGCAGCGAAGAAGAGGCCATCCTCAAGGTGGCATCCGACATCGCCCACAACGACCGGCTGGTCGCCGAAGGCGAAGTCCTGGCCCGCCTGCACCACCAGAACATCGTCGCCCACCGCGAAACGCTCACGGTGTCTGGCCGCACAGCGCTGCTGCTCAAAAGTGCAGGGGCCAAGAACCTGGCCGAAAAGCTGAAGGAAGAGGGTCGCCTTTCGCTCGACCTGCTGCAGCGATTCGGCGAAGAACTGATCGAAGCCGTCAACCACCTCGAATCTGAAGGCGTGGCGCACCGCGATATCAAGCCCGAGAACATCGGTATTGCTGAAAACCGCAACAAGAAACTGCAGCTGGTGCTGTTCGACTTCTCGCTGTGCCGCACACCGGCCGACAACATCACCGCCGGCACCCACCCTTACCTCGACCCTTTTCTGTCGCTACGCCGACCGCCGCGCTGGGACCTGTACGCCGAGCGCTTCGCTCTGGCCGTCACACTGTACGAGATGGCTGTGGGCCAACCACCCGTGTGGGGCGACGGGCGCACATCGCCAGGCATGCTCGATATCGAAGTCACCATTGAAAGGGATGTTTTCGACCCGGTCACACGCGAAGGATTTGCCAGTTTCTTTGGCAAGGCACTCAAGCGCGATTTCCGGGAGCGCTACGACAACGCCGAAGACATGTTGCGTGCCTGGCGCGCCATCTTCACAGCGAGGCAGACGGTTCACCCCAGTGACGCCAGTCCGGCCCAAGGCCTGGCAGGTATAGCCCCCACCGCCACGCCTCAGACCACCATGGCCGAGCTGGGCTACAGCCTCGAAGCGCAAGACGTGCTGGAGCGTATGGGCGTGCACAACGCCCGCGAGCTGCTGGCAGTGGACCGCATCAAGTTTCGCTATCTCAAAGGCGTGGGCGACAAGATCCGCAAGGAAATCCGACTCACCGCCAAAGAGCTGGCCCGCCTGCGGCCCGACCTGACCCAGGGCCGTAGCGTCGCGAACGATGCCGACGAGGACATCGAAGGTGCCGACACCATCAACGGACTGGCGATCCAGCTGCTGCCCCGCCGCCCGGCGGGCGACGACAGGCCGGAAGAAGCCGCCCTGGCGCACTACCTGGGTCTGGACGATGCCGTGAAAGCCGGTGCCTGGCCCAGCCTCGGAGATGCCGCTCAGGCCGGTGAAGTGGATCGTGCCACCCTGACCGCTGCCCTGATCAAGGCCCGCGAGCGCTGGCTCAAGAACCCCGCGTTTACCGCGTTGCGCCATCAGTTGGAAACACTGGTGCGCAGCCAGGGCAACGTGATGAGCGTGCAAGAGGGCGCGTTGGCCCTGCTGGCCCTGCGCGGCTGCGCCTCGCAAGACGACGCTGAACGCATGCGGCAGGCCACCGCCGTGTTGCGCGGTGCGGTAGAGGCTGAATCCCACCTGGAGCAGCCTCGATTCGAAGCCTACGACCACCAGCCGCATCTGCTCATCGCCAGTGCTGCGCCCTGGGCCGACTACGCGCGCCAGCTGGGCACTGCGGCCGATGCCTGCGCGCTGGCCGACCCACTGTTGCCGCCCGCCCGTGTGCTGGAGATGCTCGAAGGCGTGGCCCTGCCTGCGCCCGAGCAACTGGGTGGCAACACCCCCACGCCGCTCACCCCCACGCGCCTGCTGCGCCTGGCCGCCTCGGCCTCGCGCAAGGCCGCCGTGTCGAGCCGGCAAGAGATGTATGCGCGCGGCATGGCGCCCATCCAGGCGCTGCGCCAGTCCCTGGGCGCTCTGGTCGGCGCAGCGGAGCTGCGGGTCAAAGACATTCAGGACCGCGTCCGTGGCCGCTACCCCGAAGCGTCCGCATTGCCAGGCCGCCCCGGTCTGGATCGATTGCTCGAAGAGGCTGGCGCACCCCTTACCTGGGATCTCACCGCAGCCGATGGCCGAGGGGCCTACCGCCTCGCCACCTTGGGTCGAGGCCAGACCGCTGGCACCACCACCCAGTTTTCTCGCCACGCCACTCTCCAAACCACGCCTGCAGCGGTGGACGGCGATGCCGCCCTAGCGGCTGTGGTGGAAGAGCGATTGGCGCGTTCGCTGGAGCAGGGTGGTCTGCTGGTGCTCACGGTGCACCCCCGTATCGCGCGCCACGCCGATCCCGAGCTGGTGCACCGTTTCCCTGCCGTCAAGCGCATCAACTTTGATGCCTTGTTGCTGGCCGCGCTTCGCGAACAGGCGCAGGCCATGCAGGTGGCATGGAGCGTTGTGCTCCAGGCCGACGCCGCCGACCATGGCAGCCGCCACTGGGTCAACCTGCAACGCCTGGTGCAGCGCGCCGTGCCCACCGTGCGGGCGGCTCTGCTCAACAGCCCAACGCCCATCTTGCTGGTGTGCGTGGGCCTGCTTGCCCGCTATGGGCTCATGAGCTTGATCACCGAACTCGAAGAACACTCTGGCCGGCCCGGCCACACCTCCACCGCCTGGGTACTGCTGCCCACCAGTCATCAGGGCTTGCCCGTCATCGACGGCGTGGCCGTGCCCCTGGTCAACAACATCAACAACTCCCGTGCCCTGGCCTTGCCACAGGCCTGGGTAGAAAACAAATACCGGGCCAAGGGTGGTGCGCATGCGCGCAACCAAGCCAGCCAGACCAACGCCTGAAAGCACCCTCTGTGATCAACGCCCCCCAACTGCTCGCTGACCTCACCAAGCTGCTCAAACGCTTGGAAGGAGACCTGCTGCAGCGTATCGAAGAAACGCCCGGGCTCAAGGCCAGCCTGCAAACCGAATGGCAAGCCGCGCGTGATGCCGACCGCTGCGCCGAAACCTTCGAAACCTGGGCCGACCAAGTCATCACCCAGGCCGGTGTGCACTGGCTGCTCAGCTGTGTGTTCATCCGCTTCATTGAAGACAACCAGCTGGTGGAGCGCCCCTGGCTGGGCGGCACCCCCGAATCTGGCCGGCTGGCCTTGGTGCGCGACAGGCACGAGGCCTACTTCCAGGCCCACCCTATGGAAAGCGACCGCGACTACCTGCTGGCTGCCTTCCGCGAGGCCGGCACGCTGCCTGGCCTACGCACTTTTTTCGACGAAGCCCACAACCCGGCCTTCCGGCTGGGCATCAGTGGCGACGCCGCCATGGCTGTGCGCCAGTTTTGGCAACAGGTGGACCCCAACACCGGCGCTCTGCTGCACGACTTCACCGATGCAGCTTGGAACACCCGGTTCCTGGGTGACCTGTACCAAGACCTGAGCGAGGCCACGCGCAAGCGCTACGCCCTGCTGCAAACGCCCGAGTTTGTGGAAGAGTTCATTCTCGACCGCACGCTCACACCGGCTATCCGCGAATTCGGCTTTCGCGAGGTGCGGATGATCGACCCCACCTGCGGCTCAGGCCACTTCTTGCAGGGCGGCTTTCACCGCCTGCTGGCCGAATGGCAGCGCAACGAACCCGCCCGCAACCCGGTGGACATGGCACAAAAAGCGCTGGACGCCGTGGCCGGTGTGGACCTCAACCCCTTCGCCGTGGCCATCTCGCGCTTTCGTCTGTTCGTGGCTGCTCTTCAGGCCTCGGGCGTGCAGTGCCTGGCCAACGCGCACGACTTTCAGGTGCACGTCGTCATTGGCGACAGCCTGCTGCACGGCACCCGCTTTGGCCTGACGCAGAGCCAAGACCTGTTCGACGCCGCCCATACCCACGCCGACACCGGCCTGGCCCACGCCTACGCCAGTGAAGACCTGGCCGAGGTGCAGCGCATCCTGGGCCGTCAGTACCACGCCGTGGTGGGCAACCCGCCTTACATCGTGGTGAAGGATGCAGCGCTCAATGCGGCCTACCGGCGCCTGTACGCCAGTTGCCACCGCCAGTACTCACTGGGTGCGCCGTTCACCGAGCGCTTCTTTGAACTGGCTGTGACGGCCGCGGAGGGCCGCAGTGCGGGCTATGTGGGTCTGATCACCACCAACAGCTTCATGAAGCGCGAGTTCGGCAGCAAGCTGATCGAGCAGGTGCTGCCCCGGCTGGACCTGACGCATGTGGTGGACACCAGCGGTGCCGACATCCCCGGCCACAACACGCCCACCGTCATCTTGTTCGGCCGCCATCGCGCTCCGGTGGATGAGGGCGTGCGCACCGTGATGGGCATAAAGGGCGAACCCAGCACGCCGAACGACCCGGCGCAGGGGCTGGTTTGGAACGCCATCGTTGGCCAGATCGACCAGGCCGGCAGCCAGAGCGATTTCGTGAGCGTGGCCGATACACCCAGGACGACGTTTGCGAAGCATCCGTGGAGCATCGGAGGTGGGGGAACTGCGGAAGTAAAGGAGCAAATTGAGGAAAACTCTTCACCGCTTTCATCGCTGACAACCGACCTTGGTTTTGTGTGCATCACCAAGGCGGATGATGTGTTCGTGCTGCCTCGCGAAACTGCGATTCGAAAGGGATGTGAATCCTTTGCGTTGAGATCTTTTGCAATCGGCGAAGAGATCCGTGATTGGGCTGTCGATGAAGAAAACATCTGCTTATTTCCGTACACCGATGAAGTTCAGCTTCGACCTCCAGTTGATTTAGAGGGTTCACTCCGTTTCATCTGGCGATGCCGAACATCGCTATGGGATCGCAAAGCTTTTGGTGGTGCTACATACCGAGACATCGGTAAGGCCTGGTACTCCTATGGTCAGATCCCGGTCGAACGCTTCAAGACAAAGACTGCAATCGCCTTTGCCTTTGTTGCCACCCACAATCACTTTGTCCTCGACCGAGGCGGCAAGGTTTTCAAGCAAACTGCTCCGGTCATCAAACTGCCCGTTGGCGGTAGTGAAGACGAACACTTGGGATTGCTCGGGTTGCTCAATTCATCGGTCGCGTGCTTCTGGATGAAGCAGGTGTGCTTCAACAAAGATGGAACTGGCGAGCCATGGGAGCAACGACGGGAATTTGACAACACAAAACTGAAGAGTTTTCCGCTTGTCGAAAACCCACCCATCTACCTTGCTACACGGATCGAAAGCCATTCCCAACAACTCAGCGCCTTGCAACCCGCAGCTCTGCTGGAGACAGGCGTGCTACCTGCCCGCGCTAGCTTGGACGCAGCTCGTGACCAAGCCGCGCAGTTGCGCCGGCACATGGTGGCCCAACAGGAGGAGTTGGACTGGCATTGCTACCGTCTCTATGGCCTTCTGCCAGACGGAGAGAAATTGGACGAGTGGGCATACGTCGATCCGATAGAGGTAGCACTGGGTGAGCGGGCCTTCGAGATCGTGCTGGCCCGCCGCGTGGCTGCCGGCCAGGAGCAGACCACCTGGTTCGAGCGCCACGGTTCAACCCCTGTCACCGAAATCCCCGCCCACTGGCCCGAGGGCTACCGCCGTGTCGTGGCGCACCGCATCGAGCTGATCGAGCAAGACAAGTCCATCGGCCTGATCGAGCGCCCCGAGTTCAAGCGCCGCTGGAACTCGCCCAAATGGCAAGACCTGGAACAAGCTGCCCTGCGCGACTGGCTGCTCGCCCGCCTCGAAGCACCAGCACTTTGGCCCGCCAGCGCCGACCAACCGGCACAACTCAACAGCACCAGCCGCTTGGCCGATGTGGTGCAGCGCGACTCCGAGTTCATACAGATCGCCGCGCTGTATCCCGGCCATGCCGACTTTGACCTGCCGCAATTGGTGGCCGAGCTGGTGGCCGCCGAGGCCGTGCCCGCCTTGCCCGTGCAGCGCTACACCGACACCGGCCTGCGCAAGCGCCAGCAGTGGCAAGACACCTGGGCCCTGCAACGCCGCGAAGACGCCATCGACGCCGAGGTCGACGCGCAAGCGCCCATCCGCCGCCAGGCCTTGCTTGATGTTGTCAAAGAAGCCGCAGGAGGCCGGGAGCCCGATGCCGATGCGCTGGCCTGGGTGCAAGCGGAGCTGGACAAGGAATTGGCGCTGCTCAAAAAGGAGCGCAAGGCCACCGAGGTGGGCACCATCCCCGTGCCACCCAAATACCAGAGCAAAGACTTCATCAAGGCCGATGTTTGGCGCCTGCGCGGCGGCCTGGACGTGCCTAAAGAGCGCTGGATCAGCTACCCCGGCTGTGAACGCGGCGCCGACGGCAGCCTCGTCATCGCCTGGGCCGGCTGGAACCACCTGCAGCAAGCCACAGCCCTGGCCGGCTACTACATGGACATGAAAGACAGCGAAGGCTGGGAACCCACCCGCCTTCAGCCCCTGCTGGCCAGCCTGCTGGAGCTGGTGCCCTGGCTGGAGCAATGGCACAACGAACTGGACCCAGCCTTCGGCGCACGCATGGGCGACTACTACCGCAGCTTCGTCACCGAAGAGGCCCGGTCATTGGGCTTCACGCTGGACGATTTGCGGGAGTGGAGGCCGGTAGCACAGGCCACCCGCAAAGGGCGCCCGCGCAAGCAGCCTGCTTGAACTTTTTACGGTTCAACGGTGATTCAAATCCACGCCTCAACAGCACATCCAGCCCCATTTCAGACCCCCGCTCATGCCAGAACAGACGCCCCCCAACAAGGCTGAGGACGTGACGAAGCTCTCGCCAGACGAGGCCTTCGCTCAGTTCGCCTCATCCCACACTTCGCCCGAGGCTCGGCAAGTTGCACTGACGGCCTTGATCACGGCCAAGTTGTTGCCCAAACAGGCCGACGACAGAGCCGTTCGCCAGGGGCTTGAGCTTCTGTTGCGCGCCGCGCTGGGGGAAGGCGCCGAGCCGCAGCATCGATTGCTGGCGATTGCCGAGTGCATTCGCCTTGGGCAGGTGGTGAAGCGTTGGTCAGCCCAAATTGCGAAGGACTTGACGCCGGCCTTCGAGCAAGAGCTGCCGCCGATGCACTACCTCAAGGAGGCGGATGACCGGCTGAACATGGCCCGTGCATGTGCCCAGATGAACGCGCCCTGGTTGCCTGCCTACCTGGCGCAGGCCATTGCCATGGAGGAGACTGGCGAGAAGGCCCGCAGTGAGGCAATCGGAGCGATGTTGGCCAGATCAAATAGTCTGTCCGATGCCATCGGACGGATGGCCAGAGCATTTGAGCAGGTGCGCCCAACTACCGAAGCGCCCGGTGACTCGTTGGCCAGGCGGTTGACCCGCACCCTGAGTGCCTTGCGCGACGCCATCATGGAGAGCGAGCTGGAGGCCGGCGACCGACTGGGTGAGGCTTTGTACGGTCTGGTGGCTGGCCCGCTGATGGAAGTCGGTCGGCCTCAAGAAGAGAGGGTTCAGCTGGAACTTGCCAGGGAAGCCCTTTTGACCGTGCACGACCTGGTGCGTACACGCTTGTCGTTGGTCACTGAGCCCGAGGTCTATCGTGTTGTTGAGTACTGCCGCCGATTGTGTGGTGGCTCCAGCTGGCCCAAGGAACTGCAAAAACCGTTGGATCGGCTGATCACCGATGTGACAGAGGCCTTGGTTCTGCTGGGCCGGCAGGGCCAGAGCGACCAGTCGCTTCTTGGGCAGCTGACGGTGCTCACCAACCACTCTGAACGGGCCCGCTTTCTGGCGCGCGAGTTGTCTGCACGCCACCCAGAGTTGCCCGAAGACGTCCGTGACTGGTTGGAAAAAGGTCGCCAGCGAGTAGTTCGTCAGGCTAGCGAGTCAGCCATTGAGTCTTCTGCCAGTCGGGCTGACGAGAGCATTGGCCTGGCGCTGCAAGCCGCCCGGCGTGCGCGTCTGGTGCGTGACGGTTTACAGCAGCCGCTGAAGGCCAGTCTTGAGGTCTATGAGCCGTCGCTGCTGCCCGCTACGCAAGACCTGCTGGACCGTGTTCAGGTGCTGGCAGTGCAGGTTGAACAGGCAGCGGCCTTGCGCGGGTTGGACCTTTATGGGGTTCCGGGAACGGAAGTGGACATGTCACCGAAATTTTTCGAGGCCATCGGAGGGATGCCCAGACAACGCATGACCGTTCGCCAGCCAGCCGTGGTCCGCAAACGCGCAGACGGCTCGGTTGGTGACGTGGTCACCAAAGGTCTTGTCGAATAACAACCATCACAACGTCAGTCAACACAAGGAAGGGAAAGCATGGAAAACAAGATTGCGGCAGTGCTCATCAAGAGTCTTTTGGAGCGGATCGAACGCGACCAGTCCATTGGGGTGGTGTCATCGTTAGAGCGTGAGGCACTGCTTCAAGCCCTGGCTGCTCTGGGGGAGCCGCAGATCAGTGTGTCCGAGGTTTCCACTGCTGCACCTGTCGTGTCTGCACCGGTCGAGCAGGCCAAGCAGCCCGTTGCAGAAGTGAAGGCCCAAGGCCCCGTCGCAGTGGCTGCCGAGGCAGCTCCCACGTTGCCCGAGGTTGATTTGGTGCTGACGGCCAATGAGCGCAGCGCTCCGACCGACCCTGATGTCATGCTGTGTCTGGACTTCGGTACTGCCATGTCGAAGGCGTTTGCGTCGGTACAGCCGGATGAACACCTGGAACTTGAGTTGGGAGTCGCTGCTGGAAGGACTGGGCATGCTCTCCCGTCATCGGTCTTCGTTGGCGACAACGGAAAGGCCTACTTCGGCTTTGAGGCGATCGACCGCAGTCAAGAGTTGATCGAGTCTGGGCGTGAACGGCTGGATTCGATCAAAGGCTGGCTGAGCCTGCGTCGTGAAGGTGATCTGGATGGTGAGTTGTGCGTGCTCAGTAAAGCGCTCAATCCCACAGCCTTCAAGCTGACACAAGGGGATCTGATTCGCATCTACCTGGCTTATCTCACGGACATGGCTGGCATGGCCATGGCGAGCTACAGCCTTGAAGGCAAAAAGATTCAGCGCTACGCCTTGCGCCGGTTCGCGCGGCCTTGCTGGCCTGATCAGGCCCAGGCGAAGTGGGCCGATGCGTTGATGCGGACGATGTTGGCTGAGGCGCAGATCCTGGCTGACACCTTCAGTGGACGTTGGGCCGGTGGCATCGATGTTGCAGAACTGAAGGCCGCAGTTGAAAAGCTCAAGCGTGTGGGAAAGATGCCCGACTATCTGATTGCAGATGGTGTTCCGGAGCCAGTAGCGGTCGCAGCCGGGGCCTTTGAGGACATGGAGAACCTGCGTGACGCCTTCATGGTCGTTGACGTCGGTGCGGGTACGACCGATTTTGGACTGTTCGTTTCGACCCGGCGCCCAGGAGAAGAGGAGGTAAGGGTCTTTCAGGTGCCAGCGTCCATACAGGGCTTGATGCAAGCCGGTGACAAAGTGGACGGCATGCTTCGTGTCTATATCGCACAGAAAGAGTCCATTGATACCGCGGACAACGCTGGACGCATGAACATGGCGGCCCTGGGGCTGCAAATCCGGAGTCTTAAGGAGACCTTGTTCAAAGCGGGCAAGCTCGAGTACGTGCTGGCTGACGGGACTGTCGGGCAAGTCGGCCTTGAGGAATTCTTGGCCGATGAGCGTGTTCAGCGTTTCGGCTCCCTGGTGGAGAAAGGGTTTGTCGATTCCTTACGGGGCGTCGATGCCTCCTGGTTGCGTTGGTTGTCAGCACCAGGCGTTTCCCTTCGCGTTGTTCTCACCGGTGGCAGTTCGCAGCTGCCCATGATGAAGGCGATGGCAAAGGGTCCGATTCAGATCAACGGCTTTGAGATCCGACGTGAAGAGGTCAGCCCCAGGCCGCAGTGGATGGAGGATGTTTCCGAAGAGTTGCAGGCGATGTACCCGCAGTTGGCTGTTGCGATTGGTGGATCAGCAGAGAACATGCCAGAGGCGCTGACAGCTCCGCCCGTATTCGGCGGTGGTACGACGCAATCCCAATACGTGGCGGGTCGAATGCAGGTTACGGGTGCATAGCCTTATGGCGAACCTCTAAGCGGACGATTTGTCAGGGAGCAGAAAAAATGTCAGAAACCACCACCCCACCTCCTGCGAAGGCGCAGCCACTGTTTGTGTTGGACCTGGGCGCCAATGGCGGACGCTTAGCGCCCACAAGTTACCAAGAGCTGGACAGCTGGCTCGGCGTTGAACAGAACTTCTGGAGCTGGATTCAGCGGCGGAACTATGGTAACCACGAGAGTGTCGCTAAAGAGCCCATGCAGGCGCTTCAACATGCTCGGAACCACTCCCAACAAGGACACCAGCAAAAGAGCTCAAATCCCCAGCACGCACTGCAGCAGCTTGAGGCCTGCAAATCACAAATCGAGGAAGCGTTCATTCGGCGTAAGTTGCCGCACAGCAGCACGCCGTTGGCCAAGCGGGTTGAGGCGTTCCGCAAAGATGTGAGCGAAAGGGCTGCCAGCTACTTTCTGTCGTCTCAGTTGTCACCTCTGACGAGTAACACCCACTACCAGGTGCAGGAGTTGGACGCTTGGCGCGGCATGGTGGAGGGACTGATAGAGCGCTTTCAGCTGGGCACGGCAAATGCCAAAGGACGCAAGCAGGCAGCGGACCAATCGTTCGAGCAGCTGCGAGAAAAAGCCGAGCAGCTCGTTGGTGAGAAGACGGAGGCATATGAAGCTCTCCATTGGGACTACCTCGAACTGGCTGAATCGATTCGTCTTGAGGCTGGCGAGCAGACCGCCACGTTCGCCACTGTGCAGGGCGAGCGACAGGCGGCATTCGAGAAACTCACGGAGGAGCATGAGAAGGCTCTGGACGCGCTTCGCAAGACATTCCGCGAAGAACTGGCCTTGCGTGCTCCTGCGGAGTATTGGGACAAAAAGCGCATAGGTCACCGCCTGTGGGCAAGTGTGACCGGCGGGCTTTCTTTTCTTGGCATCGGCTTGGCGGCCGTCGGCCTTGGTTGGCAGATTCATGATCTGCTTCAGAACACGCCTCAAGGCTCCGCGCCAGAGACCTGGCGATTGGCGGTTCTGGCACTGATCGGCGTCTTCGCTGTCTGGGCGCTGCGATTGCTGGTGCGCATGTTCCTGAGCCATCTGCACCTGCTGACGGACGCCGGAGAGCGGGTGGTGATGGTGCACACCTATCTTTCATTGCTGGAAGGTGATCGGTTGAGCAGCAAGGAGGACCGGCAACTGATCCTACAAGCCTTGTTCAGGCCAGCCTCGGACGGCATCGTCAAGGACGAAGGCGTGCCGTTTTCGCTGGCCGAGATGCTGACCAGAACGGGCAAAACATGACAAGCGCC
>QZKF01000063.1 GCA_003599455.1 Comamonadaceae bacterium
TTGCGTTGCCGCTCACCACGCTGTTGGAATCGTGCACCGACACGCCCTTGGTGCCGTTGGCGAACATGGCGTTGCCGTACAGCGTGTTGACCGGACGGCCAGCGCGCAGGGTACCGAAACCACCGGTCAGGCCCACGAACATGCCGTTG
Source organism: Comamonadaceae bacterium (assembly GCA_003599455.1). Classification (GTDB taxonomy): domain Bacteria; phylum Pseudomonadota; class Gammaproteobacteria; order Burkholderiales; family Burkholderiaceae_C; genus Hydrogenophaga. Next base: position 150 of record QZKF01000063.1, read on the forward strand.
TTGCCGAGGCCGTCAACAGAAGACACGGTGCCGGTGTCGGTGTTGAACGAGGTCGAAACCTGGAACACCGCCTTCAGGCCACCACCGAGGTCTTCAGCGCCGGACAGGGTCCAGTTGCTGGTGCCGTTGCGGTTGGCGGTCATGCGGGTGGCATCACCGGAGAAACGCTTTTCAATGCCGACGTCCACCACGCCCGACAGGGTCACGGTGGATTGGGCGAAGGAGGCGCTGGTGGCTGCCACGGCGGCCAGAGCGATCAGGGTCTTTTTCATGGAAGGGTTCTCCAAGGGTTAATAAGGGCCGGGGGTCTTTGCCACCGAGCCAACCTCCGTTCAGGAAGCTGTGCTAATTGCATCAGAAAGTTTCCGATGGCGCCATGGTGGCGAGGGCTTTTATCGCCTCACGGTGGTGCATCCGTTGCACACGTGCCACGCAGTTGGTGTTTACCCGGACGTCAAAATGTCACGACACCGCCAATAGCCCCGGAACGTTCAGCCACGGAAACGCGGCCGGGTGAAGAGGAGCGGGCAGACCCTCTGCACACAAACCGTGGCAGCATGTGAACCAACGCCCCCCCCCAGGATCCACGCCACACGAGCCATGCCCACACCATCAGACGCCCTGCTTAGCGCCGCCGACGCGGCCCTTCGAACCCTGTTCGTCACGCCGCGGGCCACGCGCGAATGCCCCACCTTGCCCGAGCGTGCGTCCGACGCGGAACTCGGTCCCGACGAGCGCCGGCTCGCCGGTGCGTTGATGCGCGTGAACCACGTGGGAGAGGTGTGTGCGCAGGCGCTCTACACCTCACAGGCACTGGCCGCCCGTTGGTCTCGCGGCGCAGGGCGGCAGCCCAACGAGGCACTGGCGCAACAGCTGGAGGCAGCCGGTCGCGAGGAAACCGATCACCTGGCCTGGACCCAATCGCGCCTCGATGAGCTCGGCGCACGGCCCTCACTGCTCAACCCGCTCTGGTACGCGGGCGCGTTTGGTCTGGGGCTGCTGGCCGGACGCCTGGGCCCAGGGGTCAGCCTGGGCTTCGTGGTGGAGACGGAGCGCCAGGTGGAGGCCCACCTGGCCAGCCACATGGACCGCCTGCCACCAGGAGACCACGCATCCCGGGCCATCGTGGCGCAGATGAAGGACGACGAGGCACGGCACGCCCGCGAAGCCCAGCAGGCCGGCGCCGTGGAGCTGCCCTTGCCGGTGAAAGGTCTGATGCGGGCCGCGGCCAAGGTGATGACGACGGTTGCGCACCGTCTTTGAGCGGGCGGGCGCCCAACCGCGGTGCGGTCAGGCGTCCAGAACGTCGAAGCTGGTGGTGATCTCGGCGGTTTTCCCCAGCATGATGCTGGCCGAGCAGTATTTGTCGTGGCTCATGGCGATGGCGCGCTCCACCGCGAGCGGCGGGATGCCCTTGCCGCTCACGGTGAAGTGCATGTGGATTTTGGTGAAAACCTTGGGATCGACCGGCGCGCGCTCCGTGGTGAGCTTGACCGAGCAGCCCCGCACGTCGTGGCGGCCGCGCTTGAGGATCAGCACCACGTCGTACGCGGTGCAGCCGCCGGTGCCGGCCAGCACGGTTTCCATGGGACGGGGGGCGAGGTTGGCGCCGCCGTTCTCCGGCTTGGCGGCGTCGGGCGCACCGTCCATGGCGAGCACATGGCCGCTGCCGGTCTCGGCCACAAAGCCCATGTGCGAGCGGGTGCCGGCGCCGCCGGTCCAGGTGACGGTGCATTCCATGGTGTGTCCTGTCGTGAAATATCCAACGGTATTGGGGATGGCGCTCTAAAAATCATAGAAAAGTCATGTGCGATGTTGCAACGCAGCATGCCAGCGCTATACTGGCGACATTGTATTTACGGTTGTCTCCTCTGCCCTCCACGGGTGGATTTAAGCCCGGTCTGGTTCTGCCAGTCCGGGCTTTTTTTCGCCACCGATATGATGTGCGGCGAGGAACACCATGCCGCCAGCCCGCCCCCCACAACAACACAACGCCGCGAATGCTTCTTCGCTCACCACCATGGGGCCGGCCGACTACCTGAAAAAGATCCTGAACGCCCGCGTGTACGACGTGGCGGTCGAATCCGCGCTGGAACCCGCGGGCAACCTGAGCCGCCGCCTGCACAACACCGTGCTGCTCAAGCGCGAAGACCAGCAGCCGGTGTTCAGCTTCAAGCTGCGCGGCGCGTACAACAAGATGGCGCACCTCACGCCGGAGCAACTCAAAAAGGGCGTCATCTGCGCCTCGGCCGGCAACCATGCACAGGGCGTCGCGCTGGGCGCGCGCAAGCTGGGCACCCGGGCGGTGATCGTGATGCCCACCACCACGCCGCAGGTGAAGATCGACGCGGTGCGCGGTTTTGGCGGCGAGGTGGTGTTGCACGGCGACAGCTATTCCGACGCCTACACGCACTCGCTGACCCTGCAGAAGAAGCAGGGCCTCACCTTCGTGCACCCGTTCGACGACCCGGACGTGATCGCGGGCCAGGGCACGATCGCCATGGAGATCCTGCGCCAGCTGCAAAGCCTGGGCTCGGACCATCTGGACGCGGTTTTCGTGGCCATCGGCGGCGGCGGCCTCATCTCGGGCGTGGCCAACTACATCAAGGCCGTGCGCCCGGAGATCAAGGTCATCGGCGTGCAGATGAACGATTCGGACGCGATGCTGCAATCCGTGCACGGCGGACAGCGCGTGACGCTGCCCGACGTCGGCCTGTTCGCCGACGGCACCGCGGTCAAGCTGGTCGGTGAGGAGACCTTCCGCATCGCGCGCGACCTGGTCGACGAATTCATCGTCGTGGACACGGACGCGGTGTGCGCCGCCATCAAGGACGTGTTCGTGGACACGCGCAGCATCGTCGAGCCCTCCGGCGCACTGGCGGTGGCGGCGATCAAACAGTACGTGGCCCGAAACAAGACGCGCGGCCAGACCTATGCCGCCATCCTGTGCGGCGCGAACATGAACTTCGACCGGCTGCGATTCGTGGCCGAGCGCGCCGAGGTGGGCGAGGAACGCGAGGCGCTGTTTGCCGTGACGATCCCCGAAGAACGCGGCAGCTTCCGCCGGTTCTGCGAAGTCATCGGCGAACTGCCCGGCGGACCGCGCAACGTGACCGAGTTCAACTACCGCATCCACGACGGCAGCGAAGCGCATGTCTTCGTGGGCCTGACCACCCACGGCAAGGGCGAGTCCGGCAAGATCGCGGCGAACCTGGTGCGGCACGGCTTCAAGACCCTGGATCTCACGCACGACGAACTGGCCAAGGAACACATCCGGCACATGGTGGGCGGGCATTCGCCCCTGGCGCAGGACGAGCGCCTGCTGCGCTTCGTGTTTCCCGAGCGGCCGGGCGCACTGCTGAAATTCCTGAGCCTGATGCGCCCGGGCTGGAACATCAGCCTGTTCCACTACCGCAACCAGGGCGCCGACTACGGCCGCATCCTGGTCGGCCTGCAGGTGCCCTTGAAAGACCACAAGGCCTTCGACAAATTCCTGGACACGCTGGGCTATCCCTACGTGGAGGAAACCGGCAATCCGGTGTACCGTCTGTTCCTGAAAAGCTGACCCCGGCACCGCGCACCATGGCACTCGACCCCGTCTTCGAACCGATCACAAGGCGGGCGCCCGAACTGCCGGCCTCGCTGAAGCTGCCCCACATCGCACCCACCGCCGACACGCTGCTGGAACACTCGCTCAAGCGGCGCCTGGCACCCGGGGGCTTGCCCGAACACGCACTGGGTCGCATGGAAGCGCTGGTGCTGCAACTGGCTCGCATCCAGAACGGGAGCCCGCTGGCGTTTGACCTGCTGGCCTTCGATTCACCCCAGCTGGTGGTGTTCGCCGCCGACCACGGCATCGCCGACGAAGGCATGTCGGAGCTCGCGCAGTCGATGACCTGCGAGCACGTGCTGCAACTGCTGCTCGGCGCCGCGCCGGTCAGCGCGCTGGCCCAGATGCATGGCTTCGACCTCACGGTGGTCGACGCAGGCGTGGCCTCGCACATCACCTTGCCGGAAGACGCCCGACACAAGGCCCCCCTGCTGCTGCGCAAGATCGGCTATGGCACCCGCAACCTGATGCTGGGGCCGGCGATGTCGCAGGCGCAGGCGGTCTCGGCGCTGCACGCCGGCATGGACGTGGTGCGCCACCTGCCGGGCAACGTGATCGCGCTCGGCGACGTGGGCGTGGCCAACGGCGTCAGCGCCTCGCTGCTGCTCTCGAGGCTGTGTGGCGTGCCGCTGGCCGACGCCTGCGGTCGCGACGACTTCCAGGGCCCAGGCATCGACGACAGCGTGCACCAGCAGCGCATCGAGAAACTCTCGGCTGCGGCGAGCCGCCACCGCAAGGCGCTCGGCCCGCTGGACGCGCTCGCGGCCCTGGGTGGCTTCGAGATCGCCATGATGACCGGGGCCATGCTGCAGGCCGCGAGCGAGCGGCGCGTCGTGCTGGTGGACGGCTATGTGGCCGGCGCCGCGGCGCTGGTGGCGCGCAGCCTGAGCCCGAACGTGGCCGACTACCTCGTGTTCGGCCACCGGTCGGCTGATTCGGGCCACCGCCTGCTGCTGATCCACCTGCAGGCGCAGCCGCTGCTCGACATGGGCTTGCGCCTGGGCCAAGGCACCGGCGCCCTGCTGGCCTGGCCACTGCTGCTGGCCGCGCAGGGCCTGCTCGAGCGCTGATCAGCGCTCGTAGTCGAGCTTCACGCGCTGCTGCAGGCTGCGCAGCACGCGCAGCGTTTCCCTCAGGATGCGCCGGTCGATGTCGTTGAGGTCGCTCACCGCGATCCGGTTGGGGTTGTCACCCACCGTCGTGCCGTCGAGCTGGGCGCGAAGGCGCAGCATCTGCAGGAACTCGAAGCCGCCCACCCAGGCCTGGTGTTCGTGGTCCGGCACGCCCATGCGTGGGCCCACCGCTTCGAGGCGCTCGCGCGTGCCGGTGGCCGCCACACCGTGGGCCAGCGCATACAGGCGCGCCACGTCGACGAACATCGCCGTGCCCTGCAGCTTCAGATCCAGCGTCTCGCGGCCCTCGATGGTGGTGGTGTCGATCTGCCCCAGCCAGTTGAGCGGCGCGCTCTGGGCCAGTCCGTTGAGCGCCAGCTGGCGCAGGAAGCGCGGATTGCGGGCAGCACGTTGCGTGACGGCCTCGCGCAGGCGCGCCGAGAGCGTGACCTGGCCCGCGAGCGCGCGGAAGTCGAAATAAATGCTGGCGTTGAGCAGGTCCTTGGGCGAGCCCTGGTCGATCCAGTGCGCGAAACGCTGCTCCCACTCGCGCAGCGTGAGGCACAGCGCCGGGTTGCTGGCCATGATCTGGCCCTTGCACAGCGGGTAGCCGCAGGCGTCGAGCGATTCATTGACCTCGCGCGCGAACGCGAGCAGGCGGGCGGTGTCGGGCACCGGGCCACCGTCTGGCTCGGCCACGATGAGCGCGTTGTCCTGGTCGGTGGCAATGGTCTGTTCGCTGCGGCCTTCCGACCCCAGCGCGACCCAGCAGAACTCGTGCAGGCCCAGGCCATGGCGCTGGGCGGTGATCTCCACCAGGCGCGCGGTCAGGCCGTCGTTGAGGTGGCTGATCAGCGCGGTGAGCTGCTTGGCCTGCACGCCCTGGCCCAGCAGGCTGCGCGCGAAACGACGGATGTCCTGCGCCACCGCCTGCATCGTGGGCAGGTCGTTGGCGTGGCGGATGCTGCCGCTCACCTGCTTGATGCTCAGGCGCTGCAGCGCAAACAGGTCGCGCTCGGAGACGATGCCCACGGCGCGTCCGTCGCGCGTGACGGGCACATGGCGGATGCCGTGCGTGGACATGAGCAGCGCCGCGTCCTGCGCGGTGTGCTCGTGCGTGAGCGTGCGCACCGGCTGCACCATGACCTGCCCGATCGGCGTGGCCAGCGGCAACTGCACGAGCGTGACGCGGCCCAGGATGTCGTAACGGGTCAGGATGCCCAGCGGCGCCCCCGCCGCGTCCACCACCAGCATGGAGCCGATGTGCAGCTCGTGCATCTGCGCCAGCGCGTCCTGCAGCGGCGTCTCGGGCGCGCAGGTGACTGGCGCCTTGTGGCACAGCTGGGCCAGGGGTGTTTCCAGCGACTGCTCGCCCAGCGCCTGCGACGCATAGGCCACCTGCAGTGCCGCGCGCGAGAGATCGAGAAACTTCAGGATGCGCCGGTTGAGGAAATCGCCGAACACGGCACTCTGCGAAGCCAGCGCCTGCATGTCCTCGGCGGAGATCACCAGCGCGAACGTGTCCTCGGTGGCGCTGTAGCGCGTGGTCGGCGCGCGCTCGGCGAGCACCGCACTGACCGGAAACAGGTCGCCGGCTTCGTACTGGAAGGCCCCGCCCGCCACATCGGACAGGCCGCGCTTGCCGATGACCGCGCCACGGCGGATGAAGAACAGCTGGCGCGCCGGCCCGTCTTCAGGACTCACCACCGGCGCACCCGGCGCGAAATAGGCGTGCCGGGAAGCCGCGACGAAGGCCTTCACGTCGGCCGGTTCCATTTCGCTGAACGGCGGATGTCGCTGCAGCTCGTCGCACAGCTGGGCGACCAGATTGTCCGGCGGGCGCGGCCACTGGACGGGCACGGCGGGCGGGATGCGGTCGGGGCCGAGAGCCATGGAATCGCCGCGGCACGGGGACGCGGCAGCCTTTCAGGACGGGTTGACCGTCTCGGGCAGGGTCAGCTCCACCGTGGCCGGGGCTTCGAGCGTGGGCCCGAGCCGCACCGTGCGGCGCGTGACGGCCTGCAACACAAGGCCTCCTTCGAGCGACGCGCCGACACGGTAGGGCCGGGGCGGCTGGCCGTCGACGGCGATCAGGGCCGCACCGCCCTGCGCGCCGACCGCCACGACGCCCAGCAGGTTGTAGCGCGGCGGCGCGGCGGCGGCGACCACACCAGCCGACGTGGCCGCCGGCTGCGCGCCCAGGGTGCGTGCCACGGCCACCGGGTCGGTCGCGAGCTGCGCCGGCGCCAGGGTCGACACCGGTGTGACCGGTGAGCGGCCCCAGGCCAGCAACACCCAGTAGCCCGCGCTCAGGCCCGCGGCCAGCCACAGCAGGCCGGCGGCGATGGTCGGCCCGCGGCGCCCGGCGGTCTGCAGAGCGGCGGGGCTTTCCATGAGGAAGCCGGAGTGACCGAACGCGGGAACCTTGTTCATGCGCGCATTATGATCGACCAGCCACCATTTCTGGCCTGGCCGCCGCCGGCAGCCAGGCCCCCAGGGCCACCCTCGGCCCCTGCTTGCGGGAGATTGATTTGAAACACCTGGCCACCCCACCGTCCCGCGCACCGGGCACCGCAGCCCTCGCATGGCGCACCGTGCAGCGCGGCTTCACCCTGATCGAGCTCATGGTGGTGCTGGTCATCATCGGCGTGCTGGCGGCGCTGATCGTGCCCAACGTGCTCGACCGCGCCGACGACGCGCGCGTGACCGCTGCCAAGACCGATGTCAACAACCTGATGCAGGCGCTCAAGCTGTACCGGCTGGACAACCAGCGCTACCCCACCGGCGAACAGGGCCTGAACGCGCTGGTGGCCAAACCCTCGGCCGGTCCGGTGCCGCCCAACTGGCGCCCCTACCTCGACAAGCTGCCGGGCGACCCCTGGGGCCGTCCCTACCAGTACATCAACCCGGGCCTGAAGGGCGAGGTGGACGTGCTCTCGCTGGGCGCCGACGGCCAGGCTGGCGGCGAGGGCAAGGACGCCGACATCGGCAGCTGGCAGTGAACAAGCTCCCACACTGCGCCGCCGCGCTGCGGCCGTCGCCCACCTGAAGCCCTCATGCAGCGCAGCCGCGGCTTCACCCTGCTCGAACTCATGGTGGTGCTGGTGATCGTGGCCATGGCCACGACCGCGGTGAGCCTGGCGCTGCGCGACGACGGCGCCACGCGCCTCGAACGCGAGGGCCTGCGCCTGACGGCCATGCTGGAATCGGCACGCGCCCAGTCGCGCACCAGCGGTCTGCCGGTGGTGTGGCGCAGCCTGCCCCAGGGCTTCGAATTCATCGGCCTGCCCACCCAGGCGGGCACCGGCTCGCTGACCGGCCCGCGCCCCTGGCTGACCCAGGGCACCCAGGCCCAGGTGCTGCAACCCCCGGGCGCGCAGACCCTGGTGCTCGGGCCCGAGCCGCTGATCGCGGCCCAGCGTGTGATGCTGGTGCAGGGCGAGCGGCGCATCACGCTCGGCACCGACGGTCTGGCGCCCTTCGCCGTGCTGGCCCCCACGCCATGAAGCGCCAGCCGCGCGGTTTCACGCTGATCGAGGTGCTGGTGGCGCTCGCGGTGGTCGCCATCACGCTCGCGGCCGGCCTGCAGGCCACCGGTGCGCTCACGCGCGCCGCCGGGCGGCAGAGCGACCAGTGGCTAGCCCAGCTCTGCGCGGAAAACGAGCTCAGCCGCCTGCGCCTGCAGCGCCAGCTGCCCGGCACCGGCGACAGCGATGCCGCCTGCGTGCAGGCCGGGCGCGAAATGCGCGTGCGCCTGTCGGTGCTGCCCACACCGAACCCGAACTTCCGGCGCGTGGACGCGGTGGTCGAGGCCGCGGTGGACGGCAACACCGTGCGCCTGCTGACCCTGTCGACCGTGATGGGCCGCTACTGATGAAGACCACCCGCGGCTTCACCCTGGTCGAACTGCTGGTGGCCATCGTCGTCATGTCCATGCTCGCGCTGCTGAGCTGGCGCTCGCTCGACGGCATGACACGCACCCAGACCATCACCCAGCAGCGCGCCGACGACCTGTTGCGCATGCAGGCGGCGATGGGGCAGTGGGCCGCGGACCTGGACGCGGCGACCGACACCGGCGAGGTCAACGCGCTGGACTTCAACGGCCAGGTGCTGCGCATGACACGGCGCGACAGCGGCGAGTCCGGGCTGGACAGCCGGGGCATCCGCGTCGTGGCCTGGGCGCGCCTGACCGGCGTGGCGCTGTCCGGTCTGCCGGTCATCTCCTCCAGCAGCCGCGCCAGTGGCCAGTGGGTGCGCTGGCAGTCCGGGCCGCTGCTGCGCCGCGACGAGCTGGCGCGCGCCTGGCAGCGCGCGGCCGACTGGGGCCGTGGCGCCCTGCCGTCCCAGACCGGCAACCCCGGCACCGACAGCGCCATCGCCCTGCTCGGCATCGACCAGTGGCAGCTCTTCTACCACCGGGGCGAGGCCTGGTCCAACCCGCAGTCGTCCGTGGGCAACGAAGAGCCCGTGGGCGGGGTCGAGACCGCCCGCAGCGGCAGCCTGCCCAATGGCGTGCGCCTCGAGCTCACCCTCGGCACCGGCGAGGGCCTGAGCGGCAGCCTGGTGCGCGACTGGGTACGCCCGACCCTGGAGGCAGGCAGATGATCAGGCCCCCACGCTCCACCGCTGCGCGGGTCGCTGCCCCCCACGGGGGCCGGCCTTGCTTGGGGCGGCCCTGCGCGGCGGCCGTTCGCCCACCTCGTCGAACCCAGCACGGGGCCGCATTGCTGCTGGCCATGCTGGTCGTCACGCTGGTGGCCACGCTGGCGTCGGCCGCGCTGTGGCAGCAGTGGCGCGCCACCGAGGTGGAACAGGCGGAGCGGCAGCGCGTGCAGGCCGGCTGGGTGCTCACGGGTGCGCTCGACTGGGCGCGCCTGATCCTGCGCGAAGACGCACGCGGCAACCAGAGCAGCGGCAACGCCGACCACCTCGGCGAACCCTGGGCCATGCCGCTGGAAGAGGCCCGCCTCTCCAGCTTCCTCGCGGCCGACAAGGCCAACAACACCGATGACGTGCTCGAAGCCTTCCTGTCCGGCGAGGTGATCGACCTGCAGTCGCGCATGAATTTCCTCAACGTGGTGCGCACGGTCGGCACCGGTGCCCAGGCCAAGGTCGAACTCTCCGTGGGCGACATGCGCAGCTTCAGCAAGCTCTACGAGCTGCTCGGCCTGCCGGTGTCCGAGCTCAATGTCGCCGCCAACGAACTGCGCACCTCCACCCAGCTCGCGCTGAGCGACCCCCTGCCCTCGCGCACCTCCCTGCTGCCGACGAAGTTCGCGCAGCTGGGCTGGCTCGGCGTGAGCCGCAACAGCCTGGCCGCGCTGGAGCCCCACGTCACCGTGCTGCCCACGCGCACCACGCTCAACTTCAACACCGCCAGCGCGCAGGCGATCTGCGCCAGCGTGCCCGACATGGACATGGCGCAGGCGCGCCAGATCACCAGTGCCCGCGAGCGCGAGCCTTTCAAGAGCCTGGCCGATGCCGGCGCCGCGGTGCCCGCCATGACGGCCCAACTGTCTGATCTGCACCACGGTGTGCGCAGCAACCACTTCGAGGTGCGCGGCCGGCTGCGGCTGGACAACGCCATCATCGAAGAGCGTTCCCTCGTGGTGCGCAACAACCTCGAGGTGCGCGTGAACTGGCGCGAGCGCTTCGCGCGGCCCTGAAACGGCGTGCCACGCCGACACACACGATCCCCCTGCGCGACACGCAGGGTGCCTAGAATGGTGAACCCGCCTGTCCAGTAACACCTTCGCATCACTCCACCACCGTGCTGATCGTCACCCCATCGGACTTCTCCGCCGCCCCGCCGGCGGGACCGACGGCCCTGTTCGACTGGGCCACGTCGAGCAATGGCCAGCAGATCACCGACCACGGTCAGTGCGCCGCCGCGCTGCTGCCGCGCGACGACGACGTGGTGCTGGTGCTGCCGCCGCGCGCGGTGTCCTGGCACCGGGTGGCGCTGCCCAAGGTCGCGGCGGCGCGGTTGCGCGCGGCGCTCGACGGCCTGCTGGAAGACCGCTTGCTGGCCGACACCACCGAACTGCACTTCGCGCTGGAGCCGGACGGCCGGTCGGGCCAGACCGTGTGGGTCGCGGCCTGCCACAAGGTCTGGTTGCGCGGCTGGCTGCAAACCCTGGAAGCCGCGGCGCGCCCGGCCGGCCGCATTGCGCCCTCCCTGTGGCCGCTGGTGGCCTCCGAAGCGCCGGGCGCCACGCCGGGTGCTTCGCGCAGTTTCGCGCTGGACGTGCCCTCCAACATCCACTGGGCCTACAACGAGAACGGCCAGGTCTGGATGGCCAGTGCCGGGCTGCTCGGCGTGAGCTGCACCCCGTTGCGCGAAACCCCGCTGGGCAGCGGCACCGCGGCCGACATGGTGGTCACCGCCCTCATGCCCCCGGCCAGCGATGCCCCGGGCGAGCCGGGCGAATTCGACGTCTGGCTGGCCGACCCGGCCGTGGCCGCACAGGCCGAGAAAGCGCTGCAACAGCGCTTCGAACTCGTCGCCCAGCCCGCCTGGTTGCTGCGCTGCGCACAGTCCGACTGGAACCTGGCGCAGTTCGACCTCAGCCTGTCCGCCGGCGCGCGGCGCGGCCAGCGGCTCAAGCGCAGCTTCCGGCAGTGGCGCAATGCGCCGGCCTGGCGGCCCGCGCGCTGGGGTTTCGCCGCGCTGCTGGGCGTGCAGCTCGTGGGCCTGAACGCCGCCGCCTGGCACGAGCGCAGCACGCTCGACGCCAAGCAGCAGGCCGTGGCGCAGACCCTGCAGAAGACGTTTCCGCAGGTCACGCTGGTGCTCGACGCACCGGTGCAGATGCAGCGCGAGGTCGCGCGCCTGCAGCAGGCCAGCGGCGCGCTCTCGGCCGGCGACCTGGAAACCCTGCTCGCGGCCATCGACCAGGCCGCCGCGGGCGAGGCGCTGGTCCCCTCGACGATCGCCTACGGCGCCGGCGAAGGCCGTTTCTCGGGCTGGCGCGCCAGCGAAGACCAGCTGCGCGCGCTGCAGCAGTCGCTCGAACGCAGCGGCTGGCGGGTGCGCTTCGACGGCAATGAACTGGCCCTGCGGCCACCGGAACCCTGAACATGGCCACCGCCACCAGCCCCTCCCCCATCGCCCGGCTGACGCTGGCGCTGTCTGTCGCCATGGCGCGCCTGTCGTCCCGCGAACGCAACGCCGTGACCATCGCGGCCTGGGTCATCGGCCTGGGCCTGCTGTGGTGGCTGGCCGTGGCGCCCGCGCTGGACACGCTGCGCCAGGCCCCGGCGCGCCACACCCGGCTCGACGCCCAGCTCGGGCAGATGCAGCGCCTGGCCGCCACCGCCGAAGGCCTGCGTGGCCAGAGCACCGCCCTGCCACCCGGCCGCGACGAGGTGCTGCGCGCGCTGGAAACCGCCACCGCCGGACTGGCCGGCACCGCGCAGATCGCGGTGCTCGGCGACCGTGCCACCCTTACCCTGCGCAACACCCCGCCCGAGGCCCTGGCCCAGTGGCTGGCCCAAGTGCGCATCAACGCGCGCCTGCTGCCGCTGGACGGCCAGATCAACCGCGAACCGGGCAGCCCGGGCTGGAACGGCACCCTGGTGCTGAGCGGGCCGGGCCTCGGCACCAGCCCATGAACCCCAGCTGGCCCTCCCGTCTGGCCTGGATCGGCGGCCTGCTCGGCATGCTGGCGGCCCTGGTCGTGTTTGCACCGGCGCGCTGGCTGGCCAACAGCGTGACCTCGGCCACCGCGGGCCAGTTGCAACTGGTCAACGCGCGCGGCACCGTCTGGGACGGCCAGGCCGATCTGGTGCTCACCGGCGGCGAAGGCAGCCGCACCCAGACCGCCCTGCCCCAGGGCGTGCAATGGCAGCTGGGGCCGCGCCTCGTGTCGGGCGCCCCCGCCATGTCGCTTCACCTCATGGCACCGTGCTGCACGCCCGAACCGATGGCAATCCTCATGATCCCCCGTCTGGGCGGGGCCGAGTTGCGCGTGGCCAGCACCAGCAGCCTCTGGCCGGCCGAGCTGCTCTCCGGCCTGGGCACGCCCTGGAACACGCTGCGGGTGGAAGGCCAGCTCGCGCTGCAGACCGAGGGCCTCACCCTGCACTGGGACCAGGGCCGCGCCCGCCTGCAGGGCGAAGCCGCGATCGAGGCCCTGGACCTGGCCTCGCGCCTGTCGACGATCCGCCCGCTGGGCAGCTATCGCATGAGCATGCGCGCCGACGCCGACGGCAACACCACCACGCTGGACCTGCAAACCCTTAGCGGCGCGCTGCAACTGCAGGGCACGGGCCGCTGGGTGGGTGGCCGGCTGCGTTTCCAGGGTGTGGCCGAGGCCGCGCCCGACGCGGAAGCCGCGCTGGGCAACCTGCTCAACATCATGGGCCGCCGGCAAGGCCCTCGTTCGCTGCTCAACATCGGCTGACATATGCGTGCGCCGACCCTCCACACTTCAAGATACGATCGCCCCACCATGAAACCGAACCCCCTCAGCGACGCTCCCGGCCGCCCGGCCCGCGGCGGCGCGCTCACGGCGCTGGCGCTGGCGCTGTGCCTGATGTCGGGCAATGGCATCTCGCAAACCCCGGCACGCAGCCAGCCCCGCCCCAGCGAGCCCGTCACGCTCAACTTCGTCGCCGCCGAAATCGAGGCGGTGGCGCGCACCATGGCCACGATCACCGGGCGCAACGTGGTGGTCGATCCGCGCGTGAAAGGCACCGTCAACCTCGTCACCGAGCGGCCCGTCACCCCCACCGCCGCGCTCAACCAGTTCGCCGCCGTGCTGCGCCTGCAGGGCTTCTCGCTGGTGGACACCGGCGGTCTCTACAAGATCGTGCCCGAGGCCGACGCCAAGCTGCAGGGCAACGTGGTCAGCGCCGGTTCGGTCTCGGCACTGCCGGCCTCCAACACCGTGGTCACGCAGATCTTCCGGCTCAACCACGAATCGGCCAACAACCTGGTGCCGGTGCTGCGCCCGCTGATCGGGCCGAACAACACCATCAACGTCAATCCCGGCAACAACTCGCTGGTGATCACCGACTACGCCGACAACCTGCAGCGCATCGGCCGCATCATCGCCTCGCTCGACGTGGCCGGCGCGACCGACGTGGAGATCATTCCGCTGCAGCACGCGGTGGCCATCGACATGGCCGCGCTGGTGGGGCGCCTGATCGACCCGGCCGTCGCCGGTGGCGGTGCCCAGGCAGACCAGTCCTACAAGACCACGCTGGTGGCCGAGCCGCGCAGCAACAGCCTGATCCTGCGCGCGGCCAACCCCGCGCGCCTGGCGCTGGTGCGCTCGCTCGTGGCACGCCTGGACCAGCCCTCGTCCGAGAACGTGAGCGGCAACATCCATGTGGTCTACCTGAAGAACGCCGACGCCACCGCCATGGCCACCACGCTGCGCGCGGCGCTGGCGGGCGAGTCTTCGGCGTCCGGCAGCACCGGCAGTGGCAGCGGGATCACCAGCGCCGCGGGTGCCCCGGGCCGCCTCACCAGCACCGGCGCGGCCAACACCAACAACCCCGGCACCTCGCCGCTGTCGGCCAGCGCCGGCCCGTCCACCGGCGGCCAGATCCAGGCCGACCCGGCGACCAACTCGCTCATCATCACCGCGCCCGAACCGCAGTACCGACAGCTGCGCGCGGTGATCGACCAGCTCGACTCGCGCCGCGCCCAGGTGTTCGTGGAGAGCCTGATCGCCGAGGTCAACGCCGAGAAGGCGGCCGAGTTCGGCATCCAGTGGCAGGGCGCGCTGGGCAAGTCGGGCGACACCCTCATCGGCCTGCTGGGCACCAACTTCGGCACCGGCGGCCAGAACATCATCGACCTCGCCCAGGGCAACGCCACGCCCACGCCCGGCCTGAACCTGGGCATCGCCAAGCGCACCAACGGCGTCTACGTGCTGGGTTTCCTGGCGCGCTTCCTGCAGCAGAACGGCGAGGGCAACATCCTCTCCACCCCCAACCTGCTCACGCTGGACAACGAAGAGGCCAAGATCGTGATCGGCCAGAACGTGCCCTTCGTCACCGGCCAGTTCACCAACACCGGCAGCAACGAAGGCTCGGTCAACCCGTTCCAGACCATCGAGCGCAAGGACGTCGGCATCACGCTGCGCGTCAAACCGCAGATCAGCGAGAACGGCACCATCAAGATGACCATCTTCCAGGAGGTCAGCAGCGTGCAGGCCTCGTCGGTCAACTCCAGCACCGGCCTGATCACCAACAAGCGCACCATCGAATCGACGGTGCTGGTCGACGACGGCGCCATCGTGGTGCTCGGCGGCCTGCTGCAGGACGAATACGCGGGCAACCAGGACAAGGTGCCCGGCCTGGGCGACGTGCCCTTCTTCGGCAACCTGTTCAAGAGCGAGACCCGCTCGCGCCGCAAGACCAACCTGATGGTCTTCCTGCGCCCGGTCGTGATGCGCGATGCGCGTGACACCAGCAGCTTCGCGCTCGACCGCTACGAGCTCATGCGCGCGGCCCAGAAGGACGCGCAGCCCGTTCGCAGCAGCGTGCTGGGCGTCAACGAAGCACCCGTCATGCCGCCGCAACTGGCGCCCGGCACCGTGGCGCCCGGCAACGCGCCCACGCCGTCGCTGGCGAACCCGCTCACCACGCCCCCGGTGATCGCACCGCCGCAGGCCCCGGCACCCCGTCAGTGAGGCCGCGGCCGTGAAGTACCCGCTGCCCTACGCCTTCGCCCGCGAGCACCACTGGCTCATCGAGGACGACGGCATCCACCTGACGCTGCTCGGCAGCAGCACGCCCGCGCTCGACACCGGCGCGCAGACGCGCCGCCTCTCCGCGCTGTCGGAGATCCTGCGCTGCCACCCGGTGGAGGACATCCACTGGGAAAACGGCGAAGCCCTCAAGCAGCGCATCAGCGCGGCCTACGCCCAGGGCGAGTCCAGCGCAGCCGCGGTGGTGAGCGAGGTGCAGAGCGACGCCGACCTCAGCCGCATGATGCAGGAGCTGCCGGCGATCGAAGACCTGCTGGAAACCGCCGACGACGCGCCCATCATCCGCATGCTCAACGCCCTGCTCACGCAGGCCGCGCGCGACGGCGCGAGCGACATCCACATCGAGCCCTACGAGCGGCATTCGAGCGTGCGCTTCCGCGTCGACGGCACGCTGCGCGAGGTGGTGCAGCCCAACCGCGCGCTGCACGCCGCGCTGATTTCGCGCCTGAAGATCATGGCCGAGCTCGACATCTCCGAGAAGCGCCTGCCGCAGGACGGCCGCATCTCGCTGCGCATCGGCACCCGCGCGGTCGACGTGCGCGTCTCCACCCTGCCCAGCGCGCACGGCGAACGCGCCGTGCTGCGCCTGCTCGACAAGAGCGAGAGCAAGCTCAGCATGGAAGCCGTGGGAATGCAGGGCGACGTGCTCGCGCGTTTCCTCAAGCTGATCGGCCAGCCGCACGGCATCATCCTGGTGACCGGCCCGACCGGTTCGGGCAAGACCACCACGCTCTACGCCGCGCTGCAGCGCCTGGACGCCAGCAAGCAGAACATCATGACGGTGGAAGACCCGATCGAATACGAGCTGGCCGGCGTGGGCCAGACGCAGGTCAACGCGCGCATCGACCTCACCTTCGCCAAGGCCTTGCGCGCCATCCTGCGGCAAGACCCGGACGTGATCATGATCGGCGAGATCCGCGACTTCGAGACCGCGCAGATCGCCATCCAGGCCTCGCTCACCGGCCACCTGGTGCTGGCCACCCTGCACACCAACGACGCGCCCAGCGCCGTGACCCGCCTGACCGACATGGGCGTGGAGCCCTTCCTGCTGAGTTCCTCGTTGCTGGGCGTGCTCGCGCAGCGCCTGGTGCGCAAGCTCTGCCCGCATTGCCGGCGCCAGGACGACAAGGGCCAGTGGCACCCGGTGGGTTGCGAGCAGTGCAACCAGAGCGGCTACAAGGGACGCACCGGCATCTACGAGCTGATGGTGGCCGACGACAAGATCCGCGCGCTGATCCACAACCGGGCCGCCGAGAGCAAGGTCTACGTGGCGGCCGAAGCCGCCGGCCTGCGCTCCATGCGCGCCGACGGCCAGCGGCTGATCGACGCCGGCATCACCTCGCCCGAAGAGGTGATGTCGGTCACCCGGGACTGACGGCAGTGCCCGCCTACACCTTCGAAGCCCTGGACGCCCAGGGCGCCACGCAGAAGGGCCTGATCGACGCCGACACCGCGCGCTCGGCGCGCAGCATGTTGCGCGCGCGGGCCCTGGTGCCGCTGCTGGTCGAGCCCGCCATGGGTGCGCCCGGTGCGGCGGCTTCCAGGGGCCTCAACATCACGCTCTGGGGCGGTCGCGCGTTCAGCGCCACCACGCTCGCGGTCTGGACGCGCCAGCTCGCCGGCCTGGTCTCGGCCGGCCTGCCGCTGGAGCGCGCGCTCTCGGCGCTGACCGAAGAGGCCGAAGACGACAAACAGCGCAACCTCATGGCCGCGCTGCGCTCCGAGGTCAACGGCGGTTCGCCGTTCGCCCGCGCGCTCTCGCAACACCCGCGCGAGTTCACGCCCATCTACACCGGCGTGATCGCCGCCGGCGAACAGAGCGGCCTGCTCGGCACCGTGCTCGAGCGCCTGGCCGACGACCTCGAGGCGCGCGAAGCGCTCAAGAACAAGATCGTGGCGGCCTCGCTCTACCCCGCCATCGTCACCCTGGTGGCAATCGTGATCGTGGTGTTCCTGGTGTCCTACGTGGTGCCGCAGGTGGCCAACGTGTTCGCCGGCAGCAAGCGCGCCCTGCCCTTCCTCACCGTGGTCATGCTCGGCCTGAGCGACTTCGTGCGCAGCTACGGCTGGCTCATGCTGGGCCTGCTGGTGCTGGGTGGCGGCGGTGTCGTGTTCGCCCGCCGCAACGAGGCGCTGCGCCTGCGCATGGACGCGGCCTGGCTGCGCCTGCCGCTGGTGGGACGGCTGGCGCGCGGCTACAACGCGGCGCGCTTCGCCGCCACGCTGGCCATGCTCGCGGCCGCCGGCGTGCCCATCCTGCGCGCGCTGCAGACCGCGGCCGAAACCCTGTCCAACCAGGCCATGCGCGCCGACGCGCTCGACACCGTGGTGCTGGTGCGCGAAGGCGCGCCGCTGGCCTCGGCGCTGGGCAGCAAGAAGCGCTTTCCCCCGCTGGTGGCCATGTTCGCGCGCCTCGGTGAACAGACCGGTCAGCTGCCCGCCATGCTCGACCGCGCGGCCAAGCAGCTGGGCGACGAGGTGCAGCGCCGCGCCATGCACATGGCCACCATCCTCGAACCGCTGCTGATCGTCGGCATGGGCCTGGTCGTGATGCTGATCGTGCTGGCCGTGCTCATGCCCATCATCCAGCTCAACCAGCTGGTGACCTGAACATGGGTGTCTCGCTCGAAGGCAAGCTCGTCGTCGCCATCTCGTCCCGCGCCCTGTTCGATTTCGAGGAAGAGAACCGCCTGTTCGAGACCGGCGACGACCGCGCCTACATGAAACTGCAGCTCGACCGGCTGGACCAGCCGGCGCTGCCCGGTGTGGCGTTTTCGCTGGTGCACAAGCTGCTCGCCTTCAACGACGCCGATGCCCAGCGCGTCGAGGTCGTGATCCTCTCGCGCAACGACCCGGTCTCGGGCATGCGGGTGTTCCGTTCGGCCAAGCACTACGGCCTGCCGATCCAGCGCGGCAGCTTCACGCGCGGCCAGCCGCCCTGGCGCTACCTGCGACCGCTGCGCGCCAACCTGTTCCTCTCCACCCACCTGGCCGACGTGCGCGCCGCGCTCGACGCCGGCGTGCCCGCCGCGCAGGTCTACCCGCAATCGGTGCACGCCAGCGACGCCCATCCGCACGAGGTGCGCATCGCCTTCGACGGCGACGCTGTGCTGTTCTCCGACGAGGCCGAGCGCGTTTACCAGGCGCAAGGCCTGTCGGCGTTCCAGGAGCACGAGGCCAGCAAGGCCGCGCTGCCGCTCGAAGGCGGCCCGTTCAAGCCGCTGCTGGAAGCCCTGCACCGCCTGCAGAGCGAGGGCACGCCGCTGATGCGCGTGCGCACCGCGCTGGTGACCGCGCGCAGCGCCCCGGCACACGAGCGCGCGATCCGCACGCTGATGAACTGGAACATCGAGGTCGACGAGGCCATGTTCCTCGGCGGCCTGCCCAAGGGCGAGTTCCTGCGCGAGTTCGAGCCCGATTTCTTCTTCGACGACCAGACCGGCCACATCGAGTCGGCCTCGCTGCACGTGCCGGCCGGGCACGTGGCCAGCGGTATCTCGAACCTCTGAGCGGCCCGCGCAGGAACCTTCCGGCGTGGCGCCGGGTCTTGTGTCAGCGCCCTTCTTTCCTTGACCAGGTGACCCCATGACCCTGACCGAAAAATTCCACAGCTTCCGCGTCTTCGCCGGCAAGGTCGGGCGCCTGGCCCTGCCCTACTTCAGCTCGGAGGAAAAGTGGAAGGCCCGCGGCCTGCTGCTGGCCATCGTCGCGCTCAACCTCGGCTCGGTCTACATGCTGGTGCTGATCAACGAGTGGAACCGCGTGTTCTACGACGCCCTGCAGAACAAGGACGCGCCCGTGTTCTGGCGCGAACTCGGCCGCTTCGTGTACCTGGCCTTCGGCTTCATCATCATCGCGGTCTACCGCTTCTACCTCACGCAGTTGCTCGAGATGCGCTGGCGCGCCTGGATGACCAGCCACTACCTGGACCGCTGGCTCGCGAACAAGGCCTTCTACCACCTCGAACTCGCACGCTTCGCCCGCGGCTCGGACGCCCCGCCCGACAACCCCGACCAGCGCATCGCCGAAGACATGAACCTCTTCACCAGCTACTCGGTCGGCCTGTCCATGGGCCTGCTCAACGCGGTGGTCACGCTGGTGAGCTTCGTCGGCATCCTGTGGTCGCTCTCGGGCAGCTTCGCCTTCGACTTCAACGGCCAGTCGTACGCCATCCCCGGCTTCATGGTCTGGATGGCGGTGCTCTACTGCCTGCTGGGCAGCATCGCCACCCACTACATCGGCCGCCCGCAGATCGCGCTCAACTTCAAACAGCAGCGCTTCGAGGCCGACTTCCGCCACCACCTGGTGCGCGTGCGCGAGTACAGCGAATCGATCGCGCTCGACCGCGGCGAACCGGTGGAGCGGCGCCAGCTCGGCGGGCGCTTCGCCGACGTGTTGTCCAACTACTTCCAGCTCATCAACGCGCAAAAGCGCCTGACCTGGTTCACCGTGGGTTTCAGCCAGGCCGCCGTGGTGTTCCCCTTCGTCGTGGCCGCGCCGCGCTTCTTCAGCGGCGCCATCCAGCTCGGCGAGCTGATCCAGATCTCGTCGGCCTTCGGCCGCGTGCAGGACTCGCTCTCGTGGTTCGTTGACAACTACAGCAGCCTGGCCGCCTGGCGCGCCACCACCGACCGCATCACCAGTTTCGAGGAAAGCTTCCAGGCACTGACCACCTCACAGGCCAGCACCGCCACCACCGCGAACGCCGAGGGTGCGCTGGCGATCGACGAGCTGCAACTGAGCCTGCCCGGCGGCACGGCCCTGCTGGCCACCGGCGGCCTCACGGTCTCGCCCGGCGACACGCTGCTGGTGAAGGGCCCGTCGGGCAGCGGCAAGTCCACGCTGTTCCGCGCGCTCGCCGGCATCTGGCCCTGGGCCAGCGGCCGCCTGCGCCGCCCGGCCGATTTCGACGCGCGCGTGATGTTCCTGCCGCAGCGGCCCTACTTCCCCAACGGCTCGCTGCGCGACGCGCTGGCCTACCCCGAGCCGGCCGAGCGCCACAGCGACACCGAGCTGCAGCAGGCGCTGCGCGAGGCGCTGCTGCCCGATCTGGCGGCGCGGCTGGACGAACACGACACCTGGGGTCAGAAGCTCTCGGGCGGCGAACAGCAGCGGCTCGCCATCGCGCGCGCCCTGCTGAAAAAGCCGCGCTGGCTGTTCGTGGACGAAGCCACCAGCGCCCTCGACGAAACCGCCGAGGCCACGCTGTATGCGCGGCTGCAGGCGCTGGTGAAGGAGAGCGACGGCGCGCTGGTCTCGATCGCGCACCGCCCGGCGGTGGCGGCGTTTCACGACCGGCAGTGGACCTTCACGCCGAACGACGGCGATGGGGATGGCGCGCGCTACCGGCTGGTGCCGTCGGCGACCTGACGGCGCCAGCCGAAGACGTTGCGCACGCCCTCACCGCTCGCGCAGGCTCTCGCTCGTGTGCTGCAACAGCGGCGCGAGGAAATACTCGATCACCCGGCGCTGGCCGGTCTTGACTTCCACCGTGACCGCCATGCCCGGCGAGAGGCTGACCTCGGTGCCATCCACCGTCAGCGAGGTCTGGGCCATGCGCACGCGGCTGGAATAGATCAGCCCGCGCTTCTCGTCGTTGATGGCGTCGTGCGAGACCGATGACACCTCCGCGGCTATCGTGCCGTACTTGGTGTACTGGAAGGTCTCGATCTTCACCTCGGCCACCTGCCCGGTTTTCACAAAGCCGATGTCCTTGTTCTCGAAGAAGGCCTCCACCTCCAGCGGGTTGTCGCTGGGCACGATCACCATCAGCGGCTGTGCCTCGGTGACCACGCCACCCCGGGTGTGCACCACGAGTTGCTGCACCGTGCCGTCCACCGGCGACGTCAGGCGCATGAGGCGCCCGCGCGAGTCGGCCTTCTTCCACTCCTGGCCGAGCGCGTCCAGGCGCTGCTGGGCTTCGGTCGTGCTGTCCAGCGTGGCGCGGCGGGTCTCGGCTATCAAGGCCTGCCGCTGACCCTGCACCTCGCGCAGCGTGGCCTCGATCTCGCGCAGGCGGCTGCGCTGGTTGGCCAGGTCGGCCTCCTGCTCGATGCGCTCCTGCTCACGCTCCAGGTAGCCGTGGCGCGAGACGAAGTTCTGCGCCACGAGGTTCTTGAAGTCCTGCGCGCGCTGCTGGGCGATGGGCACCGTCTGCTCCAGCTTCTTCACCAATTCCTGGGTGGAGCGCAGCTCGGCCTCGCGCCGTGCGGTGTCGGCCACGATGCGGCTCAGGCGTGCGGCGTACTCCGCGTACTGCCCGGCCAGCAACCTTTGGGCTTCGAGGTAGCGCGCGTCGTCCACACCGGCGGGTCGCGCAAGCAGGGGCTCGCGCCCGAAGCTGAGTGCATCGAGCAGCGCCCTGCCACGCGCCACCTGCAGCAGCGCCACCGCCTGCTCGCCCACCACCCGCTCGGTGTCGGCTTGCGCGGCGGTGGCATCGAGTTCGATCAGCAGGTCTCCCGCCTTCACGCGCTGGCCATCGGTGACGTGGATGGCTTTGACCGAGGCGGTGTCGAAGGACTGGATGGTTTTGGTGCGGTCGTTGGGCACGATCTTGCCTTGCGCGGTGGCCACCACGTCCATGCGGCCGAAGATCGCCCAGAGCAGTGCGATGAGCATGAAACCGATCAGCAGCCACATGGCCACGCGCGGTGCGGGTGAGACGGGCGTCTCCTGCAGCGACAGCGCGGCCGGCAGGAACTGGGCCTCGTGCGGCAGACGGGGCGCAGTCTCCATCTCGGCCCGGCGCTGCCAGGCAAGGCGGAACGCGGCACCGTAGCGTTTCAGCAGATCGCCCAGGGCCTGAAGTCGAATGCGGAGGCTCATGTCTTCAACCCTGTTGCAGCTTGTGCAGCGCCGCATATGCGCCATCGGAGTTTCGAAGCAGCTCGGCGTGCGTGCCCATCTCGACGATCTGCCCGCGCTCCATCACCACGATGCGGTTCGCGTCGCGCACGGCGCTCAGCCGGTGCGCCACGATGATCACCGTGCGCCCGCGGGCAATGGCCTTCATGTTGTCCTGGATGATGCGTTCGCTCTCGTAATCCAGCGCGCTGGTGGCTTCGTCCAGGATCAGGATGCGCGGGTTGGAGATGAGCGCGCGTGCAATGGCGATGCGCTGGCGCTGCCCGCCCGAGAGCGTGGAACCGTGCTCACCCACCAGGGTGTCGTAGCCCTCGGGCAGCTCGGTGATGAAATCGTGCGCGCCGGCCAGGCGCGCGGCGGCCACCACCGCGCCCAGCGGCGCACCCGGGTCGGCCAGGGCTATGTTGTCGCGGATGCTGCGGGCGAAGAGCACGTTCTCCTGCAATACCACACCCACCTGCCGGCGCAGCGAGCTGGCGTCGGCCAGTGCAAGGTCCATGCCGTCCACCAGCACGCGGCCGCGCTCGGGCACGTACAGCCGCTGGATCAGCTTGGTCAGCGTGCTCTTGCCCGAGCCGGATCGCCCCACCACGCCAATGACTTCACCGGGTGCGATGTCGATGGAGAGGTTCTTCAGCGCCTCGGGGCCGTCTGGCCGGTAGCGGAACACCACGTCGTCCAGCGTGATGCGGCCGGTGAGTGGCGGCAGCGCGCTTTTGGCGCCGGCCAGCTCGGTGCGGCTGTTGAGGATGTCGCCCAGGCGCTGCACCGAGATGCCGGTCTGCTGAAAGTCCGTCCACAGCTGCGCCAGGCGCATCACCGGCTGGGCCACCTGGCCGGCCAGCATGTTGAAGGCGATCAGCTGGCCCACGCTGAGCTGGCCCTCAATGACCAGCCGCGCGCCGAAGTACAGCGTGGCCACCGTCACCAGCTTGGAAATGAGCGTGACACCCCCGTTGGCCACCGTGCCGATGGTGGCGGTGCGGAAACTGGACGACACGTAGGCCGCCAGCTGGTTGTCCCAGCGGCGCGTCCACTGCGGCTCCACCGCCATGCTTTTCACGGTGTCGATGCCGCTGATGGTCTCCACCAGAAAGGCCTGGTTCTCGGCACCCCGGTTGAACTTCTCGTTCAGCCGTGCGCGCAGCACCGGCGTGTACACCGCCGTGAGAATGGCGTAACACGGCAGCGAGAGCACCACGATCAGCGTGAGCCAGCCGCTGTAGTACGCCATGACGGCGATGAACACCACCGAGAACAGCAGATCGAGCACCACGGTGAGCGCGTTGCCGGTGAGGAAGGAGCGCACGTTCTCCAGCTCGCGCACCCGCGCCACCGAGTCGCCCACGCGCCGGGCCTGGAAGTAGGCCAAGGGCAAGCCAAGCAGATGGCGGAACAACCGGGCACCGAGTTCCACGTCGATGCGGCTGGTGGTGTGCGCGAACACGTAGCTTCGCAAGGCCGTGAGCGTCACTTCAAAGATGACAACCACGGCAAAGCCGATGGCGATCACGTCCAGCGTGGTGTAGCCGCGGTGCACCAGCACCTTGTCCATCACCACCTGGAAGAACAGCGGCGTGATAAGGGCAAACAGCTGCAGCACGAAGCTGACCGCCAGCACCTCCAGCAGCAG
This sequence comes from Comamonadaceae bacterium, assembly GCA_003599455.1. GTDB lineage: Bacteria > Pseudomonadota > Gammaproteobacteria > Burkholderiales > Burkholderiaceae_C > Hydrogenophaga. The sequence goes on from QZKF01000063.1 coordinate 24,096, forward strand.
CTTGCGGTACTTCACGACGGCAGGGATGAACCAGGTGAAGTCGAACCGTGCCATCTCGCCCGCCAGGGAGGCGCGTGAGGTGAACAGGATCAGCTCGCCGCCCGGCCAGCGGGCTTGCAGGTCGGCGATGGAGATGGCTTCCGGTCGGCCGGCCTTGGGCGAGTGGATCAGCGCCTTGTCGGCTTCGACCCGGGCCAGGATGAAGAAGTCCGTGCGACCCTGGTCGTCACGGCCTATAGCGATGGCGGGGAGCGGCGTCTTGTCCAGGCGAGCGATATCCACCTTGACGCGTTTGGCCTGCAGCTCCAGTTTTTTGGCGGCGAGCAGGATGTCTTGTATTTGAAGCCCGTGGTGGGCAGAGGCGCCGCCCGCGCCGAACTCATGGGCCAGCTGGTCAGCGTCGGCGGCCACGCCATGCAGGCGCGCCATCATCACGAGACAGGCCAGGCCGGTGTCCAATGGGGGTGGTTCCACCTGACGTGCGTCCACGGACTTCGCCGCGTCGAGATGCGCTGCGCCCGGCCCTCCCAGGGTCATGTCGGTCATGGTGTTGTGCTTGTTCTTGTTGAGATGTGGCGGCGCGAGAAACCGTTCGCCCTGAGCCTGTCGAAGGACTCAGGGCGAAGGCAATTCCCCATGTTTTGAGGTCAGTTCCAGTTGGCCGCGATCACCGGACTCAAAGCCGACTGCTGCTGTGGCGTGAGCGTGGTCTGCCCGGGCGGGGGTGGCGAGAACGCCGCCATCGAAGACACCAGCGCATCGACCTGGCTGCTCAGCAGCGTCTGGTTGTCCGCGGTCTGGAACTGCTCCACCTTGTACTGGTTTCCCGCGTACCAGTTGGTGATGGTGGCCTGGTCGCTGGTGCCGATGATGCTGACCTCCAGGTTGCTGGAGACCTGCCGGAACCAGATCTGGTCGGTGGCCACACCTTCGAGGAAACGCAGCAAGTCGGTGTTGCCGCTGGTGATGTCGTTTTCCTGCACGGTTTCCGCGCCGTAGCCGAGGCCCAGCACGTAAGTGTCATGGCCTGCGCCCCCAGACAACGTGTCGGTCCCCGCGCCACCATCGAGCGTGTCATTTCCCGCCAATCCACTGAGCACATCGTTTCCAGCGCCACCGCTCAGCGAGTCGCTTGAAGCGTAGCCGATGAGGGTGTCGTTGCCCGCGCAGCCTTGCAGCACCATGGCCTTGACCTGAGCGACCGCCCAGCTCGTTCCGTCGTCGAAGCGGATCGCGTCAACCGCCCAGCCTCTGGTGGACACGCCGTCGCCGAG
>QZKF01000047.1 GCA_003599455.1 Comamonadaceae bacterium
TAAGGCGGTGCCGCAGCCCGCGCGCACATAGAGCGTGACGATGGGTTCGTTGACCGCCAGCGCGGACTGGATGCGGACCGAGGCCTCGGCATCGGGTGCTGCTTTCTGCGGCGTGCTGCGCACCGCGCCAGGCGAGACCTGGGCGTCGCCATAGAACACGTCGGCGCTCAGGCACTGGTTGGCGAGGTCCTCACCCGGGGCGAGCAGAACCTGAACACGAACATCGAGCGGCTGACCAATGATGGCTGCGCCACTGTGCCTTCCCAGCGTGACCGCCGAACTGCTCAGGGCAGTTGATAGCAAAATACAGCCTGTCCATGTCTGGCGCACGTTGGATGTCCTTCATTCTTTCGTTTGATCATTTTGTCATAGCTCCAGACCCCCTCATTCCAAATACAACACACTTATGCAACCCATCTTTCCCAGTGCAGGCATCGTCGGGACCGGTGCCATGGGCCGAGGCATCGCCCAGATGGCGGCCCAGGCGGGCAGCGAGGTCTGGCTCTTCGACGTGCAAGCCGGCGCCGCTGAAGCCGCGCGCGCTGCCCTGCACTCCACCTGGCAGACGCTGGTGGGCAAGAACCGCATGGACGCGAGCCAGATGGAGGCCTGCCTGGCCCGACTTCACCTGGCCACGGCGCTGGCCGACCTGGCACCCTGCGACCTCGTGGTCGAGGCCGTGGTCGAGCGACTCGACGTCAAGCAGCGCCTGTTCTCCGATCTGGAAGGCATCGTCAAACCCGACGCGGTGCTGGCGACCAATACCTCATCGCTGTCCGTCACCTCGATCGCTGCCGCACTGAAACGTCCGGCCCAGCTCGCGGGCTACCACTTCTTCAACCCGGTGCCACTGATGAAGGTGGTTGAGGTCATTGCCGGCCTGAAGACCAGCAGCGCCGTGTGCCAGCGGCTCACCGACTACACGCGCCAGTTCGGCCATACCCCGGTGGCGGCGCAGGACACCCCCGGTTTCATCGTCAACCACGCGGGCCGCGGCTACGGCACCGAGGCGCTGCGCGTGGTGGGCGAGCGCGTGGCGGACTTCGCCACGATCGACCGCATCCTGAAGGACCAGATGGGCTTCAAGCTCGGCCCCTTCGAACTGATGGACCTGACCGCGCTGGACGTCTCGCACCCGGTGATGGAGTCGATCTACCACCAGTACTTCGAGGAGCCGCGCTACCGCCCGAGCGTGATCACCGCGCAGCGACTGGCCGGTGGCGTGGTGGGCAAGAAGGTGGGCGAGGGTTTCTACGCCTACGACAAGGGTGTGGCCCAGGTGCCTGCCGAACCAGCCGTGCCCGCGGTGGCCGAGTTGCCACCGGTCTGGGTGTCGCCCAAGGCGGCGCGCCGGCCCGAGCTCTACCAGTTGCTCAAGGACCTGGGCGCGCGCATCGAAACCGCGGCCGCGCCGTCGACCACCGCGCTCATCCTCGTGGCGCCCCTCGGCCTGGACGTGACGACGCTGGCCGCTGTGGAGCGGCTGGACGCCACGCGCACCGTGGGCATCGACATGATGCTCGACGACGCGTCCACAAAACGCCGCGTGCTCGCCACCAACCCCGCCACCCGGCCCGACATGCGCGACGCGGCCCATGCACTGTTCGCGCGCGACGGCAAGGCGGTGAGCGTGGTGCGCGACAGCGGCGGCTTCGTCACGCAGCGCGTGGTGGCCACCATCGTCAACATCGCGACCGACATGTGCCAGCAAGGCATCTGCTCGCCGGCCGACCTGGACGTGGCCGTCACGCTCGGGCTGGGCTACCCGATGGGCCCGCTGGCCATGGGCGACCGCATCGGCCCGACCAACGTGCTGGAGATCCTGTTCAACCTGCAGACGGTCTACGGCGACCCGCGTTACCGCCCTTCGCCCTGGTTGCGCCGCCGCGGCGCGCTGGGCCTGAGCCTCACGCACGAAGAAGCCTGATCCCCACACCCCACCGGACGCACGCCGCATGACCGCCAGCCTCAAGAGCCACAGCCATGGCCAGACCATGGTGCTGACCATCAGCAATCCCGAGCACCGCAATGCCCTCGGCCCCGACATGTACGCCGCCGGCGTGGAAGCGCTCAACGTGGCCGAAAGCAGCCCCGAGGTGCGCAGCGTGGTGATCACCGGCGAAGGCAACCACTTCTGCGCCGGCGGCAACCTGCAGCGGCTGCTGGCCAACCGCCAGCAGCCGCCCGAGGTGCAGGCGCAAAGCATCGAGGGCCTGCACAACTGGATCGAGACCATCCGCGCCTTCCCCAAGCCGGTGGTGGCCGCGGTGGAAGGCTCATGCGCCGGCGCCGGCTTTTCGCTCGCGCTGGCCTGCGATCTGGTGGTGGCCGCGCAAAGCAGTGTGTTCGTGATGGCCTACAGCAACGTGGGCCTGTCGCCCGATGGTGGCGCCACCTGGAGCCTGATGCGTGCCCTGCCCCGTGCCACCGCGCTGCAGCTGCTGCTGTGCGGCGACCGCATCGGCGCCGAGCGGCTGCAACAGCTCGGCGTGATCAACCAGGTCTGCGCCACCGGCGAAGCCCTGAACGAGGCGCTGACCCTGTGCGATCGCCTCAACGCCCGCGCGCCCAACGCGCTGGCCAGCATCAAGGAGCTGGCCAACGACGCACCCACCGTCGCGCTGCATGCGCAGCTGGGCGCCGAGCGCGCGCATTTCGTGCGCAACCTGCACCACGCCAACGCGGGCGAAGGCATTGCCGCCTTCATGGAGAAACGGCCCGCCAGCTACCGCTGAGGCCGCTGCGCCGAACCGGCGCAGCGCGGCGCTGACCGCGTCTGCGCGCATACCCTGATCCTCGCGCCACGTCCCAGTGGCGACAATGATCGCCTTTCCAGTCACTCAAAAGACAGCCCATGGACGAACCGATTCTGACAATGGAAGAACGCGAGGCGATCAACAGTGGTCGCTGGTTCAGCACCCTGTCCCCTTCCCTGCGTCACGACATACTCCGATGCGCCTACGTCAAGCGATTCAAGGACGGCGACCTCATCGTCGCCCGGGGCGATCCGCCCTCCGAATGGTCGGCCGTTGCCAAGGGCGCGGTGCGCGTGAGCTCGACCTCGCTCTCGGGCAAGCAGATCACGCTGACCTATGTGGAGCCGGGCGTGTGGTTCGGCGATGTGGCGATGTTCGACGGCGACCAGCGCACGCACGATGCCTATGCGCACGGCCCCACCACCATGCTGTGCGTGGCCCGCAACGATTTCCAGAAGATCCTCAGCAACCACGTCGAGTTGTACGAGGCGCTGATGCGCCTGCAGGCGCGGCGCATCCGCACGCTGTTCGGACTGGTCGAGGACCTCAACACCCTGCCGCTGCGCGCGCGCCTGGCCAAGCAGCTGCTGCACCTCGTGCGCAGCTACGGCGTGCCCTGCCTGGCCGATGGCAGCGAGATGCGCATCGGCCTGCAACTGGCGCAGGAGGAGCTGGCGCAGCTGCTGGGCGCATCGCGCCAGCGCGTGAACCAGGAGCTCAAGTCGATGGAGCGCGAGGACGCGATCCGCATCGAGCAAGGCGGCCTGGTGGTGCGCAACCGCGACATGCTGATGCGCATCGCCGAATCCGAGTCCTGACCCAGTCGATCCCGCACATGACGGTTCTGGCCATTCCACTTCACCGGGCCTTGAGCCATACCGCATGAGCGACACGCAAAATTTCACCGGTACCCGACCCGTCGCCGGGCAGCATGCGTTTGACGTGACGGCGCTCGAACACTGGCTGCAGGGCCGCCTGCCCGGTTTTGCCGGACCGCTGACGGTGGAAATGTTCAAGGGCGGCCAGTCGAATCCCACCTACAAGCTGATCACGCCCCAGCGCGCCTACGTGATGCGCGCAAAGCCCGGCCCGGTCGCCAAACTGTTGCCCTCGGCGCACGCCATCGAGCGCGAGTTCCGCGTGATGAGCGCCCTGCATGGCACCGGCGTGCCGGTGGCGCAGATGCACGTGCTGTGCGAAGACGAGTCGGTGATCGGCCGTGCGTTCTACGTGATGGAGTGCGTGGACGGCCGCGTGCTGTGGGACCAGTCCTTGCCCGGCATGGAGCGCGAGCAGCGCGGCGCGATCTACGACGAGATGAACCGCGTGATGGCGGCGCTGCACACGGTCAAGCCACTGGAAATCGGCCTGGACGGGTACGGCAAGCCCGGCAACTATTTCGAACGCCAGATCGGCCGCTGGAGCAAGCAGTACCAGGCCTCCATCACCCAGCCCATCGCGGAGATGGACCAGCTCATGGCCTGGCTGCCGCAGAACATCCCGGCCATGGCGCGCGACGAGTCGATGCTCTCGGTGGTGCATGGCGACTTCCGGCTCGACAACCTGATGTTCCACCCGAGCGAGCCGCGCATCCTGGCCGTGCTCGACTGGGAGCTCTCCACCCTGGGCCATCCACTGGCCGACTTCAGCTACCACTGCATGTCATGGCACATCCCGCCGGGCATGTTCCGCGGCATCGGCGGGCTCGACGTGAAGGCCCTGGGCATTCCCACCGAGGACGAGTACATCGCGCGCTACTGCGAGCGGACCGGCATCGCGCAGCCCGCTGAACTCAAGGCCGACTGGAACTTCTACCTTGCCTACAACATGTTCCGCCTCGCGGCCATCCTGCAAGGCATCGCCAAGCGGGTGGAGGCCGGCACCGCATCCAGCGACCAGGCGGTGAAGTCGGCTTCTGGCGCCCGCCCCATGGCCGAGATGGCCTGGCGATTCGCCAGTGCACGCTGAACCCTCGCACCCCCCATATCACCCACAGGAGACACGATGAATTTCGACTACACCGACAAGGTCAAGGACATGCGCGAGCGCCTGCTGGCGTTCATGGACGAACACATCTACCCGAACGAGGCACGCTTCTTCGCCGAGATCGCGGCCAACCGCGCCAAGGGCAACCCCTGGATCCCCACCACGATCATCGAGGAGCTCAAGCCCAAGGCACACAAGGCCGGGTTGTGGAACCTGTTCCTGCCGCGCAGCGCGCGCGCGCCACAGGGCCTGTCCAACCTGGAATACGCGCCGATGTGCGAGATCATGGGCCGCGTGCCGTTTGCCGCCGAGGTCTTCAACTGCTCGGCGCCCGACACCGGCAACATGGAAACCCTGGAGCGCTACGCCAGCGAAGCACTCAAGGACGAATGGCTCGAACCGCTGCTGCGCGGCGAGATCCGCTCGGCGTTCCTGATGACCGAGCCCGAGGTGGCCTCGTCGGACGCGACCAACATCCAGTGCCGCATCGAGCGCGACGGCGACCACTACGTGATCAACGGCCGCAAGTGGTGGTCATCGGGCGCTGGCGACCCGCGCTGCGCGGTCTACATCGTGATGGGCAAGACCAACCCCGATGCGCCGCGCCACTCGCAACAGTCGATGATCGTCGTGCCGGCCAATGCCAAGGGCATCACCGTGGTGCGCCCGCTCTCGGTGTTCGGCTACGACGATGCGCCTCACGGCCACATGGAGGTGCTGCTCAAGGACGTGCGCGTGCCGGTGGGCAACCTGCTGCTTGGCGAAGGTCGCGGCTTCGAGATCGCGCAGGGCCGCCTCGGCCCGGGTCGCATCCACCACTGCATGCGCTCCATCGGCGCGGCCGAGCGCGCCATGGAACTCATGTGCAAGCGCCTCAACAGCCGCATCGCCTTCGGCAAGCCGGTGTCGGCCCAGTCGGTCTGGCACGAACGCATCGCCGACGCGCGCTGCCGCATCGAGATGGCGCGCCTGCTCACGCTCAAGGCCGCCTACATGATGGACACCGTGGGCAACAAGGTGGCCAAGGCCGAGATCGCAATGATCAAGGTGGTGGCGCCCAACATGGCCTGCGACATCATCGACATGGCGATCCAGGCCCATGGCGGGGGCGGCGTGAGCGACGATTTCCCGCTCGCCTACGCCTACGCCAGCCAGCGCACGCTGCGCCTGGCCGACGGCCCGGACGAGGTGCACCGCCAGTCCATCGCCAAGCTGGAACTGGCCAAGCACATGCTGGTGAAGACCGAGGTGGAGATGCCGATCACGCGCGGCAGCTGATCGTTCGGGCGAATGCCTTCAGCGGGCGGGCAACACGCCGCGCGCCTGCTCGCTGAAGTGATGGAACAGCTCGAAGGCGTGCAGCGCCGTGGCGGTGTCGCGGGTCTGGTCGATCTGCAGCCGCATGTAGGCCTTGCCCTTCATGAGCATCAGCATCAAAGGCGTGTCGGGGTTCACCGCGTTCGCGGGCCAGCGCATCAGCCGCTGCAAGCCCTCCTCGTCTATCCACTGTTTTGCGGTCTCGGGCATGTCGGTCAGCACGGCGTAGCGCGCCCAGAACTGCCGGTCGGGCCCGGTCCAGCCCGCGTCGCGGTACATGGCCAGCCAGCGGATTTCTTCGGGCAATGCCTGGGCGGTGGTCTGCAGGGCGTCGGTGTACTGCGAGTACAGCGCCGAGGCCCTCTGCTCCAGCATCAGCTTGAGCGAACGGTTCATCAGCACCACGCTGCCCGGCACAGACAGGCCGAGGTCGGCGCGCGCCATCAGCTCCATGCCCTGGATGAACGGCCTGGAGGGCGCCATGCACTCCAGGCGCACGGCCTGGCCATGCCACTGCCCGGACAGCGCATACGCGCCACCGATCAGGGGTCTGAACCCCAGACCGTGCTGATCGGCCCACTGGGCCAACGGGGCCGATCGGGCGGTCGACCATTGCAGGCGGGCCAGGGCATTTTTCAGTCGCTCGAACATTGGGCTGTGTTTTCCCGTAGAGTGGATTTCCCCAAGCATACCCAGCACACCGAAAGGCCGCCTTCATGATCGACGTCTATTCCTGGCCCACGCCCAACGGACACAAGGTCCACATCATGCTGGAGGAGTGCGGATTCCGACTCGGTCGCGACTGGCAGGTGCACCCGGTCAACATCGGCAAGGGCGATCAGTTCGAGCCCGCCTTTCTCAAGATCAGCCCGAACAACAAGATTCCCGCGCTGGTCGATCCGCAGGGGCCCGATGGCCAGCCCATCAGCCTGTTCGAGTCGGGGGCCATCCTGCTCTACCTCGCGGCCAAGACCGGCAAGTTCCTGCCGAAGTCGGACCGCGCGAAGTTCAAGGTGCTGGAGTGGCTGATGTTCCAGATGGGTGGTGTGGGCCCGATGCTGGGCCAGGCGCACCACTTCCGCCTGTACGCGCCGGAGAAGATCGAGTACGCCATCAACCGCTACACCAACGAAGCCCGGCGGCTCTATGGCGTGATGGACAAGCAGCTGGCCAACCAGAAATTCATCGCCGGCCACCAGTACAGCGTGGCCGACATCGCCATCTTCCCGTGGCTGCGCAGCTGGCAGAACCAGGGCATTGACTGGGCCGACTTCCCGCGGCTCAAGCAATGGTTCGACACCGTCGCCGCGCGTCCGGCGGTGCAGCGCGGTGTGGCGGTGCTCGCCGATGCACGCAAACCCTTGACGGACGACAAGGCGCGCGATGCGCTGTTTGGCGCCACGCAGTACCAAAAGCGCTGAAAGACATCGAGCCGTGCCGGAACGCCGCACCGCAGCAGGTACAATTCACCGCTTAGTCGGAGCGTAGCGCAGCCTGGTAGCGCATCTGCTTTGGGAGCAGAGGGTCGCGAGTTCGAATCCCGCCGCTCCGACCATTGATGAAGAACAAAAAGGCCCACAGTGTGGGCCTTTTTTGTATGGTCGGTCACCCTGTCTGCCCGTAGCTCAACCGGATAGAGCAGCTGCCTTCTAAGCAGCAGGTCGGGGGTTCGAGTCCCTCCGGGCAGGCCACCCCTCTCCGCCTGGCCCAGGGCAGCCAGATCGTGCAGCCAAGGGTTTTCCCGGTGCACCACCCGAGAAGCATGAAGTATATTGCAGCTTCTTCGCCATGACCGCCCCATCCCGACTCCTCATCCTCGTTGGCACCGTGACCAACACCGCCGAACGCGTCGCGCGTGCCATCCAGATGGATTGCGCCGACCTGATCGGGCAGATCGACGTGCGCTTGATGGATGGCCTGGACATCCGTGTCTTTGAAGAAGATGCACTATATGTCATATGCAGCGCCACCCATGGGGCCGGTGACGTGCCGGACAACGCCAGCGCACTGTACGACTCGCTGGACCGCGAGCCCAGGTTCCTCGGCCATGTGCGCTACGGCGTGATCGCCCTGGGCGACAGCATCTACCCCCAGACCTTCTGCAACGGCGGCCTGCGCTTCGACGAGCGCCTGGCCGACCTGGGCGCGGTGCGCATCGGTGACGTGTTTCGCCACGATGCGTCCGCCGGCACCGAGGCTGAGGTCGTGGGCGCCGCGTGGTGCCGTGAATGGCTGACCCATGCACTGCAAACGTCCGAACCGGTCTGATCCGACAGTGCTTTAAATTCAGAACTAAATGTTTTAAGCTTCAAGTACGGGTAATTCTGGATCGTCAAGCCGACACCCGCCGTCTACAGTGAATCGCATTCCGGCAACCCCCAACAGGAGAAAACCCATGACCACCCGCCGACTCGTCCTGACCCGCAGCGCCGCCGTGATCGGCGCCGCATCCACAGGCCTGCTGCTGCCGCAGATTGCGCGCGCCCAGTCGGACAAGGTGCGCGTCGGCTTCATGCTGCCCTACACCGGCACCTTCGCGCAGCTCGGCGTGGCGATTGAAAACGGCTTCCGCATGGCGCTCAACGAGCAGGGCGGCAAGCTCGGCGGCCGCGAGATCGAGTTCTTCAAGGTCGACGACGAGTCCAACCCGGCCAAGGGCATCGAGAACGCCACCCGTCTGGTGCAGCGCGACAAGGTCGACGTGCTGATCGGCACCGTGCACTCGGGTGTGCAGATGGGCATCCACAAGGTCGCCCGCGACAGCGGCGTGCTCAACCTGATTCCCAATGCCGGCGTGCACGTGGCCACGCGCGCCCAGTGCGCTCCCAACGTGTTCCGCACCTCGTTCACCAATTCGCAGCCCACGCTGGCGCTGGGCAAGGCCATGGTCGACCGCGGTCACAAGAAGGCCGTGTGGATCACCTGGAACTACGCCGCGGGCGACGAAGCCTATGAAGGTTTCGAGCAGAGCTACACCGCCGCGGGCGGCACCATCGTCAAGAAGCTCGGCCTGCCCTTCCCCAACGTCGAGTTCCAGGCCCTGCTGACCGAGATCGCATCGCTCAAGCCCGATGCCGTGGCCTGCTTCTTCGCCGGTGGCGGCGCGGCCAAGTTCCTGCGTGACTACGCGGCCGCGGGCCTGAACAAGAACATCCAGCTCTACGGCTCGGGCTTCCTGACCGAGGGCGTGCTCGATGCCGCGGGCGATGCCGCCAACGGCGTGCTGACCACCATGCACTACAGCGACTCGCTGGACACGCCGGCCAACAAGAAATTCCGCCTTGAGTACGCCAAGACCTTCCGCCTGCAACCCGACGTGTACGCGGTGCAGGGCTACGACACCGGCCTGCTGCTGGTCAAGGGCGCCAACGCCGTCAAGGGCGACATCAGCAACAAGAAGGCCTTGTACGCCGCCATGGAAGGCGCCACCATCGACAGCCCTCGCGGCAAGTGGACCATGAGCAAGGCCCACAACCCGGTGCAGGACATCTACATGCGCAAGGTCGAGAACAAGGAAAACAAGGTGATCGGCATTGCGCAAAAGGCCGTGGCCGACCCCGCCACCGGCTGCCGCATGGGCTGAGCGCCCAAGGCCCTCGCCGCTCACGCTCCCGCGCTTTCACCGCGACAGACCGGCGCCCCAGGCGCTGGTCTGGTTTTTGCTCGCCCCTTGCGTCTGACCCCTCACCCGACACGCCATGGATTTCGCCAACTTCCTGATCCAGCTGCTCAACAGCCTGCAATACGGCCTGTTGCTGTTCATGCTGGCCGCCGGGCTGACGCTGATCTTCGGCATCATGGGCGTGGTCAACCTCGCGCATGGCAGCTTCTACATGCTGGGTGCCTACCTCGCGTGGTTCCTGGTGACACAGCTCGACAGCCTGGTGCTGGCCATCGTGCTCGGCACGGTGATCGCCGTGGCGCTTGGCTGGCTGCTCGAATGGCTGCTGTTCCGCCACTTCTACCACCGCGACCACCTCGACCAGGTGCTGCTGACCTTCGGCCTGATCTACATCTTCGAGGAAGTGCGCTCCATCCTGTGGGGCGACGACGTGCACGCGGTGCAGGTGCCGGAGCTGCTGAACTGGTCGATCCCGCTGACCGAGAACCTGTCCTACCCGGTCTACCGGCTGGTGATGTCGGGCGTGTGCATTGCGCTCGCGCTCGGCCTGTACCTGCTGATCTCGAAGACGCGCCTGGGCATGAAGATCCGCGCCGGCGCCTTCAACCGCGAGATGACCGAGTCGCTGGGCATCAACATCCGCCTCATCCACGGCGTGGTGTTTGCGCTGGGCGTGGCGCTCGCCGCCATCGCCGGCATGATCGCCTCGCCGATCTCCAGCGTGTACCCCGGCATGGGCAGCTCGGTGCTGATCATGTGCTTCGTGGTCGTGGTCATCGGCGGCATCGGTTCGGTGCGCGGCGCGCTCGTGGCGGCCCTGCTGGTGGGCCTGGTCGACACCTTCGGCAAGGTGCTGGTGCCGCAGATCGCCGGCATGGCCGTCTACATGCTCATGGCCGGCGTGTTGCTCTACAAGCCTGAAGGGCTGTTCAAACAATGAGTTCGCCCAAAGCCCAACTCGAGAAGCTGCCGCGCAGCATCCAGGCGATCCTGCTGCTGGGTGCGATCGCACTCGCGGCCTTCCCGCTCGTGCCGCTCACCGGCACCGACTTCTACCTGCAGATGCTCTCTCAGATGATGATCCTGGCGATCTTCGCGATGAGCCTCGATCTGCTGCAGGGCGTGACCGGCCTGGTCTCGCTGGGCCACGCGGCCTACTTCGGACTGGCGGGCTATGCGCTGGCCTTCCTCACGCCGGCCGACACGCCCATCAGCCTGTGGTGGGCCCTGCCCGCCTCGGCGCTGGGCGCGGGCCTGGCGGCACTGATCATCGGCTTCTTCGTGGTGCGCACCCACGGCATCTACTTCATCATGGTCACCATGGCGTTCGCGCAGATGGTGTTCTTCCTCTTCTTCGACAACAAGGCACTGGGCGGCTCCGACGGCGTCTACGTGAATTTCCGCCCCGACGCCTCGCTGTTCGGCTGGGCCGGCATCGACCTCGAGAACAAGACCACCTTCTATTACTTCACGCTGCTGCTGCTGGTGCTGGTCTACGCCTTCCTGCGGCGCCTGCTGTTCTCGCCCTTCGGCCGCGTGCTCGCCGGCATCCGCGTGAACGAACACCGCATGCGCGCCGTGGGTTATGGCACCTTCGGCTACAAGCTCACGGCCTTCACGCTGGCGGGCGCGCTGGCCGGCGTGGCGGGGTTCCTGTGGGCCGCGCAGACCGGCTATGTGAACCCTGAACTCATGGGTTTCCACATGAGCGCGCACGCGATCATGATGGTGATCCTGGGTGGCATGGGCAACTTCGCCGGGGCCATCGTGGGCGCCTTCGCGTTCGAATACGTGATGCACTTCTTCAAGGACCTCACCAAGCACTGGCAACTGCTCATGGGCGGCTTCATCGTGCTGGTGGTGGTGTTCGCGCCGCGTGGCCTGCTGGGTCTTGTGGGGCAGTTGTCGAAGAAGCGGGAGGCGCCATGAACGAGCTCCTCCTCAGCGCCAGCAATCTCACCAAGCGCTTCGGCGGCCTGGCCGCGGTCAACGACGTGTCGGTCGACCTGCACCGCGGTCGCATCCACGCGGTGATCGGCCCCAACGGCGCCGGCAAGTCCACGCTGACCAACCTGCTCTCGGGCGACCTGCCGCCCACCTCGGGCCGCATCACGCTCAACGGCACCGAAACCGCCGGCAAGAGCCCCGAGCGCATCTCGCGCCTGGGCCTGGGCCGCAGCTACCAGAAGACCAACATCTTCCTGCCCTTCACCGTGTGGGACAACGTGCGCCTGGCCGCGCAGTCGTGCGAGCGGCACATGCCCTGGAACCCGATGCGCTGGCTCTCTTCGGCCGGCGGCATGGCCGCGGTCAACCAGCGCTGCGAGCGCGCGATCGAACTCGCCGGCCTCAGCGCGCGCGCCGGCACCGTGGCCGGCACCACCAGCCACGGCGAGCAGCGCCAGCTCGAGATTGCCATGACGCTGGCCACCGAGCCCACCGTGCTGCTGCTGGACGAACCGCTGGCCGGCATGGGCCAGGCCGAGGCCGAGAGCATGGTCGCGCTGCTGCTCAAGCTCAAGGCGGACCACGCCATGATGCTGGTGGAGCACGACATGGACGCGGTGTTCACCCTGGCCGACCGGCTCACCGTCATGGTCAACGGCCAGGTGATCGCCAGTGGCACGCCCGCCGAGGTGCGCGGCGACGCCTCGGTGCAGGCGGCATACCTGGGTGAGGAACACGCATGAGCACCGACAGCCTGATCGAAGCCCGGGGGCTGCACACCCACTACGGCGCCAGCCACATCCTGCGCGGCGTCGACTTCACCGTCGGCAAAGGCCAGACCATCGGCCTGATGGGCCGCAACGGCATGGGCAAGACCACGCTGCTCAAGTCGCTCATGGGCATCGTCAAGCCCAGCGGCGGCAAGGTCCATGTGAAGGGCCAGGACATGACCGGGGCGCCGACCTTCGAGATCGCACGCCTGGGCCTGGCCTACGTGCCCGAAGGCCGCGGCATCTTCGGCAACCTGAGCGTGCGCGAGAACCTCGTCATGTCGGCACGCGCCGGCACGCAGGGCCAGCGCGACTGGACCTACGATCGCGTGCTCGAGACCTTTCCGCGCCTGGCCGAGCGCCTGAACCACGGCGGACAGCAGCTAAGCGGCGGCGAACAGCAGATGCTTACCATCGGGCGCGCGCTCATGACCAACCCCGACCTGCTGATCCTCGATGAGGCCACCGAGGGCCTGGCGCCGCTGATCGCGCGCGAGATCTGGCGCATCTGCGGCCTGATCCGCGAAAGCGGCATCAGCAGCGTGATCGTGGACAAGAACTGGAAACACGTGACCCAGATCACCGACCGCAACGTGATCCTGGTCAAGGGCGAGGTGGTGTTCGAGGGCAGTTCGGAACAGCTGCACGCCCAGCCCGAGTTGCTGGAGCAGTACCTCGGCGTGTGAAGCGGCTCAGAGCAGCGGGCGCAGCTCGCGCGCCGCGTCCAGCAGCAGCGGCACCAGATCCTTCTGGAAACCGGGCGAATCGAAACGGTCGGGCGCCGCCACCACGTTGAGCGCGGCCACCGTGCGGCCCTGCATGTTGCGCAGCGGTACCGCCAGCGCGAACACGCCCAGTTCGTGCTCCTCGCGCGCAATCGCCATGTCGTCGCTGCGCACCTGGGCAACCAGGGCCCGGAAGGCCTTGTGGTCGACCGTGGTGCGCGGCGTGAGGCGTGGCAACTCGCGGCCCTTGAGCCAGGCCGTGAACTCGCCGCGCGGCAAGGCCGCGAGCAGCACGCGCCCGGTGGAGGTGGCGTGCGCAGGCAGCCGGGCGCCCAGGTGCAGGCCGTAGGCCATGAGGCGCTGACCGCCGATCGACACGTTGCGCGCCACGATCACGACCTGGTCGCCATCGAGCACCGCGGCCGAGAAGGACTCGCGCGTCAGCGCCGCGAGCCGGTTCAGGGTGGGTTGCAGCAGGCGGGGCAAGCGGGCCGAGGCCAGGTAGCTGCCGGAGAAACGCAGCACCTTGGCGGAGAGCCAGTAGTGACTGCCGTCGCTCTCCAGGTAGCCCAGGTGCGCGAGTGTGAGCAGGTGCCGGCGCGCCGCCGCGCGCGTGAGGCCGGCGCGCTCGGCGGCCTGCGTCGCGTTGAGGCGCTGGCGCTCGGTGTCGAAGCTCTCCAGCACCGCCATGCCCTTGGCCATGCCTTCGATGAAGTCGGCCTTGGCAATGGGTGGATTCGTGGCATTCATGGCCACGATTATGCCCCTGGGTCCCTGTTATGCGCGGTGATCGCACAACAGGTCCGATGATCGCGCAATCTCCGGCCGCTCGCGTTGTGCGAACTGGGTGGGGTTTCTAAGCTGGTGGGATTCGTTCACAGCCTCTCGCCAGGAAACATCCCATGCGCACCCAGGTCGCCATCATCGGCGCCGGCCCCTCCGGCCTGCTGCTCGGTCAGTTGCTGCACAAAGCCGGCATAGACAACATCATCGTCGAACGCCAGAGCGGCGACTACGTGCTGGGCCGCATCCGCGCCGGCATCCTGGAGCAGATCACCACCGACCTGCTGCGCGAGGCCGGCGTGGGCGAGCGGCTCGACGCCGAGGGCACCATCCACCACAGCATCGAGCTGGTGTTCTCCGGTACGCGGCACGCCATCGATGTGCATGGCCTCACCGGCGGCAAGGTGGTCACAGCCTACGGCCAGACCGAAATGACCCGCGACCTGATGGCCGCGCGCAGCGCCGCCGGTCTGCCGACGGTGTACGAGGCGGCGAATGTGGAAGTCATCGACTACGACAGCGACAAGCCCAGGGTGCGTTACCAGAAGGATGGCCAGACGCACGAGATCGACTGCGATTTCATCGCCGGTTGCGACGGCTTTCATGGCGTGTGCCGCGCCAGCGTGCCGCGCGGCGCCATCACCGAGTTCGAGAAGGTCTATCCCTTCGGCTGGCTCGGCGTGCTGGCCGACGTGCCGCCGGTCTCGCCACACGCGATCGTCTACGCCAACAGCGAGCGCGGCTTTGCCCTGTGCTCCATGCGCAGCCTCACGCGCAGCCGCTACTACGTGCAGTGCCCGCTCGACGACAAGGTGGAAGACTGGAGCGATCAGCGCTTCTGGGACGAGCTGCGCCTGCGGCTGGACCCGGAAATGGCCTCGCGCGTGGTCACCGGCCCGAGCATCGAGAAAAGCATCGCCCCGCTGCGCAGCTTCGTGGCCGAGCCCATGCGCTTCGGCCGCATGTTCCTCGCGGGCGACGCCGCCCATATCGTGCCGCCCACCGGCGCCAAGGGCCTGAACCTGGCCGCCAGCGACGTCAAGTACCTCTCGGGCGCCTTCATCGAGTACTACCGCGACAAGACGTCTGCCGGCATCGACAGCTACTCCGAGCGCTGCCTGCGCCGCGTCTGGAAGGCCGAGCGCTTCTCCTGGTGGCTCACCTCGCTCATGCACCGCTTCCCCGACACCGCGGGTTTTGGCCAGAAGGTGCAGGAGGCCGAGCTCGACTACCTGGTGAACTCCGAGTCGCTGTCGCGCTCGCTGGCCGAGAACTACGTGGGCCTGCCGCTGAACTTCGGCGAGCGCTGAGCCGGCTCGCGCCGACGGGGAAGACGGGCGACGCTGTCGCCCGTTTGCGTTTCCGCTGCGGGGCTTGCAGGTACATTGCGCCGATACACCCTTCACCACACCGGCCACCATGTCCATCCTGCCCCGCCCCGCCCCAGCCCTCAAACCCTTGCGCGGCGTGCGCGTGCTCAGTCTGGCGCTCAACCTGCCGGGCCCAGCGGCCTTGATGCGACTGCGCGCCATGGGCGCCACCTGCATGAAGGCCGAGCCACCTGGCCCGAAAGGCGCACCGGCAGGCACCCCCGGTGACCCCATGGGCCAGTACAACGCCACCGCCTACGCCACGCTGGGCGGAGGCATCAAGGTCGTCACGATGGACCTGAAGTCCGATCAGGGCCAGGCCGCGCTGCACAAGGCGCTGGCGCGCACCGATGTGCTGCTGACCTCGTTCCGCCCCTCGGCGCTGGACAAGCTGCAACTGGGCTGGAAGGGTCTGCACAAACGGTACCCAGGACTGTCGGTGGTGGCGATCGTGGGCGCGCCCGGTGCGCGCGCCGAAGAGCCCGGACACGATCTGACCTACCTCGCCGATGCCGGCCTGGTGACGGGGCTGGACCTGCCCGCCACGCTGTTTGCCGACATGGGCGGAGCACTCATGGCCAGCGAGGCCGTGCTCAAGGCGGTGCTGGCGCAAAAGACGGAGGGCAAGGGGTCGTTTCAGGAAGTGGCGCTGTCGGAGGCTGCGGCCTGGCTGGCGCTGCCGCGCACCTGGGGCCTGACCCAGCCTTCCGGCGCCGTGGGCGGTGCGCACGCGGGCTATCGCGTGTATCCGTGCAAGGATGGCCGTGTGGCGGTGGCGGCGCTGGAACCCCACTTCGCCGCCGCGCTGTGTGCGGCGGCACGGGTACCCGTCACCGACGCGCGCACCCTGTTCAAGCCCGACACACACGCCGCGATTGCGGCATTCCTGAAGGGCCAGACGCGCAAGCAGCTGGAACAGCTGTCCGTGGAGCGCGACATTCCGCTGCACACGCTGGCTTGAAGCGCGCCGCAGCAGCGGCTCGCCACGAACTTACTGCGCGCCCTTGCCCGTCAACACCACACCGACAGTTTCGAAGATGATGACGAGGTCCAGGAACAGCGAGTGGTTCTTCACGTAGTACAGGTCGAACTGCAACTTCTGTGCCGTGTCCTCCACGGTGGAGCCGTACTGGTAGCGGACCTGGGCCCAGCCGGTCACGCCGGGCTTGACGCTGTGCCGCACGGCGTAGAACGGGATGTCCTGCGTGAGCTTCTCGACGAAGAAGGCGCGCTCGGGGCGCGGTCCCACGAGGCTCATGTCGCCTTTGAGCACGCTGAACAGCTGCGGCAGCTCGTCGATGCGCAGCTTGCGGATCACCCGGCCCACGCGCGTGACGCGGCTGTCGCCCGCCGTGGCCCAGCGGGGAATGCCATCCTTCTCGGCGTCGGTGCGCATGCTGCGGAACTTCACCACGTTGAACAGCTTGTTGTTCAACCCGACGCGTTCCTGCTTGTAGAACACGGGTCCTGCGCTCTCGAGCTTGATGACGAGGGCCGTGACCAGCATGATCGGCAAGCTCACCAGGGTCAGCACGGTGGCACCCGCGATGTCGAACAAGCGCTTGATCGTGGTGCGCAGGAAGCCCTGGTTGAAGCCATCGCCGAAGATGAGCCAGCCGGCCGAGACCGCGTCCAGCCGGATCTGGCCCAGGTGCTGCTCGAAATAGGTCGCGATGTCGGTCACGAGCACACCGTTGAGCTTGCAGTCCAGCAGTTCGCGCATGGGCATGCTGCCGCCACGCCGCTCGGACAAGGCAATCACGATCTCGTCGACGCCCTTCTCTGCCACGACTTCGGTGAGCGTCTGGCCGGGGGACAACACGCCCCAGTTGGTCACCAGATGCTCCTGCTCATTGGGACTCGCGAAAAAGCCACACAGCTCGGCGGCCGACGAGGGGTGGCGCAGCGTCTGCCCGACCGCTTTGGCCTTGGCTCCGGTGCCATACACCAGCACCTTGCGCCGCGTCAGCGTCCTGGGCAGGAATTCGCCCGTGAGCACCTGAATGACCAGCAGCAGGCCCGTCACCATCATCACGATCACCACCGCCCAGGTATGGCCATAGAAGGCCTTCATCGGCAGCAGCAACAGCACGCCGACCACGATCAGGCCCATCATGAGGAAGGACACCAGGACGCGGGCGCGCAGCTGGGTGGTGTTGAACGCGCTGCCGCGGTCGTACAGCCCGAGCGCGGAATTCACAGCGATGAAGCCGATGCTCATCAGCAGCGCGCGCGCCAGCCCGCGCCCGAGCTGCAAGGGGGTGAGTTCCGTGGCGTCGGACAGCACCACCAGCGTCGCCATGAAGGCCGCGCTGACCAGCAGCAGGTCCATGAACAATTGCAGCAGCGTGCGGCGATCGAAATAGTGGTTGAACAGCTTGATCAAACTTCTTTTTCCTGTGATGGACCGGATGGTCCCGTGCGCGGGGGCGACCCGGTTGAGAATACCGCCCGCACCCCCTAATTACAATCGGTTACAGGGCGTGAATATTGCGGTATCCGGCGCAACTGTGACGTTGTCAACAGGATGAGCAGCAGCATGAAGGCGATGCGCGGCAACTCCATGACGCTGATGACCAGCCCGAGCGCAGCCATGGACATCCACGAACCCGCCAGCGCCAGCGCCAGCGGCTCCCGGGCCCGCAGGCCATCCAGGATGCAACGCGCGCCCCACGCGCCCAGCAAAAACAGCACCAGTGCGCCCAGGGCACCGCGCTCGATCAGCGCCTCCAGGTAGAGGTTGTCCATGTGCCATGGCTTGAACTGGCCCTGCGCAACGGGCAACCAATGCCGCAGACCGACCGCGAAGTCGGTGTTGCGCAGCACCTGCCGGCCGCTTGGATCGAGCAACTCGACCGCGTGCAGCCGCATCGACTGCCCGGCCGTTAGCACGGTGACGGCGAACATGCCGTCGCGCCAGGCCATCGCGCGACCCACGGGCTTGAAACCGGGGCCCCTAAGCGCGATCTCATGCCACAGGCCGCCATCCACCACCGCGCTCTGCGGTCTGACATGCCGCCACTGGCACCGGACGTCGTACAGCAGGTGTCTCTCGCAGACGCTCAGCAGAAACACCAGGGGCGCATCGCTCTGGTAGCGCAGGCGCACGCGGTAGTTGCCTTGGGCCGCCAGGTCCACTTTCTGGGTCAGCGCGAAGTCGTGGGCGATATCCTGGCGCGCGGCCGGACCGGAGAGGACCACTTGCCCCACCCCTGAATCTCTGCGCTGCCATTGGGCGCGGCCCGGAAACTCGCCCCCCGGCACCTGAGCGCTGTACCGGGCTGGCAAGCGGCCCGCGCCCAGCCCCAGCCACCACTGGCTGGCGGGCTGCACCAGGGCGATGCCGTCGCGCCAGTGGTTGATCCGCTCCATCAGGTCGGTTTCCGTGCGGGCCAGACGCCCCGCCATCGCCGAGGGACCGCTCAGGACCCAGATCGATTCGGCAAGCAACGCGATGAGCAGCGCCGCGAGCGCCACACCGCGGCGCCGGCCCCCGTCGCGGGGGCGGATGCCGAATCGCCAGGCCATGAAGGCCATGCACGCCGTGCCCACGAGCACCGCCCCATAGAGACCGCGCGAGTAGGTCGTCAACACCGCATAGGTCGTTCCCAGTGCGAGCAGCGCGGCCAGGCCCCAGCGCCAGCCCACCGGGGAGAGCCACACCGCCCAGAATGCCAGGGGTGCCGCCATCGCCAGGTAAGCATCGATCGCGCCACCTCCCACATGCATTTCCCAGAAGGCGGCCACCGTGCGGTAGGACTCGGTGAAGCTGAAGACACCGACGTACCGCAACCGTTCCCACAACACCAGGCCAATCACCAGGCACAGGCCCATGGTCAGGCCGGCCGCCGTCAGCCGCGCCGAGGGCAGGCGCAGGGCATCGGGCAGGCGCCGCATCAGGGGATAGCACAACACGGCCCAGAGGATGCTCTTGGAAACGCGCAAGGCATTGAACGCCGAGTCGTGGTCGGCATACTGGGCCCGGGTCATCCAGTCGCCTGACGACCACGCAGCGGTGACGGTGTCGATACCCACACCGGCATCGCGCAGGCCCAGCACCAGGCTCACGAAACCCGAAACAGCCAGGGCCACCACCAGCCGGTCCCAGACGCGGCTGGTGCGGACGGCCACCCACCGCCGCTGCAGGATGTCCAGGCCCCATCGACCGTATCCGCCCGCCAGGACGGCGAGCACGAGCAGGTCGAACTCATCGACCAGCCACCAGCCGGTCCAGGGTGCCCAACCCGCCACGGGCAACGCAGCGGCCAGCACGAACCCGATCGTCGAAGGTCTCCAGGCGGCCCATGCCATGACCAGGCACAGACCGCATATCAGCACCCAGGGCGCCAGCGGATGCTGCGCGGCGAGCCCGAGGCCCGTCGCCGCCGCACACCAGGCAATGCTCAGGACGCCGGCCGCGTGGCCTGGCCGCACGGCCGCGGCGGGCACCTCGGGCAGCTCACCGGGAGCGCCGCCATCAGCCACGGATGGTCAAGCGCCGTGCTCGCTGGCCCCCCATGGCTCAACGACCGATGGGCAGGTATTCGAAACCCTGGCCGCGCACCCAGGCCGGGTCGTAGAGGTTGCGGCCGTCCACGATCAGCGGCCGCTTCAGCTTGGCCTTGATCAGGTCGAAGTCGGGGCTGCGGAATTCCTTCCACTCGGTCACGATGACCAGTGCGTCCGCACCCTCGAGGGCCTCATTGGGCGTCCTGGCATAGCGCACACGGGTTTCGCCACCCAGCGAACGCTGCGCCTCGTGCATGGCCACCGGGTCGTAGGCCGTCACGGTGGCGCCCGCGCCCAGCAGGTCGGCGATCAACTCCAGGCTGGGCGCCTCGCGCATGTCGTCGGTGTTGGGCTTGAACGCCAGCCCCCACACGGCAAAATGCCGCCCGCGCAAGTCGCCGCCGAAGCTGCGCTTGACCTTCTCGCCCAGGACATGCTTCTGCGCATCATTGGCCGCTTCCACGGCGGCCAGCACCTTCAGCTCCAGGCCGGCATCGTCCGCCGCGGTCTTGATCAGGGCCTTCACGTCCTTCGGAAAACACGAGCCGCCATACCCGGCACCCGGGTAGAGGAAGTGGTAGCCGATGCGGGGGTCGGAGCCGATGCCCTGGCGAACCATTTCGATGTCGGCACCCAGCTTCTCGGCTAGGTTGGCCAGCTCGTTCATGAAGCTGATGCGCGTGGCCAGCATGGCGTTGGCGGCGTACTTGGTGAGCTCGGCGCTGCGCACGTCGGTGACGATCAGGCGCTCGCGGTTGCGCTGGAAAGGCGAGTAGAGCGCACGCATCAGGTGGACGGCCTGCTCGTCGTCGGCACCGACAATGATGCGGTCCGGACGCATGAAGTCCTCCACCGCCGCGCCCTCCTTGAGGAACTCGGGATTGGAGACGACCGCGAAAGGTGTCTGCGCGCCCCGCTTCGTGAGCTCCTCGGCGATCGCCTCCTTGACGCGATCGGCCGTGCCCACCGGCACCGTGCTTTTATCGACCACCACCTTGTAGTCCGTCATGCGCTGGCCGATGTTGCGGGCGGCGGCCAGCACGTAGCGCATGTCGGCCGAGCCGTCTTCGTCCGGCGGCGTGCCCACGGCGATGAACTGGATGGTGCCGTGCTGCACGGCGCGGTCGATGTCGGTGGTGAAGCGCAGGCGCCCGGCGGCCACGTTGCGGGTGACCATCTCCTGCAGGCCGGGTTCGTAGATCGGGATGCCCCCCTCCTCGAGGATGCGGATCTTCTCCGGATCCAGGTCCAGACACAGCACGTCATTGCCCACTTCCGACAGGCAGGCCCCGCTGACCAAGCCCACATACCCCGTCCCGACCACAGTGATTTTCATGATGATGATGTTTCTCAGGCCAACAGATTCACAAAGCGGTACATCATAGCGATGCACTGCAACAAAACCGCTGCAACGAGGCCGTCACGGCGTTGCATCCGGCACGTTAGGGCCCGGCATCAGCCCGCGCGCATGATCGTGCCCACACCCAGCATGAAGTGCAGGTTGGCCAGCGCCGCCACCGGCAGCAGCACCAGCACGAGGCGGCGGTGGCGCACCACCACTGGCACCAGCAGAAGCGTCAATGGCGCGAGCCAATGCTGGCTGTAGAGCAGCATCTCGTAGCCGAAGAACCCATGCAGCACACCGTTGAAAAGCAGCAAAGCGCCCAGCATCCAGGGCAGCTCGCCCCAGCCCATGCGCGGCATGTGCTTGCGCACCGCAAGGGCCAGCACGAGTGCCAGCAGCAGGATCATCAGGATCAGCGGCAGATCGTCCAGGCCCCGGGACACGCTGATCTTGCCTTCCCAGAACGTGGGCAGCACCACCACATAGGTAGAGAAGCCGGCGCACAACAGGT
Organism: Comamonadaceae bacterium; assembly: GCA_003599455.1. Lineage (GTDB taxonomy): Bacteria > Pseudomonadota > Gammaproteobacteria > Burkholderiales > Burkholderiaceae_C > Hydrogenophaga. Next base: position 21,642 of record QZKF01000047.1, read on the forward strand.
TGAGGACGTTGGCAACATATCGGTAAAGCGTGGTGGAGGCATGCTGCCCCACCCACTTGGTGCTGCCTTCGACGCCTGGTGTCACACCCAGCAGGTGCAACAGAGCGACGTGCAACACCAGGACCAGCACCAGCACACCCGTGCCCTGCAGCGCGGCGCGCCACAGGGCGGCCCGCCAGGGTCGCTGCTCGACGCAGCGCAGGAAGAACAGGAAGGCCACGGCAAAGAAGGCGACGTTGGTGACGGTCACGCCGGTGAGCGCCACGCCCAGCAGGAACCACACCCCATGGTGTCCGCGCCCGGCCTGGCGGCACACCACGTACCAGTGAACCAGCAGCACGACCAGCAGGCCCGACAGCGCATAGCTCTCGACCACCACCGCAAACAGCATGCTGGAGAAGCTCAGCGCAAACACCGCTGTGGCCAGCAGCGCGTCGTGCGCCTTCAGCCCCAGGCGCGCGAGCGTGCGGTGGAAGACCCCGATCGCCAGCGCGGTGAATACCGGCGCATAGGCCAGCCCCACGAACTCCCGCACCACGGCGGTGCGCTCGCCCCACCCCGCCAGTTGCGCCAGCCCGCCGACCAGCAACGCCGGCAGCGCAAACAGCTCCAGCAGGGGATGGGTGGGCGCGTTGCGGCCACCCCACCACCCATGGGCGAACGAGGCCAGGTTGGTGTTCGGGTCGGCGTCGAAAAAGATGTTGAAGACGTCGAAGTAGCCCCGGTGGTACCACACCAAGGCCAAGGTATAGGCCAGGGCGAAATGGAGCAGGCAGAACGCGGCGACCAGACGCTGGTTCGCGGCGCGGCCCGTGGCCGGTGGAAACGTCATGTGCGAGAGCTGGCGGGAGTGCACGAACGGCTCACAGGAAGCCGGGGACGGTGAAGAAACGGGCCACCAGCATCACCACCACCATGCCGACCACGGTCAACCGGCTTCCCCGATCCTTGAGCGCATAGACAACCGGGTCGTCGTGCATCTCGCCACGGGACGTCTTGATCCAGAGTCGGGAGAGCCAGTAGATCAAGCCCAGCGCGGTGAACCAGAGCAGCTGCGGGCTGAGGTAGCGGCTCTGGGTCTCGGGGGCGCTGATGAAAAGGCCGAACACCACCACCGCCGCCAGCGCCGCGCCCACCCCCATCGGCCACAGAACCACCAGATCGGTCACCCGGTAGTCGCGCCCCTTTGTGGTGCTCTTGCCAGCCTGCTCCAGCGTCACCAGCTCCGCGCAGCGCTTGACCAGCGCCAGGCTCAAGAAGACGAAGACCGAAAAGGCCAGCAGCCACGAACTGGTGGTCTCCTCGATGGCGATGGCACCCGCCACGATGCGCAGCGTGTAGAGAATGGACAGCATGATCACGTCCATCAGGACGTATTCCTTCAGCACCCAGCTGTAGGCGCTGGTCAGCACCAGATAGACCAGCAGGATCAGGAACAGCCCGATCGAGGTCGCCAGCGCCATGGCAAAGGCCGACACCAGGAATACCGCCGCCACGGCCAGGCCGTGCAGGATCGGCAGACGGGCGCTGGCAAACGGGCGCTGGCTTTTGCGCGGATGACCCCGGTCGCTCTCCAGGTCCCACAGATCGTTGACCACGTAGGTCGCCGAGGCCGTCAAGGAAAACGCCAGGAATGCCACCAGGATGTGGGCAATATCCATCGGATCGGAAAATGAGAACGCCGTCAGCATCGGGACGAACAACAACAGGTTCTTCATCCATTGATGCACGCGCAAGGCTTTCAGCCAGATCGCCAATCCCGGCTTTTCGCGCGAAATCTCACGCTCTATCGCGACGCTGTTGCGGACCGCCATGGCGGTGCTGGCCGACACATCGACCAGCACCGCCGCGCGGGCGGCTTTCCAGATCGGAATATCCGCCGAGCTGTCGCCGGCGTAGACGAAATCCAGACCCACTTCCTTCTGGATCGCCTCCAGCTTGGCGTGGCCTTTCAAGTTGGGGCCACCCACTTGTGTCGCCATGACCTGATCGAAGAAACCCAGGTGCGCCGCCACGCCATCCGCAATCGAACGATTGGCCGCCGTCGCCAGCACAATGCGCCGGCCCCGGGCCTTTTCCGATTTCAGATAGGCCACCAGCGATTCGCGATAGGGGAGAATTTCCGCAGAAATATCAACCCGGCGCGCCACCATCGATTTGAATTCAGAACGTCCCTTGAGCAACCACAATGGAATTCTGAAAAGATTCAATGGCGATTGCTTGATCAATTTGATCACGGATTCGACCAGCGTATCGGTTGGCGTCAGTGTGCCATCCAGATCCACCACCAATGGCATATCTGCGGTATTCATTGCTATTCTGGATTGAAATGTTGGGCGTTCTGGAAGGCGTGGAATCCGCGCGGCCCTCCCCGGATCCGCGCGCTCGCGGGGAGCCGCCGAGGGCAGCCGGCATCCCTTGCGCCACATGTCATGAAGCGGGCATTGTCACCAAGCATTCTTTCGGCCCGATGAAAATGCAGAAATGGCGACCCTACCAGATGAACGGGCGAACCGGACCACACCGCCGCGCAAGGCGCGTGTTTTCCTCACAAATATTCAACTGGTAACACTCCAACACAGCTTCCGAACGTCCAGTTCTGGACAATCACTAGGTGTTTGGAGGACGGCGGGAGGGCCGGGCCAGCCGCACCTGGAACGGAGCTTGCAAAGGGGTCACGATGCCCATGAGCGTGTTCCCGCTGCGCTGGGCCGGCGGTTTCCGACAGGTGCACCCCGCTGCCCTCCAGATGCAAGTGCTCGATGGCGATGCCACGAAATTTCCCGCATGAACTGAAAAAATTCCCAATCGATCGGTGTCCGAGTTTGTATCAATATGCTACGCAACTTACAAACCACGGGCGCCATCCTTTTTCAATTCATCTCCCTCCATTGACCGCATGTCGCAATTTTGCCCCGCCCCGTCGGGACGGCCATTCCTGCGCCCGCGCCATGGCTACAGTTATTTCACGGTCGCGCGAAAGGCCGGGCCGGGCGAACGCCGGCCGGCCTTTTGACCAGTCGATCAGGGCGTGCGCAGAAGGCATTCACGATCAGGACGTCGGATTCATCCTCAAGACATCCACCATTTTCAGCAAATACGTTTCACTTTCCATCCTATGAATCCCATGACGCTTGCCCAGCCCCGACCCGCCATCGACCGCCGCTGGCTCTCCGCCCTTTTCCTCATGACGGCCCTGGCAGGCTGCGGTGGCGGAGGAGGCGGCGATGGTGCGCAAGCCCAGGCTAGGGACACCACCACCGGCACGCCCGCTCCGGCACCTGCTCCCGCTCCGGCACCTGCTCCGGCACCTGCTCCCGCCCCGGCGCCTGCTCCCGCCCCGGCGCCTGCTCCCGCCCCGGCGCCTGC
>QZKF01000016.1 GCA_003599455.1 Comamonadaceae bacterium
CGCAGGCGCCACCGCCCGGGCCCGACCTGGGCGTTGACGCCGCCGGCAGCGGCGCGGGCGATGGCTTCGGCCTGGTGGGCAAGCCCGGTGGCGGCGACCTGATCGGCGGCGGAGGGGGGGGCGGTGGCAACCGCTTCGCCTGGTACGGCGCGCTGGTCAAGGACCGCATCACCGACGCCGTGCAACGCGACAGGAAGCTGCGCGAGGCCGGCGAGTACCAGCGCGTGGTCAACGTGTGGGTGAACAGCAGCGGCGTGGTCACGCGCGTCGAGCTGGTCGGCGCGGGCGACAAGCCCGAACTCGACGAAGCCCTGCGCCTGGCCCTGCGCAACCTGCCACCGGTGCGCGAGGGCGCACCGGGCGACATGCCCCAACCGATCCGGCTGCGCATCTCCACGCGCTCCTGAGTTCCCCTCATTCACCGTCCATTGCCGAGACCTCCCATGAAACGACCCCTGCACCACGCGATGCGCCACGTCACCCTGGCGGCCCTGATGACCCTGGGCTGCGGCACTGTCGCCCAGGCCGACGAGCGCGAGGACCTGGAAACCCTCAAGCAGACCACGATCAACCTGATCCAGGCGCTGGTGCAGCAGGGCGTGCTGCCGGCCGACAAGGCCGACGCGCTGGTGAAGCAGGCCGAGACCAAGGCGCGCGCCGCCGTGGCCGAGGCGAAGAAGGCCGAGCAGTCCACCGTGCGGGTGCAGTTCGTGCCCGAGTCGGTGCGCAAGCAGATCGCCGACGAGGTGCGCGAAGAGGTGGTGGCGCAGGCCAAGGCCGAGCGCTGGGGCGACGTGAACGCGGTGCCCGAGTGGGTGGACCGCTTCAAGTTCGAGGGCGATCTGCGCCTGGGCTACCAGCGCGACATCTATTCCGACGACAACGCGCCGGTGCTCAACTTCCTGGCCGCGGGCCAGAACATCGAGAACACCACGGAAGACCGCGACCGCGCGCGCCTGCGCGCCCGCCTGGGCATCACGGCGCGCGTCACGCCCGATGTGTCGGCCGCGCTGCGCCTGGTCACGGGCAACCAGGCCGATGCGGTGTCGACCAACCAGACCCTGGGCAACGGCAGCAGCAAGCTCAACTTCGCGCTCGACCGCGCCTTCGTGCGGGCGCGATCGCCCGACTTCCTGCCCTGGATGACCACCACCGCCGGGCGCATCCCCAACCCGTTCTTCGGCACCGACCTGCTGTGGGACGACGACCTGAGCTTCGACGGTGTCGCCCTGCAGTTCGACGACCCGGCCGCGGCGGCGCGGGTCTGGCGCCCGTTCGGCGCGGTCGGCGTCTTTCCGCTGGAAGACGTGGCGCCTTCGCCTTTCACGCAGGCCCGGAGCAAGTGGCTGGTGGGCGCGCAGGGCGGTGTGGAATGGGTGCCCAGCAACGACATGCGCGCGAAGGTGGGCCTGGCCCTGTACGACTACAAGAACATCAGCGGTGTGCGCAACCCCTCGGGCACCGGCCTCACCAACGACACCGCCCCGGCGCAGCGGCAGAAGGGCAACACGCTCTTCAACCTCTCGAACCCGCAGACGCTCGACGGTCCCTACGGGCTGGCGTCCGACTACCGCCTGGTCAACCTCACCGGCGCGCTCGACGTCAACCTCTACAACCCGGTGCACCTGATCGTGACCGGCGACTACGTGCGCAACATCGGCTTCAGCAGCAGCAAGACCCTGGCCCGCAGCGGCCTGAACCTGAACAGCGAGACCACCGGCTACCTGGTGCGTGTGGCGGTGGGCATGCCCACCATGCTGCTCAAGAACGACTGGCAGCTCTCGCTGACCTACCGGTACCTGGAAGCCGACGCGGTGCTCGATGCCTTCACCGACTCCGATTTCCACCTCGGCGGCACCAACAACAAGGGCTTCATCGTGGGCGCCCAGTACGGCCTGAGCCGCAACACCTGGCTCAACGCGCGCTGGCTCTCCAGCCGCGAGATCAGCGGCCTGCCGCTCTCGATCAATGCCTTCCAGGTCTACTTCAATGCGAAGTTCTGAGCGGTCTCGCGCCGCGGGCCGTGCGCTGTGCGCGGCCCTGCTGTGCGCGGTCCTGCCGGGTTGCGCGCAACACGGCGCGGAACAGCTCGCGCTGCGCGACCGCATCGAGCAGGGCGCGCTTGTGCCCGAAGACAGCCCGCGCTTCCTCGCTTCCGAGCGGCAGCGCCAGGCGCTGGTGGCCAGTGCCAGCGACCCGGTGCCGCGGCTGGCCAGCGCGCTCGACCAGCAACTGGTGCGCGCGGCAGGCCGGGGTGACGTGCCGGCGATGCGCCAGCTCCTGCAGGACGGTGCGCAGGTCAACGCGGTGGACGAGTGGGGCAACACCGCGCTGCTGGTGGCCGCGCGCGAGGGCGACCTGGAGACGGCCCGCCTGCTGCTGCGCGCCGGCGCCGACCCGGACGGCCGCGCCGGCCCGCTCACGCCACTGGGCCAGGCCGCGCTGCGCGGTCATGCCCACATGGTGCGGCTGCTGCTGCGCGCGGGCGCGCGGGTCGACGCGGCCGGCCTGAACGAACAGACGCCCCTGATGAACGCCGTCCAGCTCAACCGGCTGGAGGCGGCGGAGCTGTTGCTCAAGGCCGGCGCCGGCACGCAGGCGACCAACCGCGCGGGCGAAGGCCTGCTGGTGGTCGCGATCAACGCCGACATGCCGCAGATGCTGGACCTGCTGCTGCGCCACGGCCTGGACCCCAACCAGCCCGACGCCGACGGCCTCACGCCGCTGTACTGGGCCACGCAACTCAAACGCGAGGCCCTGGCCCAGCGCCTGGTCGCCGCCGGCGCCAGGCCCGACCGGCAACGGCAGGCCCTGCGGGCCAGCCGACCCTACCCCAAGGAGGATCTCTGATGTTTTCAACCCTCGGCCGAGGCCTGTTGCTGGCGCTGCTGGCCGCCGGGCTGGCGTTGCCGGCCCTGGCGCAGGACACCAAGCGGGAGAACCGCGAGCGCGAGGCGCTGCGCCGCGCCCAGCAGCAGGCGCAGAAGGCCAGCCAGGACCTGGGCGCGCTGCAGCAGAAGTTCGACGCCGCCGAGCAGGAGCGCGCGAAGCTGGCCGCCGAGGTCGGCGGCGCGCAGAGCCGTGCGCAGAGCGAGTCCGCGCGGGGCCAGCGGCTGCAGCGCGAGCTGCAGACCGTGACCGGCGAGCGCGATGCGCTGCAGACCCGAAGCAAGGAGCAGGAGAGCCAGCTGCAGGCCCTGAATGCGAAGCTGGCGCAACTCGAGCGCGATCTCGCCAGCGCGAAGCAGCGCGGCCAGCAGCTCGACACGCAAGGCGTCTCGCTGCGCGGGCAGATCGCCGCCTGCGAGGAGCGCAACACCAAGCTCTACGCCACCGGTCGCTCGCTGATCGAACAGTGCCGCGACCGCAGCGCCACCGACCGGGTGCTGCGCCTGGAGCCCTTCACCGGCATCCACCGCGTGGGCATCGAGAACATGCTGGAGTCGCACCGCGACCAGCTCGAGGAACAGAAAACGCCGGCCGCGCCCCAGGGCGGTGGACCGGGCTCGTGACAACCGGGAGGAGAAGCGCCTGATGGCCAAGGGAATGATTCTGGCGGCGGGCCAGGGAACGCGGGTGCGCCCGCTCACCAAGGACCTGCCCAAGCCCATGGTGCCCATCCTGGGCAAACCGGTGATGGAGTACCTCATCGAGCACATGGCCCGCCACGGCATCACCGAGATCATGGTGAACGTGGCCTACCACCACCAGCGCATCGAGCAGTACTTCGGTGATGGCCGGCGCTGGGGGGTGGAGATCGGCTACTCGTACGAGGGCGTGCGCGAGCACGGCGACATCCTGCCCCGGCCCATGGGATCGGCCGGTGGACTGCGCCGCATCCAGGATTTCAGCGGGTTCTTCGACGACACCAGCATCGTGCTCTGTGGTGATGCGCTGATCGACCTCGACATCAGCGCCGCGCTGGCCGAGCACCGCGAGAAGGGTGCGATCGCCAGCATCGTGGGCCTGCAGGTGCCGCGCGAGGAGGTGGGCAGCTACGGCGTGGTGGTGGCCGACGACACCGGCCGTATCCAGGCCTTTCAGGAAAAGCCGCGGCCCGAGGACGCGAAGTCGACCCTGGTGAGCACGGGGGTGTACATCTTCGAGCCCGAGGTGATCGCCCGCGTACCACCGGACACCGTGTACGACTTCGGCAGCGAACTGTTTCCCCAACTGGCGGCCGAGGGCGCACCCTTCTTCGTGCAGAACCGCCCGTTCCACTGGATCGACATCGGCCGCGTGAGCGACTACTGGGCCGTGCTGCAGCGTGTGCTGCGCGGCGAGATCGGCAGCCTGCGCATGCCCGGGCGCGAGGTGCGGCCCGGCGTGTGGGTCGGCATCAACACCCGCGTGCCCTGGGACGAGGTGCAGATCAGCGGGCCGGTCTACATCGGATCGGGCGTGCACATCGAGCCCGGCGCCACCGTCATCGGACCGGCCTGGATCGGCCACGGCTGCGCGGTGCGCGAAGGCGCGCACGTGGAGCGCAGCGTGCTGTTTGAGTACACGCGCATCGCACCGCACATGCGCTTCGAGGAAATGATCGTCTCGCGCCAGTACTGCGTGAACCGGCACGGCGACACGCTCTACGCGGGCGACGACGCGCATCCGCTGCGCTGGGGCGATGCGCGCGCGTGAGCGCTGCGCCGGCCTTCCCATCCACCGTCCCCAACTGCCTGGAGCCTCTGCCATGCGCCACCTCCGCGCCGCTTCACTGGTCCTGCTGCTGCTGTCCGGCGCGGCCGGAGCCACCACGCCGGAGCCGGCCTACCGGTTCGAATGCTCCAGCCCTTCCGGCGTGACCCAGCCCTCGATCAACGAGCTCGGCTGTGACGGTGACCTGCGCGTGTTCGATGGCCAGTGGGAAGCGGCTGCGGGCTTGGGCATCACGGTCACCGCCACGGGAACGCTGTCCCTGGACACGCTGTCGTTGTCGGCGTCCTACATCGCTTTGAGCGCGGGCCGGGGCATCGTGCTGGGCGACGGCGCGCGACTCGTGGCCGACACACAGGTCCAGATGCAGGTCGGCGGCGGATCGCTGGCGGTCGCGCCGGGCGCTTCCGCCACCCTCAGCGTCGCGGGCAGCGACATACCGCTCTACCGAGACGCGGAAGCGCTGCAACTGCTGAACGGGGGAATGCCTCTGCGGGCGCCAGGTGGCTCCATCACCCTCGTGTCGTCGGTGCCCGAACCGGCGTCGGTCGCGCTGTGGCTGTCCGGCCTGTTGCTGCTGCTGGCCTCATGCGTGCGCCCTCGGCGTTCTCGCGCAGAGGGCGCGTGTCAATACAGCGTCATGTGAGGGCACCACATTGAGAGGCAAAGCCGTTTCATGGTCACACGCATGCACCCACCGCCAGTTTCAGCACCTCGCTCTCCATCCCTCAGGGTGGGTTCGCTGGCCCTGCTGACGACGGCGCTGCTGCTGGTGGCCTGCGCGTCACCATCCACCACCGACGACGCCACCGACCCGGCGCTGCCCACATCGGCCTGGGCGCAGAGCCTGCGCGTCGAAGGCGCCGACGGGCCCGCGCAGTGGATGCACATGCGCTACGGCAACCACAAGCCCACGCGCTACACCGCCACCCTGCACCAGGGCCGGCCCGCCGTGCTCGCCGAGAGCGATGCCGGCAACAGCACCTTGCGCTTGCGCCTGGCGCCACGGAACGGACCCGAAGACCGGCGGCTGAGGTTTTCATGGCAGGTGCCCGCGCTCAACGAGAGGGCCGACCTGCGCGACGCCGACATCGACGACGCGGTGGTGCGCGTGATCCTGACCTTCGATGGCGACCGTTCGCGCCTGAGCGCGCGCGACCACATGCTGTCGGAGCTGGCCCACCTCGTCACGGGCGAGCCGCTGCCCTTCGCCACGCTGATGTATGTGTGGGACCACCGCTACCCCGAGGGCAGCGTGATTCCCAACCCGCACACCCAGCGCATCCGCAAGCTGGTGATCGAGTCCGGCGCACAACGCCTGAACCAGTGGGTGGACGTCGAGCGCGACATCGACGCGGACTACCGGCGGGTGTTTGGCGAAGCGCCCGGCCCGCTCACGGCCATCGGCGTGATGACCGATTCCAACAACACCGGCGAGAAGGTGCGCGCCTGGTTCGGCCCGCTGACGCTGGCACCTTCGCCACGCCACAGCGCGGATGCGGCAAGCCCGGTGGTTGGGGGGCAGGTGGTGGCCCAGCCGGCGGCGCTGTCGCCCTGATCACCGGCTCCGCGGTTGCGCTCGCGCGCAACAGGAAGGCTCAGGCCTTCGCGCCAGTCAGCTGCGCGGCCTGCACCGACAGGTCCAGCAGGCGGACCTTGCTGCTGTAGTGCCGGTCCAGACGCCATTCGGCGAGGATTTCCAGCGCCAGCTCGAACTGCGGGTAGCTCAGGGCGTAGAGCTGACCGAGGGGAAACGCCTCGTTGGATTCGAGCGCGATGACCAGCGACGACAGTGTCTTTGCGCCCGCGCTTTCCGGGTCGGTCTGGATGAGCTTGCGGGCTTTCTTGACGGCGAGCATGTCGGGTCCTTTGCGTGATGCGCGACGAGCGGCTTCGAGATGTTGAGGTGGCGTGACGGTGCACGGAAATCGCTGTCGATGCTATCGCAATGACAGCGCGGAATGACCGATCCGGGACAAAGAATTGGAGGTTTTGTCTGTTGTAACGAAAGATTCATTCATATGTCATCAGATGGTCACCAAAGGCGACCGGCCGCTGCGCAAACCGCGGGCAGAGAACCCACATCGCTGGCAAACGCCCGCGAATCCAGGGCTTGTGGTGTTGTGGTCGCGGTTTTCCACAGGGTTGTCCGCCGATTCTGTGGACAAGATAGATGGCCGCTTGCCCGCTTGCCTTCGGGCACGGGCCACCAGCACGATCAACCCCGCCCACATCAGCGCGTGCATCCCTGGCTCGGGAACCGGAGCCATATGCCACCGCGCAGCGCTGTAGCTGTACGCACCGCCGGGGTACTCGCTGAGCAGCACACCCGCCACCCCTGCGGATGCATTGCTGGTCTCGGGATGGCCCGCCAGGCCCTGGAATGGAACCACGCTGAAGAAGTCGCTGGAGGACGCGCTGGATGGCAGGAACGCGTCGGCGAAAACAAAGTTGTTGTACAGGCCATCAAAAGACGCCACCGCGGCGCCTGCAACGGCTTCTTCCGAGCCTTCCACGAATCCCCATGCGGCCATCTCCCGGCCGCCATTGAGGGGGACGCCGTTCAGCGACGAGGTGATGTGGGTGAGGTCCGTGACCAGGTTGCCGTTGGCGATGCCTTCAAACGAGCCGCTGAAGGTGTACCCGCTGGCAAATGCATACGTGTAGTGGAACCCGGCGGCGCTGGCCAGCGAACTGGCCGACCAGACGGCGATCAGGCAAAGCCATTGAACACGTTTTCGCATGGCAAATGTCTCCGGATGAAATGCAGGGGGCCGCTTCACGGGGCCGCCAGCAGCGTCACGCCCACCACCGCCTGCGTGCTCGAGAACGCCAGCCCGGGCCGGTTGCCGCTGCGCTGGGTGTGCCGCAGCGAGGCGTCGAGGCGGAGGTGGCGGTCGGCCATCCAGCGCAGGCCGATGGAGGCGTCGCGGGTGGCATCGCGCTGCGGGTCGGGGACCTGGCCGGGCGGGGCCCCCAGGTAGCGGCGGCGCGACTCGCTCAGGCTGGTTTGCAGGCTGGTGCGCGCCGCGATCTGCCACACGTGCGATGCGCTCAGGCGCTCGGTGCGCGCATAGCTGGCGTTGGTGGTCTGGTAGCTGGAAAGGTCGGAAGACCAGCGCAGCGACCACAGGGTCTTGGCGGTGGCGGCCCAGCGCAGGCCCAGCGCGGTGTTGGTGCCGCTGTAGTCGCGCGCGGCCACGCGGTCGTGGTTGCGTTGAAACCGGGTGAGGTTGAGCTCGGCGGTGGTCTTGGCGCTGAGCAGCCAGCGCGCGTCGAGCACCTGCTCGTCCTGGTCGAAATCCGCGTCGCGCAGCGGCGCGGGGGGCGCCGCGTCGTTGATGGTGTTGCCGCTGCCGCGCCGCAGGCGCAGCGTGACCGAGCTGCCCGAGCGCGCGTCGTGTCGCAGGCCCAGGTCGGCCGAGCGCGAGGTGTAGCTGTCCTCGCCGACCAGGGGCTGCTCGTTCTGGTTGCGGGTGCTCTGCACACCGCCCACGAGGCGCCACACGCCGTCGATCTCGTACAGGGCATCGAAGCCCTCGTAGCGCCGCACGCGCTGGTTGCCCCGCGTGAGCACGCTGGCGTCGTCGAAGGTGTTGACGCTTTCGTCGCGCTCGGCGCGCAGCGTGCCGCGCAGGCGAGGCGTGAAGGACCAGTGCCAGGCCAGGTCGTAGTTGGTGGCCAGCAGGTCCAGCCGGCTGTAGGTGCGGTAGCGGTAGTCCACCACGCTCAGGTCGAGCTCGATGCGCTGCAGGCTGTAGGACTTGGCATAGCGCGCGCCGAGCGAGCCGATGGCCACGGTTTCAGCCGCGCTGGGCCGACCCAGCGCGGCTTGCGGGTCCACGCCATCGGGCAGGCGGAACAGGTTGTCGTCGCGCTGCATCGTGTAGGCCGCGGTGAGCGTGAGCCCGTCGTCGGTCTGGGCCATGGCTGCGTGGCCGGCGCCGATGGTCAGCAGCGCCAGGGCCCAGCGCAGGTCGCGGGTTCTGTGGTGCTGGGGCATGTTCAGTAGGCTTTCTGGTCTCTGAATACCAGGCGGATGGTCTTGAGGATGATCAGCACGTCGAGCTTGAGCGACCAGTTGCGCAGGTAGTCCAGGTCGTACTCGATGCGACCTTCCATCTTCTCCAGTGTGTCGGTCTCGCCGCGGTAGCCGTTGACCTGCGCCCAGCCGGTGATGCCGGGCTTGACCTTGTGGCGCACCATGTAGCCCTTGATGAGCTTGCGGTAGAGCTCGTTGTGCGCCACCGCGTGCGGGCGCGGTCCGACGATGCTCATGCGGCCCTGCAGCACGTTGATGAACTGCGGCAGTTCGTCGAGCGAGGTCTTGCGCAGGAAGGCGCCCAGGGGCGTGATGCGCTTGTCGTCGCGCTGCGCCTGCCGGATCTCGGGGCCGTCCTCGGCCACCGTCATCGAACGGAACTTGTAGACCACGATCTCGCCCCCGTCCTGGCCGTAGCGGCGCTGCTTGAAGATCACCGGCCCGGGCGAGCCCAGCTTGACGGCCAGCGCGATCGACAGCATGACCGGCGCCAGACCCAGCAGGATGAGCGAGGACAGCAGCACATCGCTGCTGCGCTTGAGCAGGCCGTTGATGCCCTGGAACGGCGTGTCGCAGACCGAGATGACCGGCACCCCGCACAGCACGGTGGGCTTGCTCTGGATCAGGTCGGTCACGAACATGTCGGGCACGAAGTAGATCGACGCGGTGGTGTCCTTGAGGTCATCCAGGATCTTCAGGATGCGCGGCTGCGAGGCCATGGGCAGCGAGATGTAGATGAGGTTGATGCGCTGGCTGTGGATGACCTCGGCCAGGTGGTCGAAGCGGCCGAGCAGGGCGAAACGGTCGTCGGCCTGCAGGCGCTCGCGGCTGCGGTCGTCGACGAAGCCGATCACCTCGATGTTGTTGAATGCGGTGGCCTTCAGGCTCCCGGCCAGCGCCAGGCCCTGGTGGTTCATGCCCACCACCAGGGCGCGGTCGGGTGGACCCTGCAGGCGCACCAGGGCCGGCGCCGTCTGGCGCAGCAGCCACCAGGCCGCGGTGTCCACCAGGGGGGTGGCCACCATCCAGGTCAGCAGCAGGTCTTGCGGGAAGGCGCGCACATAGCCGGTCACGAAGCCGGCCGCGAGCAGCAGGGCCATGGTGGTGCCCCAGCTGAGCAGCACGTCGATCAGCACGACGCGCGGCGACAGCGTCAGGCGCGACGGGCCGGGAAAGGTGAGCGCGAACACCACCACGCCCAGCAGGAAGTACTCGGGGTGGATGCCGCCGTCCATGCCCATGGCCAGCGCCCAGAGGCAGGCCACGCCCACCAGCGGGCTCAACGAGGTCTCCAGCGCGTGCAGCAGGCTGCCGCGGCTGGCGGCACCCTGCGCACCGCGCTGGATGGCGGCGGGCGAGGGACCGGAGGCGGACGTGTGGATCAAGGGGAACTCCCTCCGTGCGGCGGGTGGTCGCGGTGAATGGAAAAGGGGGTGGGCAGCGTCGGGAGTGGCGAAGGCAGGTGAGCAGTTTGAACGGCGTATGTGACACCTTGAAATCGCCGGAACAACCCATCCGTTCGGACCATGGCGCGGCCAGCATTTTCAGAGGCGCGTCATCTGGCGGGTGCAGCATGGAAGGCTTCCTTCATTTCACACGCCTGTCATCCATGAACCTCCATTTTTCGCCGGGCTGCCGCTGGCTGGCCGCCCTGGGTCTCGTCGTGCTCGCAGGCCTTTCGATGCTGACGTCCCGGCCCGCGCTGGCCCAGGACAAGCCGCTCGATGCCGCTGCGCTGTCGGCCATCGTCGAACGCCTGGCCGGCGCGAAGGTGGAGTCGATCGCCCCGTCGCCGGTGGCGGGCCTGTATGAAATCATCGTCAAGGGCAACGTGCTCTACATCGATTCAACGGGCCAGTACCTGGTGGACGGCCAGGTGGTCGAGATCGCCACCCGCGCCTCGCTCACGGCGCAGCGCAAGCAGGCCTACGAGACCGCCAACACGCCGGTGCTCGACATCCACAAGCTCGATCTCGCCGACGCCATCAAGACGGTCCATGGCAAGGAACTGCCAGGCCGTGTGCTGGTGACTTTCGAGGACCCGCGCTGCGGCTTCTGCAAGCGCTTGCACCAGACACTCGCCACCGTGCCCGACCTGGTGCTCTACACCTTCCCCGTGTCCTTCCTCGGACCCGAGTCGCGCGGCATGAACGAGCAGATCTGGTGCGCGCCCGACCGCAGCGTCGCCTGGAGCGAGGTGATGAAGGGCATACCGCCCGCGATACCGGACGCGCGCTGCGACCTGCAGGCGCTGGACCGCAACACCGAGCTGGCCAGCAAGTTCCGCGTCACCGGCACGCCCACGCTGTTCACGGCCAGCGGCCTGCGCATCAACGGGGCTGTCGGCGCGCCGGCGATCGAGGAGGCCTTGCGCGCGAGTGCGCGCTGAGCGCTGTCGATGGCGGCGCGGGTCTTTCGCCGCCATGGTCCGTCCGGCCCATGCGCCGCGGTACCGTGACACACAGCCGGGCCGAACGCCTGCGGGCCTGTCACCGCTGTTTCACCGCTGCACGAAAAGCTTGAAGGCGTTCCTTCAACCATCCACGAGGTAGCCTCATGTCAGACCATCAACCCGATCTTTCACGCCGCAACCTGCTGCTCGGCGGCAGCGCCGCCGCCATCACCGCGGCCTTCACGGGTCCCGTCACCGCGCTGGCCAACACCATCGACCAGGGCTACGGCGACAGCTGCGCCGCCGCCGATGCCTCTTCGCTGGTCGCCAGCCCCTACGGCCCCACCGCCCCGGTGAACGACATGACCACCGGCCTGCCGCTGATCGAGCTGCCCGCCGGCTTCACCTACAAGAGCTACGGCTGGCGCGGCGACATCATGAGCGACGGCCTGCCGACCCCGGGCGCGCACGACGGCATGGGCGTGGTGGTGTCGCGCCGCGTCGGCCGCAGCAACGAGATCATCCTGGTGCGCAACCACGAGCAGAGCACCTCCACCAGCGCCAGCAACATCATCGGTGCCAGCCGCGCCAACGTGGCCAAGTACGACACCGGCCTGACCGGCAGCAACTACCAGATCGGTGGCAACACCAACCTGGTGTTCCGCGATGGCAACTGGGCCGAGAGCTACGCCTCGTTCGGCGGCATCTACCGGCCCTGCGCCGGCGGTTCGTCGAGCTGGGGCAGCTGGCTGAGCAACGAGGAAATCGGCAGCAACAGCATCAGCACCACCGGCAAGAAGCACGGCTACATCTTCGAGATCCCGGCCGACACCAGCGTGAACGCGGCCAACGTCAACCCCATCATCGACATGGGCCGCATGGCGCACGAAGCCAGTGCCCTCGACCTGGACACCGGCTACTGGTACCTCACCGAAGACGCGGGTAACGCGAACACGCTGTACCGCTTCCTGCCGAACAACATCCAGGGTGGCCTGGGTTCGCTGCACGAAGGCGGCCGCCTGCAGGGCCTGGCCGTGCGCGGCCAGCCCAACGCCGACCTGCGCTTCCCCACGCTGTGCCAGGAGTTCCAGTGCGACTGGGTCGAGATCGCCGACCCGGACGCCGATCGCGCCACCATCACCACCACCGTCAGCACGGTCACCGGCAGCGGTCCGTTCCGCGGTGCCTATGCCAACGGCGGCGCCATCTTCGGTGCCAACGAGGGCTGCTGGGTCGCCAACGGCGTGGTGTTCTTCACCGACAAGGCCACCAGTGCGGCGACCGCCAGCCTGCCGGCGCGCGCCGGCGTGATCTGGGCGCTGGACCTGGCCACGATGGTGCTCAAGGCCATCTTCGTGAGCCGCGACCGCGTGGTCGGCAACTCGCCCGACAACATCTGCATCAGCCCGCGCGGCGGCCTGCTGTTCAACGAGGACGGTGGCAACGATGTGCCGACCAGCGCGCCCATCGCGTCGCAGCACCTGAAGGTGCTCGCGAACAACGGCAGCAGCTACGTCTTTGCGAAGAACAACTACGACTTCACGCGCGCCCAGCTCGACGCGGTGGGCAAGACCGGCGCCACCAGCGGCCCCCAGCGCAACACCGAGTGGGCCGGCAGCGTGTTCAGCCCCGATGGCCGTGTGCTGTTCGTGAACATCTACGTCGGCGTCACGCTGGCCATCACCGGCCCGTGGACCAAGGGCACCCTTTGAAACCCAACGCAACGAAAGTGAACCGCATCATGAAAAAGCAGCTTCTCTCCCTGGCCGCCGCGCTCGCGCTGGCCGGTCTCGCCCCGGCCCACGCCGCCGACTTCAATGGCGTGGTCGGCAGCAGCCCGGCCACCGTGGTCGACTACAGCACCGACGGCCTGATTTCCTTCGACATCGACTTTCCCTCGCTGACCTCGGCCACGCTGGGCTACACCATCAGCGCCGCCGATGTGCTGGGGGGCCTGTCCTTCAACGCCGTGCTGCGCAACCTCACGGGCGAAGGCCTGGACCAGTACACCTTCAGCCTGAGCTCGGGCCTGTTCGGCGAGCTGGGCACCGTGACGCGCCAGTTCGGCGGCAGCAGCGGCATCGCCTTCAACGGCGCGAACGCCACCGTGTCGTTCTCGCCCCTGGAGTTCCTGGACGTCGAGATCGGCGACCCGCTCGCGCAGGGTGGTGGCCGTGTGAACTGGTTGCTTGCCGGCCTGAACGCGGGCGATACGCTGAACATCACGGTCACGGCCGTGCCGGAGCCGGAGACCTTTGCCCTGCTGCTCAGCGGCCTGGGTCTGGTGGGCTGGGCGACACGCCGTCGCCGCCACCAGCAGGCTTGATGCCCTTCTTCTTCGCCTGAATCCAGACCAAGCCAGCCGCGTCGGCGCGACGCGGCTGGCCCGCAGGGTCTACAGGACGAAGGCGCCTATCGCCAGGTAGTGGCTGGTGGTGCCACCGAGCACGAACACATGCCAGGTGCCGTGGGCATGGCGGAATCCGCTGCGGTTGCGGTAGAAGACCGTGCCGATGCTGTAGAGCGCGGCGCCGCCGAGCAGCAGCGCCAGGCCGGTGGCCGACAGGTGGGCCCATCCGCGCAGCACCATGAGCACGCCCATCCAGCCCAGGCCGATGTAAAGCCAGAGCGGGGGTGCCGCCTCCCCCGGGGAACGCAGGGCATGCCGGATGCCGATGCCGGCCAGGCCCCAGATCGCGCACAGGCCGGCGATGTTCCATGCCTCGGGCGGCGCGCCGGCGGGGCCCAGCGCAAAGGGTGTCACCGTCCCGGCAATGAGCAGGTAGATCGCGCCGTGGTCGATCCGCTCCCAGACGCGCTTGGCCGGCCCGCGGGTGCTGTGGTACAGCGTCGAGGCGGCGTACAGCACGATGACCGAGAGCGCGAACACCGCGGCTCCTGCCAGTTTCAGGGGATCGCCCGAGGGCATCGCGCGCGCCAGCAGCCACACGGCGCCCACCAGCGCAAGGACAAGGCCGGCCAGGTGGCTGAAACTGTTGAAGCGCTCGCCGGGGTACATGGGAAGGGGCGTGGCGTGCGGGTGCAAAAGCGCGATTGGGCAGGATCCTTGCGACGGCCTCGTGACAGCAGGTGCCGGGCCGCGCCCGATGGAACACATCCTCCGTCCCCCGGGCACCGGCGCAGGCACCACCCCACGAGCGCTCGTCACATACACACATTGATGAAGAGCCGTCGGCGTGTCATCAAACCGTCGGCCAGCTTGCCGGAGACTGGGATCTTCCCGCCTCGATGGATCGCGATCGGCAGTCGCGCCGGTCGAATCCATCCCTTCTTCAAACTACCCAGGAGATTCGAGATGAGCTTTCTGCAGATCGCCAGTTGGAACATTGAGCACCTGTCGGGTCAAAAGCGCGAGACACGGCGCCAGAGTGTGTATGCGCTGGCTGACCACATCGAAATGGCAGGCATAGACCTGATGGCGTTGCAGGAGGTCTATGTGACGCCGTCCGACGAGGAGGTTCGTCTGTTTGACCACCAGCCCGTCACCGAGAGCCGGGCGAATGGAGAGCGCAGGAACGCCGACCTCGATGCGGTGTGTTACCTGCTGGAGGAGCACCTGGATGACGCCTGGCGGTACGAGATCCTGCCCAATCGGCAGGCCGGCGACACATCGCAGCTGTGCGCGGTGATGTGGAACACCAGGCGGCTGAGCTTGAAGGACAAGCGAGCGCTGGATGTGGAGCACAAGGCGGGTGAGCTGAACCTCTGGGATCGCAAGCCGCATTTGCTGAGCTTCAACTCCATGGTGACGGCCTATCGCCGCACGGTCGACGGACGCTGGGAAGAGCTCGCCGAGCGGCGAACGCTGTCCCTGATCCCCCTGCACATGAAGTCCAACTACGGGAGCGCCACACAGGGCCGCCTGACCAGGAATGCCGAAGCGCAAACCCTGTGCGAAGCGCTGGATGCCATTGCAGGGCAATACGACCCGAGTCTGATCATGCTGGGGGATACCAACATCCTGCGAAACGATGAACCGGCCCTCGAGGTGCTGTCTTCCCGCGGATACATCGACCTCAACAACAACGACGCCACCACCTATTGGAGCAAGGCGTATGGGGAGGCCCCTTTTGACCGGATCTTCATTGCGCCGGGGCGGCCGGAGTTTCGCTACAGCCGGCAGTACGTGCTCCGCTCATCCGATCTTCAGCGGCACGACGACTTCTTGTCCGACCACTACATGATCAAGATGAGCGTGAAGGACTACGTTGACGATGCAGACCCGCGCTGACCCGATGTGGCCAGTGCGCTCGCGCAGGGGGCGCCGCTGGTTGCGGCGCGTGGCTTCACCCTAGGTGAACTGGATGACGGCCCCGAGCCCGTGTGCCCGGGTGTGCTTCACGAAGGCCTGCAGCTCCGCGAAGTTCTCGGTCAGGTAGGACTCGATATCGGCGTCCTGCTGTCGCCACATGCCGCGCGGATAGGCCCGCGTGAGGTCGATTGAGCGGTACGTGGCCAGCAGTTGCTCCGCGGTGAGGCCGGCGTACGCCTCGGCGATGCGCTGCATCGCGTCGCTGCGGTGGTAGGCCGCCGCGCTGTAGCCGACCTCGATCTTGCCGACCTGGCCTGTGCCGTCAAAGAAGTTGGGCACCTGCGGTGCGAGCACCTTGAGGCAGCCATTGAGGCCGTCCCAGGATTTGTCCAGATCGACTGGCCGCAGCTCGTGTGGCGTGAAGGCCAGGTGCCGGACTTCGGGTGCCGGCCGGGTCTTGCCGAAGAGCCTGGCCCACAGCGACACCTGCGCCCCGCGCTCCAGTTCGCGGAGATAGGAGCTCTCGTCGTCCGCTTCGACGATGCGCCAGATCAGCGGGGGATCGGCCAGGACCGTGTCGATGTTGGCATCGCTGACGGCGTAGGCAACCAGACAGACTCCCATGGAGGCTCCCGTTGTGTTTCAGGGTCCGGATGGACGGAGGTTGGATCCTATCCTGAGGCCGCTGCGTGACACCTGCGGGTCAGCCCCCCGCATCATCCGGATGCGCCCGGTCGCATGCCATGCGCCCGAAAACGACAAAGGCCTCGTGAAACAAGGCCCTGGAAAGAAGCTGGTGGAGACGAGGAGGATCGAACTCCCGACCTTCGCATTGCGAACGCGACGCTCTCCCAGCTGAGCTACGTCCCCACTGACCGAAATGGTAGCAAAGAAGTGCGGGCTCAGGCCATGCCGTTGCGGCTGGCGAGCTCGACGAACAGGGCCGAGTGGTCCAGGTCGGCCAGGCCGTGGTCGGCGGCCTGGGCGAACAGCTGCTCGAACAGCTGGGTGATCGGCGCGTCGAAGCCGATCTCGCCGGCCGTGGCCAGCGCGTTGCGCATGTCCTTGAGCTGCACCGCGACCGCGCCGCGCTTGGTGAAATCGCGGTCGATCATGCGCTGGCCGTGCACCTGCAGGATGCGGCTGTCGGCGAAGCCGCCGGTGATGGCCTGCTTGACCCTGGCCATGTCGGCGCCGCCCTTCTCGCACAGCAGCAGGGCCTCGGCCACCGCGCCGATGGTGATGCCCACGATCATCTGGTTGGCCAGCTTGGCCAGTTGGCCGGCGCCCGTGGGCCCCACGTGCACCGGCTTGCCCAGCAGCTCGAACAGCGGGCGCACGCGCTCGAACTCGGCGGCCTTGCCGCCGGCCATGATGGCCAGCGTGCCTTGCTCGGCACCCACCGTGCCGCCGGAGACGGGTGCGTCCAGGTGGTGCACGCCCAGCGCGGCCAGGCGCGCCGCGTGGTCGCGCGCCTGGCGCGGCTGGATGGACGACATGTCGACCACCACGCTGCCCGCGCGCAGGCCGGCGGTCGTGCCTTGCTGGAACAGCACGTCTTCCACCACGCCGCCGTCTTCGAGCAGCGTGATGACCACGTCGGCCTGCGCCACGGCCTCGGCCGGCGTGTCGGCCACGGTGGCGCCGAAGGCCTGCAGGCGCTCAGCCTTGCTGCGCGAGCGGTTCCAGGCGCTGACCTGGCAGCCCGCTTCGCACAGGCGGCGCGCCATGGGAAAGCCCATCATGCCGATGCCGAGCACGGCCACGTGGGTGGGAAGAGGGGGAGGGCCGGACTGCGGGGTGGTGGAGGTGTTCACGGGTGGGCCTGTCGGGTCAGGAAGAAAGGTGTGCGGGTCGAAAAAAGGCGGTGTCCGGGCGTGCCCGGACACCGCGCGCAAGTGGGTCGGCTACCGGGGCAGCCGATGACCACGGAGTTGTCGGGGGTGGGCCTTTCGCGCCGGCGGTGATGGGGTGTCGTTGGCGCGGGCCCTGGCGGTCATCTGCTCGCCCAGCGTGGTGCTCGCGCGGCTGCTGTGCTCGCGCATCAGCGCGTCGGCACGGGCCACGTCGCCGCGCGCCACGGCCTTGGCGATCGCCTCGTGTTCGTCCCACACCGGCTCGCGCAGCATCGCCGACTGCAGGGCTTCGCCCATGGCGCGGCGGATGTGGTGCCAGTGCAGCAGGGCACTCTGTTCGATCAGCGGGTTTTGCGCCGCGCGGTACAGCGCGGTGTGGAAAGCGAGGTCGGCGTCGATCATGGCCTTGATGTCGCCGCGCTTCACCGCCGCCCGGCCGTTGGCCAGCAGCGCCGGGTCCAGCGGGGTGCGGCGCTCGGCAGCCAGCCGCACGGCCAGGCCGTCGAGCGCGCCACGCACCTCGTACACCTGCGCGATCCAGGTCGGGTCCAGCGGCGTGACCTGCAGGCCCCGGCTGCGCCCGACCGGCCCGGAGGTGAGCGGGGCGTCCTGCACGAAGCCGTCTTTCTTGAGCAGCCGCAGCGCCTGCATGACCGGCTGGCGCGACACCGCGAGCTGCTCGGCCAGTTCGTCCTGGGTGATGCGCTGACCGGGCTGGAGCGTGCCGGCGCTGATGGCGTCGAGCAGCACGCGGTAGACCTGGTCGGCCAGGTCCGGCGTGGTGTCGAGCTTGAGCAGGCGGGCGGTCATGGCGAAGGGGCTGTTGTGTACTCCGTATACAGAATACATCAAGCCGCAACGCGGCTGGGTGACAGCGCGGCGAAAGACCCCATGACACAATGCCCGACCATGAAAAAGCCATCCCGTTTCGACCCCGTCTGGCTCGATCGCGAGTACAACAACCGCGCCCGGGTGCCCGGGCACGCCGCGCACTTCGAGCGCTGGGCGCGCGACTCCGCCGCCGCGCGCCAGGGCCACCGCGCGCTGATCGATGTGCGCTACGGCCTGGGTGCCGGCGAGACGCTGGACATCTTTCCCGCGCGGCGCAAACCGGGCACGCCGCCCGCGCCGGTGCTGGTGTTCATCCACGGCGGCTGGTGGCGCAGCCTGGACAAGTCCGACCACTCCTTCATCGCGCCGCCTTTCGTGCAGCGCGGCGCCTGCGTGGTGGTGCCGAACTACGCGCTGTGCCCGGCGGTGACGGTGCCCGACATCACCCTGCAGATGGTGCAGGCCCTGGCCTGGACCTGGCGCCACATCGGCGCGCACGGCGGCGACCCCGACCGCATCACGGTGGTGGGGCATTCGGCCGGCGGCCACCTTGCGACCATGATGCTGGCCTGCGACTGGTCGCAGGTGGGCGACGACCTGCCGCCCGCGCTGGTGAAGAACGCGCTGTCGATGTCGGGCCTGTACGACCTCGAGCCGGTGATGCACACGCCGTTCGTACAAGAGTCGCTGCACCTCACGCCCAACCAGGTGGCCATGGCCAGCCCGGCGCTGCTGCCCGCGCCGCCGGTGCGCGAGGGCCGGGGCCAGCTCACCGCGGTGGCCGGTGCCGACGAGAGCAGCGAGTTCCTGCGCCACAACCGCCTGATCCAGCAGGCCTGGGGCGAGCACGTGGTGCCGGTGTGCGAAGCCCTTCCTGGTGTCAACCACTTCAGCATCGTCGATGCGCTGGCGGAGCCGAAGCAGCGTTTGCACAAGATGGTGCGCGAGCTGCTCGGGGTGTAAGTTTTTCTCCGGTTTCTCCGGGTGGCTCCGGTCATCGGCGACCGGGGCGACCGGCTCCGCTCATGTCCCCCGACCCGGCTTCGCCGGGTCTCCTCCTTTACTTCGCTGCGCCGGTCACCCCGGTCGCCGATGACCTCGTTGGCGTGCGAAGCATTGCGTGCCCACACCGCTTCTGGCTCGTGGGTGCACGGCGCTCTGTGGAGCGAAGTAAAGGAGGAGGCGGCACCAGCCGCCGGGGGACATGAGCGGAACAGAGCGCCGTGCGCCCACGAGCCCGCGAGGTACAGGTGAGCGATCTGCACACCCTCCACGAAGACGAACACATGATCGTCCTCGACAAACCCGCAGGCCTGCTCGCCGTCCCCGGAAAAGGCCCCGACAAGCAGGACTGCCTGAGCGCAAGAGCCCAGGCCCGCTGGCCCGACGCCCTCGTGGTGCACCGGCTCGACATGTCGACCTCGGGCCTGGTGGTGATGGCGCGTGGCCTCGACGCCCAGCGCATCCTCGGCCGCGCGTTCGAAACGCGCCAGGTGCACAAGCGCTACACCGCCGTGGTGGCCGGTGCACTCGCCAACCCGCAGCACGACAACGGCTGGAACACCATAGCCCTGCCCATCACCGTGGACTGGCCCAACCGCCCGCGCAGCATCGTGAGCGCCGAGCTCGGCAAACCGAGCGTGACGCGCTGGCGGCTGGCCGACACGCAAAGCCCGACCGCCCACACGGACATCACAACGCGGGTAGAACTCGAACCCGTGACCGGGCGCACGCACCAGCTGCGCGTGCACCTGCTGGCCATCGGCCACCCGATCCTGGGCGACGCGCTGTACGCGAGCCCCGAACAGCAGGCCATGGCCGGGCGGCTCCTGCTGCACGCGCACAGCCTGTCGCTGCCGCACCCGCTGCACGGCACGCCCATGAGCTTCCACAGCCCCTGCCCCTTCTGAGAACACCATGACCGCACCACACCTCACCCTCCTCACCGGCGCCTCGCGCGGCATGGGCCTGGCCATGGCCCGGCAACTGCTGAGCTCGGGCCACCAGCTGCTGTGCATCTCGCGCCACGTCAACCGCGAACTCGCCGACGCGGCACAACATGCCGGCGCGCCCTTCACGCAGTGGACGCAGGACCTGGCCGACACCACCGGCGCCGCCGAACGCCTGCAGGCCTGGCTGGAGGCACAGCGCGCCAGCGGCTTCGCCAGCGCCACGCTGATCAACAACGCCGGCGTGCTGCCGCGCATCGGCCCGCTCGACGACTGTCCGCCCGACGACCTGGCGAACGCGCTGCGCGTGGGGCTGGAAGCGCCCATGCAGCTCACCGCGGCCTTCCTGCGCGCCACCGGGGCCTGGGTGGCCGCGGGCTGGCGCGGCCCGCGCAAGGTGCTCAACATCTCCTCGGGCCTTGGGCGCCACGCCATGGCGGCCCAGGCGCCCTACTGCGCGGCCAAGGCCGGCATGGACCACTTCACCCGCTGCTGCGCGCTCGACGAGGCGCAGCGCCCGCACGGCGCGAAGCTGGTCTCGCTCGCGCCCGGCGTGATCGACACCGACATGCAGTCCCAGTTGCGCGCGGGCGACCCCGCCGCCTTCCCCGACCTGCAGCGCTTTGTGGAACTCCAGCGCCAGGGCCAACTCACTTCTCCCGAGGCCGCCGCCGCGCGCGTGCTGGCCTGGCTCGATCGCCCCGATTTCGGCACCCAGCCGGTCGCCGACGTGCGCGACTGAAGGAGACAAGCCCGTGACCACGCCACCGCTGAACCGCCGCCGCTTCACCGCCGCCACCGCCCTCGGCCTGACCGGCCTCGCGGGCCTGGCGCAGGCCCAGGACGCGGGCTTCTGGACCCTGCTGCGCGAGGGCGGCTGCGTGGTGCTGATGCGCCACGCGCAGACCGAGCCCGGCGTGGGCGACCCGCCCAACTTCAAACCCGGCGAATGCGCCACCCAGCGCAACCTGAGCGAAGCCGGACGCGCGCAGGCCCGGCGTGTGGGTGAGACGTTTCTGCGCGAACGCGTCAAGCTCGACCAGGTGCGCTCCAGCGCCTGGTGTCGCTGCGTGGACACCGCCATGCTGGCCTTCAGGCAGAACACCGTGTGGCCACCGATCAATTCGTTTTTTGGTGCGGGCGGCCAGGACGAACAGACCCGCGCCGTGCTGGCCGCGGTGCAGGGCTGGCAGGCGCCGCGCAACCTGATGCTGGTGACGCACCAGGTCAACATCACCGCGTTGACCGGTGAGTTCCTGGCCATGGGCGAGGTCTTCGTGACCCGACCCGGCGCGCAGGGCAAAGACCCCGCACGCCTGCGCGTGCTGGCCCGCCAGACTTTCTGACGCGCATCAAGAACCGGCACCGCGGCCCGGGCTACGATGGCGGCTGAATTCCCAACACACCATCAGGAGACCCCCATGAGCAGCCGAGAAGTTCTAGTCGTCAGCGCCGTGCGCACCGCCATTGGCACCTTTGGCGGCAGCCTGAAGGACCAGCCCCCCACCGAACTCGGCGCGCTCGTGGTGCGCGAGTCGCTCGCGCGCGCCGGCGTGGACGGCAAGGACGTTGGCCATGTGGTGTTCGGCCACGTGGTCAACACCGAGCCGAAAGACATGTACCTCTCGCGCGTGGCCGCCATCAATGGCGGTTGCGCCGAAGGCACGCCCGCCTTCAACGTCAACCGCCTGTGCGGCTCGGGCCTGCAGGCCATCGTCTCGGCCTCGCAGAGCATCCTGCTGGGCGACACCGACGTGGCCATCGGCGCCGGTGCCGAGTGCATGAGCCGCGCGCCGTTCGCCAGCCTCAACATGCGCTGGGGCGCGCGCATGGGCGACACCAAGATGGTCGACATGATGGTCGGCGCGCTGCACGACCCCTTCCACACCATCCACATGGGCGTGACGGCCGAGAACATCGCGGCCAAGTGGGGCATCAGCCGCGAAGACCAGGACAAGCTCGCGGTGGAAAGCCACAACCGCGCCCAGCGCGCCACCGAAGGGGGCCGCTTCAAGGACCAGATCGTTCCCGTGATGCTCAAGAGCAAGAAGGGCGACGTGGCCTACGCCACCGACGAACACTTCCGCCCCAACTGCACGATGGACGACCTGGGCAAGTTGAAGCCGGTGTTCCTGAAGGAAAACGGCACCGTGACCGCGGGCAACGCCTCGGGCATCAACGACGCGGCCGCGGCCGTGGTGCTGATGGAAGCCGGCACCGCGAAAGCGCGCGGCGCGAAACCGCTGGCGCGCCTGGTGTCGTACGCGCACGCCGGCGTGGACCCGAAGTACATGGGCATCGGCCCGGTGCCGGCCACGAAGATCGCGCTGCAGAAGGCCGGCCTCACGGTGAAGGACCTGGACGTGATCGAGGCCAACGAGGCCTTCGCCGCGCAGGCCTGCGCCGTCACGCGCGACCTCGGCCTGGACCCGGCCAAGGTCAACCCCAACGGCTCGGGCATCTCGCTGGGCCACCCGATCGGCGCCACCGGCGCGCTGATCACCGTCAAGGCCATCCACGAGCTGCACCGCATCCAGGGCCGCTACGCGCTGGTGACCATGTGCATCGGCGGCGGCCAGGGCATCGCGGCGATTTTCGAAAGGGTGTGACGCGTGTCGCGCTGGGCCCCCGCCCTGGCCGAACTCGAGCGCGGCCTGCTGCAGCGCGACGTGGCCGCGCGCGCGCTGCTGATTGCCGCGCTCGCGGGTGAACACGTGCTGCTGCTCGGCCCGCCGGGCACCGCCAAGAGCGAGCTCGCGCGGCGGCTGCAGCGCCTGCTGCCGGGTGCGCACTATTTCGAGCGCCTGCTCACGCGCTTCACCGTGCCCGAAGAACTGTTCGGCCCGCTCTCGCTGCGCGCGCTGGAAGACGACCGCTACGAACGCCTGACCGAGGGCTACCTGCCCAGCGCCGAGGTGGCCTTCCTCGACGAGGTGTTCAAGGCCAACTCCGCCATCCTCAACACGCTGCTGGGCCTGCTGCACGAGCGCCAGTTCGACAACGGCAGCCAGCGCCTGCCGGTGCCGCTGGTGTGCCTGGTGGGCGCGAGCAACGAGCAGCCGCAGGACGACAGCCTGCTCGCCTTCCACGACCGCTTTCTGCTGCGCGTGCCGGTGCAGCCGGTGGACGACGCGCATTTCAGCGCGCTGCTGCAGGCCGCGCCGCCGCACGCGGATGCCACCCCGGCGAACGCGCTGATCCAGCGCGACACGCTGCAAGCGCTGCGCGCCCGCGCGCCGCAGGTCGCGCTGGGCGAGGCCGTGCTGGCGCTCCTGCTGCAGGCACGCCAGCACGCCGCGCAGACCCAGCAGACCGTCTCGGACCGCCGCTGGCGCCAGCTGGTGGAGCTGCTGCAGCTGCAGGCCGCGAGCCGTGGCGCGGACGCCGTCAGCCCCTGGGACCTGTGGCTGCTGCCCTATGTGCTGGCCGCCGCGCCGCCGGACGTGCCGGGCTGGATCGACTTCTTCCAGCACGGCGTGGCACAGACCGCGCCGCTGCCGCTCGAGGGGCTGGAACGCGCCGTGCTCGCGTTCGAGCAGCAGCTCGACACCGAACGCCGCGCGCCCGCCGACGCCCAGGACGACAGCGCGGGCAAGCTCGCGCTGGCGCGCTCCATCGCCGGCCCGGGCGCGAGCGAGAACGAGCTGGTGCGCATCACCAGCGAGCGCGCCCAGCGCCGCTACAGCCCGGTGCACATCGAAGCGCGCGTGGCGCAGAC
This sequence comes from Comamonadaceae bacterium, assembly GCA_003599455.1. Lineage (GTDB taxonomy): Bacteria > Pseudomonadota > Gammaproteobacteria > Burkholderiales > Burkholderiaceae_C > Hydrogenophaga. Next base: position 23,715 of record QZKF01000016.1, read on the forward strand.
CGACGAACTGCTCGGCCAGTTGCACACGCTGTGCGAGGCCGTGGCCGACACCGCGCACGCGGTGGTGGGCGAGGCGCGCGCGCACGACTGGCTGCCGCCCTCGTGGCTCGCGCACATCGAGGCGGTGCACCACGCGCGCTGCGCGCACCTGGACGCGCTGCGCGCGCAGCTGCGGGCGGTGCGCGACGGCTTCGCGCAGCTGCCGGTGAACGCAGCGGCCCCGTCCGCGGCCGCACCCGAGCCGGTGCACTGGTCCAGCTGAAGGCGCCGCCGCCATGGCGCCCGACCGCCCCTACCACCACCTCGCCGGCCTGCCGCGCGAGCTCTGGCGCTGGGCCGTGGTGTGCAGCAGCGGTCAGCCCCGCGAGCGCCTGCCGCAGATGGGCCACTGGGTGGCGGCGCTGATGGACGGCGCCCTGCCCGACCCCGCGCACGACTTCGGCGACGCCGCCGCCACGCAGGCGCTGCGCCCGCTGCTGGCCGAGCTCGACCTGCTGACGCTCACGCGCGGCAGCCCCGCCCTCACCCGGCAGGTGATGCAGAGCCTGCTCTGGCACCTCGACAGCCTGATCGACCGGCCGGCCGACGTGCCGCGCGCACAGGCCATCGCCACGATGCAGGCCGGCTTCCGCGAGAGCTGGGACGTGCAGCGCCAGGGCTGGGACGAGGTGCTGGCGCTGCTGCAGTCGCTCGGCGACCTCGCGCACCTGCGCTAG